>JAVBUR010000030.1:0-107406 GCA_031555145.1 Tannerellaceae bacterium | reverse complement strand
ACTGACGCTTTTTCTTTAGCCATTCTATAAATATTTTACCGGGTTTGAATTTACATTCGAAAAATGCACCGCAAAGGTAGGGAATTTTTCGGATATTATCTTATAAAAGATATCTTTTGTACATACTTCCGACTCATAATGCCCGATAACAGCCAGCAGGATGCGATCTTCCACATCGTAGAAGTCGTTGTATTTCGCCTCGCCGGTGATAAACGCATCTGCCCCGTAGGCAATGGCTTCCCGGATCAGGAACGCTCCGTTTCCGCCACAGAGGGCTACTTCGCGTATCTGTTTGCCCGTCAGCGCCGAGTGCTTTACACACGACACATCCAACTGTTCTTTCACCCGTTGGAGGAACATAAATTCGTCTTCACTCGCCGGCAATTCGCCTACGACACCCGAGCCCACCTGGTCCCAGGTATTCTTCAACGGATAGAAATCGAAAGCCGGCTCCTCATACGGATGCACCGACAACAAGGCACGGGTAACGGCCGCTTTCCGGTAGGCTGGCAGGATGGTTTCCACCCGTACCTCCTCTTCGGTATGCATCTCCCCTATTTCACCGCGGAACGGGTGTGCCCCCTCCCCAGCACGATAGGTACCCTCGCCGTAAATAGTATAACTGCACGAGTCATAGTTACCGATACTTCCGGCGCCGGCATTGAACAGCGCATTCCGCACCAGGTCGGCATAGGCCGTCGGCACAAAGGTGACCAGCTTCAGCAACGCATCTTTCTGTGGACTCAACACGCGTACATTCTGCAAACCGAGCAATTCGGCCAACTGATGGTTCACCCCGCCCGGCGCATTGTCGAGGTTGGTATGCGCGGCATAGATCACCAGATCATGCCGACAGGCCTTCATCATACAACGCTCGATATACGTAGCACCGGTCAGCGACTTAAACGGTTTGAACGCCAGCGGATGATGCGAAATGATCAGGTTACATTCCCGTTCAATCGCCTCTTCCACCACCTCTTCCGTCACATCAAGGCAAAGCAAGGCTCCCGTAGCAAGCTGGCTGGCATCACCCACCTGTACGCCGGCATTGTCCCATTCCTCCTGTAACGGCCGGGGAGCAAACTGCTCTATCTCCCGGATAATATCCTTGATCTTTACCATACTATAAATGGTTACTGATTACTCTTCCCGTTTCACCCTCAAGCAAAGTTCTTTCAACTGTGCATCGTCGATTTCCGCCGGAGCGTCGAGCATGACATCGCGTCCGGAGTTGTTCTTCGGGAAGGCGATACAGTCGCGGATCGAATCCAATCCGGCAAACAGCGACACCCAACGATCCAAGCCATACGCCAATCCACCGTGAGGAGGTGCGCCATACTTGAACGCGTTCATCAGGAAGCCGAACTGTTCCTGTGCTTTCTCTTCCGTAAAGCCGAGCAGCTTAAACATCTTTTGCTGCAATTCACTGTCATGGATACGTATCGAACCACCGCCTACTTCCACACCATTGATCACCATATCGTACGCGTTGGCACGAACGGCGCCGGTATCGGTATCGAGCAGATCGATATCCTCCGGTTTGGGCGAGGTGAACGGATGGTGCATCGCGTAGAAACGCTGATCTTCTTCACTCCATTCAAAAAGCGGGAAATCGACTACCCACAGGCAGGCGAATGTATTCTTATCACGCAACCCAAGCTGGCTACCCATCTCAAGGCGCAGTTCGCAGAGTTGCTTTTGTGTCTTTGCCACGTTGTCGCCCGACAAAATCAGGATCAAATCGCCCGGCTTGGCACCAAACGCTTCCTTCATCTGTTGGAGCACTTCCTGGGTATAGAACTTATCCACACTCGACCTCACCGTGCCATCATCTTCCACGCGGGCATAGACAAGCCCTTTAGCGCCAATCTGCGGACGTTTCACATATTCTGTCAGTTGATCCAACTGCTTACGGGTATATGACGCTGCCCCTTCAGCACAGATACCGCCCACATACGCAGCGCTATCGAACACCGAGAAACCATGTCCCTGCAGCACATTCATCAACTCGACAAACTTCATCCCGAAGCGGATATCCGGCTTATCCGAACCATAATATTTCATCGCGTCCGAATAGGGCATCCGGACAAACGGTTCCTTGATCGTAATGCCACGAATAGACTTAAACAGGTGTTTCGACATGCCTTCAAACAATTCCAGGATATCTTCCTGCTCAACGAAGCTCATTTCGCAGTCGATCTGTGTAAATTCCGGCTGACGGTCGGCACGCAGGTCTTCGTCACGGAAGCATTTCACGATCTGGAAGTAACGGTCGAAGCCTGACACCATCAACAACTGTTTCAATGTCTGCGGTGATTGAGGCAACGCATAGAACTGTCCCGGATTCATACGCGAGGGCACTACAAAGTCGCGGGCGCCTTCAGGCGTCGACTTCACCAGTACCGGCGTTTCCACTTCGAGGAAACCTTGTTTGTCGAGGTAATGACGAACTTCGATCGTCATCTTATGGCGCAGCTCCAGGTTGGCACGTACTACATTACGACGCAAATCCAGGAAGCGGTATTTCATGCGGATATCATCTCCCCCGTCCGTCTCATCTTCGATGGTGAACGGTGGCGTCACGGCTGCATTCAGGATGTTCAGTTCGGACACAATCAGTTCGATCTCTCCCGTGGGAATATTCATATTCTTACTCGAACGTTCGCGCACCGTACCTCTGACCTGTATCACGAATTCGCGTCCCAACTTATTGGCCTTCTCACACAGTGCAGCATCCGTATCCTGGTTAAACACCAACTGGGTGATGCCATAACGGTCGCGCAAATCGACAAATGTCATTCCACCCATCTTACGCGTACGATGTACCCATCCCGCCAGTTTCACCACCAGCCCCTCGTCAGCCAGACGCAGGTTGCCGCAAGTTCTTGTTCTATACATATTATATTAGTCTTAATCAGTTTCTTCGATCGTGCAAAGATAATATTATAAACGCATTGACTGAACAAAACTGACACCTGATTTGTTTAGGAGGCGCAAATCTGTTTATGTCTAAATTAATATGTCTCATAAGATGACCCATGTAATGAATCTGAAAACGGCACTGGCCCTTTGTTTCTTTTCTTTCGCAACTTTCCAAAGCTGTATTGAAAAAGATATCAGTATAGAAAAGCCGGAACCCGAACCGACTGAAGAAGAAACCCATTTCGACTTCTCATTGAAGAAAGAAATCAGCGTGAACATCGACTACGGCTTCAGCAGCCTGCTGGAAGGTGGAAACTATCAGGTTATCTTCGAGCTATATAAAGAAGTACCTTATATATACGACGCCCTGGGCAACCGCAAACCCAAAACCAGCGTTGAACCGGTTTATAGCGCCTGGACCGACAAGGACGGACGATACCAGGGAGAAATCATCCTCCCCGACGCACTAACCGAAGTATATCTGGTATGCCATTCGATCGGCGCAGTAGATCTGGTGAAACTGACTATCGAAAACAAACAATTGGTGTTTGACCAGAAAACCTATCTGGCCGACTTACAAAAAACGACGACAACCAAAGCCGCCAATAGCTGGCAGCTACCCGGCAGCAATTGGCATGCATTCGGGAATTGGACCAATACCGGACTGCCCGATTACTTAATGGCAGAAAACAAACAGTTTTCCGAATCTTTCTTTAATGATATGAATGCGATGTTCGCCAGCGTCTCTGATAATAATGCAACGGAGGATATCTGGAAAAGGCATCCAGAATTCTTTGTCGCCCAAAATGGAAAGAAAACGGATATGGACCTGCATTTTATTAAAGATACCCGTGTGTCGATGTCTGTGATCCGCACCATGGCTGATTTTAAAAGCACCATCGGTTACTATGTGTACAAAACAAGCGAAAAGCCCACAAAGCCGTCAGATATCAATGCCTATTATATCACCTTCCCCCATGTCAGTAAAACCAGCCCCGTAAGTACCGGCAACCAGGTCAGACTGATGTTCCCCGGAGCAAATGGCCTGACGGAAACCTTTCCTGCCGGATATAGCATAGGCTTCTTCATGGCCATCAACGGTTTCGAAAGCGGACATATCCATTCAACAGGCAATACGGTGATCTCTGGCATAAGTGTTCCCCGCGAACTGGTCTTCTCCACAAACGGGCTGAACGACGTAAGCAAAAGCCATGGCACACAGGGCCAACGCACTGTAGCCTTATTTGAGCCCAACACCCTGCAAATGATCGCTCTCGGCTTTGAAGATTACCCCAGTTGGGATAAAGACTTCAACGACGCCTTGCTGAATATATTTGTTGAGCAACCCAAGGCGATCAGCACCGACGATATGCCCGAACTCGAAGATACAACCCCCGAGGACACTACCCCCACCGAACAACCATTAGCCAAAAGTGCGTATGAAGGTATGCTCCTCTTTGAAGACCTGTGGCCCAGTCAGGGAGATTATGACATGAACGATCTCATGGTCAGCTACCATTCCAGGGTATATAGAGACAAGAGCAATTCCATCACCAAAGTAGAAGATGTATTCACTCCGGTATGGAACGGTGCCCATTTTATCAATGGCTTCGGCTATCAATACGGCTCTGGACAGGTAAAACATACCGAAATCAACTACGGTGCCCAGCCTGCATCCGAACTTATGCAAGGACAATCTTCCGAACCGGACCAAAGCAAGCAAACATACATCCTGATCGACAATATGCATACCATCATTAAAAATGAACCGATCAGTATCACTACGGAGTTTGTAGCAGGAAGTATCTCAAACCTCGTTCCTCCCTATAATCCGTTTATTATCGTTCATTCAGACCGAAAAGAGAGCCCACGCAGCGAAGTCCACCTGATTAACCACTTGCCGACAGATCTGGCTAATCGTTCCGAATTAGGAACCAGTGACGACAAATCAAATCCCGATAAAGGCATATACTATGTCACAGCGATGAAATACCCGTTCTCACTGGATATTCCCAAATTCGACTTTTCCATCATCAACGAATCAATAAAAATTGATATAGCCTACCCGTCCTATAACACATGGGTAGAATCGAATGGCAGAGAAGCCAAAAACTGGTATGAATCGCCTAATCCAAATTTTGTACACTAACCCTTACTTATTCATAGTATCTAAAGAGAGGACACCCCACTACGGAGGTCCTCTTTTTTTGCTCCCAAGTTAATCCATCAAAGCTCAACCCATTAAACCTGAACGTATCTCCTCTTACCTATGCTTGATGATGAAGTGTTCGGCAAGGGCGTATCCTTCGTCATAGAGGGCGGTGAGTTTGTTGGTATTGCGCTCAGTACGGCCGACCTGGATGGGGGATTCGGGACGGATGACGAGGACTTTACCTTCTTCTTCGAGACAATCAATGTAGTCGAGCACTTCGTTGTAGTGCTTATAGCGCAGGCGGAGCTGCTCGCGGATGGCCGGATACTGGCGATAGATAAAACCGGGCAGGTAGAAGTCCTTGTCTTTCTTCCGATAGCCTTTGTTGCGGGTGAGGATGATGACGTTCCGCTCATAACCATCTTCGATCGCATGGCGGATAGGAATGGCATCGCATACACCACCGTCAACCATCGGTATACCGTCGACAAACGCCAGCGGACACATCACCGGCAGCGAACAGGAAGCCTTGCAGATGGCCAACAGCCTGTCAGGATTGCTCTTCTCCTCGAAATAGTTCGGCTCGCCTGTCAAACAGTTGCTCGTCACCATTACAAAGCGTCCGGGAGAGGCGAAACAGGTATCATAGTCGAACGGATAATACTTATCAGGATACTCATAAAACAAGAAGTCCATATTGATATACCCCTTCCCGCGGAGGAAATGGGAGAAACCAATATAATTATGCTTCTTCAAGAGGTCGATATTAGAATAGCGCGAACGCCCACGCTGGCGAGAGATATACGACAGCCCGTTGCTTACACCAGCAGACACCCCTATCGTATAGGGAAACCACAACTGGTGATCCATAAAACAATCGAGTACGCCTACCGTGAAGATGGCACGCATTCCTCCTCCTTCCAATACCAAGCCGGTGTGTTCCAATCTGTTTGTCATCATTATACTCATTAAATTAAGAAAGCCATCACTCGATTCACATCGAATAATGGCCAAAAATATAATAAATCAGTGATATATAATGGCAAGAATGTATAATACTTTCTTTGGAGGCAACCGTTCTGGTTGCGTCATATATATAACCACATCGACTATGAAATTGTTTAACCGACTGAACACCGGTTGTTTATTCAGATAAAATCATTCGGAACAGAAATGGTTTATACAGGTCAAATCAATTAGGACAGGGACTTACCTGTTCAGACGAAATCGATCAGAATAGAGGTTCCTTTATCCAGTTCGGACGTGATGGTCACTTTGGCACCATAAGTATTGAGGATACGGATCGACAAGCTCAGCCCAATGCCATGCCCTACGTAGCCACGGGCATTACCGGCACGGAAGAAAGGTTGTGCAATCTGCCGCAGATCGTCGGGCGCAATACCGATGCCATAGTCGCGAATCTCCAGGACATGGCCTTTAAGACGCATCTCGACAGGCTTGTCTTCGGGCGAGTATTTAAGGGCGTTGTGTAGGATATTCTCGATCGCCATCTTCAGTAGTGCCGGATTGATCTCGACCACAAAGGCAAAGTTATCAGGCGAGAAGGTAACACGGTTCTGAACAAACTTCATCAGAAATTCGGCCAGGAAGACAGGTTCCAACCCGTTCTTCAGGAGTTCTTCGTCGTCATGCGAAAGGAAGAGAAGACTTTTCATCAACTGGATGATACGCTTCGTTTCGGAAGCGATACGCTGCAAGGCCAGTTGGTATTCCATCGGCGAGCGTTCTTTCAGGAGCGTGATCTCGCACTCGCCCTGAATAGCAGTCAGGGGATTGTTCAGTTCGTGAGAGGCATTGCTGATAAAGGTCTTCTCACTATGATAAGCCGTATCGATGCGATTGATCATCCGCCGGGCGTACCGCCGTCCGACCCAATAGACAAACACAGCGCTTACAGCCACCAGTCCAACCAAGAGTAGTCCAAGCCATCCGATCAGACGACCGGACGAGAATCCCTCTCCTTCAACCGTCACAGCAGCCAGTGTTCGACTGATATAAGAAGAAGCGATCACAAACATTACCATAGCAACCAACGTAATGATACCCACCGTGAAGGAAGTATAAATGAACGCTATTTTGGTACCCGGCTTCATGCGTCGATCAGATAGCCGATGCCCGACACGGTATGGATCAGTTTGCGGGAGAAGCCTTTATCTATCTTCCCACGTACATAATTGACATAGACATCGACCACATTCGTGCGGTCGAATTCTTTCTCTTCCCAGACGTAACGAAGCAGGTCTTCACGACTGACGGCCGTACCTTTATGCTTTAGCAGACATTCGAGCAAGCGGTATTCCTTGATGGTGAGGTTGATCACCTTTCCTTTGCGGGTAGCACGACGGCTGGCTGGATCGAGCGAGAGGTCGCTACATTGCAGCAACGTCTCCGGCACGGCCGCCATCTCTACACCGGCACGGCGCAGCAGGGCGCGTATCCGGGCTTCGAGTTCGACAAAGCGGAAGGGCTTGACGAGGTAGTCGTCGGCACCGACTTCGAGTCCGCGGACGATATCATCGGTCGTCCCCAGGGCAGTGAGCATAATAACAGGTACCTGGTAACCCTGCTTCTCGCGGAAGCGGCGGCAGAGTGTCAGCCCGTCGATACCGGGCACCATCACATCGAGGATCAGCAGATGGAAGTTTTCCTGACAGATACACCCCCAGGCAGTATCACCGTCAGCCGCTACACGTACCTCGTAGCCAAACTCCTGCAAACCCCGCTCGATAAAGGAGGCAATGTTCGCTTCGTCTTCTACCAATAAGATCGTAGCCATGGCGGCGGATGGGGATTAAAGTGTTTGGAAGTAGGCGATCGTACGCTTCAACCCTTCTTCCAATTGGATATTGGGTTGCCAGCCGTTCAGTTTTTCGTAGGCCAGGGAGATATTCGGCTGGCGTTGTTTAGGGTCGTCGGCGGGAAGCGGACAGAAGACGATCTTCGACGAAGATCCTGTCAGCCGGATCACGCGTTCGGCCAGTTCGAGCATGGTAAACTCATTCGGGTTACCGATATTGACCGGACCGGTAAAGTCGTCGCCCGTAGCCATCATGCGGGTCATGCCTTCGACCAGGTCGTCGACATACTGGAAGCTGCGTGTCTGGGTACCATCGCCATAGACAGTGATGTCCTTGCCTTGCAGCGCCTGGATAATATAATTGGAGATCACACGCCCATCATTGACCGACATCTTCGGTCCGTAGGTATTAAAGATACGGATGACTTTAATCTTGACCTTATTCTGACGGTGGTAGTCCATGAACAGCGTTTCGGCACAACGCTTACCTTCGTCGTAGCACGAGCGCAAACCGACCGGATTCACATTTCCCCAGTAGTTCTCCACCTGCGGATGCACGATCGGGTCGCCATACACCTCGCTGGTAGAGGCCTGCAACACCTTCGCATTCACCCGCTGTGCCAGCCCAAGCATATTAATGGCACCCATCACCGAGGTCTTGACTGTCTGTATCGGGTCAATCTGATAATAAACCGGAGAGGCAGGACAGGCAAGGTTATAGATCTCATCCACCTCAGCCATATACGGCATAGTCACATCGTGGCGAACCAATTCGAAATGGGGATTGCCTATTAAATGGAGAATATTCTGTTTTGAACCGGTGAAGTAATTATCCAGACAGATCACGTCGTGTCCTTCATTCAACAAACGTTCACAGAGATGCGAACCGATAAATCCTGCGCCACCGGCGACCAATATTTGTTTCATTTCCGTTGTGTAGTTATAGATAAAACGGCTACATCCGTGCAGCCCGCACAAATGTAGCCTTTTTATTATGAATGAAACCGTTGATACGGAATAAATTTTAACGCGCCTCCAATTGATAATACTCTTCAAGGATATCTTTCACCTTCTCGGGGGTGACACGTCCATACACCTTGTCGCCGATCATAGCCACCGGCGCTAATCCGCAAGCGCCTACGCAACGGAGACTATTGAGAGAGAAGAGACCGTCGGTCGTAGTCTCTCCCACATTGATATTCAACTGGTGGCGGAACTCGTCAAGCACCTTCTCGGCGCCACGCACATAACAGGCTGTCCCCATACAGATGGAGATGGGATACTTCCCCTTCGGGAGCATGGTGAAGTAGGAATAGAACGTGACCACGCCATACACTTTCGAAACAGGGATATGCAGGCTGCGGGCGACCACCTTCTGTACCTCCGGAGGCAGGTAGCCGAACAGTGTCTGCGTTTTATGGAGGATATTAATCAGTTCGTCCGCCCGGTTTCCGTATTCAGCACAGATGGCTTCGATCTGTTCGGTCTTATGTTGGGATAATTTTACGTCGATCATTGTTCGTCTGATTTTAAGTTTTCCGACTTATTGAAATAATGCGTGTGCAGGAGATGATGCGACTTTTCGCTCATCGGTTTCCCCAGATACTCTTCATACAGTTGGATGATGTAGGGATTTTCGTGCGATTTACGCAGGGGCTTATTGTAATCTTCCTGATATAAAGCGTTAGCACGCGCCTTTAACAGGATGGAGTTACCATGGTGGAGCGGCTGACCGGCGCCGCCGACGCATCCGCCGGGACAGGCCATGATCTCGATGGCATGGAACTCCGATTTCCCTTCGCGGATATCTTCCAGCAGGCGACGTGCATTGCCGAGGCCGTGGGCGATACCGATCTTCAACTCGAAGCCGTTCAGATCAACAGATGCCCGCTTGATGCCTTTCAGCCCGCGTACTTCCTTGAAGTCGACTTGCGTCAGTGTTGTTCCGGTATATAGTTCGTAGGCTGTACGCAAGGCGGCTTCCATCACACCTCCGGAGGCGCCGAAGATCACACCGGCTCCGGTCGATTCGCCCAACGGGGCATCGAACTCACCGTCTTTGAGGCTGCTGAAGTCCATATTCGCCCGTTTGATCAGGCTGGCCAACTCCCGGGTAGAGATGGAGTAATTCACGTCCGGGTCGCCGTTTTCGGCAAACTCTTCACGGGCACATTCGTATTTCTTCGCCAGACAGGGCATGATGGAGACGACGATCAGTTTCTCGCGCGGGATACCCATTTTCTCCGCCCAGTAGTTCTTGGCAATTGACCCGAACATCTGCTGCGGCGAACGTGCCGTGGAGGGGATATCGAGCATATCCGAGAAATAGTGTTCGAAGAAGTTCACCCACGCCGGACAGCAAGAGGTAAGAATCGGCAGGCAGACATCCTTATCACCTTGTAGGAAACGGGTGAGACGATCGAGTAACTCAGTCCCCTCTTCCATAATGGTGAGATCGGCGGCAAAATCCGTATCAAATACTTTATCAAATCCAAGTTCACGCAAGGCACTCACCATTTTACCGGTTACAGAGATACCCGGAGGGAAACCGAATTCTTCGCCCAGGGCGGCACGTACGGCGGGGGCGGTTTGCACGATCACGGTCTTTTCGGGATCGGCCAGGTCGCGGATCAGACGGTTCGTATGGTCGCGTTCCGTCAAAGCGCCGACAGGACAAACAGCGACGCACTGTCCGCAATAAGTACATTCCGATTCGCGAAGCGACTGATTGAAGGCCGGGGCTATGGTAGAAGAGAAGCCACGGTTGACAGCACCCAGCGCACCAACAGTCTGCACATCATTACACATCATCTCGCAGCGGCGGCAGTAAATACATTTCTTCATGTCGCGCATGATCGAAGGCGAAGCCTCAACGGCAAACTGGCTCTGTTCGCCCTGGAAAGACACTTCGCGTATCTTCAGCCGGGCAGCAAGCCTCTGCAGGTCGCAGCTACCCGACTTGCCACAAATCAGACAGTCGGTCGGGTGGTCGGACAGGATGAGTTCGAGTACGACCCGGCGGGCATTCAGTACACGCAGGCTGCTGGTCTTCACCTTCATACCTTCTTCGCAACGGGTGGCGCACGAAGGAGCCAGATTGCGGCGTCCTTCGATCTCTACCACACAAATGCGGCAGGAAGCGGGCAGGTTGGTAATACACAGGTCCTTCATATTCATATAACAGAGCGAAGGAATCTCCACACCAATAAGTTTAGCGGCTTCGAGGATGGTGGTTCCTTTCGGTACTTCCACCTGGTGATTATCTATTTGTAGTCTGATTATTTCTTCCATAATATAAACTGTATGTATACGGATTAATGGGTATTAGTGGATAAACTTATTGTACGGATATGGCACGGAACTTACACTTTTCCAAACAAATACCACATTTAATACACTTCATATAGTCGATGATATGCGGCTTCTTCCGTTCGCCACTGATGGCGTTGACCGGACAGTTGCGTGTACACAGCGTACAGCCGGTACAGAGATGCGGATCGATGCAGTAGGCCAGCAATGCCTTGCACTGCCCGGCAGTACATTTATGATCGCGGATATGGGCGACGTACTCATCACGGAAGTTATCCAGCGTAGAGACTACCGGGTTGGGCGAAGTCTGCCCCAGACCGCAAAGCGCCGTGTCTTTGATCACAGAGCCGAGGCTGCGGAGGTTATCGAGATCGTCCATCGTCCCCTTTCCTTTCGTGATTTTATCAAGTATTTCGCATAGGCGCTTGTTGCCGATGCGGCAGGGGGAACATTTGCCACAAGACTCTTCAACCGTAAATTCGAGGTAAAACTTAGCCATCGCCACCATGCAGTCGTCTTCGTCCATGACGATCATACCGCCCGATCCCATCATCGAACCGGCCGAGAGAAGGTTGTCGTAGTCGATCGGCAAGTCGAGGTGCTTTTCCGTCAGACAACCGCCCGAAGGGCCTCCCGTCTGTACGGCCTTAAACTTCTTACCATCCTTGATGCCACCACCGATACCGAAGATCACTTCCCGGAGGGTAGTACCCATCGGCACTTCGATCAGCCCGACGTTGTTGACTTTTCCAGCCAAAGCAAACACCTTCGTGCCTTTGCTCCGCTCCGTTCCGATGCTGCTAAACCACTCGGCTCCCTTCAGCAAGATAACGGGTATATTTGCATATGTTTCGACGTTGTTTACATTTGTAGGGCAGCCTTTATATCCCTTTTCACTGGGGAAAGGAGGCTTAAGTGTTGCTTCACCACGCAGCCCTTCCATGCTATGTATCAAGGCTGTTTCTTCCCCACAGACAAAGGCTCCGGCTCCATATCGGATATCGATCGTGAAAGAGAAGTCAGTGCCGAAGATGTTTGCCCCTAACAGACCGTATTCCTCCGCCTGGCGGATGGCGATTTTCAAGCGCTCGACGGCCAGGGGATACTCGGCACGGATATAAACCAGCCCTTTATCGGCGCCGGTGCAGTAGCCGTTGATAGCCATGGCTTCGATCACCGAATGCGGGTCGCCTTCGAGGATGGAGCGATCCATAAACGCACCGGGGTCGCCTTCGTCGGCATTACAAACGACGTACTTCTGCGCGCCTTCCGCCTGGCGGGTAATCTTCCACTTCAGACCGGTAGGGAATCCACCACCGCCACGACCGCGCAGGCCGCTATCGATAATGGTTTGCGTCACCTCTTCAGGCGTCATTTCTGTCAAGGCTTTGCCTAAAGCCATGTAGCCGTCGCGGGCGATATATTCGTCAATATTCTCCGGGTTGATAAACCCGCAGTTGCGTAGGGCAATGCGGAATTGTTTCTTGTAGAACGTGATGTGTTTGGAGTCGGGCACATGCTCCTGCGTCTCGGGATTGATATACAATAAACGACTCACCTTACGCCCTTTAACCAAGTGTTCCTGCACAATTTCTTCAGCATCTTCGGGGCGTACCTGCACATAGAATGTGTTATCTGGGACAATCTTCACCACCGGCCCTTTTTCGCAAAAGCCAAAGCAGCCGGTACGGATCACCTGGGTGTTGTCTTGTAATCCTTTTTGTTCGATGGTTTTCTGGAGACTGTCGATAATCTGTTCGCTCTGCGAGGCACGGCAACCCGTTCCGCCACAGACGAGGATATAGTTCTCAAACTTTGTCATAAATGTATGGTCGTATTAAAGGTTACTCGGGATTTACCACCGAATAAGTGATCGGCATGATATCATCCAACAGGATACCTTGTTGTATATATTTACTGATTAGCTCATCCACTTTCGAGCGGGTAACATAGCCAAATACCAACGGTTCTTTTCCCGGAAGGGTAATCTCCACGGTGGGTTCGGCATAGCAATAACCCATACAGCCAGTCTGCGTCACGAGGGCGTCAACCTTCTGACGGTCCAGCGCCTCAATGAAATAGGTCATGATTTCTTTAGCTCCTGTGGCGATACCACAAGTGGCCATTGATATTTTCACGCGCACCATTTGTTCGGGATTATTACTTTTTTCACGGATATCCAAGGTTGTTCGTACGGATTCACGCATTTTTCGAAGGTCGTCCAGCGACTTTACTTTGTTCATGGTTTGTCTGTTTTTAAGGTAACTGCATATAAACTTGTGCGTTGACTGAACAAACATAGCCATTTCCCTCCAAATAACAAGCGACTATTTGTGTATTTTTTCACCGTTAACCGCCAATTAGCAACCTCCCGAAGCCTACCCTATAAGCCAGCGAGCCCATTTGCTACCAAAAAGAAAGTAAACGGCCCATCCGACAAAAAATTACACACGCCACACACCCCACAAATACCAAAGAGAAAGATCAAAATTTCTTCAGCAGGAAGGAGGGGTTGGCACGGAGGTAGATGCCGGCGGAGAAGCTGGTAGTAGCGGCGCCAGCCGGTTGCCAGCCGTCAGTGGGATCGTAAACGGAGCAAGGCAAGCGATAGTAGACATCGACATCAATGCCAATGGCGAAGCCTTTCCCAAAGGTACGGGCGTATTCGGCGCCGAAGTAAACCATTTGCGGCTGATCGAATGTCATGCCAGGCTTGGATGTCGAAACAGAGCCATAGAAGGGGGAGCCGAACATGGAGATAAAGTCGTAGCATTCCCAATAGGATGCCTTCAAACGAAAGTTGCTGATATCGGCCGTCAGGTTGATGTAGTTACCATAGCCATTATCCAACGGCCAGAGCTTACCGGCCTGCTGGTAGTAACCAGCCACATCAGCTTCGAGGCTCACACGTTTCAGTAGACCGGCATTCACATTCCAGACCGTACCCAACCCGAGAGCACCATTCATCAACGTTTGGACGGAATTGGTAGTCAGTGTATCGATCTCGCCTCCGCGGTGCTGTGCCAACGCTTGGAAGGGGAGGTAAAAGTGCCATTTCGATTCCGGATCGTTAAACTTCACCCGCGAAGATAGGCCGAAGGTAAAGGCCTCCTGGTGCGTATCCGTGCGGTAGATAAAGCTCTGCCAGTTCACCCAACTATCAAGGTGGAGTACCCGGGTATCTACCAACACCTGAAGTCCCGTTTCCGGGTCGGCGGTCAGGTTCAGTTCCGGGCTATATAAAGGGTCGATCAGCTGGTGGTTAGCGGCGCCATAGATATTTCCCAGGACAATGTTCACCTGGTCGGATAGCGCCGCCTGGGCACGGAACCAGGGCAGGATATGAACACCATATTGATATTGGTCACCTTTCCAGTAAGCGATATCCTGATAGGCCATACTCGGATATTTCACAGCGCCATGATAAATCAGCGCATGCGCACCCAATTCCAGCTTGATCGTCTTCAATGGATAATATACGGCCTTGGGCTGCAACCAGAGGCCAGGCAGGGAATAACCTTTCATCACCTGGCTGTCGTATTCATTATTTTTAAAGAAACTAATGTTATCGAGTTCGACCGACAGTTGCCGCTCTTTTTCAGGAAGAATGTGATAATCTGAGGTATACACCTTTTCGGATATCTGTGCGCACACACCACCCGGCAGGCTTCCCATCAGCCCGACCAGACAACTTCCAAATACACATCTGAAAACACTTTTCATCTTTCGCGATAGCTTCAACATAGTCCGTTACGTTCGTGCAAACGTAGGAAGAAAATATGGTTTTTTATTCATTCGGGACGTATTTATTCCTGATTTTGCCCAATATAATCAGGATGTGAAATGGTTTATGTGCCCGATTTAAATTAATTTTGTACCCATTATTCTATGAACTTGTGAAAATATGGGAAAAATTAGTGTGAAGGAAGCCAACGGCAAACTTGGCGTCCTGGTAGTTGGGGTTGGAGGTGCTGTATCTTCAACGTTTATTTGCGGCACATTAGCCGTGCGGAAAGGGAAAGCTACGCCGATCGGATCGCTGACCCAGTTAGCCACCATCCGGTTAGGCAAGCGCAACGAGAACCGCTTCCCCAAAATTAAGGATGTAGTGCCCTTGGCAGGACTGGACGACATGGTGTTCGGCGGATGGGATATCTTTGAGGAGAATATCTACGAAGCTTCCATGCACGCTGAAGTGTTGAAAAAAGAAGACATCGACTGTGTGAAAGAAGAATTGGAAGCAATCCGCCCGATGAAGGCTGTGTTCGACCAGAATTTCGTCAAACGCCTGCACGGTACGCATGTCAAAAGCGCTTCCACACGTTGGGAGTTGATGGAGCAGGTACGCGAAGACATCCGCAGCTTCAAGTCGATAAACGGTTGTGACCGTGTCGTTGTGATGTGGGCGGCCAGTACGGAAGTCTATATTCCCCTCTCGGAAGAGCACAAATCCCTCGCTGCTTTCGAAAAGGCGATGAAGGAAAACAACGAAGAAGTGATCGCCCCGAGCATGTGTTATGCCTATGCCGCCATCGCGGAAGGCTGCCCGTTCATTATGGGTGCACCGAACCTCTGTGTCGACACACCGGCCATGTGGGAACTGTCTGAAAAGATGCAAGTGCCCATCTGCGGCAAGGACTACAAGACGGGTCAGACGATGTTGAAGACCGTCCTCGCACCGATGCTCAAGACACGTATGCTGGGTCTCGAAGGTTGGTTCTCGACCAACATCCTCGGTAACCGTGATGGCGAAGTGCTGGACGATCCGGGTTCATTCAAGACGAAGGAAGTAAGCAAGCTGTCGGTAATCGACACCATCCTGCAAACCGACGTCTATCCCGAGCTGTACGGCAATATTTACCACAAGGTACGTATCAACTACTACCCACCGCGCAAAGACAACAAGGAAGGATGGGACAACATCGACATCATCGGCTGGATGGGCTATCCGATGCAGTTGAAGGTGGATTTCCTCTGCCGTGACTCTATCCTGGCGGCTCCGCTTTGCCTCGACCTGGTGTTGTTTTCCGACCTGTCGCTGCGTTGTGGCTTCTGGGGTATCCAATCCTGGCTCTCGTTCTACTTCAAGAGTCCGATGCACAAGGAAGACGAAGTTCCCGAACACGACCTGTTCATCCAGCACACTCGTCTGAAGAACACGCTTCGTACCATCATCGGTGAGCAGACCATCGATTATATGGACTAAACAGTAAGGACTGTGTCAGGAGCCATAGACAGGTTCTTGACACAGTTCCTTTATATATAAAGGTTTTTGAGAATGGATTATGCAATTATTGCGGCCGGAGAAGGCTCCCGCCTCGCACAGGAAGGAGTGAAATGGCCGAAACCATTGGTACCACTGAACGGCGTGGCCCTGGTAGATCGTTTGATCAATGTATTTCTGAAAAACGGTGCTTCTTCCATACGGATCATCGTGAACGAAGAAATGACAGCCGTTCAGGAACACCTACGCGGCCTCTCCCTCCCCGTTCCTTTCCACTTGCTGGTGAAGTCGACTCCCAGCTCCATGCACAGCTTTTACGAACTGAGCCGCGACATGCAGAGCGGCAGCCTCTGCCTGACCACTGTCGATACCATCTTCCACGAAGAAGAGTTTGGCGGCTATATCCGCTCGTTCACCGAATCGGAAGAAATCGACGGACTGATGGCTGTCACCGACTACATCGACGACGAGAAACCGCTCTATGTGGAAACAGACACGCATTTAGGTATCCAGGGCTTCGCCGACCAGGTAACCCCTACGGCAACGTATATATCCGGCGGCATCTACTGTCTCAAACGCCCGGCTATCAGCGTGTTGGAGAAAGCCATCCACGATGGCATGTCGCGCATGCGTAACTACCAGCGCGCCCTGATCACCGAAGGTTTACAGCTCCGCGCTTACCCCTTCTCCAAGATCATCGACGTAGACCATGCCGAAGATATCGCCAAAGCAGAAGCATTCTTACAATCAAAATAACCTACCAATGAATAGACAACCCATAGCCGGCATCAGACGGGGCAATCAGTTCTCACCCAACCATATCGGGAACGACGCCGCCATCTTTTCGCTCACTGCCAAGCACCTGCGCGATGCCGGTTACATCGTCAACGAATACATTGAGTCCGACCTCCAACTGAACCGGTTGGAAGAAGACTATATATTTAATATGGTACGCGACTGGCATTCCATCCACACCCTGCAACAATGGGAAAAGGGAGGCAAGCGCGTAGTCAATTCGGGCTTCGGTATCGAGAACTGCACACGCGAAAAAATGACACGCCTGTTGATGGACAACCACGTCTCCCACCCTGCCAGCATCATTCTCGATACGGACAAAGACCCTACTGAAGCGCTCGAACAGGCCGGATTCGACAACTGCTGGATCAAGCGGGGTGACTTTCATGCCATCCATCGCGAAGACGTCACTTACGTACGCAATACCGAAGAGGCAGCCGGCATCCTGAAAGAATATGCCATCCGCGGCATCCCAACAGCTGTGATCAACGAACACCTGATGGGCGATCTGGTGAAGTTTTACGGTGTGACGGGTACCGACTTCTTCTACTGGTTCTATCCCTCCAATATGCACCATAGCAAATTCGGATTGGAGCAGATCAACGGGACGGCCAAAGGTATCCGTTTCCATGCCGAAGAACTGATCTCGATCTGCAACCGGGCAGCCGAAGTACTCGACATCCATATCTATGGCGGCGACTGTATCGTATCGGAAGACGGCACCATCCGCCTGATCGACTTCAATGACTGGCCCAGCTTCGCACCTTGCCGCAACGAGGCGGCGTATTATATCGCCCAACGCATCAAACAGCTATTCGAGACAAACACATAAGAGTACAAACGCAAGCACACACAATGAGTAAAAAGACAATTACGCCCGATCTGGAAGCCTCTCTGAAGTCGCTGGACACGGAAGAGTTTATCGACATCCATTTTTATCGTCCCATCGGTTATCGTTGGGCGCTTTTCTTCCATAAGCTGGGCGTTACACCGAATGCCATTACGGTGGCGGCGATCGTTATCGGCGCGGTTGCCGGAATATGCTTCGGATTCAATAATATATGGATTAACATTGTTGGGATGCTGCTGCTCGTATGGGCGAACTCCTATGATAGCGCCGACGGTCAACTGGCACGTATGACAGGACAGAAGAGTCAACTCGGACGCATCCTCGACGGAGCTTGTGGCGACGTTTGGTTTATTGCTATCTATGCCGCTATCTGTATCCGATTAACGCCGACCTGGGGTATCTGGATCTGGGTATTGGCTGCCGTAACCGGATTCTGCCACACCAAACAGGCATCGCTGGCCGACTACTACCGTAATATCCACCTCCTCTTCCTCAAAGGGAAAGATGGAAGCGAACTCTCCTACTCTCCTGCCCTGAAAGAAAATTACAAGAAACTGAGTTGGAAGCACGACTTTATCTACAAAGCGTTCGAAACACTCTATATCAACTATACCGTAGGACAGGAAAAAGCCAGTCCCCGTTTCCAGAAAATGATCACCGTTATCCGGACAGACTACGACGGACAGGCTCCCGAGGCCTTCCGTACCGCCTTTCGGCAGAAGAGCCTTCCGCTGATGAAATATACCAACATGCTGTCATTCAACCTACGTACGATCGCACTCTTCACCAGCCTGTTGATCAACCTGCCATGGCTTTATTTCGTCTTCGAACTGACTGTCCTGAATGGGATGCTACTTTATATGACCCTCACCCACGAACGTTTCTGCCGTACATTTACTACCGAACTTCAAACACATGCATACGACCATGCTTAATCCGGCTTTTATCAAAGGTATTATTTTCGACTACGGCGGTACCATCGACAGCAACGGCATGCACTGGGCCGAAGTGATCTGGATGGCGTACGAACACTACCGTGTTCCGGTATCCAAAGAAACCTTTCGCGATGCCTACGTCCACGGCGAACGCACACTGGGCAAGAATCCCATCATCCAACCACAACATACCTTCGCCGATATGCTCCGCATCAAGATGGCGCTTCAGGTAGAATGGCTGATGGCGAATGGACATCTGACGGAAGCGCAGGCAGCCGACTGCCTCTCCATCCGCTTAGCCGATTGGTGTTATGCCTACGCCCGGCAAGCCATCGACAACGCCCGCCCCATCCTCGAAGCGTTGCATGCCCGCTATCCCATGGTATTGGTTTCCAACTTCTACGGCAATATCGAGTCGGTATTGAAAGACTTCAGCCTGGATCACCTGTTCGCATCTATCGTCGAGTCGGCCGTCGTCGGTATCCGTAAGCCCGATCCCCGCATCTTCGCCCTCGGCGTAGAAGAACTTGAGATAGACGCCTCCTCTATCGTCGTCATCGGCGACTCCCACGACAAAGACATCCTCCCTGCCGCCTCCCTCGGTTGCCGCACCATCTGGCTCAAAAGCCTCGGCTGGACCGCCTACAAGGGAGACGAAACCGCCGATGCCATCATTGCCGATTTCCAGGAGCTGAGGGGGATTTTCAATATCAACGAAACTTGAAAGCGAGGCGCTTTCAATATCAACCAGATATGAATCTCCTATTCCCCAAACAGACCAATACAAGCCGGAAAATGCCCTTTTTTCGACGAACGCTATGCCTACCTTTGCTGTATATAAAGGCAAAAAGGAGATATTATGATGAATAACAAACGATGGGTTGTTGTGGCCCTGCTATTCCTGACATCGTGTGAGTTGATTGACTACCACCCCTACGACGGACGGCTGAGTACGAATGACAGCCAGGTCAACCACGCACAAATCGCCCGCATTGAGACAACCACCGGGGGCAAAGACACTATCCGCTTCGTGATGATGGGCGACACACAACGCGCCTACGACGAGACAGAAGCCTTCGTCAACCACATCAACCGGCGCCCGGATATCGACTTCATCATCCATGGCGGCGACCAGGCCGACTTCGGGATGAAGAAAGAATACGAATGGTGCTACGAACTCATGTGCAGGCTACGCGCCCCTTTTGTCACCCTGATCGGCAACCACGACATCATCGGCAACGGGCATCGTATCTATCAAAGGCTGTATGGCGACGACAACTTCGCCTTCATTGCAGGCGACGTTAAGTTCGTCTGCCTCAACACGAATGCCATCGAATACGACTACTCGCATCCCGTCCCCGACTTCACCTTTATCAAGAACGAATTGAACGACAGCGCTTCCTACACGAAAACAGTTGTCGTCATGCACGCCCCTCCGGGCAACGAGCAGTTCAACAACAACGTCAAGGACGTGTTCCAGGAATATATCAAGCACTTCCCCGCTCTGCAATTCTGCCTGCATGCCCATATACATCATGTGACAGTCCGTGAACCATTCGACGACGGCATCCTATATTACAGCTGCGCCAACATGGCGAAGCGCAACTACCTACTTTTCACAATCACCCCCGATGGATATACCTATGAAGCAGTCTATTTCTAAACGAGTGAGCAGCCTCTGCCTGTTCTTCCTCCCCCTGATGGCTGCGGCACAAACCGGCTCGATCCAAACCCCGTACGATAAACGGGTGGAAAGGTATACCTCGGCCTGGAACACGATTATTCCCCGATATACCAAATTGCAATTCGCCGGTTCGATGGGCATGATCTCAGCCGGCGTTGGTTGGAACTATGGCCGCGACCATTGGGAAACCGATCTCCTGTTTGGCCTCGTTCCCCGTAACGCCGACCGGCATGCGATGGTCACTATGACGATCAAGCAGAACTACCTGTTGACCCAGATTCCGTTGAACCAACGTATCTCGTTCGAGCCTCTGGCCTGCGGCCTCTACCTCAACACCCTCTTCGACGACGACTTCTGGGTGAAGAACCCCGACAAATACCCCAAAGGTTACTACGGTTTTTCCACCCGTGTCCGAACCCACATCTTCGTCGGCCAACGCCTCACGCTGAACCTGAACACCGCAAAGGCGCACAATCGCGCCATCACCCTCTTCTACGAACTCAGTTCCTGCGACCTGTATCTCATCAACGCCTTCACGAACAGCTACCTCAAGCCCTCGGACTACCTCAGCCTGTCATTCGGGCTGAAGGTGCAGATACTGTAGAAGAAGCTTTCCTGCTTCTATTTACCCATGAAGGGGAGGTTGGCACAACAAATGCTTTTGTGCTTTTAACAGAATAAAAGTTTGCATGCGTGCGGAATTGCTAAGTAAGCATAAAAAAGGCCGTCCTCAGAATGGAGACGGCCTTCTTTATTACTTATGAAAATGAACCGGATTAGTTCAGGGTTCCCTGTTGGGCTTCCTGGATCATCTTTTCGTTCGCCATAATGAATACTTCCACACGGCGGTTCTGTGAACGACCGGCAGCAGTGCTATTGTCGGCAACGGGTTCGTGGAGGCCACGGCCTTCGTAGGTCAAACGGCCGCTGCTAACGCCTTGCTGTACCAGATAGTCGTCTACGCTCTTGGCGCGTTTTTCAGACAATGTCTGGTTCAAGTCTACCGAACCGGTGTTGTCGGTATGGCCAACAATCTTCACATAGGTATCCGGGTTAGTCTTCAAGCTGTTGGCGAAGTTACGCAGAGCGCTCTTAGAGGCTTCGCTCAATGTGCTGGAGTTGGTAGCGAAGAGGATACCGGAGTCGAAAGTAACCTTCAGGGCTTCGCCATTGTTTACCGATTCTACGGCTGCATCGGGTACTGCGTTTTCCAATTCCTTTTTCTGTTTGTCCATCTTCTTTCCGATCAACGCACCGGCTGTACCACCTACGGCAGCACCAATCACGGCGCCCAACGCTGTGTTACCGGCAATAGCGCCTACACCGGCACCTACGGCTGCACCGCCGCCTACGCCGATAGCTGTTCCTTTGGCTGTGTTACTCCAGGTTCCGCAGCTGCTGAGAACCACTGTCATGCTTAACAATAAGACTGCAATCAATTTCAAATTCTTCATACTTCTTTTTGTTTATTGTATACTACTAAAATAACCCTCAATCAATCGAACATGTTTATGGATTCACAATATTCCAGTTCGCCCTGTACGATAAAGATCACTTCTTCGGGATCGTACTTGCCTACACCGTCTTTAGCTGCATTCTTGACTACATATGCCACCAGTTCGTCTTCGTCGATCTCTATGTCGTCATCACCTTCAGAGCCATCGTCGCTCAAATAACCTTTAGACTCGTAGAAATCATAGATCAAATCAACGATATAGTTGATATCGTCGTCACTAAACTTACCTTTTAATTCCTGCGGAAGATAGTTCTGTATAAACTTCACAGAATCTTCTTCATCATAAATCAGATCGTCTTTTTCGTCGTTCATAGCCTGCTTTTTTTTAAAGATAATACAGGGCAAAGGTACGATTCTATTCGGATTATCCTACGCGACGGTGGTACAAAATGATTGGAAAAGATCAATTTCTGAACACCAGTCCGTCGGCCTCACAATCAATAATGATCGGACGGCTACGGTCTATCTTCATACCGACAATCTCCTTCGACAGTTCGTTGAGAACGTACTTTTGGATCACACGTTTCACCGGACGGGCGCCGAACTGCGGATCATAGCCTTCTTCGGTGATGAAGCGGATGGCCGCATCGGTGAATTCAAGCGCGATGCCATTCTTTGCCAGCATCTTCCGGATGGCATTGAGTTGGATGACAACGATTTGATGAATTTCTTCTTCGTTGAGCGGCGTAAACATGATGATCTCGTCGATACGGTTGAGAAACTCGGGGCGAATCGTCTTTTTCAATAATTCGAGCACTTCGAGCCGGGTCTGGTCAATCACGCCTTCGCGGTTCGCGTTTGTCATCTTTTCAACCTGCTCACGGATCAGGTGCGAGCCCAGGTTACTGGTCATGATGATGATCGTGTTCTTGAAGTTGACTACGCGTCCTTTATTGTCGGTCAACCGTCCGTCGTCAAGCACCTGGAGCAGGATATTGAATACATCGGGATGCGCTTTCTCTATTTCATCGAAGAGGACGACCGAGTACGGCTTCCTCCGAATGGCTTCCGTCAACTGTCCGCCTTCGTCATAACCGACGTATCCCGGAGGCGCTCCGATCAAACGCGTGGCACTGAATTTTTCCTGATACTCGCTCATGTCTATACGCGTCATCATATTCTCGTCGTCGAAGAGATACTCGGCAAGAGCCTTTGCCAGTTCTGTCTTTCCCACCCCGGTAGTACCGAGGAAGATAAACGAACCGATCGGGCGCTTCGGATCCTGCAACCCGGCACGGCTGCGGCGTACAGCGTCGGCGATGGCCGTGATGCCCTCTTCCTGCCCAACAACACGGGTATGCAGTTCGGATTCGAGATTGAGCAACTTGTCTTTTTCGCTCTGCATCATCTTGTTCACCGGAATGCCTGTCCAACGAGAAACGACGTCGGCGATATCTTCGCTATCGACCTCCTCCTTGATCATGGCAGCGCCGCCTTGCATGGCGTGCAGCTTAGCCTGAATGTCGGCTATTTCCTTTTCCTTGGCCTGGATGCTGCCGTAGCGGATCTCAGCTACACGGCCATAGTTGCCTTCCCGTTCGGCTTTGTCGGCTTCGAACTTGAGGTTTTCGATATCGATCTTGTTCTGTTGAATCTTGTTTATCTCTTCCTTTTCACTTTGCCACTGGGCTTTTTGCTTGTGTTCTTCTTCCTTGAGGTCGGCTATTTCACGGCTCAGGAATTCGAGCTTGGTAGGGTCGTTCTCGCGCTTGATGGCTTCGCGTTCAATTTCCAACTGCTTGATACGGCGGGAGACTTCGTCGAGCGATTCGGGCACGGAGTCGACCTGGATACGCAGTCGGGCAGCAGCTTCGTCCATCAGGTCGATGGCCTTGTCCGGCAGGAAGCGGTCAGTGATATAACGAGCCGAAAGATTGACGGCTGCGATCAGGGCGTCGTCTTTGATACGCACTTTGTGGTGATTTTCGTACTTCTCTTTCAGGCCACGGAGGATGGAGATGGTATCGAGTTCGTCAGGTTCTTCCACCATGACGACTTGGAAACGGCGTTCAAGCGCCTTGTCTTTTTCGAAATACTTCTGATATTCATCCAGCGTCGTAGCGCCGATCGAGCGCAGCTCACCCCGTGCCAGCGCCGGCTTCAGGATATTGGCGGCATCCATTGCTCCTTCGCTCTTACCAGCTCCCACAAGGGTATGGATCTCATCAATAAAGAGGATGATCTCGCCTTCCGACTTGATCACTTCATTGACGACCGACTTCAGCCGTTCTTCAAACTCACCTTTGTACTTGGCGCCAGCGATAAGGGCGCCCATATCGAGAGAGAAGAGTTGTTTGGTCTTCAGGTTCTCAGGCACGTCGCCGCGCACGATCCGGTGCGCCAAACCTTCGGCGATGGCTGTCTTACCGACCCCCGGTTCACCGATCAGGATCGGGTTGTTCTTCGTACGCCGGCTGAGGATCTGCAACACACGGCGGATCTCATCATCACGTCCGATCACAGGATCGAGCTTGCCGCTGCGGGCAAGTTCGTTCAGGTTGATGGCATACTTGTTTAACGAGTCGTAAGTATCTTCGGCCGACTGGCTGGTAACCTTGTTGCCTTTCCGCAGTTCGTCGATGGCCTGACGCAATTCTTTTTCCGTCGCACCGGCGTCTTTCAGCATCTGCGAGGCAGTGCTCTTCTCCGTAAGCAAGGCCAGGAGAATATGTTCGAGCGATACATACTGGTCGCCCATCTTACCCGAATAGTCGATTGCTTTCTGCAAGACGGCATTCGATTCGCTGGAGAGATAAGGTTCGCCACCTGTCACCTTCGGCAAGGACTCTATCTGCCGGTCGAGTGCCAGTTGCAGGTTGCGGATATTTATGCCCAGCTTCTGGAAAAGGAAGTTTGCAATGCTTTCGCCTGTCATTATGACAGCTTTCAAAATATGTTCCGGGTATATCACCTGCTGGTTATAAGAGGATACAAGCTGGATAGCCTGCTGTACCGTTTCCTGCGATTTAATTGTAAAATTGTTCAGATTCATACCTATATATAATTTATCGTTTATTGCTTAATTATCTTATACGCCTTATTCGCTGCAAAGGAAATGCCAATCCGAATATACGCCAAAATGACATCACTAAATAAATAACATTTTACAATGATAACAAATAAGAAATCGCACATGTTTTTCCGCTGCATTGTGTATCTTCGCAAAACAAAAGAACGTAGTATGCAGATCATCGACAACGCACTTCTCGACGCGACAATAGACAAGGCCCGACTATCGCCCCGCCTGAGAATGAACCACAACTTCCATACCTCACTCGACGCTCCGCTCAATCGCCTGCTGAATGCGATGGAACCGGGGACCTACATCCGTCCGCACCGTCATCTGACGCCGCCAAAAGACGAGGTGTTCCTTGTCCTGAGAGGACGAGCGGCCCTGCTCCTCTTCGACGATGAGGGGAAGATCACCAACCGCCTCCTGCTCGGCCCTGCCGAAGGAAACTATGGCGCCGACCTGGAGCCAGGCATATGGCATTGCCTGATAGTACTGGAGCCGGGAACAGTTGTCTATGAAGTCAAGCAAGGCCCCTTTACCCCGCTTGCCGAAGCCGATTTCGCCCCCTGGAGTCCGGAAGCCAGCAATACCGACGGCGTGGCCGACTATCTAGATTTGCTTAAAAACCAATTATTTGCAGAGTAAAAAAAGCATCAATTCATTCGTTTTTCTCATAAATAAACCTATCTTTGTAACTATTGTGGACGTAAGATAGAATTTGTCAAACCTATTATATACCGAAAAAGCACGTTGGCTCAACTAACTGAGTCAACACAGTATTATATGAGTACCTTCTATATTATATGGCTTAAGCACAGTATTCGGCAATCTTTTCCGGATGATATTTCCTCCATTATTTCGAAGAACACAGTATTCTCCGGCGGATATTTTCAGCACGAAGCCGTCCAGTCTTTTTTACCGGAGACAGCTGTATGGATCGAGATCAAGGCTCCCTTCGACAATATTTTCACGGTATATAAGGACTTTATCCACGAAGACCTCGACATTGTCGTCTTTGTGTCTGACGATCCGATCTATCTCGGCTTTACAACAGCCGTCTCCCACTATCTGCCTCATGTACAGGTAAAGGAATTCCGCGTACACGACCTGTTGTACAAACTCGCCCAGCACCTGATGATCCGTTTCCAGGGCATGTTCTGCGTCGACTTTGCCGACAGTTCCTGGCACGACCTCGACTATGCCGTTATCAAAGGTAAATCCAAGATCGGTATCCTCACCAACAAGACCTATACGCCTTCCATCATTTCCGAACGGTTGATGGATTATGGTTATACCAATTATATGATGTATGCCGGTGAGCACCTGGACGATCCAAAAGCAAGGAATGTGCGTAAGCTGAGCCTTGTCTCCGCCTCCTCCGGGCATTATGACCATCCGGATTGTATCATCCTATTGAAAGAGCACGAACACCAAGCACAACCTTTAGGCATACCCGACCACTATTTCAGCCGGATACCCGACCAAGAGATGAAGATCACTCCCCGTGCCGTCCGCCTGCTTGCTCTCAGCATGCTGGAACTGAAACATAGAAGGCGGTTCTGGGACATCGGCTTTTGCACAGGTTCGATGGCGATCGAGGCAAAGCTGCAATACCCGCACTTGCATGTGACAGGCTTCGACAGGGATGAGGAATGTGGCAAGTTGCTGGCGATCAACAGTTGCCGTTGCGGTACCCCGGGAATACAGTCCGTCATCGGTGATTTCTGTGACGCCGACCTGATCTTGCTGGAGCAGCCCGACGCTGTCTTTATCGGAGGACATGGCGGAAAGATTATTGAGATCATCAGCCGCCTGGTCCACATAATGACGCCCGACGGCATTATTGTATTCTGTTCGCTAAACGAAGAAAGTAACGTCTTCTTCCTGCATGCAGCCACACAGTATCACCTGCAGGTCCTCGAAAAAAATCGTATAGCAATAGACGACTATGAACCCTGCACAGTCTTCAAAGCCGTCCCTCTCAAATAATCAGCACTTGATATTAAGCTGACGGAGGACGTCGCGGATCTTTTCGAACGTAGCGATACGGGTGGGGACTAAAGGGAGACGGAGTTTGTTGTCGATAAAGCCCATCATATGCAACATACACTTCACGCCTGCCGGATTGCCATCGACAAAGAGGAGGTCGAATAATTCGGTGAAACTATGGTGGATTGTACGAGCGCTGTCGTAATCGCCCTGCAACGCCAGGCGCACCATACGGCTGAACTCGCGCGGGAAGGCATTCCCAATCACAGATATCACGCCGATAGCTCCCAACGTGATAAGCGGGAAGGTAATACCGTCGTCGCCTGAGATCACATTGAAGTTGGCAGGCTTATTCTTGATGATATCATCCATCTGGGTGATATTGCCGGAAGCCTCCTTGACAGCGATCACATTAGAAAACTCACGTGCGATGCGCAGCGTCGTCTGCGCTGTCATATTCACACCCGTGCGCCCGGGTACATTATATAATACGATCGGCAGACGAGTAGCTTCCGCAATGGCTTTATAATGCTGGTAGATTCCTTCCTGCGAAGGCTTGTTATAGTAAGGGACAACGGAAAGGATAGCGTCCACACCTTCGAAGTCGTCATGTTTCAAGGTGTTAACGATGGCCTGCGTGCAATTGCCACCGACGCCCAACACGATGGGGAGACGTCCACGAACACGCGTAATAATGAAACGGGTAGTTTCTTTTTTCTCTTCTTCTGTCAGCGTGGGTGTTTCGGCCGTGGTACCTAATACGACCAGATAGTCCGTACCATTCTGTAATTGGTAGTCGACCAGTTTGCCCAATGCATCATAGTCCACACTACCGTCTTCCTTAAAAGGCGTGATCAGCGCCACACCCATTCCTTTTAAATTTATATCTGCCATAAGGGGAGTTACTACCTGTTTTTTTAATTGCAACGCAAAAATACACAATTTATGTCATTTAGACCGGCATATGCCGGAATAAAATTGATTTTGCATCAACGAACCGACAGAATCCTTCCACGAAGCTATTCGGCAATCATGGCCAGAAACTCGTCTTCACTAATAATCTGTACGCCCAGCTTGACGGCTTTTTCCAGTTTGGCCGGTCCCATATTGTCACCTGCCAGAATATAGTCGGTCTTGCCGGATACGGAACCCACGTTCTTACCGCCATGTTGTTCAATCATCGCTTTATACTCATCGCGCGAATGACGGGTGAAGGTGCCGCTGATGACAAACGCCTGCCCACTCAGTTTATCCGAACGGTCGGCCAACACCGCTTCCGAAAGAGAGACTTGCAAACCGTATTCCTTGAACCGCCCGACAAGTTCATTATTCTTCTCATCGGCAAAGAAAGCGAGGACGCTACGGGCGATGCGTTCACCTATTTCATCGACTTCGAGCAGTTGCTCCAGGGTTGCAGTTTCCAACTGGTCAATGGAATGGAAGGCAAAGGCCAGGCGCTTGGCTACTGTTTCACCTACATAGCGGATACCCAGTCCATAAAGAAAACGCTCATAAGGCACTTGTTTGGATTCCTCCAGGCTGTCCATCAGGTTGCGGGCGCTCTTCTCGGCCCAGCGTTCGAGGCGGAGCAGTTGGGGGATGGTCAACGTATAAAGATCGGCTACATTCGCTATGTAACCTGCATTATACAAGTCTTCCACTGTTTCGGGGCCTATATTGATATTCATCGCCCGACGGGTGACGAAGTGTTCGATCCGCCCCTTGATCTGCGGGGGACAGCCGGTTTCGTTCGGGCAATAATGTGCCGCTTCGCCTTCGGGACGTATCAGGGGCGTACCGCAGGCGGGGCATTTCCGGATAAACCGGATCTCTTCGCCCATCATCATAGAACGCGAGTCGGTATCTACGCCTACGATCTTGGGAATGATCTCTCCCCCTTTCTCCACATAGACGTTGTCGCCTACATGCAGGTCAAGGCTCTTGATAATATCGGCATTATGGAGCGAAGCCCGCTTCACGACGGTACCCGACAACTGTACGGGTTCGAGGTTGGCAACAGGCGTCACGGCCCCTGTCCGTCCTACCTGGAAGGATACCGACAAAAGACGTGTCAACGCTTTCTCAGCCTGAAACTTATAAGCGATAGCCCAACGGGGACTCTTGGCCGTGAAGCCAAGGTTTCGTTGCTGGCGCAGGGAGTTGACTTTGAGCACGACACCGTCGGTAGCAACGGGCAGGTCTTTCCGTTTGACATCCCAGGTATTGAGATAATCGAATACGTCCTGCAGGGAATAACATTTCCGGATCACATCCGGTATCTTGAAGCCCCAGGTACGGGCTGTTTGAAGGTTCTCGTAATGGCTCTCGGCCGGAAGTTCTTCTCCCAACAGGTAGTAAAAGTAAGCGTCGAGCTTACGGGCGGCTACCACTACAGGGTTCTTTTGCTTCAACGTGCCGGAGGCGGCGTTGCGGGGATTGGCAAAAAGAGGTTCTTCCTGCTCTTCACGTTCGCGGTTCAACCGTTCATATTCTTCCCACGGGAGCAGGATCTCCCCACGGATCTCGAAGAGCGGCGGGTAGTTATCTCCCCGGAGGGTAAGGGGGATAGAGCGGATAGTTTTCACATTGGCCGTCACATCATCGCCACGGGTACCGTCGCCGCGGGTGATGGCACGGGTCAGTCGTCCATCTTCGTATATAAGGGAAATCGAAGTGCCGTCGTACTTCAGTTCGGCTACGATCTCAAAAGGTTCGTTCAGAGAACGGGCTGTCCGTTCGTAAAAGTCACGGACTTCCACTTCCGAATAGGTATTGCCCAGCGAGAGCATGGGATAACGGTGTTCGAACTGTTCGAAATCGTTCGACAGGTCGCTCCCCACACGCTGGGTAGGCGAATGCGGATCGGCATACATCGGATACTGTGCTTCCAATGTTTGCAGTTCCTTCATCTTGTCGTCGAACTCACGGTCGGAGATCGTGGGGGCAGACTGTACGTAGTAGTTATAATTATGCAGTACTAACTCTTCCCGCAGTTGCCGGATCCTTGCTTCTATGTCCCTCATAACTAAATCTGATAAATACGTTTATTACTCGTCGATGGCCCGGTTCTGGAGGATACGGGAGTGAGGCGGAACATCATGGGTGAGCCAGATGTTACCGCCAATCACAGAGCCCTCTCCAATGGTGATTCGCCCCAAAACAGATGTGTTCGAATAGATCACCACATCGTCTTCGATGATCGGATGCCGCGGTACATTCATCGGCAGGCCTTCCTCGTCGAGCGTAAAGCTCTTGGCTCCCAACGTAACGCCCTGGTAGAGGCGGACATGGTTACCAATAATGGTCGTCTCGCCGATCACGACGCCCGTACCGTGGTCGATACTGAAATACTCGCCGATCTGCGCCCCGGGATGGATATCGATCCCGGTGACCGAATGCGCCATCTCGGTAATGATGCGCGGCACTACCGGCACACCCAGCAATAGTAATTCATGGGCGACCCGTTGATGCAGCATCGCCGTAATGGCGGGATACGAAAAGATCACCTCACTGACACTATTGGCTGCCGGATCACCATCCAGCAATGCTTTCACGTCTGTAGACAGCAGGTATTTCAACCGGGGCACCTGATTGATAAAGGCTACGGCCTTATCCGCCGCCTGTGTACGCGAATCGCAGCAGGCCTCCTGTTCAAAACACAATCCGTAGTAGATTTGTTCCTGCAGGACGTCATAGACCCGTTCCAGATTCACGCCCAGGTAGTAACTGATCGAATCGACCTGCGCCTCCTGTGCCGAACCAAAAAAACCGGGAAAGAGCACGCTCCGCAATCCATCCATCATCTGCTGTAAAGCCGACACGGAAGGCGACGGTTTCTGATGCAAGGGAATATACTGGTTGGCAGGTGCGTGCACATCCGACAGGATGGCTACATTTTTTCGGATCTGCTCAAGAATATCTGCTCGGTTCATACGCATTAAAGATCCCAGACGGGGTTATATGTGATTAATTTCTTGCTTGTTCCCAAGCCCCACATATAGATATAGTCGCCAATCGAATACATGGCATGAACCGGATAATACTGGCTGGGCACCTGCGACATCTGCTTCCATTCTTTCGTCGTAAAGTTATAGTACCAGATATACCGTGCATCGTCTACGACGTACAACAGGTTCTTATGCACTACGGCCGCGATCACATTTCCGCCCGGCATCGTTGTTTCCTGTTCCCAGGAACCGGCAGCGTCGGTCGATTTCATCAGTTTCTTCGTATAGGTCTGCATAGTCCCCAGGCTGGTAATACCGAAACCGCTATACATCACATTGTTGTATGTAAAAGAAATACCTCCGTATTGCGGTTCCGGGAATGCAGGCCGGGCGATCCAGACACCTGAATTCACGTTATATTGCCATACTTCTCCGGAGACATACTCCGATGTTTCATTCTTCCGGATACCGCCGATATAATACAGTTTCATATCTAATAAGGTACCAAAGGTACGGGCTACCGCTGTTGGGCCGTTCTCGTCGATCGTGAGTTTCGTCCAATGGTTTTGGGTACCGGAATAGTTATAGAAATTATTGGTAAGCTGGTTGTTGTCATCACGTCCTCCTAATACAAAGGCAGCCAGATTCACACTTACAGCCGACATCCACGACAGCTTTTCGGGACATGCGCCCATTTCCCGCAACCCTTCCATATCGGAGTATTGCCATAGCTTTCCAGTATACGAAGGACCGGTATCACCACCAAAGAAATAGGCTGAGGTATTGATCATAAATGAAGTGGCAGAACCAAACGTACGAGTCCCATCGCTAAAGGCAACCACTTCCTTGTAAACAGAAGGCGTGGTAATTGACACCATCTTGCTATAAGAAGTCTTCAATGAGGCATTGGTCGCATAGGCACGAAGGTAATAGGTCTGTCCGCCTTTAAAACCTGCAACATCACCGCTAAAGACACCAACGGCAGAAGAAAACGACTGCACATTATCCGTTCCGGGAACAGGAGCCTGGGTTGATGTGGACCAGCATATCCCGACTGTGGTAAGATTCGAATCTCCTTGATCCTTTACTTCTCCGCTTAGTTTCAATGTACCGGGGGTAGCCGTCAGTTCGGCAGTATTCAATACAAGTGTAGGAAACTCATTTTTAGTTGTCACTTCGAGTGTAACGTCACTGTATGTCACCCCATAGGCATTGACGGCATACGCCTTGACATAGTACGTAGTATTCGCTTGCAGGTTTTTGATACGGCCGGTGAACTCACCTGCTCCCTCTCCGCATAAAATCGTATCATTTTCGATATAGGGGGTAGGCACCACAGCATAACAGAAGCCTCTCGCCGTCACTGGAGCATCGCCTTCTTTGGATACGGTCGCTTTAAAGTCGGCAAAGGTATAATCGACAAATAGTTGCTGGAAGGAGGCGATCTTCGATTTGCCGTCAGGTGTTGTAAACTCCTGTGCCGTACCGCCCTCTATTGTTCCAAAGACATTGACGGCAATAGCTTGTACAAAGTATTTTGTACTGGGCGTCAGACCGATCAACCGGCAGGTAAAGGAGTCGGTTTGCATCGTACTCCAGACGGTATCTCGCAGGGTTGTTCCGTCTTGCCAGTAGTAAACGCCCCGCTTGGTTATGGCGCTCTCTCCCGGATCTGTTATCCGGCCACCCACAATAGCTGATTCAGCCTTCACACTATCCATATTGATGGCCAGTGTTTTCATTGTTCCCAGCCCCTCCTTGGTCTTAAACTCCTTGGAAGAGCCGACCGTATTGCCGGCCACGTTTCCGGCAAAGGCGGCAATATAATAGACGGTATTATTCGTCAAACCTGCAACGATGGATGTAAATTTAGCCTCTTGCAGAGGGGTATGAATACTGTCTTTCATATTCTCGAAAGTCACCGGATTCGTTGTGCCCCAGATAAAGCCACAGACAGTGACCGGCGCTCCATTCTTTTTACCCATCGTTCCGGTAGCGGTAGCAGTGGTGGCTGTAACGGAGAGAATAGGCACTTCGCCTGTTGCAACCTCCGGCGGAAGCGCATTCCGAATATCATCCGGTATCTGCGGATCCTCCACACAGGAAGGAATCAGGTAAAGAATAACAGTAACTAAAAAGGTATATATAATCTGTTTCATGACAATTCAATTAAAAAAAGTAGCCAACACCGGCATTCAAATCCACATATTCGAAATTGATGGTATTCACACCACCACTGACAAAGAAGTTACGGTAACGCACCATCAGGTCGCATTCGGCAACGATCCCTTTATAGGAAGAATCGTTATTGTAGCACCACACTTCGCGCTGTGCTGCGGAATCATAGTTCGTAAGTATAAAAGGACACATCAATGCTCTTTCGCCATAACCCAGACCGGCAGACAGATAGAGCCAGGAAGTGAGCCGCCCCACAATACCTCCCGTACCGGCAAAGCTGTTGGTCTTCATGGCTCTCCGGCTATCGAACTGCGTAGATTCTCCGGATGGGACAGGCGTCAGATTCCCTTTGTCATCACAATCATAGGTATGGTTCACAAACGAGAAATTGGTCTTCACCCGGACATACCAGCCGACTCTGTCCCATATTCCTCCGATAGTGATACCATAAGGCGCTTCCGGGGAGAAATGATACCCGGCAAACCATGTCATTGGTGTACGGGACTCAACCGGATCGGATGGCAGGGCATGATACACGACCGGATTACGGCTCGCGTCCAACTGTTCAGCCCAGTGCTGTACCTGGCGGTCATTCTTCGGCGTACCGATCCCTTCTTTATAATAGACAATCAGTTGTGAAATGGCTGTCGTATCTTTTTCGTTTGCTTTCTCGTTTAGGCAGTCGAGGCATTTAATCATCAGGCTGTACATGGCTGGCCGCATATCTTCTTGCTGCATCCAGATAGTAGTCAGTTGACTGATGCTGTAGGCATCGCAATACTGCACCCCTTCTTCATACCACATTTGCGCGTCGCGATAATCCTGACGCTCATAAGCCTCATCACCTTTCTGATTATAAGATGTCCGCTGCTGGGAAAACACACTCAACGGCAATACCAAGCCTATAATCAACAACCAAAATCGTATCATACTCATCCTTTCAATAGTTTGCAACACCACCAGTAATCAACTGCGCATTATCATCGTATATATCGTATAAATTATCTTCACGAAAAAAAGCGCGTCCTTTCTCTGCCCTACCCACGTTCAGGTACTTACAGGGGATCTGTTCATTGCCATCGCGATCGATCGCGCCATATTTCCCGGTCGCCTTCTTGCGAACAATGACATAGGTCCCTATGCCCAGAGGCATTTTTTCCTCATACAGCGCTTTCTTCTGACGTACCTGTTGTTCTTTCAGGTGTTCGTCGGCGGCAAATATCAACTGGTAGATCTCACCCGATGGCTTGATCTCACCGGCGGCCTGGAAAGCATTCTTCGCTCCGGCATAATCCAAGTCGTTCATTTTCTGATTACCTACTGCCAACAGGGAATGGTAGGCAGAGTCTTTATCGACAGCGGTCGGAATAGTGTTTAGTGATTCACTCACAGTAACCGGCACTTGCGACACAGGGGTCTCCTCCCGTTCGGCTGAGGTCTGGCTCGCATTGCGTTGTACGTCCGGTGTCTGTCGAACCGGTTCCTGCTGGGGAGATTGGGTAGGAATTTCCGCCAGGGTTTCCACGTCCGTCCTGTCCACAGATGCTGAATCTGCAGTAGTTTGCAAAATGGTCTGCGGATTTGTTATCTTCGTCGTTTTTCCATTCTGTATATAGAGGTAACTAGCTGACGCCAACACGGCCACTATGCCGATCATGGACAACACCAGGACTCTTTTCCTTCTTCCGTGCGACCGCACAGGGAGAGTATCCGGGCGATTCACAATTGTCATATCCGCATCATCCCCCCGGCTGGAGGAAGTAGCGGAAGGAGAAAGCACCATGGTCTCGTCACCCTCTTCTGCGCTTGTTGTTCCCGATGAGGCTTCTTCCTCGGCTTCCGGCATGGGCATATCCAATGCATCCAGCATAGCCGCTATGGTTTGGAAGCGTTCGGCAGGAACCACCTGCATGGCTTTCAGGATCGCGGCATTGGTCTTCTCGCTGACAGACGGATTGATCGCCCGGGGCTCGACCAGTTCCTTTGTGGCCCGCAGGATGGATTCGGTCGGAATCTTTCCGGTCAGCAGGTTATACATCGTAGCTCCCAGCGAATAGATATCGGGACAGGGGGAGAAACTGAGCGTCCCTTCGTCGTCATACTGTTCGATCGAAGCAAAGCCTTTCGACAGGGTGAGCATCGTCGTGCTCGTTTCCTGTTGTTCGATATCATAGCGTTTGCTCACGCCGAAGTCGATCAACCGGGCACGGTCGTTGGCATCGATCAGGATATTGCTGGGTTTGATATCGAGGTGGAGAATATTCTTTTCGTGGACAAACTGCAATGCTTCCCCGATCTGACGGATGTATTTCAACACCCGGTTTTCCGACAGGGGTGATTGTTTTTCCAACCGTTCTTTCAACGAAGAGCCGGCAATGTATTCCATCACGATATAGGCCGTGTTGTTTTCTTCAAACACTTCCAGCACATTGACGATATAGGGATGATGTACTTCAGACAGGATACGGGCCTCGCTGATCAGCTTTTCCTTAAATTTACGGAACAGGATCTGTCCCGTTTCCGAATGCACTTTGACGGCAAACGTATCGGTATCACGCAGACAATAATCTTTGAAGAAATATTCTTTGACACAGATCGGGACCTCGGTCTTCAGTTTACCCAACGAGCCTTTTACCTCAGTAAACCATATCCCTTGATAGGTTATACCAAAGCCTCCTTGGCCTACTACGTTACCAAGTTTGTATTTTCCGTTTTGGAGTAAATGTCCGTCAGGCAGGTACATTGCTATGATTGCATTGCTCTATTATCTGCCAAATGTACGCTATTTATATAAAAGAATAAAGAAAAGATAGAATATTTTGCCGGATACCGACATGTTCCTGCACCTGGTGGACAGGCACAAGGTAGAAAGAAAAGTTGTCGCGCGTCTTACCCGTACACTCCTGCAAAATGGAATCCTTGACAAGATCGAGCGACTTATAAGTCGAAAACACAGACGAAAGACGGGACGTAGAAAAGCGCTCGAGCACGCCGTCGGTACACATCAGGAAGCAGTCGCCGGCCTGGATATCCTTCAGCGTAATGACATCTGCTTCTACCGGACGTTCGCTGCCCTGGATAGCCCTGAGGATAACATTTCGCTGGGGATGGTCGTACATCTCGTCTTCCGTTATCTTCCCCAATTGATACAGGGAATAGACCAGCGAATGGTCGGCCGTCTGGTAAACTGGCTTACCATTCCGAAACTGATAGATGCGGCTGTCGCCCACATGCGCCAGCACAATGCCGGAAAGACCGACATAAAGCAGCGTCATCGTAGTCGCCATGCCCCGTGCCTCGGGATGTTGCACCACATATTCGTCAAAACGTGTCTCAGTATATTGTATCGCCTTATTGATAAAGGCCGGAGTAGGATCTCCATCAAGGAAAGAAGAAAAATACATCTGGATAGACTCGCAAGCCAACGCACTGGCCACTTCGCCTTTTTCGGCACCCCCTACCCCGTCGCAGACAAGAAACAATCGTTGCGTTGCATGTACATACTCCCCGGAGGGAAACACAGCATCTTCGTTCTTTTGTCGTCCTCCGATCTCGCTGACTGCGTATGGTTTGCCTATCGTTATGTTCATATTGGTACGAATAGAGATTCCTGTTTTACTCGTTGAAGCGAAGTACTGTCCGACCCAGAATAATTTCGTCATTATCCTTCAAGACGACAATTTCTCCTTCTTCCAAGTATCTACTATTATATAACGTACGGTTTTTGCTATTATTATCTGAAAGGGAATGTTTATATCCTCCTTTCGCATTTTTTTTCACCTCAATGCACGCATGCTCCCGACTCATCGAACGATCAGTCGTTGCGATAGCAATAGTTGCATGCGATGACTCTGATTTTCGTCCGATCAAAATCATCCCTTCTGCCAATAAAAACACTTGTGCGGGGGTATTTATTTCAGCGTCAGCCACGACGGTCAACCGTCCCGAAGTAGCCCGTACCGTTCCTATCAGGGACGTTTCAGGCTCTGCTTCAGGGGAAGTCTCTTTGCGATTCAACACAGAGACCGGAATCTGTTTCTTACACTTCGGACACGGAAAGACCGTGATATCCGAAGGCAACCGTGTTTCATCTACTTTAAGACCGACATGACAATGTGGACAGCGGACTGCTATCATACGCCAAATGAGATGGTCGTACCGTCCATATCCAGATCCATCGATGTGAGATCTATCATATCAGTATCCGACAGCATAACGGTATCATCGGCCAATGTAATAAAGTCTGAACCATAGAGGTCTTCATCGACAGTAATTACACCTGCCAAATCATATTCTCCGTCCAGATCGATCACAACGGCATCCGACCAACCAGTCGTCTCGGGATCATTATCCACGGTGACGAAAGCATAATCTTCTTCCTTCATAAATATGCGCTCCTAATTATTTGTAGAATATAGGATGCACCTCGGCTATTTCGAGCAAGCTCAATTACGCCCGGTTTTCACTATATTTGTAGCAAAAGTAGAAAAAGCATCTGATTAACAAAAACAGAATAAGGTCGACTAATCCTACACTTGATGTTTATGTACAAAAAGCCCGTTTTCAGGTACGAAAGGGCATATCGTTCACCCAGCGGGCTTTACAGGATGAGATAGGGCATTGCTTCCGGTTTTGTAATGATTGCCAAGGTACTTCGCCCAGGAAAGTGCCGCATTTGGGACAAACATAGTCCGTTTTGAAACGGTCGGCCAGTTCCTGCAATTGACGGGGCGTCTTCGCCGATTGACGGGCGCCCAGATAGATCCCGGCTACCGGCGCACAAACCGCTACCAGCAGGCTTACGACCAGCACCGGCGTGCTGCCTTTCCCCCAGATACTGATCACAACTCCGATCAGCCCAATAATAGCAAAGGGGATCGATTGGTAGATCCTTGTCTTAAATACGTTCGACGACTGGATCTTTATCTTCTGAGACACATATGTATCATATACCGGCTGCAAGCGGGCAAAGGCTTCGCTATAATCATTGTTATGCTGCAACACCTCCGTCAGGTCGAGCGTGTATGCATCTCCCAGGCGGATCGTATCCGAAGGAGAAACCAAGCGTTTCACTACCTGGTCGCCATTGACAAACGTCCCGTTGGTCGATTCCAGGTCTTCCAGCAACCAGGCGCCATCCTTATCAGCCGTCAACCGGGCATGATACCGACTGACATGCGGATCATTGATAATAAAATCATTATCGCTCGCCTTTCCTATCCGGATAGTCATACGACACAATTATAGTTCTTTGGATATATTTTTTTCCAATTCACCTTCCAAATACTCTTTTAGCACTTTCAAAGGTTCTTTGGAAATAATTAATTCACGCGGCTTTCCATCATGGGTAGTCACCAGCAACCGTTGTTTGGGCAAATGGACCTGTAGGATTTGATTGACATTCACAATATAACTCTTACCAACCCGCACCAGTAATGCCTTACTCTCCGGAAGCTGTGTTTCCAACAGCTCTTCAATCTTTCCGATATTAATAGCAAACGTAAACTGCACTCCACTGGCCAAGACCAACTTCGTATAGTTTCTATCAGCTTCAAAATAAAGAATTTGCCCGGCCTTTATCCGCAATAGTTCATCGCGTGTTTTAATAATAAGGTAACGATCCATCATGTAATTGTCATTTATCACGAAGGAACAAAAATACACTATTTTATTGACTTAGCCCTATAGATGTCAATAAATATGCGGATAAGACGTCTTTCAGGTATAAAAAAGAGGATGCACCAAACGGCACATCCTCTCTTCTTATCGTTCGGATCGGATTAATCTTCCAATACAGCCTGGGCAGCCGAGATACGTGCGATGGGCACACGGAACGGTGAGCAGGATACGTAGTTCAGACCTACACGGTGACAGAACTTCACAGAAGACGGTTCACCACCGTGCTCGCCGCAAATACCACATTTCAGGTCAGGACGTACTGCACGGCCTTTTTCTGTTGCCATACGAACCAACTGGCCAACACCCTTCTGGTCGAGTACCTGGAACGGGTCGAACTTCAGGATCTTCTTTTCCAGATAGATCGGTAGGAAAGAGGCAATATCGTCGCGTGAATAACCGAAGGTCATCTGCGTCAAGTCGTTCGTTCCGAAAGAGAAGAACTCGGCATGAGCAGCGATACGGTCGGCTGTCAAAGCAGCGCGCGGGATCTCGATCATGGTTCCTACCTTATAGTCGATGCTGTCACCACATTCTTCGAACAACGCTTTCGCTGTACGACGGATGATGGTTTCCTGCTCCTTGAATTCATAGAGGATACCGGTCAGCGGCACCATGATTTCGGGGATCGCTGTAACGCCTTCTTTCTTCAGTTCAAGGGCAGCGCCGAGGATGGCTCTTGTCTGCATTTCGGTGATTTCGGGATAGGTGTTACCCAGACGACAACCACGGTGTCCGAGCATCGGATTCTGTTCGTGCAAAGCTTCTACGCGCTGGCGGATCTTTTCGACAGAGATACCCATAGCGTCGGCCATTTCCTGCTGTCCCTTATCATCGTGGGGAACGAACTCGTGCAAAGGAGGATCGAGTAGACGTACAGTTACCGGGCAATCGTGCATAGCTGCGAAGATACCCTTGAAGTCAGCCTGCTGGTATGGGAGCAGTTTTTCGAGTGCTTTCTTGCGTCCTTCAGCATTTTCAGCGAGGATCATTTCACGCATGGCTTTGATCTTTTCGCCTTCGAAGAACATATGTTCCGTACGGCAGAGACCGATACCTACAGCACCGAATTCGCGAGCTACCTGAGCATCGTGCGGTGTGTCGGCGTTGGTGCGTACCTGCATACGAGCGTACTTGTCGGAGAGTTTCATCAACTCGCCAAAGTCGCCGGTCAGTTCGGCAGCCTGTGTCGGGATCTGTCCGGCAAACACTTGGCCGGTGGTACCGTTCACGGATATAAAGTCGCCTTCTTTGAAAACTTTACCATCCACTTCCATCGTTCTTTTCTTATAGTCGATTACCAATGAACCGGCGCCGGATACACAACATTTACCCATACCGCGAGCCACAACGGCAGCATGCGAGGTCATACCTCCACGAGCAGTCAGGATACCTTCAGCCACAGCCATACCGGCGAGGTCTTCGGGAGATGTTTCGATACGTACGAGGATCACCTTCTTACCGCCCTTATACCATTCGGCAGCGTCTTCAGCGAAGAACACGATCTGTCCTGTACCTGCACCCGGAGAAGCGGGTAACCCTTTAGCCAAAATAGCGGCTTTTTTCAATGCGTTGGTATCGAATACCGGGTGGAGCAGTTCGTCCAACTTGTTCGGTTCGATGCGTTTCAGGGCGGTCTTTTCGTCGATCATACCCTGACGGAGCAGATCCATAGCAATCTTCACCATGGCAGCACCGGTACGTTTGCCGTTACGTGTCTGGAGGAACCACAGTTTACCTTCCTGTACAGTGAATTCCATATCCTGCATATCGCAATAGTGGTTTTCCAGTTTTGTCTGGATCGCATCCAGTTCCTTATAGATCACCGGCATGGCTTCTTCCATAGACGGATATTTGCTGGCGCGTTCTTCTTCAGAAACACCGGCCAACTGAGCCCATTGGAGTGAACCTTCTTTGGTGATCTGCTGAGGTGTACGGATACCGGCTACTACGTCTTCGCCCTGTGCGTTGATCAGGTATTCGCCGTTGAATACGTCATCACCGTTACCGGCATCGCGAGAGAAGCAAACACCTGTAGCAGAAGTTTCGCCCATGTTACCGAATACCATGGCCTGAACGTTAACAGCTGTTCCCCATTCTGCAGGGATACTTTCCATCTTACGATAAAGGATAGCGCGTTCGTTCATCCAGGAGTCGAATACCGAGCAAACGGCACCCCACAACTGTTCGTAAGCAGAGGTCGGGAAGTCGTGTCCGGTTTGTTCTTTTACGGCCGCTTTGAATTTGGTCACCAGTTCTTTCAGGTCTTCAACCGTCAGTTCATTATCCAGGTGAACGCCTTTGGCTTCCTTCACTTCTTCAATGATGGCTTCAAACGGATCGATGTCTTCTTTGTTGGTCGGTTTCATGCCCAGTACCACATCGCCATACATCTGTACGAAACGACGGTAAGAGTCCCATGCGAAACGGCCGTTGCCTGTCTTGCGGGTCAACCCTTCTACTACTTCGTCATTCAAACCAAGGTTCAGGATCGTATCCATCATACCCGGCATGGAAGCACGTGCACCTGAACGAACAGAGACCAACAACGGGTTTTCGATATCACCGAATTTGGAGTTCATCAGTACTTCAACCTCTGCAATGGCTTTTTCGACATCTGCCTTCAACAGTGCTACCACCTGGTCTTTCCCTAACTCATAATATTCTGAACAAACATCTGTGGTAATCGTGAATCCCGGAGGCACAGGCACTCCAATCAGATTCATTTCGGCAAGGTTTGCACCTTTACCACCGAGCAGGTTTTTCATGTCTGCTTTGCCTTCGGCTTTTCCATTTCCGAATGTGTAAACTCTTTTCTTATCCATATAAAATTAAACTAGATTGTGATTGTCTTAGTATTGATTTTGCAAACTCCACATTACAACGGACAAAGATAATTGATTTCATATAGCCCGTATATGAAAGGTAGAAAAAAAAGTGTTTTATGGCTGTAAAACATGATTATTCATCGGCAAATACGTACTTTTGCACCGACTCACATTATAATATAAAGAAATTGGCAAGAGGAAAGAAACCGTTACCCCTCCTTGAGAAGGTAACCATCACAGATGTGGCCGCCGAAGGGAAGGCTATTGCAAAAGTGGACGAGAAGGTCGTCTTTATTCCCTATGTCGCTCCGGGCGATGTGGTAGACGTTCAACTTACCCGTAAAAAAAATAGCTATGCCGAGGGTAAGGCCGTGTACTTCCATTCGTATTCACCCAACCGCACGGAGCCGTTTTGCGAACACTTCGGTGTGTGCGGCGGCTGCAAATGGCAACACCTGCCCTACGAAGAGCAACTGAAATACAAACACAAACAAGTGATTGATAACCTTACCCGCATCGGGAAGGTGCCCCTTGGCGAAGTATTCCCCATACTGGGGTCTGAGCGCACCATCTTCTACCGGAACAAACTCGAATACACCTTCTCGAACAAGAAGTGGCTGACGGAAGCTGAAATTGGTTCCGGACAGTCGTTCGACTGCATGAGTGGCGTCGGTTTCCATATTCCCGGCATGTTCGACAAAGTGCTCGATATCCACAAATGCTGGTTGCAAGACGATATCTCCAACCGCATCCGCCTCACGATTAAAGAGTATTGCCTTTCGCACGAAGGCTATCCCTTTTTCGATCTGCGTAACCAGAACGGTTTTATCCGTACGCTAATGATCCGCACGGCATCGACGGGCGACCTGATGGTCGTAGTCGTCTTCTTCCACGAAGACACTGAACGACGCGAAGCCCTGCTGACATACATAGCGGAACAATTCCCGGAGATCACCTCCCTCCAGTATGTGATCAACGAGAAATGCAACGACACCATCACCGACCAGGACGTGATCGTGTTCAAAGGCAAGGATCATATCATCGAACAGATGGAAGGACTGTCGTTCAAAGTCGGTCCCAAGTCGTTCTACCAGACGAATAGCGAACAGGCTTACAATTTATATAAGGTAGCCCGCGACTTCGCCGGACTGACCGGCAACGAACGGGTGTACGATCTCTATACCGGTACCGGAACAATTGCCAACTTCGTCGCCCGCCAGGCACAACAGGTGATTGGTATCGAATACGTGCCCGAAGCCATCGAAGACGCGAAAGTAAACGCCGCACTGAACGGTATCGGGAACACCCTCTTCTACGCCGGTGACATGAAAGATATCCTGACGCCTGCTTTTATTGCCGAACACGGACAACCAGACGTGATCATCACCGACCCGCCCCGTGCCGGCATGCACGACGACGTGATACAGACCATCCTGTCGGCCGAGCCCGAACGTATCGTCTATGTCAGCTGTAATCCGGCTACACAGGCACGTGACCTATCGCTGCTCGACGTTAAATACACCGTCGCTAAAGTACAGCCCGTCGACATGTTCCCCCATACACACCATGTGGAGAATGTCGTCCTGCTCCAAAAACGGCCCCTTAGTGATTAACGGCGTCGCTGCATTAATCATTCACCGTTAATCATTATTATAATGTATAGGATAGTCCCCCTCTTGCTCCTGTCGCTCTTCTTGCTGCCCGGCTGTGCTAACCGGGAGAAGAAAGTCGTTGAACAAAGGGACTTCGCACAGATACTGGCGTCGGATACCATCACAGCCGTCACCCTGTATGGTTCGACTACGTACTTCCTGTACAAGATGCAAGCGATGGGTTATGAATACGATCTGATCCATGACTTCGCCAACCAACACAACCTGAAGTTGAATATGCTGGTGGCCGATAATATCGACCACCTGATGGAAATGCTGGAAAGCGGAGAAGCGGATGTCGCCGCCTACCCCTTGCAGGTTACGTCACTAAAAGATAACGAGTTGTTGTTCTGCGGTCAGGAGAACCTTTCCACCCAGGTGCTTGTCCAACGTGCCGACAGGGGGGATACGTTGCTGACCAACGTCACCCAGTTGATCGGTAAAGAAGTATACGTCCGTCCGTCCAGCCGTTATGCCGAACGCCTCAACCACCTGGACGATGAGTTAGGCGGGGGGATTATCATTCGCGAGATGCCGGCCGACTCCGCCAGCGTAGAAGACCTGATCGAAATGGTATCGAAAGGCGAGATCCCCTATACCGTCACCGACGATTATATCGCCCGGCTGAATAAAACCTACTTCTGGAATATCTACATCGACCTGCCTGTCAGCTTTATGCAACGGACCTCCTGGGCCGTACGTAAAAATAGTCCTGTTCTGGCCAAAGCCATCAACGAATGGGCTGACGACAATGAAGGCAAACGCATCTTCAAAGCCACCGTCAAACGTTATTTCGAACTGAGCAAACACCCCGCCGAGGCCGAAATGCCTCCGGTGAAGAACGGACATATATCGCCCTACGACGACCTCTTCCGTAAACACGCCGCCGCCATCCAATGGGATTGGCAACTGTTGGCTTCTATTTCCTATCAGGAATCACGCTTCGACCCGAATGTCGTCTCGTGGGTAGGAGCCGAAGGACTGATGGGCATCATGCCGAATACGGCCCGTGCCCTGGGCGTCACCCCACATGAATTGAAAGATCCCGAGGTGGGCATCCGTACCGGTGTGGAATGCCTGCGCCGTTTCCGCCAAGGCTTTTCCGCCATCGAAGACAATACAGAGAAGATCAAGTTTGTCCTGGCCTCCTACAACGCTGGTATCGGTCACGTCTACGATGCCCAAAAGCTGACCGAGAAATATGGCAAGAATCCCCTCCTATGGGAAGACGTCAGCGAATACATCCGTCTGAAAAGCGATCCCGAATACTACAACGACCCCGTCTGCAAACACGGCTACCTGCGTGGCTCGGAGACATTTGATTATGTGGACGAGGTGATGAACCGATATGTGTACTATAAACAGAAGACGAAGAAATAAAGTCATTGATCACTACGCATTAACCATTATTTCCCACATTTTTTCGGATCATCTCCCGCAGCCATAACATTACAGGCGGAAGGCTGAGCAGCATCCCACAGCCATTGTCAGTAATTCGGATGGACACCCATTGGGCATCCACCCGGATAGCGACCTCGACAACAGGCGCCTGTGCCCGGATGCTGTTGGAGGCGATGTCGGTAATATGGAAGCTGAGGTTGTTCATTTCTCTTTTTACATAAGTCTGTAAATATATAAAAACACTATCACCCTATAGTCAAAGGATAAGGTTAAAATGAAACACAATATATCTACGATCCAAAAGCAACAAACATCTTAATATATATTAATATTTAATTTAGAAATACAGTAGATATTTGCAATTAGAGAACAAAGACACTATATACATGAAAAAGATCGATTCTTCCATACTTCCAAGTTGGCACTTTATTAATATAATGTCAGAATCCAATAGAGAAATCAGAAACTAAATACTACTAAAAGACAAAGGAAGTCTGTCACAAAATAAAAATCATAGAATATGAGAATTATTGACCGTTTCTTTAATACTCCGAAAGAGTCTGAACGACGTAGGGAGTCGCAATTTCCCTCTTCGCGGACTTCTTCATGTTTAATTGATGAAAAAGCACCTTCTCCGTTGGCGATAATTTATCGGAGTGAACTTGATTACATTTCGCGTTGTGTATTGGACTACCCAAATATTGAGACAGGAGGGCAACTTTTTGGTTTTTGGACAAGCCAAGGTGCACCAGTGGTACTTTATGTTATCGGACCAGGCCGTAACGCAAATCATCAGCAATCTTTTTTCAATCAAGACATTGGATATCTAGATACCATTGGGAATGAGTTACTCAATCGTTACGCGCTCCAACATATTGGTGAATGGCATTCTCACCATCAGTTAGCGCTATCACGTCCCAGCGGACACGATGCACAGACTATGTTCCACGGATTACAGTCAATTCCACAGCGGCATCTGTTGCTATGTATTTGCAATCAAGACCGAGGTCGTTCTACCATCAACCCTTATACCTTCCACGAAAACGATCTCCGACACTATGCTGATGCCATGTGGCTGATAAAAGAGTTGGAGAGTCCGTTTCGTCCAATAGCCGATACTACCTTATCGAACTTGCTTGTGCATCCTCGCACACAACAGGCCGCGCATGGCACACTTCGCGTAGTAAACAATAATGCTTCTTCCGCCTCATCAGTGAATGGAACGCTACAATTTAGTCACAAATATTGGTTGATGCGTCCAAATAATATAGACACAATGAAGCAAATGTTGGCATTAGTAGAATCGCATTGGCCTGAAAAAGAAATAAAGGCTCAGGCTAGTCCAGATGGTATAGCACAGATTTATGTAAATGACGGCGAGTTTACCTTCAGATTCACACAAGAATTTCCGAATGAACCACCACTACTGTTTGTGGAAGGAAAAAATGGCGCAGCACTCCCTTGGAATGCTCCAGTTGATGATAGTGGTATTTTCGAGTCATTTCAAGAATGGATCTCTAGCATTAAGAGTCACATAGAATCTCCTGCGTCACCTGATTTGCCAATATAAGTAAATAACCATTTTATATTCTCTATTAAATATAATTGTTCTAAATTAAATATAATTGTTCTAATAGTTATGATAGATCAACAACGTGCAAAACTCGAAGAGCAGATATTCGCACACTATCTCCCAAGCAACATGTTTCGATTCCGCAACATAGGCACTTCTTCACCTAATATTCAAGTGGCAGTACAAGCAAATGATGGTGCCACCTATCTACTTTACTTCGATCTCGCTCCATTCCCTGCGTCAAAACCAAGGGTATATGTTCAGCAGATGCTTTACACCCGATCCGGTCAATCCATGGACAGTGCATCGAATCCAAACCACACTCTTTCTTCTTGGAATGGGTGGACTCAGCTTTGTCATTATGCGGATGCTAGATGGACTCCTGATGTTTCTCTGTGGAAAGTATATCTTAAATGCCGTCTGTGGATAGAAATGTATCGTGCTCATTTACGTACAGGCAAGACAATGGAATATTACCTGAATCATCAACAGTAAAACAATATCATTTATATACAAACAAAACAATCAATTGTTATGGGATTCGAAAATATAAATCTCGATCAAATGGCTGAAGCCGTTCACAACGATAGCAACGGCAGTCGTAACAAGAATATGGTGTACAACACCCGTACCGGTAAATGGGAAGTAATACCTGCCAATCAACCAATTCCGGCTGAGGGAGTGGTAGCTAATCAGATGACCAGAGAAGGTTTTGCCGTATGAACTCGCATATCAGCGCTCAGCCAATTTTTTTTATAGATGGTGAGCAACTTAAAAAATTTGCAAGTTCACCCTCACAAGAAGATGTGATAGGAGTGGCTTACGAATGGGAAGGAGAAAATGTGTTTCATCTTCACTTCATCCATATATGCCATAGTTTTGGGCGTCGCTATACAGTTCGCTTTACTCAGAAAGATTATGATTCGACAGTTCCTGTGTCTGTTGATATCACTGTCACCATCAATACTAATGGTTCAGTTCAAGTATGGTACGATGGTGCTTCCTGTCCTATAACTCCCGAGATTATTCCTGCAAAAGCCGACCTTTATTCACGGAACAAGGGATTACTAGAGCTCAACATACTTGAAGGTAAACGAGTAATGATAGTCGGTTTGGGAAGTTTTGGTTCACAAATTGCCATTGAACTAGCTAAAGCGGGAGTAGGACATTTTGCACTGATGGATTTTGACCGCGTGGAACTCCACAATTTAGCGCGTCATACAGCCACGATTAATGATTTAGGGCGACTCAAAACAGATGTTATAGCCGATTCAATTATTGGCAAAAACCCTTATGCCAAGGTTGATCGCTTTCCTATCAACATCAATGAATGTCCGGACTTGCTCGTTGAACAAAGTGATAAAGCAGACCTTGTCATCTGTGCTACAGACAATAACAGATCGCGTTTTAGCCTTAGCGACGCACTTGTCAAAACCTCGACTGTTGGTATCTTCGGTCGAGCCATTACTCGTGCCGAAGGGGGCGATGTGTTCCGCTACCGTCCTGGTGGACCATGCTACTGCTGTCTATTGGGTAACGGTTGGTATGACGCAACCATGGAAGAAATTACCGATGAGGCCTCGGCACGCCGTGATGGACATATAGCGGCCTATGTGTCGACAGATGATGCTGATGCCATGGTACAGGTAGGACTTAGTGCCGACATCGAACCTATGTGCAACATGATGGCGAAGCTGGCACTTGTCGAATTGTCGCATGGCGCCTCATCGGGCATCACCTCTCTTGAAGAGGAACTAGTGTTTGCATACTATATGTGGGCCAATCGTCGCGAACGAAACTATACAAATTGGGCATCGTTTGCCGACCCCGGTCAAATGCCTACCATTATGCGATGGTATGGTGTGGAACTTGACCGAGATGAACAATGTGCGTTGTGCGGCTCCACATCCAATCTTGACATCGGAAGTAATTTTGTGAAAGAGTTTGGCGACGATGTGGCTAATGTGCTTATCGATACGTCGATTAACTTAGATGCTCTCGATAAGTTTGCCCCTGAGAGTGATACTACGTCACAGAATTCATCAAAGTGATTATCTATTTCGCATAACTTTATTAAATTACGTCTTTTTATAATTATGATGGATCTAGCCCGGGTGAAATTTGAAGACAAGATATTGACACACTATTTACCACGAAACATATTCCGTTTCCGCAATATAGGAGCCCCTAACCCCTACCTTCAGGCGGCTATACAAGCGAGAGATGGTGCCGTCTATCTACTCTATTTCGATATATCCGAATTCCCTACATCAAAGCCAAGAGTATATGTACAGCAGATGCTCTATACTCACTCTGGTCAACCCATGGACAGTTGTTCGGTTCAAAATCATACTCTTAAATCTTGGAATGGGTGGACTCAGCTATGCCACTATATTTTTGGGGATTCCGACATTACTCTATGGAAAGTATATCTCATGTGTCGCATATGGATTGAGATGTACCGCGCTCATTTGCGGACAGGAAAGCCAATAGATTATTACCTGAACCATCAACATTCGTCGGAGGATACAGTTGTTTGTGAAAACCCCACACTTACCAATGATATTGCGCCACATAATCCATTATAATATAGTAAATATTGTTGCATCATGGACTTCGACTTTTCTCAATTTCGCAATACTGATATTCCCGACTTTTTAAATAAAGCCGCTAGTCTTAGCGCCGAACTTGGTTTGGCTAAAATTGAGCCCTCCTTATTCTTTATTGTTCTTCAACAAGAGAACCCCGATGAGTTGAAACATTTTTTCGACAAAGCAGGCGTTGATGCTAACAGTCTCTATGCTAATATAGGGGATATCATTAGCAATCTCGAACATGCCGAAACTGATGCTTCCGGTTGTCTTGCTATTTCTGAGTCATTGATAGAGGTACTGAATTTGACATTGCAGATAGACAATAAAATACCGCAAATGCCATACGAACATGGCGGACTAATTATTGCTCTATTTATGGTACACGGGCCGTTACGTACTTTGGGGCAATCAATGGGGCTTACATCGGCAAACATGCAGAGTGTTGTTACATGTTTATCTGCATCATTTGCTCCTGCCGTTAACGAGAACGACAACCGTCAAAATGCGACTGAGATGTATCTCGATAGACCGGACTCCACACATCAACCGTCACGTCAACTGCGACCACAGTCATCAACTGAAGCCCGAAATTGTCCAACCGTGGCACAATTTTGTGTGAATTGGCTAGAAAAAGCTCGTGAAGGAGCCATTGAACCAGCAATAGGCCGAAACGAAGAAATCAAGCGAGTCTTGCAAATTTTATCCAGACGAAGCAAAAACAACCCTGTGCTTGTCGGTGAACCGGGCACAGGAAAGACTGCCGTTGTAGAAGACTTGGCTCATAAACTCCTCTGTGGTAATGTTCCGGAAGACCTTGCTGACCTAAAACTCTATCAACTTGACCTCGGCGTTATTGAAAGCATTAACAATGGCGAAGAAATAATGCGGCAGTTGGTTGATGAAATCAAGCAAGACCCTCAAGTAATTTTATTTATTGATGAAATACACACCCTCATCGGAACATGTAGTTGTTCCAATAACTCCATAGCCAATATGCTCAAACCAGAAATGGCACGAGGTACCATCAAAATTCTTGGAGCTACCACTTTGGACGAATATACTAAACACATAGAGAAGGACAAAGCCTTTGAACGTCGCTTTCAAAAAGTGATAGTAGACGAACCAAGTCTCGATGCTGCCATCACCATACTCAAGGGTATCAAGAATCGATTTGAGAACCATCATCGTGTTATCATTCCCGACGATGTAGTAGATTATGCTGTAAAGCTTAGCCATCGCTATATCACCGACCGTCGTTTGCCTGACAAAGCGATCGATCTTCTTGATGAAGCCGCCTCTTGCATACGTATGGAGCGTAGTAGCAATACACTCTCTATAAAGGATGTGATGGAAGTGGTAACCCGCTGGACCGGTATACCAATGCAAAGTATGAGCGAAGATGACACCGAACGTTTACGCCACATCGAAGAGTACCTCCACAACTCAGTTATTGGGCAAGACAAGGCGATTACGGCTGTGGCAAACGCCATACGCAGGAGTCGAATGGGGCTTAACGACGCTTCACGTCCAATAGGTTCATTCCTTTTCCTCGGCACCACTGGGGTAGGGAAAACCGAACTTTGCAAGGCTCTTGCAGAGTTTTTATTTCGCTCTCGTGACATGATAGTGCGCATTGATATGAGCGAATATCAACAGGAACACTCTGTCGCTCGTCTTTTTGGTGCGCCTCCGGGCTATATAGGCTACGACCAAGGAGGTCAACTCACCGAAGCTGTTCGCCGCAAGCCTTACAGTCTGGTGCTTTTTGATGAAATCGAGAAAGCAAATCCCAAAATATTTGAGACACTACTTCAGGTTCTTGATGACGGTCGTATGACGGATGGACAAGGTCGCATAGTTGATTTTAAAAACACCATAGTGGTCATGACTTCTAACATGGGACAAGATATAATTATGCGTGACTTAACTGGCAGGATTCCCGCTGAAACAAATATTGAGCAGACTTCCGAGGCTGTGCTTAACCAATTAAAACTACGGGTGGCTCCTGAGTTTATTAATCGCATCGATAATATAATAATGTTTTTGCCACTTACTCGTAGCGATGTGCGTCAGATTGCCGAACTGCAACTTAAATCTGCTGTCAAACGAATGGCCTCCAATAGCATTCATGTGGCATACACTTCACGAGTTCTCGACTATGTTACCGAGAAAGGCTATCAACCTGAATATGGGGGACGTCCGGTGAAACGTGTTATAAATACTCATATTATTGATGCCATAAGTTCCGCCATGGTCAATGGCTGTATCTCGCGGAACAAATCTATCGAATGTGATATTCAAAGTGAATCGGTTATTTTTCGTAACGTTCAACAAGAATAAAAAATAATAAAATTAACAAACAAGAGAGATGCTTCCACCAGGATTTGACCCGGCAACCGGGAAACTTCGAAATATACAGATAGCTGTACCCATCAACCAATCAGCATCATCCTACAGTTACTCCAATCGTCGAAATTGGTGGGGTAGCTTCAACGAAGGAGTAGCCTCTATAGGCAATTGGGTAGCTGATTGGGTTGACAACGCATGTACAATCGTTATGTGGATTATTTTGTGCGCGACTTGGATCGGTGCCATCTTTGTTGTTATTGATCAATTTATACAGGGTAATATATTTTCCGCCATAATCTGCATGCTGCTTGGAGGCGCCATAGTCTATTACGGAGCCTACATTTTCGCCGGAATAGGTTGGCTGTGTACGGCAGTTGTACTTTATAGTATCAGATTTCTTTTTTGGAATGGATGGACACTCCTCATTGCACTTATTCTAACATTAAGTATGATTTGGAGCTCTAGTGAGTCCAATTCAAAAATATCCACTAAAAAGGCTTCTACTACTACAGAGTATGTAAAATCTTCAACAACCACTTATTATTGCACTGCCAATGCCTTGAATATAAGAACATCTCCTAACACATATTCAAGTGTTCTTGGCACATTGCAAAAAGGAGAGAAAATCGAAGTCTATGAAATTAGTAACGGATTTGCAAAAATCAAATATAAGACAGTATTTGCATATGTTAGTAGCCAATATATAAAAAAGAAATAGCAACCAAATTTTCAGGGCAGTGAGTGGGTGGGTATCACCGGAATCACTGGGTGGGTATCGCCGGAATATGTATTTAGAATACCGTCGCCATCATTAATCGTTATCCCACGTTTTCACGTATCATTTCCCGCAGCCATAACATGACAGGCGGAAGGCTGAGCGGCATCCCATCCAACGCTTCCTTCACCTCATGCGTACTGAGAGTAAATGGCTCCTCCCCTTCCCGCTCATACGAGAAGCAGATATCCGTATCCGGGTTTCCCGTTATCAATGTTGCGATTGTTCCCGCCAGATCTCCCCAGGGAGGAAGGTCAATACTATCGGCGCCAAAGCAAGCCATCACCTCCGTACCCTTCCCCGGGATTGAAGTGATCTCCACGCGCCCGCCTGTTTGTTCCGCATTTTGGATCAGGAAAGGCAGGCCCAAACCCACTTTCCGGGTAGAACGGGTCGTATAAAATGGATTCCGCACTCGGGCCACCGTCTCCGCATCCATCCCACAGCCATTGTCAGTAATTCGTATGGATACCCATTGGGCATCCACCCGGATAGCGACCTCGACAACAGGCGCCTGTGCCCGGATGCTGTTGGAGGCGATGTCGGTAATATGGAAGGAAAGGTTGTTCACGATGCAAATATATTACTTCGCCAATAAAAAGCCAAAAACATCAGTCGTTTCATCACGGGTATTCTACTCGTATGCATCACTTAGCAAAGGCTAAAACAGCACTTATTAATACAGATTAATGGTTTAGTGAAAACCATGAATGATATTTGCATTTAGGCAAAAACGCTCTATAAAGAAATACACAAATAAGAGACCAACTAAAAATTAAAACACTACATACAAAAATCATGCACATGAAAACACGCAATCAATTTATTATTCTATCAGCATTATGTTTTATTGCTACCGTATTCTTCTTTTCATGCAATAAAGAAGACGACAAGAAGGGGGAAGGGGAATTAATTATAATGGAAAATTCAGCAGACCCATTACTGTTCACCTACCTGTCAGGGTCTGAAGATATGATTTATGACTATTATGGAACAAGAGATAATACAGGGCAACCCAGTAAGATTGAACAAATATTTGTTCGACAAAACGACAGCATCTTACAACGGTTTTATTACGACGAACTAGGTCGACCTCTTAAAATGATCTCTAATAATGGCGAGGTAAATTTAGAATGGATTTCCAAATCAGAGTTTATACTATCAATGATTTCAAAAGATGGCAAAAATCAGTTCATCAGCGAAGTAAACTCAGATACCGCCAATGAAGTAAACTCGCATATAGGTACAGATGGATTACACGCAACAACTCGTTCAAAAACAGATATTCGAAATGGCAAAAAGATCAGCCTAAAAACCACACACAGCACACCCGTAGCCTATCAATCCCAGTTAAATAGCACCAAATCATCCAATAGTAACTGCAAAATTTTTGTTACCAGATGTGGTGAATTAGATAACCAAGCAACTGTTTATGTTAAAGCAACGACAGGTTATCCAGAATATAAATTCCTTGGTGCGTTCCCCGCAAAGCGAACAGGGAATGGAATATATGAAACCACAATTCCTGATGGAACTGCTCCATCCATAAATCCGAATGAGGTATGTCACAAAATAGAGAATGTTATATCAACAATGTGCGATTATTATGATCCATTTATTGTTGAGTCAATTTGTGCGACAGTATCGTTCGGATTAGCGATGGGTGTCATTACCGCAGGAGCATCACCCATCTTTTTTACTTTATGTTCAGAATTCAATATTGTAGCAAGCTTTGTTTGTTATAGCCCTTCAGGAGGTGGTCCTAGTATATTTGACAGAGTCATGGAAATGCTTCAAGTGTGCGACGTCGTCTTTGAAAACAGAACATATTATCAAGATATTGTCTTATATCCAAAAGTGAGTGGTATTCCTAATGATATTCTAGGCAGTCCGGAAGTAGTGCCTGGAAACGGGCCATATCCTAGTTTATTTGTTGAGATATCTGATAAAACACACGTTCGTCCATTAACTCTCACTCCATCTAGACCGTACGAAGATCAGGATTATTTGGCAACTGTTGAAATATATTGTATAAAGCCTGGAACAAATATTAGTTTATCAATTAAAGGAACAGATGGTTATGAAGATGAGGTTAGTTATAACGTGTGGGAGACTCGTCCAGAATCTTCTTTTAAATTACTAGTTCCAGGTGCAGAAAAAGGTGTTCGTGATATTATTACTTTGAAAGTTAAATTACCTAATGGAGAAATATTAACTCAAACAAGTTCTTTAGTCTTCCAATAAAACACAACCTTCACAATATAACAAGTAATCCCGGCATTTAGCAGTCCGTTCTTCACTCCATCCTCTGCTCCCTCCTCCTTTTTCTGTTGTCCCTTGCCACCGGGCTTGTAGTCAGCGGGATACTGTGGCATCAGAGATTTTGATGCCACAGTATTACCACAAGGAGGATGGCAATGGAACTTTACAGGCCGGGCGGCGACTGCACATACCAGACCGGGCGGCGATAGCAGATAGCAGGCCTGATTGTATACATCACGCCGTCTCCCTTTCCCCTAATCGGACGACCCGGTATTCGCTCCCGACCCGGGTGCGGCGGCGTTCTAATCCTAACGCGATCAGGGTGCGGCCAAACGTTTTGGGTGAGGTGGCGCGCATGGCGGCAGGATGATGCCTCTTGAGATACTCAAAGATATGGGCGGAAGTGAGCCATTCGCCTTCTTCGACCGCAGCCGGGATACGAAAGCGGATGTAGAAGACATCATCTTCCATGCCGGTTTTCTGGAAGGCGGTGTTATGCTGGATGATGGCAGCTTCTTCTTCAGAGGTAAACCAGTAGCGTTCGCCGGCCAGAAGTTCGGTTTTCAGTTGGGCATACAGTTGGGCGTGGTCGACGGGCGAAGTGTCAATCTTGTCTTCCACCTCCACGCAGAGGAAACGGCGACTGCCGGTTGGGTCGGTCAGGAGGCCGGTTTGGTTGCTTGTGGCGATAAACGACGCGATTCGGGGCAGGGCGCTGTAGCCTTTTTGGTAGGCTTTACGGATATTCACATCGGCCATTTGCATCACATTCTTTAATAAGGTCATCTTCCGGTCGGAAAACTTATCCAACTCATCGAGGTTGATCAAGCCGAAGACCGCCAGTTTCTGCACCGCGCCCGAATCGGCATTCAGGTCGTAGTGGTCAGTATAATACGCCCGTAAAGCATCCGGCAGCAGCAACTTACAGAACGTCGACTTATGCCGCCCCTGCCGGCGGCTTACCAAGACCGGCGCCACGCTATTGGCATGCAACTCGTCCATTTCCAACCATTGCGCCGTCAGCGCCAGCATCCAGCGACGGAAACCGTCTACCCACAACTCGTCCGTTGATACCCGTTGCGCCAACAGACGCACCCGGTCCTCCCCGTCCCACTCGGGCAAGCCCGCTATCCACAGCCGGAACGGATGATAAGGCGGCACCTCGCAGGAATGAATAAAGCGGTTCACATCCCTGTCCCAGCAATTGATCCCACTCTTGTTCACTTCGATACACAGGCTGTTCATTTCGCGCTGACCCAACGGAATAAAATCGGCTCCCGCCTGCCTGATACGGAACTCCGTTCCTTCCGTCAACCAGTTGAAACGGAACTCATACCGGGCACAAAGGTACGACTCGATGGCTTCCAACAGGTTGTCTTCCGCCATCTGCTTTTCAAGCGGTGCAGGACGTGACTTGGCGTTTGTTACTACTGCCGGTAAAAAGGCATCCCGTTTGCCGACAAACCAGCCTGCAAGCAGGCTTTTGATGATTCTCAAGACTTTTTTCATGTGTTTCAAATTTAGATAACGGCTGCGAATATATAACCCGAATAATCGGTTTTGCAAATCCCGGTAGGGGCGAAATCAACTATCGACGAGGCCTGCATCTTCTATCGTCAACATGCTAAAGAAGTATTGCTTTCGTGCTGATGTCTTTCTCTCCTCACATTACTGAGCGGATCATTCAACAAGTGTGATATTTTCATTTCACTAATATGATCTCTTCGTCTCACAGTTATGAGGCGAAGATCTTACAACTGTGAGACGAAGTGTTCACTGTTGTGGAATGAACGCTTCACGTCCGTGAGACGAATAGAGCATGCTGACGGCGTCAAAAGATCTTGCTAATGCGGACGACAGACCCTCTGTCTGTCGGCGATAGTACACGACCCGTGCGATGAAAGCGTCCCGGCAGTCAACACGCGTGTGGCAATACGGTGGCATCAAACGCTCTGATGCCACCGTATTGTTCTGGCTACAAGCGCCGTGGCATGTAACAACAAAAAAAGAGGATCGCATGATTATGTATACTGTCGGTAACCCGGGGGGCAGGAAAAATCACCATTGTTAAAAATATTTCTACATACCCACCTATTCTTAATCTATATTAACATTTAATCATTAGAATCGCATTTCCTTTGTTTGTGTTTTCTCTCAGTTCGCATTATCACAAGAAGCCTTAAAAACAAACAGGGTGAGAGGGTAGTAAACCGAAAAAGTATTATGATGGAACGTACAACTGGATTATCATTAGACGATGCGCAAAGAAATGCCGCCTTATACCTAAAGGATTATTATCAATTATCCGACGAGTTAGTTGATAAGATCTGGAATCTTTGCACACTAAGGCATTACAACAAAAACGACCTCATCATAACCGAAGGGAGTAAGGTCAATACGCTTTTGTTGCTGCTGAAGGGCATCTGTGCCAGCTTCTACTACAAGGAAGATGGACAGGAAAGCATCTGCAACTTCCGAAAAGAAGGAGAATTCTTTGATCTCCCGCATACGCTCTTCGCAGATGAAAAAAGCCTTGTAAGTGTGAAAGCCATGGCAAAAACAACCCTGCTATGTATTGAACATAAATATTACCACACGCTTAATCAGGAGTATGCTGAATTTAATTTACTAACCCAGAAAATATCAGAAGAATCTGCGGTCGACAAGGAATTGCATTATTACTTCATTCGCAGGTACAGTGCGTTGGAGCGGATAAACATCTCCTTAAAAGATCCCCGGATCAACGAGATAAAAAAACACGTACCGGATTATGCCATCGCTTCCTATCTCAACATCGCCCCTGAAACCTACTCCAGCTTACAAAAAAAGGCTCCGAAAGAAAAAAAAGTTATACCATAAAAAAGAAACGATCAGCTTTATGTGCCAAACTTGCTATTCCTATATCACTTCCTTTCCGCCACTACCCACGCGTCGTCGCCGTAGAAGCAGGGGGTTTGTTCCTGATAGATCTTGCGGGATATTTCAGGGACATGGGTGTTGATGTATTGGCGAAGCTCAGCCATGGTGATGCGGCCGTCGTTATTGAGGTCGGCGTTACCCTGAAGACCGGCGGCGAAGAAGTAGGTGAAAAGGCCTGTACGCGATTCACCGAGGACAAGGGACGGTTGTTCGTTGGATGACGAGGTGATCAGGCGGAAAGACGGGTTGTCTTTCCAAGGCTGGCTGACAAGGGGGCGAACGACGATGCCTTTCATGGGAATCAGGTTCACCGGCCGTTCGGTAGCAAACTTACCGAGCCCGCTGAAACAAGCGTCGATAACCACAGTGGTGCTTTTAGTAGGCAAAGCGCTCAACTGATCCAACAGGTTGTTCAGGCTGAACCCTTGCCGGTCGATACTGTTTGTCTTCGCATCAAACGGTAAGAGGTACCGCTCGTCGCCGGAGGACGAGTGCATCCCATGTCCGGAATAATAGACAAACAAATCCGTCTTGTCACGCGTGATAAGACGGGCTATTTCTCCTTCGCCGGCATCAAACTGGTTTTCAAAAAAGAAACCCGATACAGTTGTATCCGTATACGTGATAACCTTATCGACCCCTAAGACCGTTTTGAAATAACGTTCCATCAGCAAGGCATCACGTGAAGCAAAGGGCGCCTTAGGCAGGGACTTATACTTCTCCACACCAATTACAATCGCCACTGAATAGGGACGGATGGGAACAGACGGCGGCAGCGAATCCACATTGATCCGTTCGTCGAGCACATGGTGCCAGGCTACCTCATCGACGGTATCCGTACGAAAAGGTTTAAAGGAGATCGATTCCGTACGGCTGGTGAGTGTCTTTATTTTTTTCTGCTCTTGTGCCCATGCGGCTGTCGACAGACAGATGGAAGCTACGGTCAACAATAGGATGAGGTTCTTCAGATAAGTCATATAAACGGGATTAGAAGGTAAACATACAACAAATATACTTAATGATACGATACGACAACTGGGTGAAGCGACTTATTAGCAGGCACCACCTCTCCCATCGGCGATCCTTTGTAGGAAGGATCGCAGGGAATATACGCCCGACCCTGATGCGACAACACCTGTCCGGTATATCCCGCAGGCGCTTCTATGGCTACGGCCACATGATCCGTATATAATAAGGTAACGCAACGGTAGGAGGTATAGGTCCGGATCAACCAATCGAGTAGCACGGACAGGTCTTCGCAATCGGCATAGCCATGGTACAGGCTTTCTTCGGGGAAATAATAAATCTCTCTTTCATGCCGGTCCGTATCGGATATATGGGTGACCGATTCCTGCACCCACCGGAGCAGGAAAGACACTTGTTCTATCGGTGACTTACCGGCCAACTCATTCCGCAACAAAGCGTCCGTCTTTTGTCGGAACGAGCGGGTAGGCTTAGCCCGGAAATAGACCGACAGGTCGCACAGCGGCCAGGTCGCATACAAATCCATCAGGTGCCGGTCGTAGGCAAAGTCGAGAGGACGATTCAGTACCAATGACATTGGATGCGCTTCACCCGGATACATATGCGGGGAAGCCAGCAGTTTCTTCACCCGACGTCCCTGCACACCTAGCAGGTAATACTTCACCTCGTCCAGGCTGACAAAGGGAACTTGATAGACCTCTTCCCTGACAGGCAATAGCAGCGCTAGTCCCTGCTCAGCAAATGCCAGCTTCACATCAAGACCGGTATGAATCAGGAAATACGCAAGCAGTAACGTCTGTTCATGGGGAGGGCAGGATACAAAACGAGTGTCTACCACATGCTTTAACAGTAGGTACTTTCCCCAGTCATTCAGTGACAGAGATTGACAGTAACGGGTGACGCCAGCCAGTAAGGTCGTAAAATCATGCCGGGACAGTGCACGCCAGGCATCGGCCACCTGTTTTTCCGACATCCCGCCTATTGTAAACAGGGGTTCCTGCATGGCGGGAAGAGCAACCTGTTGGCCATAAAAAGAAGGAGGCTCGGCCGACGGTACTATTGGCAAGCCCACGTTTACAGTCTGTGAAACGATCGGCAAGATCGTACTTACAATTGCCTCGCTGGAAATCGACGCCTGCGGTGAACGTCCGTAGACCGGAGCATCTGCTCCTTCATAGACGATCAGTTCCTGCCATTTGTCTTCCAACATAGTGGCAAAGACTAAATCGATACTATCAAGATAGGTATAAAATTCGGCAGATATATCCTCCAGGTATGCGGCAAATTCATCTTCCAGGTCTTGCGCCTGAAGCCTGCTCCCTCCACTCCACCCTACAGGCAGGAAGAACAAGCATAGACAAAAAGCACAAACTCTGTAATTCATAACATTACCTACTTATTCAACCAAAAAAGAATAATAGGCCTCCACCCGTTCATGCGGAGGAATGGTATAGAGCCAGTCGAAAAGACAGGGTACAGTCACTTCGCCCCGGAACGGAAGATCCCGTAAGGTAGCGACAGCTATCACAATATTTTGTTCGTAACGTGCCGAGTGATTTTTCCTATCTATGCTATATTCAAGCAACTGGTTAAGGGGAAAAGCATACGTAGTGTCGGGTTGCAGGCAGATCCTTTTCTCGTAGGTATTTGGATAAAAGCAGGTGCCACCAGTGGTATCGAAAACAAAAAAATGGAAGTAACAAGACACACCAGGTGTGAGCGAAAACCGTACCTGATCACCGGCACGATAACTGTATTTCAGGTCGCTCAATGTAAATTGCGCCATCTGCGTTTCCTTGGATGGCGGCAATACTTCGGCGGCGATCACAGCCCGGATAATAAGACGCCCGGTAGCAGGATCATAGTCTCTGTATATATCTTCTTTGAGAACCTTCACCTGGGCAAGTATCTGGAGCGTACTGATCTGGGTAAAGACATATTCAAAATTCAGTTTGTCGACAGTGTTGAGACTAAGGATCAGTGCATTTATATTTTCCGGGATACCGGCCAGTTGAAGGGCTTTGCGCTTGGCTTCCAACAGGGCACGTTGTTCGGCCTGGTCGGGGGTAATATCGCGGCTCACCTCCCATTGTCCTTCGGCATGATCGACACGTATCTGCGCAGGCAACACAGATGGCAGGCAACAGAGAAGTATCCAAAGTATCCGGTATGGGTTCATCATTCGGAAGGTGTTGTTAATTGGTTTACAATCTCATCTGCTATGCGACGGGGATAACCGATGGCGACCTGTACCTCCACCCGTCCATCAGGATCATCCCTATATATTTCCAACAAGGGAACAATATGCGTAAGCCGGCTTTTCACCAACGTCTTACTACTGCCGACCGTCCGTTGGTGGGCATCGTCGGTATACTGGCCTGAGGACTCCATCTGGTTGGAGATAAGCTGTCCCACCTGTGTCTCAATCTGTCCGGCCAGGTCAACCTTAGCCTGGCTTTCAGCCTGTAAGCGCGCCACGTTGAAGTTGTTGCCCCAAGCCTGTGAAATACTTACGAAGTAAATCAGATTACCTTGTTCGTCTTTGGCACGTTGGTAGTGTCTGGCCTCGCTTAATTGTTCTTCCAGCGGCAGGCGGCCGACAAGCGTCCGGAAACCACGACGCTCCAGGTCGGCGGCTTCTTTGCTGAGACTCTCCTTTGTATGGGAACTTCCCTCTACCGGTTGCTTAGACGTGCTGCAGGCTGTTAGCAGGAACACTCCCAGTAGAAGCCCGGCTTTTCGTAAGTTATCGAGGTCTATGGCGATTTTCATTCCAAGGGTCTCCATGTAATAATCGTTCTATCTCCTTCCGTCTCTTTTCTTTCCGGATGGAATCTACTTCTTTCTGCCGGATCGAATCGCCCGATTGGTAGATCGGCGGCAGATTGGTGTCGACAGGTATACCCGGCATATACCAGGTAGTGAAATAATAACTACCCAATGCAACCAATACAACAACGGCTATCATGGCAACCACCCGCAGGAGAAAATGCAAAGGGTATCTACGTGGCGGATCAACAAATTCACTGTCGGCCTCTTTCTCCTTCAGACCAAGGTCATAGGCCAGTAGACGCATCTGTTCCAACTCCTGCCGGCATGCCTGACAGTGTAGCAAATGATACTGCATGTGAGCGGCTTCGTCGGGAGTCAGACGGTTGAGAAAGTAATCCCGTAGTTGTTGTTTATCAGGCAAATCACACTTTTCCATTGATTGTTTTATTTCTGTTCTTTTTTCAGTAATTCCACAAAACGTTGACGTAACTGGCGACGGGTACGCGAGACGGTTTGCCGCAAGTTATTTTCCCAGCGGATTTTTATTTTTCCTAACAGTAGTCCTTTTTCTTCACGGGCCATTGTTTCGTACGATTTCCCGTCGGCATAGTATGACAACAACAAGGTTGTTTTCTTTTCTATACCAGCAGTCAGTCGGCCAAACCAAGGTTCTATCCGGTCGAGCAAGATGACGGCCAATGCCTGGTTAACCTCATCTTTATTCTCCGGATCGATCTCCTCTAACCGGACATACGAAGTTTCTTCCTGCGGGCATACTTCCTTATACTGTTCCCAGAAGGTCTCATCCAAACCGACTGTCTCCTTCGGGTAGTTTGTCCGCCGGGCTTCGCAGGCTTTCTTATGGCAGACATTCCCGATATAGTGACGAAAATGCAAAGAAGATTCCAGTGGGGGCAGATTATCATTCCGTACCTTTTCATTAATAAACAAACAGGTATCACTCCATGTATCCTGAAGGACCTCTGCTTTATATTGTAAGGAAATGGACAAGTATGACATCAGTTGCCCGGCTATTTTTCGAATCAGGCGGAGCAACTCATCAATAAACACTTTATCTTCAGCTTTCAAGCGTCCTACAAAGGCCTCCAGATCAAGCGGAAAGCAGGCGGCACAACGTTGTTGATAATACTGCTCAATCTCTCCCGGTGTCCGCAGCGCTTTTAACGCCTTGACTTCTTCGGTATGTTGTTCATTCGCCAATAACGTAGAAAGCTTGAACGCCACCGTATGGGGAGAAACAGCCAGGTCCTGATCGATCGTCTTCCCCTTATAGCGTTCGCGGTATATGCGTAAACGACGATTTTTCAAGTCATAAAAGAAAGCGGGTTGCGATTTGTACTCCTCCTCAATACGGCTTACAGCATCCGTAAAACCATTGGACTGATACAGATACAGCAGCACATCCTTTCTCCAGGACAAGAAGCTCTCCTCGCTCTCCCATTTTCCGGCATATATTTCTAAAGCATATGGATAAACGACATCGACCCCATCTTCCACACTAAGTAAAAAGTCCATCATGAACAGCGGATAAGCTTCACACTCTTTGCGGATTATTTCAGTCAGTATTGATTTCATGCTCCGAATATATTAAAAAAAGAGACCTATAGCGGCATTTGCCTCAAAAAAAGAAAAACCGATGGTATTTACCCCGGCCGACAACGCCAGTCGCTTATACCGGACAATGCCTCCGGCTTCTACTTCCACACCTTCGGCGCTGTGGTTGGGATTGACTCCCCAAATGTCCCCAGTATAAGAATCGTCGCTATACGAATAGGTTTTTGCCTGCCACATCAACCGGCGGTATCCATACCCAGCGCCGGTATACAGGTATACCGGTCGCGAAGCCCGATAGAGCACACCGGCAGTGATTCCCAGGCGACTTCGACGGCTTTGATTGCTTACCGTATAATAATCATCACCCTGATAATTGAACTGCCCGGCGTCATTACATTCATAAGGAGCGTTCTCTGTAGATAAATTTGTTTTTCCCCGGACATAACCGCCCCACCGTCTCACACGCCCATACATCAAGCCTGCATACGACGAACCGGATACATTATACATCAGCAGGTTTTCAGCTTTGAGCTTCTGTTTATACACATCTCCCCTCACCTCAAAAGAGACACGGCCTTCGAGCCCCGGCATTTCCTCGGATACATGCCACAGGATGCTTTTGGGTCCATCGGATATAACCTTTCCTACATCTTCATTGGCCTTGGCAAGCGGACCGACGAAGTTCTTGCCCTCATCCGTACTTACATAACATTCGATCATCATATATGAATCGAAGGGCAAACCCTTGATAATGTAATTAATCCGGATATTTTCTCCCGCCTGATAACAACGATCTTTGATGATCTTCTGGGCTACAACCGCATGGCAGCAAACGGTTAACAGCACGATACATAAAAAAACATAACTATTCTTCATTTTTTACTCCCTCCCGGCTGTATTTCCACACCCCTGAAAAATTAGAACCTATATACATATCATTCGCTATTGAAAAAGAGAACACGGGCGCCATGCCCCACCAATAGGCATATATCGGACATTCAGTCCAGGTATTGGCAGCGGGAGAATAACACCACCAGTCATACACATAATCAGTCTGCAGCGTTGCTTTTCCGAAACCTACGAACAGCTCTCCGTCCGATGAGCCGGAAAGCATATCTACCCGGCCGACTCCCGGATAAGGTTTTTTCTCCGTCCATTGATCGAGTGCAACATCATATTCCCATACGGCATTTACATACTTATATTTGTCTTTTTCTTTCTCTTCTTCAGCTACATAATAATAGCCAGCGACCAAATATGCTTTATTCCCGGCTACAGCCGAAACGTTGAAATGGGTTTGTATACCGGGGAAACGGCTTTTCTTCTGCCAAGTGTCCTTCTCCGGGTCGTATTCATAGATAAAGGCGACACAGTCAATGCCATCCTCATACGTTCTCACCAACAGGTAGCCTTTATCCCCCATTGTAAAATTGGCTATGATTTGGCCAACCGGAAACTCAATATCCTTCCGCCGACTCCATTCCTTGAGGACGGGATCATAACACCACCAGGACTGGTCTGCATATATCCAGTTAGACATCCCGGAATAGATTTTATTCCCGATGCCCAGCCAGTTCCTATGTGATGTAAGGAAAGGAAGTTCCCCTATACTATCTAAACAGCTTGTAGCCGGTACGAACTCAAACATGTAACGGGCAGGCTCCGATTCGCTCCGGGGATTGGTGATTAAAAATACCCGATCTTCAGTTTGATACGCTGTGCCAAAGTTCAAATAGCCGGACTCTACCTCAGCTACCCGCTCCCAATATATAGTAGAAACATCCGCTTGGGTAACAAAATTCTTTGTTGACGAATAGGCCGATTTTTTCCAGTTCTTCACATAGACCCGGCAGGTATATTCAGACGAAGGTTTAAGCCCTGTCAATGTTACCCGAAAGCGATCCGAAGTACTTTCGAGCAAAGAGGTTATGTCTTTCACTTCACCATTGATATCTGGAAAAGCATTCTTGTAACTATAGCAAAGCAGCAAACTGTCGAAAGAAACGGGCTCGCTCCGGTTAACGGAAATCTCCAATTGCACCTGGTTATCGGTGACCTCTACTACTTTCACTTGACATGCGGGTAACGCCTCAGGAAGCGAAACGGTATGACCTATCGGGATATCCGGGTCTGCCAAGTTGCATCCGGAGAAGCCCAAGAGGACAATCAAACAATTTATTCCCAACACTTTGATCATATACACCTTACACTCAAGTTAATCACTCAACAAGCTTCCATATTCCAACGGAGGTATTTCCTATATAAAGGTCCCCTTTGAGTTGAAAAGCAAAATTAGGCCAAGTTGGAGGATTCGGATAAGCAATCCAAGAATCAATGCCAGGCAAATAACACCACCAATCATTCACAATGTTGCGTTCGCCATGCTGTAAGTTGAATCCCCCCCCGGCAAATCCCTTATCACCAATAGATATACCGGATGTTAGCTGTGCCCGTTCCCCTCCTCCAAAATTAGAACACCTGGTCCATTGATCATTCTTTGTATCATATTCCCACATATCACTTACATATTCCGGTCGGGCAGCCTCGGCTCCTTCTTCATAAATGCCATGTATACCAGTAAAGATATACGCTCGTTGCCCTATTGTAAAATAGGATCCGTCAACGGCACCCGCTCCCGGGCATGGGGCTTTTTCTTTCCACGTATCATTCAATGGATTATATTGGTATACATGCATCCGCTCGTGATACTCCGGGTCATTATATTCTGTAATCATATATCCCATATTTCCGGCAGTAAAATAGGTCATAAGATTCGCCCAGAGTCCAGGAAAATTACTCTTTTGTTTCCACTCATCCCGTTGTAAGTCATAACTCCACCATTCGGTAAAAGAATAAAGCCCTCTTTCCGTTCCATCTCTCCTAAATCCCATCCCCATATATATGTTGTTTTCCAATCCAAAATAGACACACTGAAATCGGCCAAGGAAAGGAGACCGGCTCACAAATTTCCAATCTTTCATTTCCGGATCATATTCCCATATCTCGTTATGTTTGGTAGTAGGAGCATATGTAGGATAATCATCGGCAAAAATATATTCTGTAATCAGAAATACCCGGTTAGCTACTTGAACGACTTTTCTTCCCATAAAATCAGCGGGCATATCCCCGACTTTCACCCAAGCGGCGTTCCGGGTCGTAAAATGGGTAGGTTCAGTATATTCGCTGATGCAATGGTTGGCCATATATATTCTATATTGATAAGAAGTTAAGGGATTCAAACCGGGAATCGTTACTTCCTCGCTTACTGACTTTGATGTTGTATCATAGCCAGGCATCTCCAATGCTATTTCCGACGGAGAACCAGCCACTCGATAATAGAGGCGTATGCTGTCTAACGATGTGTTCAATTGATGTTTTATCTTCACTCTTAACCGGGCATACGTACCTGCCATATCGATTACTTCAGTCGTACAGGCAGGTAATCTGTCCTGATAAAAACTTTGCCCGTCCGGAATATCCGGATCATTCCCGGCACAGCCACACAAGGCAACCAGTAGAAAAGCAAACCAATATACGTTCCTCATAATAGTATGACAACAAAAGCGTCTGTAAATATATACATAAATCATATCCATCCGACGCATCCATACCCGTTTTTTCCGACATAGGTTACGATAGAACAAAACGGTCATCCTGGTAGGGGATGACCGTTTTTATATGCAATGACAAGCGATTTTCAGAATGTAAATCCTATCCCAAAAACATTACTTGTTTTTCCGATCAGGTCAACATCCTCTTTTTTAAAGGCATAGCGATACTGGAAGGTGTAGCGTAGTGCTATCTGATGATGCTGGCTTCCTGGAATTGGAATCTTAAACAATAATCCGGCTTCCGGAGAAGCTGCAAAATGATACTTATAACGCTCCGTATTTTCAATCGGCATCTGATCGCCATCGTCGCCAGGTGCAGTTACATATTTTTCTCCGATTTTTGTCAACATAGTCATGCCGGGGCCTAAAAACAGCCACAGCCCTACATTCGAACTACTTTTCAGATCATGACTAAACAGCGGAATCGTAAAGCCAAATGACACATTTACTTCTGCCTGAAGTGTATCAGCATCTTCCATTCGAAATGCTTTGAAAATATCCGGATCCATCCGAAGCGTGAAATAACCGCTGGATCTGCCCACATTATAGTTTCCAGTGGAAAGGCCCAAAGAAGCTTCTTTTGCATACTCGTAAGTCAATGTATGCCGGCTAAACTGCTTTTTCCATCGCTTCACTTCTTCCAACTTTGAAGTAGCCCAATCGATTTCACCACAACCTCCTTCAATATATTTATTAAGAGCAGTAGTTGCTTTTTCGACATCTTTCTTTTCCATCAACAGGGTTGTAGCAATCGTTTTAAGTGATGTACACTGATTCGCATAAGCTTCTCCATACTCGTCACGTTTTTTCTTGGCATTAACGTCATACTCGTTCAGCTCAACTATAGCGGCATAGTTGGTATAAAGTTCTCTATAGTTGAGATTTATGTTCGCCGACTCTTTCATATAATGAAGAATCAGATCAACATCTGCAATACGTTTTTCGATTTCATCTTTTCTTATTTTACTGGAAAGTGACCAACAGTTTAAACTTTCTTCGTAAGCGTCTTTTGCTCTAACATAATTAGAGGCAAGATAATATTTCTCTCCAATCAACCAGTGTTTTTCCGAGCATTCTTTGGTTTCCGGATCTTCCGGATCTTCCACGTAATACTTAATGGCCTGGTTAGGGCTCAACCTTATAGGCAAATCCAACAAATTATAACCGGGACACTCGATTTTCAATGTAGAACCATAGGATGCTTCACTTTCGAAGGTCAGTGTGTATGCAATTTGATTTCCGGTTACAACTTGCCCTTCGCTCTCGATCAATGAACCATCCGGTCCATCCTGGGAAGTAGAGAAGGTTAATTTATACGTGTCATTTGCCACGATAATAATAATTGAATACTTGCCCTCGCCATTGTAAGCGATCATCTCTCCAGAGTCTCTGATAGACAATTTCTGGGCAAACACAGACAGGCCGCAAAGCAGCAAAAACACAAGAATAAAAATGTTCCTTTTCATATTTATATACATTTAATTATCATCTATTAACTGTTTAAAACCTCCACATTACGCATCCTCTCTAATTGCTATAGAACTTAAAATCTCTGAACGTATTCAAGTTGAATATTTGCTCCGGGGCCCAAGCTCTGACAAATATCTGCATTTCATCTTTCTTTCGGCAGTCAATAAGCAAGAAGAGGTATCCATCATCATTATAGGTGGCTGATCTCCATTTCTGGAAGAGAGAAACGCCATATACCTTTTTATATCCGGCATGTCGTTCCACTTTGACAGAATCAAAAGTAACATTCACAAAAGAGTTCTTCTTGAAAACTCCCCGTAGGCTTTCCATGTATTGGCTCTTTGTTTTCACCTGAAAATCGTATCCAAGATCATCAAGTTTAATATTTCTCACTATCAGGTCAGTATTGGGAACCTGATTAATTGTCTTGCGAACCACATTAATAATAACCGCATTGTCACTATAAATATTTTCAAGAAAATATATATCCTTACAATTATAGGCCGTCCGGAATTTTTCTATAAAATCTACCACTTTATTTAGCTCTGCATAGTCTTCGGATTGTGTATACTGTTCATCCTCTATTCCGCCGGCATTATCATCACTCGCCGCAACAATATCTTTTGATGGCAACGCCTCATCCTCATCCTCTGTTATCGCCTTTTTATTTACAGTTAAAATCTGCCCAGCCAAGTCCTCATTGCTGATCAAAATATCAGAAATCAAGCCTGTTTTGTCAAAGTTAAGACTCAACATCTCCTCTCTACTATCCACATCGGCTTTTAGCATACTAACCGGGATTTTTCGGATTTGCATTTCACCTGATGCTGCTATCCTGCATACAGTTCTGATTTCGTTGGCTGTACATTGTAGTTTACTTGTCCCCCAAATGATTTCAATTTTCTTTTTTGCTTCGGGTGTTGCAATCCCATCAGCCAGAACAAACTTTTTTGCTTTCTTGTGAACGGCGGTATTGAAACCACTCAACAGGGAAGCGGCATTGTATTCCATTGTCGACCTAAGTTCTTTGTCCTTGACACCGGCTGTAATGTTGACTGTGATGATGTCTTGCGCCTGTATCCCTTTCGGAATCATCAGACAACAGACAAGCATTGCAATAAAAAATGTAGTTCTTCGCATCGTTTTACTTACCATAATTAATTACGTTATGTTGAGGTATATATGTGTAGAAATCAGCGTTCATACGAACATTGCCTTTGGATATTTCTTGCCGGGTGGAATCGATTAACATCATGTGGATATAATCATACACTCTATTCCTCAGCACCAGCGTAACTCTCACTTTTTTACCTTTGTGCTCATCGATAGTGCAGTAAAAGTCAAAGTCATCCATAAACATGCATATAAAATCATTAAATGACATGTCTATTTCGGGAGGCACATCACCGTATCGACGATGTGTTATAGCGATAGGAAGTGTTTTGCACGTTGTGTATTGTCCAAATAAATTAGTGAATATACTGTCGGCCAAATGATTTTGCTGGCAAGTGAATACACACAAAGAATCAGTTAAGGCTTCATCCGCTTCCTTCTTATTAATATCAAGAGCAGGATTCTGCATAAACGACTGTCCGCTAATTGGAGCACAAGGGGATAACAATAGCACAAAAAGCAGTATTATCAATAATCGGTTCTCGCTCATGGCTGTATAGTATTTATCTGTTTTTCACATTCTTCTACTCGCTGCTTGACATATTTATCAAATGGATTATGACTCAGGATCTTTCGATATTCGATCAGGGCTCCTTCCATTTTTTGTTGCGAGAATAATTCGTCGGCCATTTTTCTTGACGACGCACATTCTTCTGCCGCTTTTAAGCGAGCTGGTTGAACTTTATCGCCCGATTTACGATAATAATCAACCGCATCTACATAGTTACCTTCATTGAAACATTTATTCCCCTTATCTAAACATTCCGATTGATTTGTCTTAGGACTATCTACAGGTTCTACGACTACCGGCGGTTTGGCTGTAGTAGCTTTTGGCTCTTCCGTATCTACCACTTCGTCTATTACATCATCCGGCTGCAAAAAAGGCTCTTCTACTTTTGGTACGATTGGATCATCACTAATCCCAGTCGGAGTTTTTTTATTTCCGAATATAAAATAACCGATTGCCAGTAGAAGAATCCCAGCCAATACAATCACATACCATTTTTTATTTTTATCAAAACTCCGTCGATCGGTATAGCTCTGATGTCCGTCGTATTCCTGCTGGCTATCAGCCACATCTTGCATACGCACAGTTGAAGAACCTGGTAAGGGTATGTTTTCACCATCACCCGTGCGCCTCATCACTGTTTGTTTTGATATCGGTTTTGATTGCTTTTCTTTTTTTGACGTAGGTTCTTTTTGTGGGTTGTGAGTAGAAATGCCCTCCTGCTTCGAAAACGAAACAGTTTGCTTGCCTATATGTGTAGTACCTCTTGGTAACTTGGGCTCGGGTACAATTTCTCTGTCGAAGTGTGCCTTACATATACTAACCACTTCACCGGATGTAGGACGATCGGCCGTTTCTCTTTGGAGGCAGCGTTCTACAATTTCAATTAATTCTTCCGACCAATTCCCCTCCATTTCCGGAATCTCGGCACCATCATACTGAAGCCTGCCGCCCAATTCTCCATAAGGCGGGTAGCCTGTAAGCAATTCAAACACCGAAGCGCCCAGCGCCCAAATATCACCGGACATCACCGGACGATTTTTTCTACTCCATCGCTCAGGAGCAGCGTAAGCCATCGTCATGCTGACGGTAGTCGTCGAATTGGCAGGAAGCGTGGAACGCATTTTCGTACTGATACCGAAATCGGTGATCAGAAAATCGCCGTCATCATCCACCAGTATGTTATCAGGCTTGATGTCCTGATGGATAACCGGAGGTATCCTGTTATGAAGATACTCCAGCCCCGAAGCGACATCACGCAAGAAACGCCAGGCTTGTTCTTCGGTAAATTCACCAATATATTTCAGGGAGGATCCATTCTTCACATATGGCATCACCAGGTAAGGCATCCGGTCATAGATGGCGTAATAGGTAGGACGTAAAAGATTTGTATGATTTAAGTTGAAAACGAGCTTAAACTCTTCACTAAATGCCTGAACACCATTCTCATCCAAACCGACTCCCGGAGCATACACCTTGACGGCCACCTGCAATCCGGACAACTCATCTTCAGCCAACCAGACCTCCGATGAGCCTCCTCTGCCCAGCATGCGAAGCAACTTGTATCTGCCGTCGAATATTGTATTTTCAGTTAGAATCATTATTATAATTTATTTTGATTTGTACGTAAGAGTATTCCCTGGTATGAATTCTCCTGTTTGTCCAGAATGACCACTGCCCCAATGACCATTGTTCATTAATACCATTGCTGCGTTGACTCCACTTCCAGGTCTCTTTGTTTCGATAAACGCTGCCATGTAACCAGCGACAGTTGTAAGTTCTTCTTCTGGCACATATTTTATTATTGTAAATTTGAACACTCCTGTTCTTTTATTGTAAGCTGCTATGAAATATTCAAATTTTTCAGAGATCATATCTGATGATCCGGACATAGGTTTCTCCTCTACCACAGGAGTCGTATCAACAACCGCAGCTATCGTTGCGACTTGAATTGTCGGGGCGGGCTTGACGGGCGGATCTACTGGTGGTGGCTCTTTTTTACTATTCAATAGTAAACCGCCAACCAGCATCAAAACCACTCCTGCCAATATAATTAGATAGGTTATTTTATCAGGACCTGGATCAGGATCTTTAGGTTGAGGTATTTGAGACGGTCGGGGAACATAGCCTCTCTCTCTCGACCTATAGTCAGACCTGAAATTCGGTTCTCGCACCGGAGGAGTAAACGTTGACCTTGTTTGTCCTTTCTTTTCAAAGACCGACTTACAGACTTTTACGATCTCACCAGCTGTAGGACGATCCTTTATATCTCTTTGCAGGCATCGTCGTACGATCGTATTTAATTCTCCCGACCAACTCCCCTCCATTTCCGGGATAGGAGCACCCTCATATTGAAGTCTGCCGCCCAGTTCGCCATAAGGAGGATTTCCCGTAAGGAGTTCAAACACAGAAACTCCCAGTGCCCAAATATCACTGGCTCTGACCGGACGATTTTTTTTACTCCATCGCTCAGGCGCTGCATACGCCATTGTCATATCGCCTGATTTGTCCGAAAAGGCATCAAGTGTAGTACGCATTTTCATACTGATCCCAAAATCAGTAATCAGAAAATCCCCATCATCATCTACCAATATATTATCTGGTTTGATGTCCTGATGAATCACATTTCTGCCATGCAGATACTCCAACCCTGATGCGACGTCGCGTAAGAAACGCCATGCTTGTTCTTCGGTAAAATCACCGGTCTGCGACATGGTAGACCCTTTCTCCATATAGGGCATCACAAAATAGGGCATCCGATCACAGACTTCGTAGTGCGTAGGACGCAAGAGGTTAGGGTTATTTAATCTAAATACAAGCTTGAACTCTTCTCTGAATAATTGTATCCCATCATCATCCAAGCCAATTCCCGGAGCATATACCTTGATCGCTACCTGCATACCAGACCGTTGATCGTCGGCAAGCCAGACTTCCGACGATCCTCCTCTACCCAGCATGCGAAGCAGCAAGTATCTGTGATCGAATAATATATTCTCCGCGAGACCCATTACAAACTATTACCTTTTACTTCATTCGCCAAAGGTACTTCACCCGTAGCGTCCTCTACTTTCAGTTCTTCTATCACGCCTCCGGGAGTATCCGTAGTGATTGTTTCTACATTACTTTTGGGTGCCCATATCTTTTTGATGTTTATTGAAGGACAAATTTTATCAATATGAAGTATCATAATAGCAGACACAACAAGCACAATCGCCACAATAACCAGCCAAATCTTCCTATTCTTTTTCTTTGGACTGACGGAGGGAATAACGGCTTCAACCGGCTTTTCTTCTTTCTGCCCAATTTTAACAGTGCTTTCTTGTTTCCTGGTTTCCACACCGGAAAGAATTTGACACAGGACTAAGGTTACATTATCATCCCATTCGGCCTCGAACGAGGCTTTCCAAAGGGCGTCGCGGCAAAGAAGAAGGCTTTCCGTATTAGCAGCCATAACGGATGCCAATTCTTCATCTCGCAGCACCCCCGACAGGCCATCGCTGCACAAAAGGAAAATATCCTCATTGCGCAACGGAAAGTCAACAATATCGGGGCTGGCTTTTCGCTGCGAATCGCCCAAACTGCGGGTAATAATGTTGCGATCGGGAAAATCAAAAGCAAGTTCGGGTTGAAGCCTTCCTTTGTCTACCAATTCCTGTACATACGAATGGTCGTGGCTCAGTTGCACTAAACCTTCTGCCGGATTATATCGATAAGCGCGACTATCTCCACACCAACCTATATAAACATAATCGTTTATCACCCACGCCAAAACAATGGTGCTACCCATGCCTGAGATTGATTTATCTCTTTCTCCGGCACTTTTTATTTTTTGGTCAGCCGCCTGGATTGTCTTTTTGATGTAAGACCTGATTTGAGATGGATACTCAAACGATTCTTTAGAAAGGTTCTCCAAAGAAAACCACTCTTTAACAGTACCTACGGCAAGTTCTGAAGCTACTTCACCGGCATTGAGACCACCCATGCCATCAGCGACGACAAACAATGTCCCCAATTTTGATAAATCGACCTCCTGGTCGGTGGTAAAACCCCACTCCCCTCCTGATAGGTTTTCACATACCAGATAATTATCTTCATTATCCAATCTGCCTGCAGCTTCACATCGAGCCGCCAGTCTGATTTTAATACTTGCCATAGATACTGTTCAATTATTTTTATTATTTAGTTGGTGTCAATTGGTTTGGATTGACATTGGCAGCCGATTTCTTCGTAGATGCGGCAACTGCCGGTTTCTTCACCACCCATTTACCCTTGTCGTTCACTGCAAACCCCGACAAAACAGTCAGGATCTGTCCACGCGGATTCTCCTGCTCAGTCACAAACAATCCATAAATCACATTTTGGGGAACGTTTCCAGTAAACTCAGCTGCACCACCTGATGCTTCGAATTTCAGTTCGAAAGCCTGTGTTAAAAGGGTAAATGCATCCGGTTCGGAAGTCTTATCATCTTTCAAGATCCATACAATCCAGCCCTTTTGAGTCCCAGTCTTTGTATCAACAGTCAACTTTTGATCTTTTATCTTCTTATTAATAAAGAGGATACTGTCTCTACTCAATTTACCGGGATCACAGTCAGCATCAAACTTCTGAAACTTCTGTTCTCCCCAGAGACGATAATTGGTTTCTGCGATAATAGGAACATATTGGTTACGATTCCTATATTGATTGTAATTGGGGTCGTAGAGCCATGGTAGCGCAGCACGGCCATCCGTATACACACCGCCTTCCACCTTTATACCCACCGTATAAATGGATCCGAAAAACTTATTACCGCCACGACCAAAGAGACTTTTTTCCTTGAAAATAAACAGTTTCTTCTTTTCACTCGTGACGTCTTGCAACTGATAATTCTGCTCAATAATAATCAGGTTATTACGAACATTATTCTCAATTGTCGGATCACTGCTCACTACATTATTCGGTTTCGAAACAGAGGAGGAACTCGCCGAACTCTTTTTCCCCGGCAATTCTGTAATCTGGGCTCTAATGCCAGTCCAGCAAAAAGCCAAAACCAGGATCAATATATATTTACTCTCTTTCATGATTCATACAATTTATGTATCTCAACAATTTATCGTCTTACTTCAGAAATAGGAACGATAACACCTTTTTGACCGAGGATTTGCTTATGTCCGGTGATAAGACCTACGACTACAAAACCTCCGCCCTTATTCACGAATACCGGACCTCCGGAGTTACCCCCCGCTGCGTCTGTATTAGAAGAAAGGATTATACCATCGGCGTTTAATCCGTCGCCGGATGTAATACAAGAAGAATATATCGGACTCACATTGTTAATGTCTCTTGCTCCTTCTCCGCCCGGATAGCCCAGAATATCCAACGAAGTTCCTTGGGTAAGACCTCTGCACAAAGCATTGTCGTATTTTAAACCGCTGGTTGCACTGGTTTGAAAAAATGCCCAATCGTGACGATCAGATTCCGATGTTCTATAGATATAGGCCCCTTCTTTTGTAATCAGGTCATTGGATCGATTACAGATAAACTGTTCGTTGGTAATTGAATATCTTTTACCCGTAGGGGATATAATGGTGTATTTGGCAGAAATCACTCCCGAGTTGAAAGATGCTTGATTAAACAGTTTATAATACGATCGCATATACTCGTTTCCAAAATAATTGTAGTAGTACCAGGGTTCCACCACGTGTCTGGCAGTAACAAATCGTCCATCGTCCAACATAAAACCGCTTCCGACAAACGTACTACGGCTTATATCAAGAGATACAGACTCTGCTGATGGGTCCACTTTATAATACATATCATCCAGAAAAACTGCAAACACATGTTGATTACAAGCTGCTAAACTGGCAATGCCGGAAACCTGATTAGCTTGCTGACTTGATGAAGGTTCCTGACTCCCTGCCTCAGCTGCTTTTTGACTAACGGCCGACGAACTATTTTTTTGACTCTGTATAGCGCTTATTTTCCTTTGCAGGTCTTCCTTCTCTTTGTTTATTACGGCCAGTTTCGAATTGATCTCTTCATAATTCTCAGAGGTTGCCTTTTCCAGCAAGGCAGTAGTTTCTTGATTTAAAGCAGTTAATTTATTCTCCGAATCTTCCAATTTCTGATACAGTCCTTGATTCTCCATGCCCAAATATATTCCACCTGCAATGACAAGCACGAGCAGGACAGACAGCGCTGCGATAGCACGTTTGTACGGAGTTAACGCTTGCTGACGGAAAAGGTTTAAACGGCGGGTCAAACCAATGCTGCCTACTGTTGATTTTTTGCCTGTAGGAAGAATAAATCCCAACCGCGGACCACCGGAAGAAAGTTGAATTTCGTCACCGTTTTGCAAATAGGTTTCCGAATCGATGCGTTGGCCATTCAACAAGGTAGAATTGGTTTCCGACAACGTAACGAGCTTCCATCTGTCGCCTTCGCGATAGATAGCAGCATGCCGGCGACTAACCGTTCCAAACGAATCGTCGTAACGAACCTGACATTTAGCTTCGCGACCTAATTCAATTTGATCGACTATGATTTCTTGCGTTTCTCCAGCACGATGGTACTTAGAGGTTGATTTATGTTCAAGAATAAAGTATGTTCTTCCTGAACCTCCGAAAACAGAGCCGATGCCAGCCCCTATGGAGCCGCTCACTGTGCGTTTGTACTGATTTGTAGCTTGTGCCATAACATTTTTGAATTAAATAGTTCGCAATATTTAGTTATTAATATCCTTCTACTCTGAATTTGACTTCTCCAATTGAAATAATATCCCCTGGGTAAAAATACATGCCATCGGCCGATACTTCGCGGGAATTGACAAATGTGCCATTGGTCGATTGTTTCCATGCTCCCTTTGACGATTTGTCTTTCTGTCCATCCCGAATAAACCACACGCCATCCGCTGCTTTCCACTCCATTGTACAATGCCTGCGTGAGATGTAGCAACTCTGTTCTTCAACAATAGCAATCGAGTTTTCGGCATCAGGATCGTCACGTCCAACTGTCAATGTGCGCTTACGGCCAGTCAATAAATCGTTCAGTTTGTATATCATTCCATGTTCTTCACCTTGCATAATACGCAACAACACGCCATTGGTGACTTCCTTCTCGAAGGAAACTTCACGTGGAGGCACGTAAGAAGATACAACTTCTCTATTTGCCGGAAATAACGACAATACAGCTTCGGCTGTTTGTAAGCGTTCTTTGTAGTTAGGAATCAAACAACCTTCTATGATTCGCTCAAAACAATCGTAGTTTCCGGATCTGCGCAGACGGATTCTATTCCAGTCTCCCGTACTCCCCCGGTGAATGTAATGCGCCAGGTCATTTTCATTCTCAAGAGGTCCAAAAGGGAGTTCCTTGGTAATCAATTGATACATCATCACCCCGAAAGAGAAAATATCGGTTGTTGGAAGCACCGTGGCGTCACCACGTTTTGGTTTGACCTGTTCGGGTGGCATATAAGCATACGTACCAAATATCTGGGTAGGCTTTCCAAGTATATTTCGTTCGGTCATCCGTTTATTCCGGTCTCCCGAAATGCCAAAATCGGTAAGGGCAGCCGTACCGTCTTCTTTTATAAGTACATTTTCAGGCTTCAGGTCGCGGTGTACTTTACCGCAACTATGTAAGTCTTTCAGACCATAGAGTATCTGACGGCCTATAGAAACGAGGTCGACATTTCTACGTTCAGCAAGTTGAAGAACATCTCCATTTGGGCAAAATTCCATAACAATGTAGGGATTACCCTTCATCATGCCATGATCAACAGCCTGTACCAGGTAACGACTGGATATTTTGCCAGTAGTATATTCCATATCGAACCGGTCTATGAGTTGTTCCCGAATATCTGGCGGCACATCCCATAAACGCAACAGTTTCAAGGCATAAACAAGGCCTCTCTCGTCATTTACCTTGTAAACAATACCAAAAGAACCTTCGCCAAGAACCTTTTCGACTCTGTATTTTCCGGCGACATAGTCTCCCCTTTTAAAGTCGCACCTGTCTGCATTTAAATTAGCCATCGATCTTTAGCGTTTTAAATAAGTTCTTCGCTCCTTTATCTGTTTTATCAGTTTCTATTACAGTATGCATATAACTATTCTTCGCCACCTCATTTGACAGCTCATCACCTTGTACAACGACTTCCTCTTGGAGGGGAGCTTTACATTTCTCGCAATTCTTTTTCCCTGATAGGTTCTTCCATCCACAATTATCACAGCGCATATCTGTATTTTAAAAGTTTTCCATTACATTACACGATTACTTTCTCTCCGGTTTACACGGCAAGTCCTCACTTTGCAAATATAATTACGTACTTTTTCACAAATCTTAATATACATTAAGAAGGCGTTCCGGATTTCTTAAGCAGTTATCATCAGCATGGTTTGACAGAATGTTATTTGCTGCCTGGTTTCTGTAGATTACGGTTGTATATTCAGGAATGATTTGGATTAAGTTTCTTGATTTTAGTTTTTTTATAGTGTACGCTGTCACAATCCCCCTAATACAAACAAGTAGTTAAGGACAGATAAGACAACAGTATGATGAAAAGTACATCCGAATCAAGATTAGACGATATACCCCTAAACGTTGCATTGCATCTGCAACATTATTACCAATTATCGGAAAAACTGGTTAATACAATCTGGGACCATTGTACGATAAAGCATTACAACAAAAATGAGGTCATTATAGAAGAAGGGAGTAAGGTCAATATGCTTCTTCTGGTGCTTAAAGGTATATGCGCCAGTTTCTATTACAAGGAAGACGGCCAGGAAAGCATCTGTAACTTCAGGAACGAAGGAGAGTTTTTTGATCTCCCGCATACATTCTTTACAGAAGACAAAAGTCTTGTAAACGTTAAGGCCATAACAAAGACGACCATATTATGCATAGATCGTAAATATTATGATACATTGGACCAAGAGTATGACGAACTTAACATATTTACTCAGAAATTATCAGAAGAATCAGCTGTCGATAAGGAATGGCATTACTACTTTATCCGCCGATACGATGCATTGGAGCGAATAAGCATATCTAAAAAAAACGCCAGGATCAGTGAAATAGCAAAGAGGGTTCCGGCTTACACGATTGCCTCTTATCTTAATATTGCCCCAGAGACCTATTCCAGTTTACAAAAGAAACTTCCTAAAGAAAAAAGTAATCATTAAAACTCCATCGTATATGGACCTTCTTATTTTTCACCATACCGCCATAATCCGGACCTGACACTTCCTATATAGATATCACCATTCAATTCAAAAAAGAAATCCGGATCGATCTGGTCTCTCCAATCACTATGAATAGGGCGTATCGACCATTCGTCTATCTCGGGATCATAGCACCACCAGTCGTTTATACCTTTTAACTGATAGCCGCCATTGGAGGCTGTTGAATAGACAGAATAACCAAATCCGGCATATCCTTTATTTCCACATGCGATACTGGACATATATTCGCGTTCCATCCCCGGAAAGTCTGCTCGTTGGTACCACTTATCCAAGTCCACATCATATTCCCACAAATCTTTCACAAAAAAGTTTGAGTTTGCTACATCCGGATCGAATGACGTACCGGTAAACACATAAGGGCAGTCTTCAATCACGAAGGATGCACCACCAATATGTGACTTGATAGGAAAAGTTGATTTCCGCATCCATTTGTCAGTGGCCGGATCGTATTCATAAAGTTGGTCGGGGCGTACGAGCACATATCCTTTTCCCTTTGCACTAAAAAACGTACTCAACCCTCCGTTGTGAGGATAGTCTTTCAATGCAGTCCACTCATCATGCTCCGGATCATAACACCACCAGTCATAACAGATTGGTTCGATACTATAATTGCCTTTATCCCACCATTGATTAGAGCCTAAGCCAGCATAGATATTATTGCCTAAAGAGAAATAGATCAATGAAGCCCTGCCCTTAAACGGGGTATCTCCTTTGGGAATCCAGGTTTGTTGCACGGAATCAAACTCCCACATCTGGCCTCCGTTCAAATCAGTCCATACATTACGTTTAGTGATAATGAAAACCCGCCCCCCAGCTTTCATGGCATTCCATGAGACGATGTAGGTTTGGGGAAGCGCACCCACATACTCCCACCGGGCTCCTACAAAGTCTGTTTTAGTATAGAAGCTTGCCTGCCGGGAATATTTCGAAGAGTCCGCATTGGCTATATACAGCCGGCAATAGTATTTGACACCCGGGTTCAGTTCCGTTAGCACAGTCGTTAAGGTATCGGGCTTTTTACCCGAAGCGGGATAGAGGTCTTCCACCCTGTCGGCAAGCGTAGGCTCTTCATGCTGGTCGCTGTAACAAAGCTTTACCTCCGTCAAATGCTCCCTGTTTGCACTCCCTAAGATCACCTTTATTTTGACCCGGTCGGCTAACGGTTCCTGTATTTCAATGGAACATGCCGGAAGTGCCTTGGGCTGATAAGTCGTGTACTCGGTCGGAATATTCGGATCGGAAAAATCACAGCTATACAACATGATTCCGCCCCCATACAGACAGGCAATGAAAATAGCAGAGAGTAATCTTTTAAACTTTAACATGACTTGCAAAGATAACTCTTAAATCATCAAACGTAGGTTCATTCATCTGAAAAGTAGCCGCCTTCGTCCCTATCTGCTCCGGATAATGGGCGTCAGAGGCGGTGTATTGGGTGTACTTCGTTAGATACGGATGTTGTGGAAGGAGTTTCTCGTACAGGGCTTGGTTATTGTATTCGATGGCATCGGGTTTCAGTGATGGGTCGAGGAATCCTAACTGGCTGATGACACTGAATACCGGACGTTCCACATGGGCAGGGACAAAAAGACAGTCCAGCGAACGGGCATACTTGGCAATTTGGTTAACACTTTGATCGATGGCAGAGATAAGGAGCCAAGGGCATTCACCCAAGATGTTTTCATCCCGGTCCACCCATACCTGGTCACCAAACCGTTCCGGCTTGTTCGGGATATGGGGAAGGTATCGGTCGATATATGCCTGGAAGAGGAGGCGGGCTTCATCCGTCGGAAAGAACACAAGACAATGGGCTTCTTCCCGTGAAGTGACTTCGACACCGGCAAACACCGGCATCCCAGCCTCAGCACCGACAGCTTGTACTTCCGGGCATTGCAGCGTGGAGTTATGGTCGGTAATAGCAATGGCCGACAGCCCGCGGTCGAGTGCGGTCTGCACGATGACTGCGGGACTCATATCCAAACTGCCGCAGGGAGAGAGGCAGGTATGGATATGCAGGTCGACCCGGTATTGGTTCATGGCATGTGTAGCAGTTGATAGATCCGGCCGCAGACCTCAAACGCCGGCAACGTAGTTCCAAGGATAGGCATATCCTCTTCCTTGCTCTTCTGCATCGTTTCCTCATCGGGCGACGAACCGTTGACGATCAGGATACCTGCAGCATCTTTCAGCGTAGCAACAGCCAGGATGTTTTGATGCGTCTGCATAGTGATCCACAGCATGTTTTCGTTCAGATGCCCCATGACATCACTCAGTAAGTCACTGGCGTAGCCGCCGGTTATCTCATTGTCCAGCGCCGTTTCACCGGCGAAGACAGTCAGGTTGAGTTCCTTTACCAAATCAGAGACCTTCATATGTTGCTCCTTTCTTATAACAATCCTTATCCAGCCGGTCCTTGCCCCAGGTCTTTTCGATCAGGCGGATGGCATGATCCTTATCCAGCTTACCGTGTTTCTCCATATTGCGCTGCATGAAGATGCAATCGCTGAACTGTGCTTCGCCGCGGACGATATCCTCGGCCAGGCTCTTACAGTTGGGACTGCCGCAGGCGCCACAATCGATCCCGGGGAGGAAACACATCAGCTTGCGCACCTGCTCCATCTTCCGCAGCACCTCTTCACGCGTACCATTATATACCAGTCGCGGCTTGGGTTCGATGGGTGGGATGGTGAGATGTTGGCGAAGATAGGTAATCGCTTCCAGGTTCTCGGAAGCATAGATTACCGGTATCTTACTTCTTTCCTGCGAACGTTTGTGCATGCGTTCGGCCGTCAGGAAGCGGTTGGCTACCGTCAATATGCCACCGGCACAACTACAGTCGCAGGCACGGAGTTCGAGGAAGTCAACGTTCCGCACCTCGGTAGTTGTTTCCATCCGTTCGAGGAAGTCGATCACATTATGGATCTCGTCAATAGACAGGCTACGGCCCGGAAAATATTTGGATTCGCCCCGTGTCTGGCTCCAACGCATTTCCTTCTTGGTCAATTCGACAGGCATTTCGGCATCCAGTTTATAGTTTTTTGGACGGTTGGTCAGGATATGGTTTACTTTATTATATAAGGTATCCATATTGATCACTCCGCCGCGGATATCCGGCGAATATCCTTCCTCACCTTTCAGTGACGCTATCTTAGCGGCACAGGGAGAGACATAGAAGATACCGATATCTTCCGACGCAAACCCTTCGTCCACCAGTATCTTGTGGAAATAAGACGCTGACGCATTCACCGGGCTCTTCACCGTCAGTATATTGTCCGTCAGCATCGGAAAACGCATCTGGATCAACCGGACAATAGCCGGACAGAAAGCGCTGATCACCGGTTTCTCATCCGCATTTTCCATCTGCCGCACCATCTCGCGACATACCATGTCGCAGGTATATTCTACCGGGAAGACATGTGTAAAACCCAGTTCATAAATAGCGCTATTGATCTCCCGCTCTGTGGTATATTTAGAAAACTGTCCGATAAAGACAGCCGGGACCAACGCCACCCGGCAGTTGAAGTCGAAGATACGCTGGAAGTCGTCTTGTTCCACATAGATCGCATCGGTGGGACAGGCCCGAATGCACTCAGCACAATCCACACACCAGTCTTTGTTAATGACGGCTTTGCCGTCACGAATCCGGATCGCTTGCGTGGGACACACTTCCATACAGTGGGTGCATCCGATACATTTACTATTATCTATATTCAGCGCGTGATAAAAAGTTGTTTGTTCCATAACAGGTCCTCCTACGTAAACCAGGTAACCATCCGTACGGTGGTACCTACGCCTACCGTACTGTCTATCTCTAATTCGTCCACATTCCGTTTGATATTGGGTAGGCCCATTCCGGCACCAAAACCCATCGCACGTACCGCTTCGGTCGCAGTTGAGTAGCCCTCTTGCATAGCCAACGAAACATCGGGGATACCGGGGCCTTCGTCTTTCAGTTCCAATACGATCTTATCGGCTTCGATCTGTGCCAATACGTTTCCACGAAAGGCATGGGCCACCACGTTGACCTCCGCCTCATAGAGTGCAACCACGATCCGCTTGATAATCCTCGGATCAATGGACAGTTCTTTCAATACCTTTTTTATCTGGCTGGAAGCAAAACCAGCTTTCGAGAAGTTTCCTCCTTCCAATTCGTACGTTACCTGCATATATACACTCCTTTCTCAATAAGCCGGCAACACGCCGTTACTATAGATCAAACCTACCGTACGATACATGGAAAAATCCGTTTCCAGCAGTAGCACATCACTCTCGGCAGCCAGTACACGCATCTCGTCCGTCACCTTTTTTCCGCGGACAAAAAGAATGCAACTGATGTCAGCCATTTCCGCCGTACGGATGGTTTGTACGTTACATAGCCCGGTGATCAGGATCACATCCGGGAAATCCAAGGTAAGTACATCACTCATCAGGTCGCTGGCAAAGGCATACACGATCTCTTTCCCGGACATCTCTGCTCCGCAAACATAAGTGGCGTTTGTCAATTCGGCAATTTGCTGGATCTTCATAAAGCACAATCAGATAAGATGACAAAATCGTCGAAATATAACGAATTATTATAAATTAAAGAACCTCCATCCCGATTAATTTCTATCTTTGGTAGAATTATATTAAAACAACTATATTATGTTCGCAAAAGACACGTATATGGCCCGCCGGGCAAAGTTGAAACAGACAATAGGCTCCGGCCTCTTGCTTTTTCTTGGGAACGACGAAAGTGGCATGAACTATGCCGATAACACCTATCATTTCCGCCAGGATTCCACCTTCTTGTATTTCTTCGGATTGCCGTACGACGGCCTGTCCGCCATCATTGATATTGACAATAACCGGGAGATCATCTTCGGTGACGAACTCACGATCGACGCCATCGTCTGGATGGGCGTCCAGCCTACGCTTCGGGAAAAGAGCGAACGGGCCGGCATCACCGAAGTCCGTCCTTCTGCCGCCATCGAAGCCTACCTGAAAGAAGCACAGGCGAAGCAGCAACCCATCCACTACCTGCCCACCTACCGTGCCGAACACCAGGTTAAGTTGCAACGTTGGCTTGGCATCTACCCAGGAACAGAACAACCGTCAGTATCGTTCATCTACGGAGTAGTCAACCAACGTAATTACAAGAGCGACGAAGAGATCGCTGAAATCGAAAAGGCCTGTATCGTCACCGCCGATATGCACCTCACCGCCATGCGGATGGCGCGTCCGGGCATCCGCGAAAGCGAAGTAGCTGCCGCCGTAGCTGAAGTGGCGCTGGCCAGTGACTTCCAACTGTCGTTCCCGATCATCGCCACCATCAACGGACAGACGCTTCACAACCATTATCACGGCAATATGATCAAAAGCGGCGATATGCTGCTGCTTGATGCCGGTGCGGAAACGGAGATGGGTTATGCCGGTGACATGTCGTCAACGATCCCTGCCGATACGAAGTTCACCCAGCGTCAGAAAGATATTTATGACATCGCCGTCGCTTCGCACGAAGCCGCTGTAGCCGCCCTTCGTCCGGGCATCCTCTTCGAAGACGTATACAACCTTTCCTGTAAAGTAATCATGGAAGGACTCAAAGGCCTCGGATTCGTCAAAGGCGACCCGATGGAAGCTGTCATGGCAGGCGCCCATGCACTGTTCATGCCTTGCGGACTGGGACACATGATGGGTCTGGACGTACACGACATGGAGAACCTCGGTGAAGTATATGTCGGCTATAACGGACGTCCGAAGAGTACACAATTCGGCCGCAAGTCGCTCCGCCTCGGCCGCGAACTCGAACCTGGCTTCGTACTCACCATTGAACCGGGTATCTACTTCATCCCCGAACTGATCGACATGTGGAAGGGCGAAAACAAATTCGCCGACTTTATCAACTACGAAAAGGTAATCACCTACAAAGACTTCAGCGGCATCCGCAACGAAGAAGACTACCTGATTACCCCTGATGGCGCCCGCCTGCTCGGCAAAAAGATCCCTATTCGCACCGAAGAAGTGGAAGCGTTGCGATAAACGGACGCACGAAAACTTGCCATAAAACGAAACGGTCATCCCATGCACGGAATGACCGTTTTTTCTTAATGTATCTTATTCTTAGCCACATCTTGTATGCCTATTTTTGCTATCTGTAAACAACTACTCAAATAACAATAAAACGAGGGAATAAAGAGTTATAACGGACTTCAGCTCTTTAAAAAACAAAACTCAAAAAATAAACTGATAGAAGTCCTTTCAAATACAAAATGGAAAGAAAATTTTTACTTTTAACAATCAGCCTACTGGTGTCAGTGGCAGGCTTTGCACAAAGAGAAACCACAGATGCATTTGCACTACAACAGGAACTCCGTAGCGGTGAAAGGAAATGGCCAACAGAATGGCCGGATAGTATTATTGGTTATAGCTTTGCTGGCAAAAAATTAAACAAACAGGAGTTTTTTAATGGGGGGGATGAGGAGATTTCATATAATTATTATTCATGGCAGTTGAGCCATTCGGGCTACGTAAAAACAAATAAAATTAATAAAAACGAATATGATATTGATCCATATATTGAAGTTGGAAATGAATCAAATCCAAGGTTGTCAGTACGTTTAACCACCATTAGTAGTTGGTACAGTCTTATGTTAAGCAACGACAGCAATAATTTGCCTTCTGTGATAAAATACAATGACAGCGGCCAACTCATTTACGCTGAAGGGACTCAGCTCTCAGTCAGAATTACATACAATGAACGGGGGCAAATATCTACTGTTATACAAAATGACTTAGAAGATAATTATGAAAAGATTCATCAATACCAGTACGACAATAATGGAAATCTTATTGCATATTTAAGTAATGGACATAGTGAATATGCTTCATATGATTTGCAGGGAAGGATTAGCAGAATATATCATTATTATCATTTAACTACACCTGAACCTGAATTTGAAGCTAATAGCTATTCTGTATATTATTATTCTGACGGCTACAGCCCTACTGTTGAACCCGAAGCAATCACTCCCATTGGTGATACAAATCAGGGAAGTTTCGATTTAAATACCACATTATCTATCGACTCCATACACAATGCGTCCTTCGTGGTGCAACTGCCCGACGGCTTTACATTGGATGAAAGTAATACTAGCCTAACAATCAACTTTGCAGAATTATTTGACCTTACCATCACCAAACAAGAAAACAATAGCTGGTTATTTGAGGTTACACCGAAGACGCCAAAAAGCGCTGTACTGAGAGCAGACGATGCCGGGCAAATGCTGCATATCGCTTACAACGTAGATGAGTACACCAAGAAAGAAATATACGATATTGTTATTAATAATATCCGGTTTGAAACACCAAGCGGCAATTTACTCCCTGAACCGGCAATAACTGTTCCGATAAGCGTAAACCGCTGGGCAACCGGTATTGAAAAAATCGAAACCTCCAACACGGTTGTGTATCTGGTCAATCATGCATTATATATACAGACCCTTCAAGCCGAACAAGTCACCGTTTATACAGTCAACGGTAGTTTGGTTTATAAATCGACTGTTTCATCCGGCACTACCACTATCGATGCAAACGCGTTCCCGCAGGGAGTGCTGATCGTACAAGGCAGCTCTGGCTGGATAAAGAAAGTAGTGATGAATTGACAACAAGCCAAATAGCATCAAGCTTGCTTAAATGAAACGGTCATCCCATGCACGGGATGACCGTTTTTATTTTCAAATCCCACCAATGTTGAAGATGGTTTCTATGCAGGGATTGAGGGTCAACACTGGTCACTCCGTCCAAGGTGGCAGGCCTTCGTGGCCGCGGGCACGCTGGGGTTGTTGGGTGACGGGGGATGCGGTACCGGAATGGATGTCGTACAAGCGCTTGGCTGTCTCCATCATGGCTTCGACCTGGTATCTGTAAGGGCGGTCGGTAACGTCGACAAGGCCACAGTTGTAGTTCTCGCCATCGTTGCGACGGCCGGTCAGATCCTGGTCGCACCATTGGAAGTAGGCCGTACCGATCAGGCCGGGATGGGCATAGGCTCGCTCGGTATAATAACGGTAGGCTACGCCACGTTCCTGCTCGGTATCGACCTGCCAGAGGGATTGAGCCATACCGCGATCAACGGTACCGAAGTGATATTCGCCGATGATCATCGGGAGATCGGTCAGGCGCAAGGCGCGGTCCATCATCTTTTCGTCCGGGTATAGGGCGTAACAGTTGAAGCTAAGGACATCGAACGATTCTTTACATATAGTGAGGACAGTCTCATCCAACTCGCCGATATTACCGAAACGGATACCGAGGTTGAGGTGGTTCGGATCATACTTTCTGAACGAACAGCTGACAGTCTGCAGGAAAGTGCGGAAGGTTTCGTGGATAAAGGCCTTGCGGCGCTCCGGGGTGTCGCCTGCGGCCAGGCAGGTTCGCAAGGCTGACTTGATAGGACGATCGGCACCGTCGAGTATCAGGCTGCACAGGCGTTCCTCTTGATCCAGCCAGGCAGGCTCATTACCGACAAAGTAACCGATCACCCAGGGATTATCCTTTTGCGAAACAACCGACGCCTGCATACTGCTATCGACAGCCGCGGCAAAGGCGGGATCATACACATCAGCCAATCCCATCAGGCTACCGTCAATTCCGATACCACGCATCCCGAGCGTGAAGGCCTTGCGGTTCTGTTCATATACTTCGGCACTCGACCAGTTGGCGATCGTATTCAAGCCCCATTTGTCCATCCGTTGGATGATCCTTTCATTGGCTTTCGTCCGGTAGTCTTCGCCATAGCGACGATAGAGGTTCCAGAGCCCGAAGGAGGTCCAGTTGTCTTGCCGGGCATTCGAGCGGGAGTCCACAGCAAAATCAGGCGGGGGCAGTTCTTTGAACATATTCCGCCGTTTTTCCACTTCTTTCACATTGCCACCGCCACCGGGGCTGACGCAGTCCACACCGACCGAGAGGAAGAGATAACCTTCGGGATCAATAAACCACCAGCGGCCGTCGATCTTCTCCGTCCGGAAAAAGCCAGTGGCTTTCACCTGTTGCTGCCGATAGCCGCCATAGGTGGAGTAGTTGTAATCGGCGGTCGAAACGTCTTCGCCCTCTTCCGTTTCCCAGGCTTGTTGGAGTTGTTGGAGGGAATGGATCTTATCTTCGTACTCGCCGAGGTTCCACTGCCCGAACTCATCCACCATCGGGACGCTTTCCAGATATTCGTCGCCCGGGTCATCTACCGACAGGCTGATGGAACGGATTTCGATGGATGGATTGCCTATCGGCGCCCACATACGGATACCGACGGAGTCGACACCCTGTAACGGCGTACGCCTGCCGGTCAGGTTGATCCATCCCGTATAGCGGGGTTGGTTGTAGGTCGCAGCGAGGTCGACCCGTGCGTCGGGCAACTGACGGTAGAGTTTCAACGGTATAGCCAGTTTGTTCCAGCCATTAGGCGTGTAGCTCATCACGCGCAACTCGTTATATCCTTTGTTCGTGGTAAAGCCCAGTTGGAAACGTTGGGAAGTAGTCGACTTGAACTCTATCACTACATAGTTATATCCGTCCCAATCCGTAGGCAGACCGGGAGAGATATCCTGAAGGGCAAATTTCTTGCCGGAATATTCTTTCGAACTGTCGAAGTCGACACGAAAGGTCTTCGCCGATTGGCAGCTGACTATCAGGCATGCGCAGAGCGAAACAAGGAGTGTAGAAAGGATGTGTTTCATAATGATGGGGTATTTCATTCGGGATAACGTTCCCAAAAATAGATAAAAAGCGTACATTTGCTCCACATTTACGAAGTTTTTTAGTACGAATGAAAGTATGTATCGCCGAAAAGCCGAGTGTTGCCCGTGAGATTGCGGAAATACTGGGAGCCACTAAACGTATGAACGGGTATATCGAAGGAAACGGATACCAAGTGACATGGACGTTCGGCCATCTCTGTACCCTCAAGGCGCCCGACGACTATACCGACGACTGGAAACGGTGGAGCCTCGGTTCCCTGCCGATGATCCCGCCCCGCTTCGGCATCAAACTGATTGAGAACCCCAGCTACGTACAGCAGTTCCAGGTGATCGAATCACTGATGCAAAACGCCGAGATGGTAATCAACTGTGGTGATGCCGGCCAGGAAGGCGAACTGATTCAACGCTGGGTGATGCAGAAGGCAGGCGTCAAATGCCCCGTTTATCGTCTTTGGATCTCATCGCTGACGGAAGAATCCATCCGCGAAGGCTTCCAGCACCTCAAGAGCCAGGCCGACTTCGACCGGCTGTACCAGGCCGGCCTCTCACGCGCCATCGGCGACTGGCTGCTGGGCATGAACGCCACCCGCCTCTACACCGTCCGCTACGGGCAAAACCGGCAGGTGCTTTCCATCGGACGGGTGCAGACCCCTACGCTGGCACTGATTGTCAACCGCCAGGCCGAGATCGAAAACTTCAAACCCGAACCCTACTGGGAACTGAAAACAGTGTACCGCAACACCACCTTCTCTTCCACCAAAGGTAAATTCTCGCAGAAAGAAGATGGGGAGAACTTCCTCCAGACCGTACAGGCACATGACTTCACCGTCACCGACATAACGGAGAAGAAAGGCAAGGAGTATGCGCCCCGCCTCTTCGACCTCACCTCCCTGCAGGTGGAATGCAACAAAAAATTTGCCTTCACTGCCGAGGATACATTAAAATACATACAGTCGCTCTACGAAAAGAAGGTCACCACCTATCCGCGTGTCGACACCACCTTCCTGAGCGATGATATCTATCCCAAGGTACCCAACACGCTGAAAGGGCTGGTCGATTACACCACCCTCACCGCTCCCCTGCTGGCAGGCAAGCTGCCGAAAAGCAAACGGGTATTTGACAACACGAAGGTGACCGACCACCATGCCATCATCCCTACCGGCGTACCGGCACGAGGCCTGACCGATATGGAACGGAAGGTGTACGACCTCGTCACCCGCCGCTTTATCGCCGCCTTCTATCCAGATTGCGACATCTCGACCACCACGGTAGAAGGCAAGGTGGAAAAGGTAGACTTCAAAGTCACCGGCAAGCAGATACTGAAACCCGGCTGGCGTATCGTCTTCGGTGCTGAGGAGAAAGACCCGGAGGCGGAGAGCACCGAGGAAGAAGGCGTATTGCCCGACTTCGTCAAAGGCGAAAGCGGCCCCCATCAACCCCAGCTGAAGGAAACCTGGACGCAACCGCCCAAGCCCTATACCGAAGCCACACTGCTGCGTGCGATGGAAACCGCCGGCAAACTGGTCGATAACGAAGAACTTCGCGACGCGCTGAAGGAAAACGGTATCGGCCGTCCCTCTACCCGTGCCAACATCATCGAAACCCTCTTCAAGCGTAACTATATCCGCAAGGAACGGAAGAACCTCTTCCCTACCCCTACCGGCGTGGAACTGATCGGCACCATTCAGGACGACCTCATCAAAAGCGCTGAACTGACCGGGCTCTGGGAAAAGAAGCTCCGCCAGATCGAACGGGGAACGTACGAAGCAAAAACCTTCCTCGAAGAACTCAAGCAGATGGTAAATGAGGTCGTGATCCACGTCCTCTCCGACCAGTCCCGACGTACGATCACCATCCAACAGGCACCGACTGAACCGGCCGCCAAAGAAGAAAAAGAAAAGAAGCCCCGCAAGCCGCGTGCACCGAAAGAGGCAAAGGAACCGAAAGAGTCTCCCCAAACAACAGGGCAGGCATCTGCTCCTATAGCAGCCAAACCGGTTTGTCCAGTCTGTAGCAAAGGTCATATCCTACGTGGAAAGACCGCCTACGGCTGCTCGGAATACCGAAACGGCTGCACCTTCCGCCTTGACTATGCCATCTACGGCGAAGGGTTGTCGGATGCAGATCTTATCCGTATCATTGAAAAAAGAAACTGATGCCCCGTAACAGGTACGGTTGACATCAGTCCTTGTTAGTGAAGCAATCAGATTATCCAATCATATATACACACATCATTTCATAAATACGATCACCGGATTATCTTCTTCCCCCACTTGCTGCAATTGTTGAACTTCCTTCGGCAAGTTGGCGATGCGGTCGGGATAATCTTCGAACCAGGTCGTCACGTCAGCAGCCTGCAACAGGCTGGCATATTCGCCCGAATGCGACACACAACGCGGTTGGAGGGGCAGGAAATGAGTCAGGTCGTCGGTAATACCTTCCTTCAGCAGGTTTACTTTCAACTCTCCCGAACGTTTGTCATACATACCGTTATACGTCTCCGACTTATCAGTATTCAATAGGCGATAGGTAAAACGAAAAAGCATCAGGTCGTCGCTTTCAAGGATATGCGAAATATAGATATTTTGATCTTGTTCCTTATTATAACGCTCGGATACAGGCCAATGGTATGCCCCCAAATCAAACACATGCGTAGGGATGAAATCCATATCCTTCACCTGGAAAATGGTGTCGTTAAAATCGTTTTTATAATAGAGTTCATCACCCAAGTGCCAGAAACGGGTAACTCCATCAAAAGACAAATGCCTTTTTTCTCCCTCCTTGAGATTGAGGATTAACAATCCGTTCATAGCAGCCGGCCCCCAACTATCAAAGGCATTATCGCCCGACATCACACTGATATCAGCTATATCAGCCGGGTTAACCGATCCTCCAACCTCTTCTTCCGTATTAGCCGCCATTGCTTTAAGCAATTCCCCGTTACGGAAAAAGAAAATACTGTCGGACGCTCCCGCGAATATGTTCGTATGGTAAATGACAGTCGTCTGCTCGTTGGCATATGTGAAGCAGTCTCCAATCGAACGTTCTACCGGAAAATGGATCTTACCCTTATATATACCCTGGTTGTCGTATTGCTGCCAATCGCCTTTCCAGCCTTGCAGGTTAAGGGTGAGCGAAGGTTGGTCGATCCAAAACATAACACTGCTGTTGCCTTCGGGATCATTGCTGATATGCCCGATGGAACGAATAAAGCGGCCTGTATTAGCATCAAAAAGCAGGCACTGCTTTTGCTTAGTGGTTACTACCAACTTATCGCCAAAGAACTGGACATCTGCCCCACGACCAATCAGGCTTTCATCTGTGGTTTCCAACGGAACATAGCGCACTTTGCTGAAATAGTCGGAAGCCGTAAGTGCTGTCGGATGAGCAAAGGCGGTAGCCACGTCTATCGTGGAGCTTGCGCCACCTGCTTTCTCTTTACATGAGAGAAGGCTACATCCGGCCAGCAACAGGATACAATAAGCGGATAGTTTTTTCATTCCCATACCTGGTTATTTCTTTTTTGTAGTGATTAGAATAACACCATTCTTGCCTTTCTCGCCGTATTCCTCCACGGCTGATGCGTTTTTCAGCACAGAGATAGACTCAATACGTGCGGGATCCAAATCCTTCAACTCTTCGCCTGTGGATTCCTTACCGTCGATCACATACAAAGGGGGGATCGGAATTACATTGCTTTGCGGCCCCAATTCTTTCATTTCCTTCTGTTGCAAAGCCATAGCTTTCTCAAGCTCAATCTGTTGTTTGACGATGACCTTCTCTTGCTCCTTCATGACCTTTTCCGCACTCTTCTGAATCTCAGCCACTTTCTCCTCATTGATATTAGCCATCGCTACCTGCTGCTGAATTCTTTTCGCTTCTTCACGCAAGACAAGCAACTGTTCTTCGGTCAGTTTTTGTCCTTTCATCTTTTCCCGTAGTTGCTGCAACTCCGCCTGGTTCTTTTTGCGCCACTCGGCTTGTTGTTCGCGTAACTCGGTTTGTTGCTTCCGCCATTCTTCCTGGTTCAACTTCATGGCTGCACGGTATTCCTCACGTATCTTGCGCATCTGGGCGGTATCCAGATTAAACGCTTTCAGGTTATCGAAATTTAAAGTTATATCCGAAGAGAAGTTAAACTGAGTCGCCAGGCTGTCCAGGTTCAGTTGAAGATCCGCCAGTTGGAACTGCGAAAAGTCAAAGTCGGGCATGCTTAATTCCGATAAATCCAGATGCTCTAATTGATCTAATTGCAAATCATAGTCGAGTTTCAAGTCGCCAAGTTCCAACGACATATCGCCCAAGGAGATGAGTACCGAATCAACCCTCATCATTTTTTCCGTGTTCAATACAACGGAAGGTGAAACGATAACCGAATCGGGCACCACCGGCTTTTCTACATTTTTAACTGCTGCAATTTCCTTTATCGGAACAATCTCACTAAATTTGACACTTGAAATCTTGTCCAACTCACGGACGATTTCAGGACGAGCGAACGACACGACAGCCAAGGCTGCCAACGGAAGTACACAGAGATACTTCAACCGTGCCCACGGATTTGATTTTCTTTTTAACATCATAGTGATACGCTTTTTAAGTGAACTGTGATTTAAGCTGTTGGCCATAGAAGTGAAGCGCTGTGAACCAACAGCTTTCTTTATTAATAATAATTGATATTTCTTTGCATCAATGCCATGGGTAAGGACGTTTTCATCGGCCTCAAACTCATGGATATTCTGTAACTCCTGCTTGAGCAACCAGGCAGCGGGGTTGAACCAATGGAGCAGGATACATATCTCCGAGATTAGCAGGTCGAAAGAATGATACAACCGGATATGTGCCAGCTCATGCGTCAGGATCTCCTGCCCGCTCTCGTCCATATCCTTTTGCGAAACAAGGATATAGCGCATCCAGCTGAACGGGGTGATGGCTTCGGAAGTAACCACCAGGCAAATACCGTTCTCCAACCGGCTTACGGTACCCCGGCGGATCATCCGGATAGTATGTACACACGAATAAGCAAACTGGCAGAAGAAGAAAGCCACACCAGCAATATATATCCACAATAACCCTTGTATCCAGAAGGGTATGGTATGCACAGTAGCCTTCTTACCCATCAGGGGAGCCATCATCAACAAGGTTTCCAGATCAAGTACAGCCGGTTGCATCACAATCGGCTCCTCCACTGTGATCCGGAAGAACGGGATCACGATCGATAACAGTACCAGTCCCAGCAGCCCAATACGGTTGAACCGGTGAAAAGTATCCTTACTTAACAATAGCCTGTAAAACAGATAAAATAGTATCAGACATGCCGACGATTTGACAATATAGACGAAGAATGCTCCCATGGTCTTTCCCCTTATTTATGTGAACGTTCTACCTCATCCAACAGGCGGCGCAATTCGTCGACCGATATATCCTCATCCTTAATCAAGGAAGACACCATGCCGAGATACGAATTATTAAAGTAACGCGAGATAACTGTCTTTAAGGCACTCTGACTATATTCCTCTTCAGTTACTGCGGGATAATACTGATAGGTATTCCCATAAGCCGTATGTGAAAGGAATCCTTTCTCTTCCAATCCGCGGACAATGGTAGACAGGGTATTGAAATGGGGCTTCGGTTCCTCATAATAGTCAAGTAATTGCTTGACAAACAGAGCGCCTTCTTTCCAGAACCAGCCCATAAGTTCTTCCTCTTTTGCTGTGAGTCGTTTCATATCCAACATATTTTCCGCAAATAAACTAAATGTTTTAGTTCGCAAACTAATTCTTATAGTTAATAATATAAAAAGACTTGAATATATAAGAAAAGCCCGGTTACAAACAGGGTTGCAACCGGGCCTTTGCTATGATCGCAAGCGATCAAAAAGTTTATCTTTTGGCTAGATCGTGATTGACACAATACAAACCATGTGCGCCGAACACTTCGAACTTGTCGAGGATTCCTTTGGCTGTTTCTTCTTCTTCCACTTGTTCACGAACGAACCACCAGAGGAAGTCTTGCGTAGCCTTGTCGTTTTCGGCAATGGCAACATCCATCAGTTTGTCGATGAGTTCAGACACATGGCATTCATGGCTATACACCTGTTCAAAAACGGCCAGCGGACCAGCCCATTCTCCCGGTACGGCATCGATTTGCGGGATAATCACTTTGCCGCCACGCTTTACGGCGTAATCAATCAGTTTATGGGCATGCTCCAGTTCTTCTTCCGCCTGTTTTTTCATCCAGTGGGAACATCCATCCAGCCCAAAATCTGCAAAATACACCGCCATGGACAAGTAGAGATTCGACGACCACATTTCCGCTTTGATCTGCTCGTTAAAAGCATCTGATAATTTCTTCGTAAGATTCATGTTTACTCTTTTTGATTATGACTAAATACATATGTTATCTATCTAACAAAGAAACACATTTTTCGGCAAACCGGATCACAAAACGATCACAATCTTTCCAACCGGACCGTAAAATGCCTCATCAGCGGTGATTCCCAGGCAATGTGGAATCCCCGGGTGATGGAGGAACGGCGATCGAACACATTCTTCAACGCGACAGCTACCACGTCCATATGGTTGTTGGTATAGACCCGACGGGGAATAGCCAGACGCAACAAATCCAATCCGCCGAATCGGTTCTCACGCGTGACAGGATCGCGGTCGGCCAGAATATAGCCGATCTCACAGCCACGGATACCAGCTTCGAGATAGAGCTCAACAGCCAACGTCTGTGCCGGGAATTCTTCTTTGGGAACATGTGTCAATATCTTCAACGCATCGACAAATATAGCGTGTCCACCGGCAGGACGTTGGTAAGGAATTTCAAACGCATCCAGACGGGAAGCCAGATAAGCCACCTGGCGGATACGGGTTTCGAGGTTATCGAACTCGGTATTCTCATCCAGTCCCACAGCCAGTGCATCCATGTCACGGCCGTTCATGCCACCGTAGGTGATAAAGCCTTCGTATTGGATACAATACCCTTTGGCTCCCTCATACCATTCCGGCAGACGGGTGGCGATAAAGCCGCCCATATTGACTACACCGTCTTTCTTGGCGCTCATCGTCATGCCGTCAGCATAGGAGAACATCTCGCGTACAATCTCTTTGATCGACTTGTCGGCATAGCCTTCTTCACGTATCTTGATAAAGTAAGCGTTCTCTGCAAAACGAGCCGAATCAAACAGGACAGGCTTGTGGTATTTCTGTGCCAGTGCATGTACCTCCCGCATATTCTGCATGGATACGGGTTGTCCACCGGCAGTATTGTTCGTAATGGTAACGATAATAAACGGAATCCGGTCAGTACTTGCCTGCAATACCTTCTCCAGTTTTTCGATAGAAACATTTCCTTTGAAAGGGATCTCCAGTTGGGTATCGCGGGCTTCGTCGATGGTGCAATCGGCGGCAAAGGCCTTGCGTCCTTCGATATGTCCTTTGGTCGTATCGAAATGGGAGTTACCGGGGATGATATCGCCCTCTTTGACCAGGTAGGAGAACAACACATTCTCCGCCGCCCGTCCCTGATGGGTGGGGATCACATACTCGAAGCCGGTCAATTTCGTTATCATCTCCTTCAGGCGGAAGAAGGAGGAGGCGCCGGCATAGCTTTCGTCGCCCATCATCATAGCTGCCCACTGACGGTCGGACATAGAGCCGGTACCCGAGTCAGTGATCAGGTCGATATATACTTGCTGAGCGGTAAGTTGAAACAGGTTATAATGCGCATCCTGCAGCCACGCTTCACGTTCTTCGCGGATGCTCTTACGGATGGGTTCGATCATTTTTATTTTCCAGGATTCTGCAAAAGGTAATTCCATGATATAATATAATGTAAAGTGAATACTATGGGATATAAATCTTCGGCTTTCAACCCTTGTTTGAAAGCGCAAGTCAACAGGTAATCATCCGACGGTAATGGTCGCGTTCTTTGATATTCAGATACCTGTTGTTCCACTGTGTATTCCATCCATTCAGGATCATGGCATTATCAGATTTCGACAACGCTCAAAGATACAGTTTTATTTGCGAATCGATCACTCCGGTGTCTTAAAAAACTACGAATAAAAAAAGGGCTGCCTTGCAATAGAGGCTGTTCTTTTTCATCGATTCGTATGAAGGACATTCATCTTAATCGGACCAGCATTGCAATCTGATTACCATCATTATCCTCTTGATGCAGAGGGCTTCTATCACCTAATTCGTCAAAAGCATCCGGATAAAAATATTGTATAAAATATTCGCTATTATGGATTTTAATATATTCTTCCGGCACGAATGGAAGTCCAAGGTCAATATTGTTTTCGAAACCAGTTTCAGTCTCCGTTAATTTGTTTAGGGTAAATTCTTTCAGCGCCTTATCATACATGCATAAAAATCGTTTTCGATTCTGAGAGTAGTTGATGTATAAAAAACGATCGGCTTCCAAAATGATCTTTGGGCTAATACAGGACCTATCATCTTCTGAAACGTTTTTCTCAGGGGTTAACTTGTATGATCCAAAATTCCAGATATAACCTGGTTCGACTGAGGTGTCTGAAATAGTGAATATAGTGTCATTATAATGGTTCCAATACCCTAATCGGCTATTATACTGATAGATGAAATTGCCATTATAAGTCATTCCTTTCCCGCTAAATTTAACATCGGTATTTGGTTTATGAGACAACTTATTGCCCAATGTGTCAAGCATAGTCCACAAGTCTGCGGGTTGGTAAGGGTCTGCTGGTATCAAGGAAAATAAATAAATCCGATCATTCACATAACTCAGCTTGATGGCATCTGTATTTTCAGTCTTTATAGTTTTCACATACTCACCATCAAACGTAAAAACCTTAATCTCTGGACGCGACCAAACATAGATATAATTATTGACATTATCCACAGAAAAGCTATTACAGTACAGGTATTCACCGGGACCTTGTCCCAGTTGTCCTATTTTTTTTAAAAGACTTCCAGCCCAATCATATTTCAAAATACCGTCTGAGGTTCCCAAGAAAATGTATTGCTCAGTATATTCAGCATGGATGATCCGGTTAAAAACAATGTCTGAGGAGAAAGTTAAATAGACAACAGAATCTCCGATTTCAGATAGCATCAGTTGCTTTGAGGCAAAGTGATCCGGATCGATAATAACACAATGCCCGTTCTCAGGCGCAGACACACACCTCACTACACACCCAGCCACGACTAATAGCAGGAATACGTTAAGAACAATCCTCCGAGTAGAGATATAATTAATAGATATGTTCATGCTGATAACATCCTTTCAGTACAAAGCTAAACAAAGATTTCACAGATCGAGAAATATCAATGGAGAAAAATCAGAATAACGAAACTACAGATAGTGTCCGACACTATCGTTTCGCAGAGAACAACTTTGGGGTGATGTTTAGTGAGATCCAGCCCCAGTCTTGCCAACTGTTATGGTCGCCACCTTTCACAACGTCCATGGTTTGGGTACCGAGCATGAAGGAATAACCGGCCAGAAGTTTTACGTCCGGCAGGATCGACCATCCGATTTGGAAATCGAACTCAGAGCCAAGTGCTTTATCCAGTTTCCCGCTGGAGTCGGAAACGGTCGTTGTAGTCAGGAAATAATGATAGTTCAATGACAGGTCTACTTTCTTGGAGGGTTTGTAGAAAACGGCAAGCTGATTATCCCACAAACCGGGATTCAGTCCATTGATAAAGGGGGAAGCGTAGAAATAGTCCATCGTGCCATAGAATTTATGGTGCGTGCCGTAGAGTGGATTGAAGGCTTTATACTTGCTATCGTCTTGGGCGGAACCGCTCAGATAGTCACTGCCTACACCGGCGGCCCATTGCGGATGTAGGTTGAATCGGGCAAAGACGCTACCCATAGAGGCAGAGACATTGGCATTAGCGGCCGTTTTCCCTGTCTGGAAATAGAATGAGCCGTTGATATCCAACAGGCTGTTTTTGTAGGTTAGGTAGGAGCCAAGGGTCTGCATATAGATGGTAGAAGGATTCTCCGTATCGCCATGTTCCCAGCCGAGGTTCATGGCCAGCAGTGAGATTCCGAATGGCTGGCCGGCATTCCCGTAATGATACCAGAGGGATTGCATCGTCTTATAGGGCTGGCCGCCGGGGGCATAGTAACTGCCACCGCCCACTTTCTCGTCATTCTGGTTGAATGCCAGCATCAGGTGAAGGGCATGGTGCTTGTTGGCATAGCCGAGTTTAAGCAGGTCGTGGTAACGTCCGGATACATTCCAGTCCAGTCCGCCCAGGATGCGTTCGTCGTCATACACCAATGCTTGTCGGCCGAGTTGGGCAAAGAATCCATTACCCAATCCAAGTTCAGCCCAGGCTTCGTTGAGCATAAAGCGTCCGTTCTTATCTATCTGAGGGTCCTGTCCCCAGACGCCGACATGCTGGCCGGCGAACTTCAGTCGCAGGTTGGATCGCTGGTACTCCATTGAAAGTCTTGCACGATCATTGATAAATGTGGCCGGAAGCTCTCCTTCCGAGCGCGGATAGATAGCGCCGTTGCGGTATTCGCCTCGTGCACGCAGTTGTGCAGACATACTGAATTCAGACTCTTGTGTGGCCTCCTGTGCCCACGACAGGCACGGCAGCAAAAGCAGGAGAAGTGCGTATTTCTTCATAAACTCTTCATTTAATAGATTGATTAACGTCGGTACAGATTGATCTATGCAAATAAAAGGAATATAAAGCAATAAAGAATGTCACCGATGTTACACTATTCTTTTACCTTTGCAAAAAAACACCAATTATGGACTTTTTCATATTCCTTGGAGTTGTTGCATTAGGGGTCATTATTGTTGTCCCGCTAATCATATTATCCAGAGTCTCGTCGATCGGACGGCGGCTCAAGCGAATAGAGGAGCAGCTTTCTGCTCAACCTACGACTGTGCCCCAACCGAAAGAAGACATTCGGCCACAAGTAGACACACCAACGCAAGTAGTCAAACGCCCCAAAGTGGATATACAGCCGGAAGCCTACCGACCGACATACTTCCCCGTTACCGAGGATGTACCGACGCCGGTTACTCCTTCACCGATTCCCGCTCTGAAGCCACAGCCGGAGCTTGCACCGGAGCCGCAGATCATAGCCACAAAAAAGCCGACCGTTACACCACAGCCAACTGTAGCTGCTACTGTAGCAAAGCCCGTACATAAAAAGACGCCCGAGGAGTCAAAACCCTCTGCCCTACAAACCCTGTTGACTGAAAACTGGCTCAGCAAAGTGGGAATCATTACCCTCGTACTGGGCGTGGCGTTCTTTGTCAAATACGCCATCGACCAGGATTGGATCAATGAGATTGGGCGCGTGGGAATCGGTATCCTCGCCGGAGTTGCTATCCTGGGTGTGGGTCACCGGTTGCGAAAGAACTATCACCTGCTCTCTTCGCTGATGGTCGGAGGTGGGATCGCTGTGTTCTATATCACCATTGCGATCGCTTTCCGGGAATACCAACTGTTCGGGTCGGCGGCCACGTTTGCGATCCTGGTCGCAATCACGGCTTTCGCGGTATGCTTTGCGCTGCTTTACAACCGGCAGGAATTGGCGCTCTTCGCGTTACTGGGCGGTTATGCCTCACCGCTGCTGGCCAGTTCGGGTACAGGAAACTATGTGGTGCTATTCACCTTCCTGCTGATCCTAAATACAGGGATGCTCGTGGTGGCGATGCGCAAGCGATGGAATATTATCGGTATAATAAGCTATATTTGTACGCTCGGGTTTGTCTGGGGATGGCTCTTCTCAGGCTTCAAAGAACAATATGCCGGAGCAACACTTTTTGCGGTGCTATTCTTTGTACAATTCTATCTGTTGGCACTGTTGGAATATTTCCGCGCACAGCGGATCACTGCGTTCCAGGTAGCGGTTATCCTGAGTAATAACCTCTCGCTGTTGTTGGCTTGTACATTCATCTTCAAGAATTATCCGCTGCACATTATGGGCCTGATAACGATCCTTATCGGCGCGGCCAATGCGGTGGTAATGATCGTACTGATGCGTGTGCGGCAGATCGATCAGCGTATGCTTTATCTGATCATTGCAGTGGTGCTGAGTTTCGTCTCGCTGGCTGTGCCTGTGCAACTCAAGGGTCATGTCATTACGATGTTCTGGGCGGCCGAAGCAGTGATCCTGCTCGCGCTGTGGCTGCGTTCGCGCATCCGCGTATTCCATGGGGGCTTCCTTATTATGTGCGCATTAGTACTGATCTCCTTCTTTATGGATGCGGCGAAGAACTATGTGTACGACTATTCCGAGGCTGGTGTGCACTCAATGTTGCCGGTAGTATTCAACCGCATCTTCATTACAGGCCTAGTGGTTATCGTCTCGCTGGCACTCTGTCGCTGGCTCATCGGACGAGAGACGGAGATGGAGCCAGACGAGGGAATATTCCCCGCCCGGTACGTGACTCCGGCGCTGACCTTCGCACTGATTACGATGAGTTTTTTGATACCTGCATTCGAAATCAACTACCAACTGAGTGGTTCGTTTGCTCCGCTCTGGGAATTCAGCTCCAGTGCCCTGATGATCTGGGCAGTCACTTACGCAGCAGCGGTTGCGGCAGTATTCCGCCATCAAATTGCCCGTATGCGATGGGTATATATGCTGTTGTTCTTTGTCGTATTGTTGTTTGTCTGCGCCGGGCTTCCCTCTATTGCCAACTTCCGGTGGATCGTTTATTGCAGCGACCACGCGCAGGATAAAAACTCCATCTTTCTGCTTCATTACCTGATGTGGCCGGGCGTGGCATACCTCTTTTATGTACTGGTACGCAACCTGCACTCGTTGCCACGGCAGACAATGATTCTGTTCGCCTGGTTCCTCACCGCTGCCGGAGTGGCTGTGCTCAGTGTAGAAGCAGACAACACAATAATCCAACTGGCAGGAAACGAAGAAAATTACTACGCGCTACTCTACGATGTACGAACGTTTGGTTATCCGATCCTGTGGGGCGTCATAGCGGCAGGGCTTATGCTGTGGGGCGTGCGCCGTCGTGAAGTACTACCGCGACAGATCGCGTTGGTGTTCTTCGGGCTGATTGTACTAAAGTTTTACGTGTCTGACGTTTGGCGGATGTCGCAGGCCGGACGCATCATCTCGTTTGTAGCACTTGGAATAATATTGTTAGCGGTTTCATTCCTTCAACAGCGGATCAAAACATTGGTACGCGATGACGAAAAAGACGAAAATAAATGAAAAAGACTTGTATACTGGCATTGATGCTTATCGCGGCCCTCGGAGTGACGGCTCAGGAGCGTTGGACGGCAGCTATCGACACCGTCGAAGCTGACAATTACTACCATATCCGCCTCAATCCACAGCTCATCGGGCTTTCGGGTAGGAATGACTTCGAAGATGTTCGCATACTGGACGAACAAGGGAATGAAGTACCTTATATGGTGCGCCAAACCGAACCGATACAGCAGGTGAACCGTATGGAGATGTACCCATTACAGACAAACACGGGTAACGACAGCGTGAATATACTGGTGGTCGACAACGCCAAACAGGAGCGGATCGGGCGTTTTTACCTCGTCATGCGTGCCGCCGATGTCGACAAGTATGTAAGCGTACGCGGCGGCGACCAGCCCGGGCCATGGTATGTAGTCCGACAGCGTGTGCCACTCTTCAGCCAGCAGGGAACAGACGGCCATGAGGTCGCTGTATTGGATATCCCCGAAGGCAACTACCGATATTACGAGATCACATTGACCAACGCGCAGGGAAGCCCCCTTTCTATCACAGGCGTGGGTAAGGTAGACAGCCATAGTATCTATGGACAGTACCTGCCGATAGAAACAGACGGTATCACGGCCAGGCAGGATTCCCTTCGACGCACCATGGTCACATTCCCCGCTCTGCATAACCCATACCTGATCGATCGCCTGGAGATTGTAGTGGCCGACAACAGCCTCTATCATCGCGATGCAATGCTCAGCACCGGTAAGCGCTCCCTCTCCCTGACGCTCAGTTCGAAAGAAGGGTGTGTTTTTCAGACCGATGCGTTTCCCGTAGATAGCACCACCCGGATCATCATTAGTAATGGAGACAATCCCCCGCTAAGGGTGGAGACCGTACGGATGTGGACCCTCGCACGTTATCTCTGTGCCCGACTTGAAGCGGGTAAACACTATACGCTCGTGACTGGCGCAGAAGGACGCAGCCATTACGATCTCGAGTATTTCCGGGATGAGTTGAATGGAGAGTTGCCTGTTATAAACACCGTACTTCCCGTGCGCGAAAAGGCGATCCTCTCCTCTACCCCGAAGGTGCGCTTCTTCGAACGGGCTGGTTTCCTATGGACGGTGATGGTACTGGCGGGAGCTGTCCTTGTCGGAGCCTGCCTGCAAGCCCTGCGGGTGGCTCGGAAGCGGTAACGGGATTACAATACTGCATTTCCCAACATATATGAAAGGAAATTGGTTATCTTATCATACTAAACATAAAAAACGATGAGTACAAGAATAGTGATTGCCGGTATGGGCGGCGTAGGCGGGTATTTTGGTGGAATGATAGCAAAGCATTATGCCGAAGCTCCGAACGTATCCGTATACTTTATCGCTCGTGGCGAGAGTTTGCAACAAATTCGCGCAAACGGCCTTTGCGTGACAAAAGACGAACAATCCTTTACCACCCAACCGACACTTGCCACTGACAATCCTGAAGACATAGGTATAGCCGACTTCATTATGATCTGTACCAAAAGCTATGGTTTGTCCTCCATCGTCGAACAATTAAAACCCTGTATCGGCAAGCAAACTGTGATCATCCCGCTGCTCAATGGAGCGGATATCACAGAACAGGTCAAATCCTTATTGCCCGAAGCAACGGTTTGGCAAGGATGTGTTTACATCGTATCCAGCCTGAATGCTCCCGGCAAAGTCGAAACAGTAGGTAACGTACAAAGCCTGTATTTTGGGTCTGATGACACCAATGACGAACGCTTGCTTCAATTCGAACAATTATTGAAGGAAGCCGGAATCGACGCCACTTATTCTCCCCATATAAAGCGGATCATTTGGGAAAAGTTCATCTTTATCTCGACTACCGCCACACTAACCTGTTACTACAATACCGGTTTTATGGCGATCATCAACGATGAAGCCAAACGTCAGATACTTTTGGATCTGATCGACGAAGCCGAAGCGATAGCCCAAGCCCTCGGAGCCGGCGTCGAGAAAGACATGAAAAGCGACATACTCAGAAGGTTGAACATGCTCCCGCCCGAATCCACGACCTCCATGCATCGGGATTTCCAGGCACGGAAAACCACCGAACTATCCTCTCTTACAGGCACCATCGTCTCTTTAGGCAAAGCCCACGGAATATCGACACCCCAATACGACAGAATCTACTCCGCCTTGCAGGAAAGGTCAACAGACAAACACACCATATCTACGGTTCAAATGAGAATTGAGATATGGTCGGACATAGCTTGTCCATATTGTTATATTGGAAAACGTAAGTTTGAAAATGCATTAGCAAAATTCCCTTATGCAGATGAAATAGAGCTCGTATGGCATAGCTATGAATTGAATCCCTCTTTGGAGAAGGGTGCATTGAATAAATCGTATGCCGAATATTTGGCTGGTATATACAATTCGAACATAGAAAAAGCTAAAGCGGATTTAGAAGAGCTGGTTGGTATCGCAAAAGAAGTGGGACTGGATTATCATTTTGATAAGCTAATCGTTACCAATACTTCTGACGCGTTACGTTTGGTAAAGCTGGCCCAAAAACATAACTTGGCAGATGCTGCCGAAGAAATTTTGTTCAAAGCCTACTTCACCGAAGGCAAAGATATCAGTGACAGGACTACGTTGGTACGTTTGGGGACAACTATTGGTCTTTCCGAAAATGAAGTAAATACGATGCTCGACAGTGATGAGTTTAAAGCAGAAATAGAAGCAGACATACGTTTCAGCGAAGATGAACTCGGCCTCGAATACATCCCCTTCTATCTCTTTAATGGCAAAGATGTCATACAGGGCTCTCTTGCTGAAGAAGAATACATGGAGGTGCTGAATACGTCTTATAACTATTGGAAGGAGAACGGAATCTCACAAAGCGGAAGAGGTGACCGACGTAAAGGCCGCGCGTGTTCACCCGATGGAACATGTAGTTTATGATCCCGGGATATCTTCCGATGAACAGAAAATAGATTTGTAGAATCTGACCTTTTCAATAAACTAAAATGAGCCGCAGATGAAACCATCACCTGCGGCTCTTGCTTTACATTTGCAGTGTAAATTCTAAAAGTAAACAGACATGAAAGTATTATTGGTAAATGGCAGCCCGAACCCAAAGGGTTGCACATATACGGCGCTTACGGTAGTTGCAGAAACGCTGAGCAAAGAAGGAATCGAAACAGAAATCTTTTGGATTGGAAATAAAGCAATTTCCGGCTGTATCGCCTGTTACAAGTGTATGGGAATAGGAAAATGCGTGATTACCAAAGATAAAGTAAATGAGTTCCTTGAAATAGCTAAACAGGCAGATGGGTTTATTTTTGGAAGCCCTGTATATTATGCGTCAGCAAACGGCACCTTAACCGCATTCATGGACAGGGCGTTTATTTCCGACCTTGCAGGGAACGGCAATCAAGCTTTCCGTCTGAAACCTGCGGCTGCTGTAGTCTCGGCACGACGCGCTGGAACAACCGCCACATTCGACCAACTCAATAAGTATTTTACCATTCAGGAAATGCCGGTCATTTCTTCCAGTTATTGGAACATGGTACATGGAGAAAAGCCAGAAGAGGTAATGCAGGACAAAGAGGGGCTTCGGACAATGCGTACACTGGGAAGGAATATAGCTTGGTTTCTCAAATGCAAAGCCGCTGCTGAAAAAGCCGGTATTCAATTACCCGAACAGGAAGAACCGGTCTTTACGAACTTCATTCGTTAAATACTTTATCTCTGTCATCATAACGATGCAAAGGTAAAGATATTTGTTGCCTTTTTTAAATTCAGCGGTTCACTTGAGGTAAGCTTTCACGCGGTCTTCAGCATTTTTGCGGATGCTGTAAAAATAGAACCCATAATCGCCGTGATGGTAACATCCATAGGGGAAAGGGCTGCCGAGAATGTTTTCGTCGGGATCGACCGTCGAGCACATAACCGTACCGCGATCAAGGTTGAGCTGGGCGTCGGCGTAGTCGGAAATGTCGACTAAATTGCCCGTAACTTTGTCCGGGATACGGGAAGCCAGATTTTCACCAGCCGACGCAGGTGTATCGTCGGTTCGCCAATTAACAGGGTTGATAGCCACGCTGTTGGGTAATAGAGAAATAGATAAGCCAGTCATACCAAGCATCTCGGTATTGTATGAAATAATAACCCCGGTGTCGTCTGCCCCGGTCGCAAACCGCAAATGAGGATAGTCCTCAAGATTTTGACGTGTGACGGAATAACCGATAGCATAGGCCGCGATCATACGCTCGTATACATCGGTATGGGTAGCCATATACCTCATCAGCAAAGTGCGGATCACTTGGATGGAGCCTTGCGAGAAGCCTGCGAGGATGAACGGACGCCCATTGTTGAAGTGGCTGATGTAGTGATCGAAGGCGGCAAAAATGTCGTCGCCCGATGTTGCGTCGGAAAGCCGATGTAACTCCTCAGCCGAAATTGCGGCCGCAGTAAGGCTAACCTGGCGGTAATAGGGGCAATACATGTTGCCCACCGTTTCAAAGGCTGCTCCACTCCTCGGGATCATTGCTGCTGCTGCTGCCCGCACAACCGGATCGTCGATTTGCGCATAAACGGCATCTCCGCCCCCCTGAAACACCGTAGGATATATGAAAAAGATGTCGACCTGCATCATAGGACTTTTCGGCAGCAACAACCAGTTGTCAGGATTGCTGTAGTCTGTGTTCCCAACCGGAGAATCGTTATCTGATTTGCAACCTCCACAGACGGCTGCAATCAGCATGACTGCGATAAAGAGACAAAAATAATGCCTTGTCATGGTAATTCCTTCTTTAATAGAATATTGTATTACTGTGTAAAATATTGGACAAAGATAGGAAAGTTATCCATTCGTCACTATAATCGGGAGAAACATTCAACGCCCCAACGTTTATACATTCTTTCCTCTCAATCGTACCAACATGGCAATTTGATTGCCATAGATATCCTTTTGAGACACGGGGCTTCTTTCCCCTAACTCTGTAAAATTGCCCCATGAGGTTTTTTAGCCGATTTTCAGCCTGTTGCATTGTGTCAATGAACTTCAGGACAAAAATAGGATTTTATTCGGATTTTGAACCTGTTTTTAACGATATTTCCTTGGGATTTTACTCGTTAGAGAAAAATGGGAGATGATCTCATCGCTCACCTGTCGCCGGTCGTTCTGCACGAATATAGATGAAGTTCAGAATATTGAAGGCTGGGAACGTGTAATCAATTCATATTCCCAGGACTATATCGACGAATATGAGGTATTTACCAGCGGGTCTAACTCCGAGATGCTATCCGGAGAATTGGCGACTCTGCTGTCCGGACGTTATGTTAGCTTTGAAATATTCCTCTTTAGTTTCAATGAATATGCGGGGATCACCCAAAAGGGACAAACGAAACAGAGCTATATGGAATACATGGGTAGCGGTGGAATGCCGGAACTATTCATGCTGCCCGAACCGGAATCGAAATGTAACTACATATCGGCGGTAAAGGATACAGTGCTTTTGCGCGACATTATTCAACGTCACAACATTAAGGATGCCCGTCTGCTGGAGGATATATTTGTCTATCTGGTTAATAATGCCTCAAATTTGTTATCTGTCCGTAATATTTCCAATTACTTTAAAAGCAGCGGACGCAAAACGAGCTACGATACGGTTGCTGCCTACATAGGCTATATTGAAGATGCTTATCTGGTTCACCGGGTCGAAAGGTATAACATAAAAGGCAAGGAAACCATAGCGGGTAATTGCAGAATGAGTCATTGGATGTTCACTCGATGGCAATCGACTTTTACAATAAGT
>JAVBUR010000117.1:0-35430 GCA_031555145.1 Tannerellaceae bacterium | reverse complement strand
CCGCTGACGCGGCACAAAAACACCAATCAATCGCCTATCCAGGGGCTTACACCCCTGGCTACGAACACGATACCCCTGACGGGGCATTTTCTCTATCGTGACTTCGAGTTAGCCCCATACACGCATCAAAAGATGTGTATAGAGAGTAGCTTTCAAGGCGGGGAGCTGAATACACTTACACGTTAGCTGAAAAGATGTGTATAAAGAGTAGCAAGAGGGGAATCGCAAGCACACCTTCGGACTTTTGACACATCTAGATGCTGTTCCAACAGCGTCTAGATGTTGTAACAGTAGCATGTAGGCGTTGTAGGCATCAACATCCAGATGCTGTGACAACGACATCTAGATGTTGTTTTACCTCTGATTAAGTCGTAGTATAAACCTTATTTTAGAACGGATATGAAGCATAAAGCAATGATTGTCCCTTTTTTACTGGCCGGAGGCGCAGGTGTAACAGCCATGGCGCAAAACAAGGCGCTCCCGAATATTGTCTTTATACTCGCGGATGATATCGGATACAATGACCTTGGCTGTTACGGAGCCGTCAAAATAAAAACACCGGCAGTAGACGGGTTAGCAGCAAATGGTATCCGGTTTACAAATGCCTATGCACCGGCCTCCACCTCTTCCCCTTCCAGGTATGCCTTATTGACCGGAGCATATGCCTGGAGGAAAAATGTAGGTATTTTACCGGCCGATGCTCCTTTAACGATCGATCCGGCCCAACAGACACTCCCTGGTTTTTTGCAGAAGGCCGGATACCATACCGGTTTGGTAGGCAAATGGCATCTGGGACTGGGCAAAGCAGGTTCTCCCGTAGATTTTAACGGAAGTATACCGGTAGGGCCATTGGCGATCGGATTTGATTATGCCTATTATTTCCCGGCAACAAACGATCGGGTACCCTGTGTGTTTATTGCAAACGACAAGGTTGACAAACTCAATCTACAAGACCCGATACACGTTTCTTACAAACAAAAAGTCGGGAATGATCTTACCGGCAAAGAAAATCCGGAGCTACTAACACTCAAACCCCATTCCGGACACGACGCTACCATTATCAATGGCATCAGCCGTATCGGCTGGATGTCGGGCGGAAACGAGGCCCGATGGCACGATGAAGAAATGGCGCAACACCTGTTGGACAAAGCCATTTCGTATATCGACAGCCAGGCAAGTAAGCCTTTCTTCCTCTATTATGCCACCCATAATGCACACGAGCCCCGCGTTCCTTCGCCTGCGTTCAAAGGAAAATCAGAAGCCGGCATATATGGTGACGTGGTAGAAGAATTCGACTACTGTGTCGCTGAAATTGTGAAATCATTGAAAAGAAACGGGATCTATGAGAATACCCTGATTATTATAACCAGCGACAATGGCCCCATGGTGAAAGAAGGATATCAGGATGGGGCATTGGAACATCTCAATGGACATGATCCTTTCGGAGGCCTGCGAGGTGAAAAGTATTCACTCAATGAAGGAGGCACACGAGTACCATTCATCTGCTCATGGCCACAGCAGATCGGCACACCTTTTGTGCAAAACCAACCCTTCTCCTACCTGGATATGCTTGCGACCTTTGCCGGTATACTGGCTATGCCAATCACGAAAGAAGCATGTAATGACAGTAAAAACGGTTCCGTCCTTTTCAATACCCCGGATGCCCCTTTATATCGTGAATATATCATGACACAAAATAATGCCGGACAAATTGCTATCCGAAAAGGAAACTGGAAGTTCATCCCTTCGTATACCTGCCATCCGGCAGAACTGTACGACCTCTCAACCGATCCTTCCGAATTACACAATATGACGTTAGCGTATCCCGACATCGTCCATGAATTATCCATACAGGTGAAACAAGGTTACAAAAATGACGTTCCCTGATCGAGGTTGACGTTATTTGCCTATCTTTGGCCAAGTATAGATTAGTATAGTCAAACAACAGTGATATAACATCATCTTCATGAAAAACACAAACAAATTTTTACTGCTGTTGATCGCCCTTTGTGTGATTGGGTTATCGGCATGTGATTCGAAACCAGGCAAAAAACAGGCCTTCTCCATCGGAAAGGAAGCCTTCCTGCTGGATGGGAAACCGATCGTCATCAAAGCGGCGGAAATACATTACACCCGTATCCCGGCCGAATATTGGGAACATCGTATCCAGATGTGCAAGGCCCTTGGGATGAATACCATCTGCATTTACGCCTTCTGGAATATCCACGAACAGACACCGGGCGTATTCGACTTTACCGGACAAAACGACGTAGCTGCTTTCTGCCGCTTGGCCCAGAAACATGGCATGTATATCATGTTGCGTCCCGGTCCGTATGTATGTTCGGAATGGGAGATGGGAGGACTGCCCTGGTGGTTGTTGAAGAAGAAGGACGTACAACTCCGCACGAACGACCCGTATTTCCTCGAACGGACAGCCTTGTTCATGAACGAAATCGGGAAACAACTGGCCGATCTCCAGGTCACCCGTGGAGGGAATATCATCATGGTGCAGGTGGAGAACGAATATGGGGCGTATGCCGTCGACAAAGCCTATATTGCCAATATACGCGACATTGTGAAAAACGCCGGTTTTACAGATGTTCCCTTATTCCAGTGCGACTGGAGCTCCACGTTCCAACTGAACGGCCTGGACGACCTTGTCTGGACAATCAATTTCGGGACAGGCGCCAATATCGACGACCAGTTCAAAAAGCTGAAAGAAGCCCGTCCGGATGCCCCGCTGATGTGTAGCGAGTTCTGGAGCGGATGGTTCGACCATTGGGGACGCAAACACGAAACCCGCGATGCCGAAACGATGGTATCCGGCATCAAGGATATGCTGGACCGGAATATCTCTTTCTCCCTCTATATGACGCATGGGGGAACCACTTTCGGCCATTGGGGTGGAGCGAATAGTCCGTCTTATTCGGCCATGTGTAGTTCGTACGACTACGATGCCCCGATCAGTGAAGCCGGTTGGGCAACTCCGAAATATTATAAGCTGCGTGAATTACTGACCCAATATGCCGATTCGGGCCAGGTGATACCGGAAGTACCGGCTGCTTTTCCGGTGATTGAAATACCTGCATTCACGGTAAGCGAAATGACTCCGCTTTTCGACAACCTGCCGACGCCGCAGACTTCGGTAGATATCCAGCCGATCGAACAGTTCGACCAGGGTTGGGGAACGGTTTTATACCGGACCACTTTACCGGCCGTACAGGAAGGCACCACCTTATTCATCGACGAAGTACACGACTGGGCACAGGTCTATGCCGATGGGAAACTGTTAGCCCGTCTCGACCGTCGCCGCGACCAGAACTCGGTTGTGCTGCCGGCACTGGCGGAAGGAACTCGTTTGGATATTCTGATAGAGGCCATGGGGCGTGTCAATTTCGATGTGGCGATCCACGACCGTAAAGGAATCACAACTAAAGTAGAACTACTCACCGAAACGGACAGACGGGAATTGAAGAACTGGGAAGTCTACAGTTTCCCCGTCGACTATGCCTTCGTGAAGGAAAAGAAATATGCTGCCGGCGAGAAACTGGACGGGCCCGCTTATTATCGTACCACGTTCAACCTGGATCAGGTGGGTGATGTGTTCCTCGATATGCAGACATGGGGGAAAGGCATGGTGTGGGTCAACGGAAAGGCGATGGGCCGTTTCTGGAAAATAGGACCGCAACAGACCTTGTTCATGCCCGGATGCTGGTTGAAGAAAGGCAAAAACGAAATCATTGTGCTGGACCTGTTAGGACCGGAACAGGCGGTGGTGAAAGGGCTGAACCAGCCGATTCTCGATATGCTACATGCAGAGGCACCGTCTACCCATCGCACCGAAGGACAGCACCTGAATCTGAAAGGGGAGAAACCGGTGGCAAGCGGCGCGTTGAAACCCGGTAACGGCTGGCAGGAAGTGAACTTTGGCAGCATGGCCAAAGGACGTTATTTCTGCCTCGAAGCACTGGATGCGCAGGATGGAAAAGACAACGCCGCCATGGCTGAGTTTTACCTGCTGGATGAAGCGGGCAAACCACTCCCGCGCCTGCGTTGGAAGATCGCGTATGCGGATAGTGAAAATACCTACTGGTCTAATGCTACGGCCGACAAAATATACGACCTGCAGGAGTCAACCTATTGGAGTACGAAGCGGGGAGACAAATACCCCCATCAGGTCGTGATCGACCTGGGAGAAGAACAGACGATCTCCGGTTTCCGCTACCTGCCCCGTGCCGAAGAAGGATTCCCCGGCATGATCAAAGGATATAAGGCGTATGTGAAGACGAACCCTTTTGTGATGTAATCATAAAAATCCATCCCTTGATGAACTGAAATCAGCACAAAGCCGTTACATTTGTGGAAAGATGAAAGGCATGAAGAGGTTGTTTTGTTTTGGACTGGTGCTGTTGGTTGCCTGCCATGCACTGGCTGGCGAACAGAAGCTCGAAGAGCGGAAGAGAGTAGGCCTGGTGCTGGGTGGCGGCGGTGCGAAAGGCATGGCGCATATCGGTGTGATCAAGGTGCTGGAAGAGGCCGGCATCCCGATCGACTATATCGCCGGTACCAGTATGGGCGCCATCGTGGGCGGACTGTATGCCATCGGTTACACGGCGGCAGAGATCGACAGCCTCGTCGCGCTTCAAGACTGGACAGCCCTCTTGAGCGACCGTGTGGAACGCACCAGTCAGTCATTTCCCGAAAAAGAAAACTCGGAACGCTACATCGTATCCATGCCCTTCGGCACAGCCAAGAAAGACCGCCTGCCCGATGGTGTCATCCGCGGACTCAACCTGCAGAACCTCTTCAGCAACCTGACGATCGGGTATCACGACTCGGTCGACTTCAACGCCTTCCCCATCCCCTTTGCCTGTGTGGCGGTAGATGTGGTAGATGGAAAGGAGAAGGTCTTCCATCACGGTAGCCTGCCCGTGGCGATGCGTGCCAGTATGGCGATACCGGCGGCGTTCACCCCCGTGCGCCTCGACAGCATGGTGTTGCTTGATGGCGGCCTGCTGAACAACTTTCCTGCTGATGTCGCACTCGGCATGGGCGCCGATATCCTGATTGGCGTCGATCTGGGGACGAGTGATCTCAAAGACCTCGATAAACTAAACAATACCAGCGACGTGATCGGTCAGCTTATCGCTCTCCTTGGACACGACAAATACAGCACCAACAAGGACACGACCGACCTCCTGATCCGCCCGAACGTATCACCCTATAACGCCGCCAGCTTCTCAGCGACGGCCATCGACACGCTGATCCAACGCGGCGAACAGGCGGCGCGCCGGCAATGGGACGAGATCATCGCCCTGAAAGCCCGTATCGGTATCGAAGGCGAACAGCCGGTTCGTCGGTCGTTTATCCACCCCCTCGGAATGGAAGAGGCGTTCTTTATCCGTACCGTGACGTTCGAAGGCGCCGATCCGCGCGATGAACGTTGGCTGCGCAGCATCACCCACCTGCGCGACAGTAGTATGGTGACCGCCGATGAACTGCAAGACGCCATGTCGATCGTGATCGGTACCGACGCCTACGCCCAGGTTAGCTATAAGCTGACGGGCGAACGCCAGCAAGACCTTGTCCTGAGCATGCAGGAGAAACCGATGAGCTCGCTCAACGCCGGCCTCCGCTTCGACTCCGAAGAACTGGTGGCCGTGCAGTTGAACGGCACGCTGAACTACCGCAACCGATACCGCTCGAAACTGGCTCTCACCGGACGGATCGGCCAGCGTACCTCGGTACGGCTCGACTATTCGATCGGCCCGAACCTGCTCCGCAACATGGCCCTCTCATATATGTTCACCTACCACGATCTCGATGTCTACAGCCGCGGCAAGAAATGGGTGAACACTACCTACCGCCGTAACCTGGTCGAACTGGCCTATACGGATATGAACTGGCTCAGCTTCCGGCTGAAAGTGGGCGGCCGGTTTGAGCATTACGACTACAATGACTTCCTCTATGCCGACGGCGTGCCGGTCGATCCCGACGGTCAACATATTTATAATGTACGGGGCGAACATTTCTTCAACTATTTTGTCGAGACGCAGTTCGAGACGATCGATCGCCGTTACTTCCCCCGCAAAGGGGTATCGCTGGGTGCAAGCTACACGGTCTATACCGACAACTTTGTGTCGTACAACGGGCACACGCCCTTCTCGGCGCTGGCGTTCGACTTCCTCACTGTGCTCCCGATCAATTCACACCTCAGCCTGCTGCCTTCGCTCTATGGGCGCGTACTCACGGGCAAGGACGTAGCCTACCCCTATATGAATGCCATCGGCGGGGAGACGCCGGGCAAATACCTGCCGCAACAGCTTCCCTTCGCCGGAATCAGCCATATGGAACTGACGGATAATACACTGGCCATCGCCAGCCTGCACCTCCGCCAGCGGATCGCCGGAAAGCATTACGTGTCGCTGATCGGGAATTACGGCATGCAGGAGGATGATTTCTTTTCCCTCCCCAACGGTCGCCATCTCTGGGGAGGCAGCTTGGGTTATGCTTTCGACAGCGTGGCGGGACCGCTGGATGTGAACCTCGGCATGTCGAACCGCGTCAACAGTGTACAATTCTACCTCAACCTGGGGTTCAATTTCTAAAAATAGGCCTCCTGTTAGCATAACTTTGCCTATATTTACTGAATATAGGATGCGTCTCGGCATAGCTTCAGTGAAAACTTCGTTTTCCCTTTGCGCTGCTCTCGACTTTCACTATATTTGACACATCAATTCTTATTCCTATCCGTTATGCATGCAGATACCCTTCCCTTCCTTCGTGAGTTGACTGAGAATAACGACCGTGTATGGTTCCAGGCGAACAAAGAACGGTACGACGTCTTGCGCAAGTCGTTTACCGCCGACGTGCAGGCGTTGATCGACCGCATCGCACACTTCGATCCGGAGATTGCCGGGATGGAGGCGAAGGATTGCCTGTACCGCATCTACCGCGACATCCGCTTCTCGCCCAATAAGCTGCCGTATAAGAACTACTTCTCCGCCTATATCTGCAAGGGCGGACGCAAAAGCCTGTATGGCGGCTACTACTTCCACGTCGAACCGGGTGATATCATCCTCTCGGGTGGTATCTGGATGCCCGAACCGAAGTTGCTGAAGAAGCTCCGCCAGGATATCTACGACCAGATCGACGAGTTTACCGCCATCATGGAAAACCCGCCCTTTAAAAAGATATACCCCGGCCTCGAAGGCGATATGCTGACACGCATGCCGGCCGGTTTCCCTGCCGACTCGCCGTATGGGGAGATCCTCAAACACAAGGATTTCAGCGTCCTCTCGCACAATCCCGACAGTTTCCTCGCGCAGGCCGACTGGATGGACCGTGCTGTCGAAGCCTACCGCCTGCTCCAGCCCTTCAACCGCTTCCTGAATTACACGATCGACGAATATCTGGGGGCGGTATAGTGTGCATGGCGTGTCATCCCGGATGATACCGCGACGTGTTAATCTTTGATAAAATCCGGTTTTTCCGGGCCTCATACGCAACATCAGGCACTTTCCTACGTCTATATATATAGACAAGTCCTATAGGGACAAACTGAAAGAGACATCAATTTTTCATAATAAACAATCATAAAAATGGCGCAAGTCCGTGAGGATGTGCGCCATTTGGCTTTTATAAACGTCATCGTGTTTGTGAGCGAACGCGATGATGCTCGTTTTTTTAGAACGTCATTATCTTTTTTGTGGCAAGTAATTGTGAGTTTTTATTAAAAAGAGCTATCTCCAATAGGGTTTTTGTATCCTGAACTGTATTTCTTAAATGCGCTGGTATTTATGCTTAAAACAGCAGAGAAGATATTGTTGATATATACCCAAATAGATAAATCCATGAAAAAATTAACATTATTAGTACTTATCTGTACAGCTTTACTGAGTACGGCTAAGGCGCAAACCAAAGAGAAAGGCTTTTTTGCTGAAGCCAGTGCGGCCTATAGCAACACTGAATTTGATGATCATTATGCAATTATCACCCCTGCGATAGGTTATCAATTCAGTTCCAAATGGTCGGCAGGAATGAAAATGGGTTTTGAGATGAGAACATACGGTTATACGATTTATTCCCCGTTTATTCGTTTCAACTTTCTACAGGCAGGAGAGTTAAAGCTATTTACAGAGGCACAAGCGAACATCCTTTCCCGGGATGTAGAAGGTGGACAAAGTGGTTATGGTGAAGCCGGAGTAAGTTTCGGAGCCATCTACCCGATTAGTAACCGGTTGAAGTTGGTTGGGCACTATCTATTTGTGGGTGTCAGCGGTGAAGAAGGCAGAGAAGGCGCCTCCGTCAATAAAGGCGACTTTACGCTGGATGCCAATGTAAGACGACTACAGTTTGGGCTACAGTTTATTTTCTAAGGGCCTGTTACAGCGAAGAACTTGTTCTGAAATCTATACAAAAATGGCGTCTATCCCCAGAGGAATAGGCGCCATTTGTTTTATGATTTGCCCGACGGTCAGGAAGGAATGATCTGTTCCAGACCGGAGAGGTTCTTTTCGATCTCTTCGTTCGAGAGGGAGTAGTTGGTCAGGTCGCCGGCCAGGTATTGGTCGTAGGCGGCCATGTCGATCAGCCCGTGTCCCGAGAGGTTGAATAGGATGGTGCGTGCCTTGCCTTCTTCCTTGGCCTGGAGGGCTTCGTTGATGGCGGCGGCAATGGCGTGCGACGATTCGGGAGCAGGGATGATCCCTTCGGCGGCGGCAAAGAGGGTGGCGGCTTCGAAGGTATCGAGTTGCTTGACATCGACAGCTTCCATCAGCCCGTCTTTCATCAGTTGGCTGACGATCGAACCGGCACCGTGGTAACGCAAGCCACCGGCATGGATGTTGGCGGGGGCGAAGTTATGTCCGAGCGTGAACATCGGCAGCAGCGGAGTGTAACCGGCTTCGTCGCCATAGTCGTACTGGAATTTACCACGTGTCAGCTTCGGACAGGAGGCCGGTTCGGCCGCCACGATGCGCACGTCTTTTCCTTCCGTCAGCTTGTGACGCAGGAAGGGGAAGGTGAGGCCCGAGAAGTTCGATCCGCCGCCAAAGCAACCGATCACCACGTCGGGATATTCGCCGGCCATCTCCATCTGCTTTTCAGCCTCCAGCCCGATCACGGTCTGGTGGAGCATGACGTGGTTGAGCACGCTGCCGAGGGTATATTTGCAATTAGGCGTCTGCATCGCCAGTTCGACGGCTTCGGAGATGGCGGTACCGAGGCTGCCCTGATAGTTGGGGTGTTCGGTCAGTATCTTGCGGCCGGCCTTCGTACTCATACTGGGCGAGGCGATCACCTGTGCACCGAACGTCTGCATGATGGAGCGACGGTAGGGTTTCTGGTGATAGCTCACCTTCACCATATACACGGCCAGTTCCAATCCGAACGCCTTGGCGGCATACGAAAGGGCAGCGCCCCACTGTCCGGCGCCTGTTTCGGTGGTGATATTGGTGACGCCTTCCTTCTTGCAGAAGTAGGCCTGTGCGAGTGCCGAGTTTAGTTTGTGCGAGCCGATGGGGCTGACGCTTTCGTTCTTGAAATAGATATGCGCCGGTGTGTCGAGGGCCTTTTCGAGTCCATAGGCACGTACCAGCGGAGTGGGACGGTAGTTTTTATACAGTTCACGTACTTCGTCGGGAATGGCGATCCAGGTATCGGTCTGGTTCAATTCCTGGTGGGCCAGTTCTTTGGCGAACAGTGGATAGAGGTCTTCCGGGCCTAACGGCTGCTTGGTTTGCGGATTGAGCGGAGGAAGGGGTTTATTCTTCATGTCTGCTACAATATTATACCATGCCGTCGGTATGTCTTTTTCTTCCAATAAAAACTTTTTTGTACTCATATTGCGGTGTATAAATTACATGTTAACATTATTTCGATGAAAAGTCTTACAACTTGGCGGCAAAGGAACAAATAATATTTCGTTTTTCAAATGCCGAATGTAAAAATGTGTAACTTTGCCGCCTCAGTGATAGACAGTTTTAACATACCCACAAATACTTGAATGATGCGACGGATTTTACTCCTCACCGTTTGTTGTTGCCTGCTGGTTCCGGCTATGGCACAGAAAAAAGACTTTTCGTATTCCTTTTACGGCTTTATCCGTGGCGACTTATTCTATAACAGCCGCCAGAATGTAGCCCCCGTAGATGGTAACTTTTATATGTATCCGATGGATGAAGTGCTCGACGCCAACGGGGAAGATATCAATGCCCGGGCCAACGGCAGTTTTTATACCTTCACCACCCGCCTGGGACTGGATTTGAAGGGACCGGCTGTAGGTACCGCCCGTACTTCGGCCAAGATCGAAACCGACTTCGGAGGATTCTCGGCCAGTACCACGATGCTGCGTATCCGCCAGGCCTATGTGGCGCTCGACTGGGAGAAGAGCCAACTGTTGATCGGACAGACCTGGCACCCGCTGACAGGCGATGTGATGCCGGATATGCTGAGCCTTTCGACCGGCGCACCTTTCGAACCGTTCAACCGGAGCCCGATGTTTCGTTATCGTCAGCAACTGGATAAGATCAGATTGACCGCAGCCACAGTATGGCAGTTGCAATACACATCACCTGGCCCTTACGGTGCTTCGGAAGACTATATTAAGAACAGTTGCATACCCGAACTATATCTTGGTGCCGACCTCACTGCAGGTAAGACAATCGTCGGTGTCGGCGCCTACCTGATCTCGCTCGTACCGCGCACGGCTTCGAGCACAACGAACGGGATCTACAAAGTATCCGAACGTATCACGAGCCTGTCGTACGAAGCCCATTTCAAACATACGGGTAAAAACTACTCCATTGCCGCCAAGACAATGCTCAACTCCATGACCGACCATACCGCCATGCTGGGGGGATATGCCGTCAGCCGGATCTCGGACCAACAGACGGGCGAATACGAATATACCGCCTTCCGCCATTCCAACTCATGGATAAACGCAACCTATGGCACGAAGTGGAAAGCCGGTATCTTCGCCGGTTACTCGAAGAGCCTCGGTACGGGCGATGAGATATATTCCACCTCTTCTACCTATATGTACGGCAAATCGCTGAACATCGACCAACTGTACATGGTAAACCCCAGCCTCTCCTACAACCTGCCTCACTGGAAACTGGGCTTTGAATACTGTTTGGCTACGGCTTACTATGGTGAGACCGGGCAATCCGACGGGAAAGTACGGAATACCCACCCGGTCACGAACCACCGGATTATGGGATTACTGGTATACTTATTCTGACGGTATGAAAAAGGTCCTTGTTATCGGCGCCAACGGCTTCACCGGCCGTCGGCTGTTACAGACACTTACGCGGAGCGGACAGTATGACGTCTACGGCTGCTCGCTCCATGCCGACCGCTGGCCGGAGGCCGGGTACCGGTTTGTGGAAGCCGACCTCACCGACCACGCCGCCATCGGGCGCCTGCTCGACACGATCCGGCCGGATGCGGTGGTGAATACTTCCGCCCAGTCCGTCCCCGACTACTGCGAGACGCATCAGGAAGAGGCCTATGCCGTAAATGTATCCGCCGTCGAAAACCTCGCTCGCTGCTGCGATGCGCTGGAGTGCCGGCTGATCCACCTCTCAACCGACTTCGTCTTTGCCGGCGACCGCCGCCAGCTCTATACCGAAGATGATGCTGCGGTTCCGGTCAACTACTACGGCATGACCAAGCTACAGGGTGAAGAGGCCGTTGCCGCCACGTGCCACAATTATGCCATCGCCCGCGTCGTTGTGGTGTATGGCCAGGCGTTGCCCGGTCAACATGGAAATATCATCCAACTCGTCCGCTCCCGCCTGATGAATGGCGAGCCGATCCGCGTCGTCTCCGACCAGTGGCGCACGCCCACCTGGGTGGAAGATATCGCCACGGGCTTGGAACAACTCATCCGCTTCGATGGCAACGGCGTCTACCACCTCTGCGGCGACGAATGCCTGTCGATTGCCGAGATCGCCTTCCGCGTAGCCGACGCCTTCGGCCTCGACCGCACCCTCATCCAACCCGTCACGACGGAAGAGATGAACGAAACTACGCTCCGCCCCCGCTTCAGCGGCCTGTCGAATGCCCGTGCCCGCCGCGACTTCGGCTTCCGCCCCCATACGCTGGAGGAAGGGATGAAGGAGTTCCGCTAAACACGCCAAAACAGCGCCTAAGAGTTGTACCAACAACGTCTAAGAGTTGTACCCCTCAACGCCTATGAGTTGCACTAACAACATCTAGATGCTGTGACAACAACATCTAGGTGTTGTTTGAACATCATCTAAGTGTTGTTTTGCCGGATTTCAGTTATCTTTGAGTCAAATTAAAATGATACCGGTGATATTATGAGAAAGCCCACCTTATTCACCTTCTTTTTATTACTAATCACCATTTCTGTCTTTGCCAATCACCAGCAAGGCGCAATACCGAATTATAAAATACGCCGCATATCCCCGAATGGCGGTCTTAGTTCCAATGGCCAGCGAGATGTCAAGCAAGACAGATGGGGCTTTATATGGGTGGTTACTGTCAGCGATCTGTATCGGTTTGACGGGTATAATTTTAAATACTACACAGATAAGCTACCTAAATCGGATTATGCTGTGAACTGGACTTTCGAACGGTTGGAAATTGATACCGAAGGGGATATCTATCTGACGACGAATAACGGGTTGATGAAATACAATCCGCTTACCGATAATTTCGAGCGTATTTTCCAGGGAAGGATTACTCTCTTAAAGGAGGATGCCAAAGGGAGGTTATGGATGTCGGATTCCTATTCGATTGGTTTATTCGACAAGCATAACTTTCAGTTGGCTGCCATAGCTTCCGAAGAAGGGAGCATTCAGGGTGTTTCAACCATCTGCACCCAAGAACAATCGGTGTATATAGGGACCTCTACCGGGCATATCTATGCCTATGATGAAAACAGGAAAAAGTTCCAGCCTGTTTTTTCCGATCCCACATATACGATTGTCGATATCATCCGAACGGATTCATTACTTTATGTATTGACCGAGAACAAAGGCTTAAGGGTTATATCTTTCCCTGATTACCGGGAAATAAAACAATACGATTTCTTTTATCCGCAGGGCGACAGGCGAGTGCCGGCCAGAGCGTTGTTTATAGATAAGTTGGGGCATATCTGGATTACCGGCCAACGGGGAATCTATATTTTAGACCCCACCACCGATGGTTACGCACACTATGCATACGACAAAATGGATCCTTACAGCCTGCCAAGCAGTTCGGTCTGGAGGATATCGGAAGATAAAGAAGGAGGTCTTTGGTTTGGCACCTATTCGGGGGGGCTTTGCTATGTAAACCTCCATGAACGAAGGAGCCTGCGGACATTCAATGGGTTAACCGATGAGCTAAGCTATTCGGTGGTGAGCTGCTTTGAGGAAGATGACAGATCTCTTTGGATAGGGACAGAAGGCGGAGGACTCAACCGTTTAGATAAGCAAAACAATACATTCACCTGTTTCAAGCATAGAGCCGGACAGAACAGTCTCTCCTACGATAATATCCAGGCTTTACTATTTACAGGAGACAACAAGCTTTGGATTGGCATGTCGCGTGGGGGAATGGATTGCCTGGATACCCGTACCGGACGTTTTACCCACTATGGAGTCAGCAATAATATGCTGAAGAACGACCATGTGGAACGGATTGTTGCGGAAGCCGATTCGGGAATCTGGATCAAATACCTGATGGACAGGGATCACCTGAGTTATTTGTCGACAAAAGATTTTAAAATAGAACATTACAATTTCCGGACGGCCCCTATCGGAGCCGACGGAGATATCAGTGATATACAACGGGGGAATGGGGATACCCTATGGATCGTTTCAGCCTCTCAACTGTTGATCATGAACGTCCGTACACGTAATGTGTCGTTTGCCGGGTACAACTATTCAGAGACTAATCATATCCAGCAGATCAACATACGGGCCATTTGGAATGATCGTATAAACCATCAGGTATGGGTGGGCACTGTCGGTAACGGATTATGGGTGTACGATGTCTCTACCCAGGAACTATCCTTGAAGGCGGATCTGTCGAAATACGACGTACACACCCTATACAGCCTCAATGGGGATCAACAGGGGAATGTATGGATGGGCACTAACAATGGGCTGTTCCGCCTGGACACCAAAACCAACAGGCTACAACAATTTGACAAGGCCGACGGCGCTCAGGGGAAGATGTATTATCCGCATGCGACCTACCGGTCGGCTTCCGGTGAGCTCTTTTTTGGCGGGAATGAAGGGTTCACCGTGGTTGACCCTACCCTGAATAGTTATAACGGGCTTCAGCCGCAGGTGATCGTTTCTGAATTCTATCTGGACAATGTGCCGGTTATCCCGGGAGTGAAAGACTCGCCACTTAAAGCGTCTATATTCCAAACGACCGAATTGGTGCTGGACTATAATCAGAATAATTTCTCATTCGAGTTTACCTCTACCAATTATCAGAATCCGGATAAAAACCGTTTCCGCTGTCGACTGAAAGGATACGACGACCGTTGGATCGAAACAAGCGCCAACCAACGATCAGCCTCGTACGCCAAAGTGCCAAGAGGCAAATACAGTTTCGAAATTATGACGGCCAACAATGACGGCCTATGGGGACCGCCGACTATTGTGCAGCTTACCGTCAAGCCTGCTCCCTGGTATAGTGTATGGGCGATAATGGGGTATATCCTATTATTGTCGGCCGTTTTATACATGATACTAACGTATTATACGTATCAGCGAAGCTTAAAAATGCAGTTTTACCTGGAAGAGCAGGAAAAGAAGCAAAAAGAGGAATACCACCAGGAACAACTGAAGTTCTTCACCAATGTATCGCACGATTTCAGGACACCGCTATCCTTGATCATCGCTGCTATCGATGCCATTAAAAGCGGGAATATAACCGGGAAATACATCACGACACTCGATAATAACGCCCGACGGTTGATCAGTCTGATCAATGAGTTGATGGATTTCAGAACCCTGCAAAACCGAAAAGTCAAGCTTAGCCTGCAAGAAGGAGACTTGAATGCATTTGTTACAGAAAGCTGTGCCGATTTCATGGAATACGCGCAGCTTAAACAAATTCTTTTCAAGGTTGAAACGGATCCGCAACTGCCGGCCAGCCTCTGTTACGACCAGAAGGTGATGGAGAAAATACTCCTCAACCTGTTAAACAACGCTTTCAAATACACTTCCCCCGGAGGACAGATTACAGTCATGACAGTAGCCGATATCAGCAACTTCAGAAGTGCTTATACCAAGTGTTACATGGCCAAACAGGCAGAGAATAAAGAACGGTTGTTCGGCCTGGTTATAAGCGATAACGGGGTGGGTATATCCGAAAATTCTATCGCGCATATTTTCGAACGGTATTACAGGGTAAACGAGTCGGGAGGAACACCGCATCTGGGCTCAGGCATCGGCCTTGCCTTAGTCAAAAGCCTGGTAGAATTACACAAAAGTACCATTGCCGTTTACAGCGAAAGAGGCAGAGGAACGGATATCCTGGTCGGGTTTCCGGCCGATCCTTCGGTGTATGATACGGCGGACAGGGTTGATACCCAATCCAACAGCGTCTTATCCGACACACAACCATTTTTTGAATCAGCAAAGAATGCCGGTAATGAGGAGAAGGTGAGGGAAGAAGACCTGTTATCTACTAAGAAAACCATACTGATTGTTGAAGACAACGATGAGCTAAGGGAATATCTTGCTGATATGCTTCATGGGCAATACGACATCAAAGAAGTAGCCAACGGCCGCGAAGCATTGACGGTGATCGACGAAGAAGATATAGATCTGGTACTGACAGATGTGATGATGCCTTACATAAGTGGCATTGAATTGAGCAAGATACTCAAAGAGCAAATGGAAACTTCGCATATCCCCATTGTGATGCTAACGGCAAAAACGGGCATCGAGAACCAGATTGAGGGGCTGTATTCCGGAGCCGATGTGTATCTGGAAAAACCGGTGAATAAGCAAGTGTTAGCACTCAACCTGGCTAACCTGTTCAAACAACAGCAACGTATCAGGGATTATTATGCGAAATACTATTTTGCCCAGCCTGAAAGCAATGAAACACTGATCAACAGGCGCGATGCCGCATTCATGGATCAATTCATTGGCGTGATAGAAGAGAATCTGACGAATGTCGACATCGATGTCCTCCAGATAGCCGCCTCGCTTGCCATGAGCCGGCGCAAGCTGTATGGAAAAGTAAAAGCATTGACAGGCCAGTCGGTCGTAGAGTATATCCGCAACTACCGTTTGCGTAAGGCCGCACAGTTATTAGTCGGGGAAGATATACCCATCAGCGACGTGATGGAACGGGTCGGGATAGACAATGCGTCGTACTTCTCCCGTATCTTTAAAAAAGAGTTTGGCGAATCTCCTTCGGATTTTGCGGCCAAACACCGGAAACAATAACAGGCCTTATCGAAGCCTTCGGAACCGTTCTGGTTTTTAGGGGAAGCATGGATCCTTTTTCATCGTATGTTCCGTGTGTGCATAACCATTGCACGAATCGGCATATATTGTCATTTGTACTACCGGATACAAAAAAGTATTAGTTAATAGCCGATTTGTATTAGTCAACAGGCAATCGATGCCTATACATTTGTTCGGGTGAAAATAATCCAATTGAAAAAAATTAAACGAATCTATTACATGGAAAAGATCATCAATTCTTTTAAGCGGGCTAGTATTGTGCTCGCATTATTGTTGAGCGCGACTGTTGTTTTTGCTCAACAAAGGGTTACAGGAGTCGTGAAAGACACACATAATGACCCTGTCATAGGCGCCAATGTTGTTGTGAAAGGGACCACGATCGGGACAGTAACTGATTTAGACGGAAACTATTCCATTGAAATACCGGGAAGCGCTTCTGTTCTTGAATTCAGGTACATTGGTTACATTACACAACAAACAAAAGTCGGTAATCAGTCGACGATCAACGTAACCCTTGTAGAAGACACACAAGCCATAGACGAAGTCGTAGTCGTAGGTTACGGAACAGTAAAGAAAAGCGACCTGACAGGCGCCGTCTCCTCCATCAAATCGGAAGAGCTTCAAAAGCTCCCTATGACTTCGGTCGACCAGGGGATACAAGGACGGGCAGCCGGCGTACAGGTGACCAGCACCTCCGGCGCTCCCGGCGGGCAGATAGCTATCCGTGTACGTGGGGGTAACTCCTTATCAAGCGGAAATGATCCTTTGTTCGTTATCGACGGATTCCCCATTGCCGCAGGTGGTATGGCTTCAGGTTACAACAGCGGATCATTGGCAAACAACGGGATGGCCACCATCAACCCGAACGATATCGAATCGATTGAGATCCTGAAAGATGCATCATCTACAGCGATCTATGGATCGCGTGGCGCTAACGGCGTAGTATTGATTACGACTAAAAGAGGTAAAACAGGCAAAACCAAAGTCACCTACGACGGAAGTGTCGGCGTACAAAGCGTGGCAAAGAAAATGGACATGATGAATGGGGAAGAATTTGCCACCATGTCTAACGTGGCAGCCGCCAATGCCGGATTAGCCCCCATCTATGGTGGTGCTAACGAAAAATGGAAAGAACCGTCTTACTATCGTAATAACAGTACGGACTGGCAAGAGCTTATCTTCCGCGATGCATTGATGCACAACCACCAGTTAAGTATCAACGGCGGATCAGACACTAATCAGTTTGCCATCACCGGTAGCTTCTTCAGCCAGGACGGTATTGTGATCAATTCCGACCTGAACCGTGCTTCTTTACGTGCCAATACCGACTCCAAGGTTTCTAACTGGATTACCGTCCAGACATCACTGACAGCCAGCCGGACATTCTCGAATGTGGCTTTCTCCGAAGGTGACGGTGCACAGGGTGGTGGTGTCATCAACGGCGCCTTGGCTATTCCTTCTACCATGTATGTCTATAACGAAGATGGATCTTTCTCAACCATGAACCAGACACCGTATGGCGTGACGACAGGTAATCCCTACGGCTTGGCCAAACTGGCCAAAGACCAATCGACCATCGACCGTGTAATGGCGAATGTGTCCATTAAATTCAGTCTGGATATGTTATTAAAAGGATTAGGAGCAGAAGTCCGTGTGGGAGCGGATTATTCCGATGCTTTCCGTGATACGTACTTCCCGTCGACTGTTTTCCAGGGAGAAAGCGACAATGGGATCGCCTCCAAGAGTACCAATAGATCCACCTCTTATCTGAATGAGAACCTGATCACTTATCAAACAAAATTTGGCAACCACTCGATCAATGCCGTAGGCGGGTTAACCCTGCAGTCGTATGAATATCAGGGAGGACAAAGTGTGGTGGCCAATTTCGTAAACGACCTGTTGCAAGATAACAGTATGGGATCGGCCAGTGTAACCAAAAGTGTGCCGACTTCATACAGGAATTCACCTCGCCAGGCATCCTGGTTGGGACGTGTAAACTATAACTACGCCAACCGTTACTTAGTAACGCTCACCGGACGTGCCGACGGTTCTTCCAAATTCGGAGCGAACAACAAGTGGGGATTCTTCCCTTCGGCTGCTTTAGCATGGCGTGTATCCGAAGAAGCGTTTATGGAAAATGCCGCTTGGATCGATAACCTGAAGGTTCGTGCCAGCTATGGATACGCAGGAAACCAGAATTTCGGCAATTTCGCATCGCTGGCCAGTTTGGCACAATATTCGTATAACCTTGGAGGTAGTAAAGCTACGGGATTTGCCCCGAACAAAATACCGAACTCGGATTTGAAATGGGAAACAACCTCTACGCTCGACTTGGGCTTCGATCTCGGATTCCTTGACAACCGACTCAATTTTACCGCCGACTATTACAAAAAGAACACGAAAAACCTGTTGTGGAACGTATCCATCCCATTATCTTCCGGATTCGGTTCTATCTTCAGCAATCATGGCGAGATGAGTAACTGGGGGTTGGAACTTGCTTTAAGCTACGACCTGATCACTTCCAAGGATCGCGGGGCATTCACATGGAATACCAGCCTGATGTATTCGATGAACAGAAATAAAGTGGAAAGCTTGCCGAATGTGACTCCGGGAAGACCCGGTGGATACCTGTCGGGCCACTTACGCGTAGAAGGTAGTTGGTTGGAAGAAGGGCTGCCTGTCGGTATATGGAAATACTACGTATATGACGGCGTATTTGAAAATGAAGAGATGATGAACGCAACCATTGTAAATGCGGAAGGTAAAACAGTCGCCAAACATCCGAAAGCATTGACGAACGACGCATTAGGATCACCCAAATTCAAAGACATCAACCAGGATGGAAAGATTGACCGTGAAGACTGGGCTATTATTGGTGATCCAAACCCTGATTTCATATTCAGTTGGACGAATAATTTCACCTATAAGAACTTCGACTTGAGTCTCTTTATCAACGGTAGCTACGGAAACGACATTATGCACCTCGGACGTGGGGAGTACGGCATGGTATCGCCATTTGCCTCACAACGAAGAGACGTATTGGATTATTGGACAACGACCAATACGCATACGAATACCCCGGCTCCACGCACGGCTCCGCACGCTTACCTGCCTCTCTCCTCGTGGATGATTGAAGACGGATCGTATATTCGCTTGAAGAACGTTGTCTTAGGTTATCGTTTCCCGATAAAGAAAAGCATCGAATCTTTACGCCTCTATGTAAGCGCCCAGAACCTGCTCACGCTCACCAATTATTCCGGTTACGACCCTGAAGTGAGCAGTAAAGGGACAAGTAACCTCCAACCGGGTGTAGACTGGAATCCATATCCTACCAGCCGGGTGCTTACCATGGGTGTAAACATTGTGTTTTAATTTACTTACTTACTAAATCATGATTATTATGAAATCAATATATAAATTATTATTTACTGGTTTATTCCTGCTCGGAACGCTGACCTCCTGTTTCGACGGATTCCTGGAAGAAAAGGTATATGACTTTATATCGCCCAACAATTTCTACAAAACAGAAGCTGATGCCGAAGCAGCCGTCAATGCCATATACAGCCGTTTGGTATCGTCGGAAGACAGTGATATTTCTTTCCACCGTGCCGCGCTGATGATCGGTGAATACCCCGCCGAATGTTCTTCCTCCCAAACATCGACAGTGCCTTATCGTCTGGCTTTCGAATTTTACACCTGGACACCCAATACCGATGGGATTGAACTGGTTTGGAAGTTCTTATATCAGGTAGTGTTCCGTTGTAATATCGCTATCGAGAAGATACCGGGTATCACCGATGGCGATCCGGCTAAAATCAAACGGTTGGAGGGAGAAGCACGCTTTGTACGTGGGCTGGCTTATCTGTATCTGATCCGCTTGTACGATAATGTTCCCTTTACGACTTCTTCTGAGCAAAAAGACCAGAACCTGCCGAACATGGGAACCAGCGACGCTGTTTTTGCCCAGATCATTGAAGATTTCACCTTTGCCGAATCGGCTTTGTCTCCCAACTACACAGGCAGTGATGTAGGACGCGCAACCAAAGGAGCCGCCCAGGCATTCCTTGCCAAAACGTACCTGACCATGGCCGGATATCCCTGGAATAAAACAGAAAACTATGCATTGGCAGCCTCCAAGTGTGAGGATATCATTAAATCGGGCACGTATGCTCTTGAGCCCAATTATGCCATGAACTTCAAGGAAGCCGGAGAGCATAATAAAGAATACATCTTCGATGGCGAGTTCCATCAGAACCTGAACGGATCTAACTGGGTGAATATGTCGAGTATACGCGACCAGAATGTATGCGGCATGGCAGGTTGGTCTTCTTTCGGCGGCACGAAGAATTTCTATAATGATATGCTTCAGTTGAATCCCGGCGATAAACGCCTGGCTACAAATATCATTTTGTCTTTCATCGATACGAAAACCGGCCAGGAGAAGGTTTGGGGAAAAGACTTTGATGTGAATATGGGGCTGGTGCATACCTGGAAATATACCGATCCTGAAGAAACAGGCGTAGGCGATCAGAATTCGAACCTCAATTACCATTTCACGCGCTATGCTGATGTATTGCTGATGCATTCAGAGGCAGTAAACAACGCTTCCGGCGGCAGCACAAGCTACGACAAATATTACGGAATCAACCGGGTAAGGGAACGTGCCGGACTGCATCCACTTTCTAATCTGGCTAAAGAAGATTTCAATAAGGCGCTTATCTGGGAAAGGGTGGTTGAATTATGCTATGAAGGCCACCTCTGGTATGACTACAAGCGGATGAATTGCATGGAAGAACGCGTGGCACGTAAAGGTATCAATATCGGGACAAATAAGAAATACTATGTATATCCGATCCCAGTGAATGAAATGTCACGAAATACCAGCCTGGAACAACATCCTTTGTGGAAATAATCCTATATTGTGGAAGTTCCCACCAAAAGAAAAACAAACATGGACGATTATAGCAGAAGAGATTTTATAAAAGGAGTTGTGGCGGCAAGTTTATCACTTGCCGTCACAGACGGTATGGCATCCATCTCCGGCGAAATGGGCAAAATCAGAAACCCTTACGATGCCAAAGGATTGCCAACAACCAAACTGGGGCATACGGGAGTAACTATTCCCAAAATGGTGTTAGGACTCGGTAGCCGCTTCTGCCATATAGACGAGGACGAGGAAGCGTATGAAATGCTTAACTACGCCCTCGACAATGGCTTATACTATTTCGACACGGCACATGCTTACGACAATACCATTGCCGTTCCTCCCGGGAAAAAGAAATCCCCAAGACACATTATCAGCGAAGTGAGAGTGGGTGAAGTAGTGAAATACCGGCGTAAAGAGATCTTCCTCTCCACCAAAGTGACAGCTCGCGAGCCCGATCAGTCGATGAAAGAGATTGAACTCAGTCTGAAACGCCTGAATACCGACAAGTTGGATATGCTGAAAATACACGATGTGCGGTCGATTGAAGACGTAGACCAGATGAGTAAAAAAGGACATCTGATAGATATCCTCCATAAACTGAAAGAAGAAGGCGTCACCCGCTTCATCGGTTTTTCAGGACATGGCGACGCACAAGCATTGAAAGAGATGGCCAACCGGGGGAATTTCGACAGCATGTTGGTGGCCATGAACCATTGGAACCCAAGCAATCCGTCGCCACGACAAGAGGAGGCGATCCCGGCCGGAAAGAAAAACAAAATGGGTGTCCTGATCATGAAAGCCGTCCGCCCCAAAGAAACAATTCCCGGCCTGCATATCCCCGATCTGGTAAGTTATGCCATGTCGTTGAAAGGGCCTGATGCCGTAGTGATCGGTATGGACAGTAAAGCGGTAGTTAAGTCGAACCTCGATATACTCCGTAACTTCAAAAAGCTTTCTCCCGAACGAATGAAAGAGCTGGCTATGCAACTCGAACCTTTTTACCGCCACGAGAACCTGCCCTGGATGCAGGACAACTATCTCGATGGTATGTGGGAAACTTTTTCAGTATAACTTACTCAACACGCACACCATGAAAACGTACATGATAACATTCCTGCTACTTGTCGGCCTGGCTTTTCCGGCTACCATGCATGCCGCCAATACGCTGAAGGCAAAAGACGATAAGCAGCAAAGCCCTTATACCGGCTACACAAGAGCGCATTGGCTGGAAATCGCCGGGCAACTGATTGCCGGGACGCTTTCGTATGTCAATCCGGAAACCGGTATATTTACCCTTCCTGAATCGACCGGGGCTTATCTGCCGCTGGAAGATTTCCGGAAGGAGAATCAGGCAAGGATCATGGAACGTATCATGGTGGGAGTTGTCATTTACGCAACAGCTACAGGAAAAGACGAGGTGCCGGGATACAAAGGTTCTATTACCAGACCTTTCCTGAAAGCGATTACCCGGGGAACCGACCCCAAGAGCGACGGCTATTGGGGAGACCCTGATCCGAACGACCAGATCGGCGTATCTTTCGCCATGGCAATACATGCCTGCCCGGAACGGTTCTGGGACCCGTTGACCAACGAACAAAAGAAGAATCTGATCCTGTTTTTCCAAAAACAGTCTTTCAACCAGACGTACCACAACAACCATTACTATTTCCACCTGTTTGCCACCTCACTGATCGAAAAGTATGGCAACGGGATCGATGCCAACCGGACGCACCATACCCAAATGATAGAAAGGCTGCTTGGATGGTATCGGGGAAACGGTTGGTTCATTGACGGGAACAACCGGGGATTCGACTATTACAACCTGTGGGGATTCCAGTTGTTCAACCACCTGATATATAAATACGACCCGGTCTGGAAGGAACAGTTTGGCAACAGGATACAGGAGATCACCTCCCGCTTCCTGGAAGTTATTCCTTACCAATACGCACGAAGCGGAGGACAAATTCCCTGGGGCCGGTCGTTGACTTACCGGTTCGCCAGCAACGCTGCGATTGGTTGGGCCATGGTGAACGGGAATGAAGCCATGTCGCCCGGTATGGCCAGGCGCATCCTTTCGGGCAACCTGAAATACTTCTGGGAGAACGGCTGCCTGGGTGAAAACGGCTTGCTGAATATTGGCTATTGGGGCAACAACCAAAGCCTGGCCGAACCGTATATCGTTCCCGGCGATCCTTATTTCGCCATGCATGGCTTGACCTGTCTACTGATGCCGGCCGACCATCCTTTCTGGACCGTACAAGAAGAAGCCATGCCCGCAGACGCCTCGGGAGGCAAAGTGGCTGTCGATGGCGCGCAGTTCTCGTTGAATGTAAGTCCTGTTGACGGAGATGCCCGCCTCTACCCTGCCGGACAACCTTTCGACCGAACCATCTGGCAAAGCCCGATCAAATACAACCAGCATGCCTATTCTTCCACCTTGGGATTTTGCCTGACGGGAGAAGGAGCCGAAGATATCGGCGCCGGGCGCACAGGCTATTCATACGATGGACAGCAGTGGTTGTACCGGTTCCGTACACGTACCTTGTTTACAAAACCCGACCATGTGGCCAGTACATATCATTTGCGTCCTGCCGGCAAAGAAGATCGTGCGGTAGAATTCCAAAAAGATGAAATCATTACCCATACGCTGATCGGCAACGACGGCGAAGTCCATATCTTCTGGCATAACTATCCCGACCCGCTCTACCTTTCTATCGGAGGTTATGGTATCAGTGTCCCCCACAACAGCCAGGTAGAAGAATATAAATCGGCCGACGGGATACTGATCAAGGGAGGAGTGTATTACTCGACTCTCCAATCCATACAAACACCTGAAGGCAGTGTCAGTTCCACGGTCCTGAAACCGAGGGAAGGCTGGGAACACACACACCTTTTTGGAGGATTGGGTGCTTTCTGTTCCTGGCAAAGCACGAAAGGTGTCCCGCCGCATACCCCCGTTATCGTGTATGTGAATGGCGCGAAGAACCGTGTCCCTGCCAAAGCGATCGTAAAAACAGAAGCGATGCCGGGCGGATTGGTCGTTACGTTTGAAGGAAAAGAATACGATATTAAAATCATCAGATAACCAGTATGCGCAAGAAAATAGCATTGATTACATGTATCGGACTACTAAGTGTCTGTTCACTTATTGCCCAGGAAAGTAAACGTCCGCCGGTATGGGGAATAGCCAAAATGACATTCCTCGTCAGCGATATGGAAATGGCACGTGATTACTACGGCAAGTTCCTCGGCTTTGATGAAGCATTCTCGTATCCATCGCCATTAGGAACCGTTGTCTCTTTCAAAGTAAACGACCGCCAGTTCCTGGAATTTGTGGTAGACAAACAGGCCAAAGAGAAAAAAAGACTTGTATCTGTTTCCCTTGAAACCGAATCGGTTGCAGAAATGTATGATTACTTACGATCGCAGGGAGTAAAAACGACTTCATGCGCCATAGACGGCGCCGGGAATGAAATCATTGTCGCACAGGATGCCTGGAACAACAACATCGAATTGATTGACCTGAAAGACGACGGATTACATCGCCAATCAAAAGGCAAGTTCCTCTCGGAAAACCGTATCTCGAAACGTATTCACCACGTTGGCCTGTATGCCGGAAAGATCGACGACAAAGACCCGTTTTGGGTAGGTGTCTTAAAATGCCGGGAAATAGTCAGATATCCCTTAGACAAGAGTGAGCCGGGAGTGATCCAATACCTCGACCTCGTTGATTGTACCGAAAATATTGAACACTATTCGCCCTCGGATGAGAACTTCAGCCATCCTTGCTTCCTTGTGGAAGATATGCAGGAAACGATTTATACGCTGAAAGAACGGGGAGGAAAGCAACAAGTAGGCAGGCCTTCCATCGGAAAGACAAAAAGATGGCTGTTGAATCTGGCAACCCCTGATCAGACGAAAGTTGAGTTTACAGAACCTTATTGTATCAAATAGAGAACATATAAAATCCATACATATCATGAAGTATATACTAATATCATTCGTATTAGCAGGTCTTTTCGTGTCTTCCTGCAACACCCCGGCTTCAACCCCTATGCATCAGGTTGTCGATGAAGCATTGGCCTTGGCAGAGAAACAGTCTCTCCTGATGGCAGAAAAGTATGCCGGCATGGACAACACCTTTCCCCGTTCATTCGTAAATGGGCAGATGACCACTTCCGGCTCCGACTGGTGGTGTAGCGGGTTCTTCCCAGGGGTACTTTGGTACCTGTATGAAAATAGCAACAACCCCGAACTGCTCGCCTATGCCAAAGAATATACTTCCCGGATTGAAAAAGAGAAAGACAACAAAGGCACACATGATCTCGGCATGATGCTTTATTGTAGTTTTGGCAATGGATACCGGCTCACGGGAGACGAATCGTACAAAGAAATACTCCTGACCGGTGCGGCGTCGTTGGCAAGCAGGTATGATCCGAAGATAGGGCTTATCCGGTCATGGGATTTCGGCAAATGGCAATATCCGGTCATTATCGATAACATGATGAACCTGGAGTTTCCGCTTTGGGCAGCTAAAGCGACAGGGAATGGGCAATTCAAAGACCTCGCTGAAAGCCATGCCGACCGGACGATGCAAAATCATTATCGACCGGATTATAGTTGCTGCCATGTTGTTTCATACGACACGATAACAGGCGCTGTCGAAAAAAAGCAAAACTTCCAGGGGTTGTCTGATGAATCAGCCTGGTCGCGTGGACAAGCATGGGGACTATATGGCTATACGGTGATGTATCGCGAAACGAAAGAGGAGCGGTACCTGACACAGGCCAAACAAATCGCCGATTTCATCTTGAATCATCCCCATATGCCCGAAGATTATATCCCTTACTGGGATTTTAATGCCCCCAACATTCCTGACGAACCAAGAGATGCCTCCGCCGGGGCTGTCATTGCCTCTGCTTTACTTGAACTGAGCCAATATGTCGACAAGGAATTAGCTGATAACTATGTAGGAATCGCCGAAATACAACTAAGAACCTTAGCTTCTCCTGCCTATACGGCAGAGCTGGGTGAGAACGGGAATTTCATACTGAAACACAGTGTAGGCTCCTTGGCACACAACTCTGAAGTAGATGTCCCATTAACCTATGCCGATTACTATTATATAGAAGCATTAACCCGATTCAGGAAAATGATGATGGCAAATTCATTACGGTAAAACAGCGCCTAAGAGTTGTTTTGCCGGATTTCTGTTTATATTTGTGGAAAATACCATTTAAAAACATTCCTGATGAAAACCATCTCAAGACGAACGGCGATCAAGACCGTTCTGGCAGGTAGTGCTGCCGCCGCTGTGTCGGGTGTCGCTTCGGCGATGCCGGAAGCCACCCGTGTAAACGCCTCACCGGCTCCGCTGAAAGGCAATATCCACCATTCGGTGAGCAAATGGTGCTTTGGCAGTATCGAACTGAACGAATTCTGTGAAATCTGCAAGAAGATCGGTATCGAGTCGATCGAATTGCTCGGTCCGAACGACTGGCCTACCGTGCAGAAGCATGGCCTCACCATTGCCCTGGCCGAAGGCGCGGGACTGGGTATCGACCGTGGGTTCAACGATCCGAAGCTACACGACGAACTGGTAGCCAGCTACGAAAAGGTGATCCCGATGGTAGCCGAAGCCGGACTGAAGAACCTGATCTGTTTCTCCGGCCGCCGCAACGGTGTGACCGACCTCCAGGGTTGGGAAAACTGCGAGAAGGGATTGAAACGCATCACCCCCATCGCCGAGAAATATAATGTCGTGCTGACCATGGAACTGCTCAACAGCGTCGGTCACAAAGACTATCTGTGCGACCATACCGTATGGGGCGCCGAATTGTGCCGCCGCGTGGGTTCGCCCAACTTCAAGTTGCTGTATGATATCTACCATATGCAAATCATGGAAGGTAATATCATCGACAATATCCGCAAATACCACGCATATTTCTCGCACATCCACACCGGTGGAAACCCCGGCCGTAACGAGATCGACGAGACACAGGAACTCTACTACCCGGCCATCATGCGCGCCCTGGTCGACGTAGGCTACAAAGGCTTCGTAGGCCAGGAGTTCGTTCCGAAAGAAAAAGACAAGGTGGCTTCGCTCGAAAAGTGCATCCGCATCTGCGACGTGTAAACGTTACAGTTTAAGGAATCCCCGGAACTGACCGTAATATTTAACGGTTGAGTTTCGGACATTTCCCCATAGTTGGTTGATTGCCGGCGCGATTTTGCCGGGATCACCGATTATGGGGATTTGTGTTGATTGGGGAACGGTTTCCGGCAGTGTAATCGCCCATTCGAACTTGGCAGCAGGCTTGGGCTCGAACAGAATACTCAAGGGGCTGATGTCGGGAATATCGAGGGTGGCGTATATCTTCCCGTCCGGCGGGAAGAGATTGCCGGAGACATCATGCACATCCTCTCCGATCAGGCTACCGATATAGATACCGGTCTGTGTGCCGGTGACTACTCCTTCGGCATAGCAGCAACCGAACCTGCCGGCGTTATAGCCAGCTAATCCGCCAATATAACCCTCGTCCATTTGGGCTGTCGGAGCCAGTTCACCTATCCGTCGGCCGATAATCGCACCGGTAGCATAACAGTTGAAGAGGGTACACTCATATTCATTACCCCCTACCAATCCGCCGAGGCTGTTGACACCCATCACCACACCCGAAGCATAGCTGTCGAAAAGAGATCCACAGATATTGTAGCCTACTAATCCACCGGCACCAAGGACACCCGTGACCATCGCCTGTTCGGAGGAAGCCCATACCGGAATGGCAGCACAACGGACAATCTTGCCCATATTATTCCCCGTCAATCCACCTACGGCCTGAAAACCATTCACACCTCCCTGATCGGTATCGACGGTAACCATCAGGTCATGTATCATGGAAAAGCAACCGATATAGCCGAACAGTCCGATATTATCTTCGATGCTGCGGTTGATCCAGAGACCGGAGATCGTATGCCCTTGGCCGTCGAACGTGCCGTTGAAGATATCCGTCTTTTTGGCATCCCGGCCGAGGCCGATCGGCATCCAACCCCGATGCTGGTCGGTATTTTCACTGAGCCAGCCGGCAAGGTCGATACCATTGCCGAGAACAATGGTATCGCCTTTGAAATCATGCTTCCCAAACCGGGTTGATGTACCATTGACGATATGCGCCAATTCGGCCAGTTGGGCGGCTGAGGATATGGTAAATTTACTGTTTGCCTTGTGGTTGGAGTCAAACCAGTTGTAGGCATTTTCTGCACTCCCTGTTACGGCGGTGAACAGGAATACGACGAAATATGTTGCAAATTTCATATGGTATAGATTACTGTTATAATACATGGTGTTACTTCATAGGTATTCCTATCATCTTGCTCACAACAAGACATCAAATCAGGCACTTTTCAATGAGAGCAATATGTGAGTGCGAACATCTATCCGCGAACAAAAGTAGTAACCGAACAGTAATCTCGCGTTCCAAAAACACAATTCCGTGTTCCAAAAACACAATATTTACGGTTTGACATGTATCAAAATTACAATCTGTGCCATATCTGCAACAGTTTTACGAATCAGTACTTTACCTGATAGATTTACCTACCATGAAAGTTTATAACTGAAGCCCGCCAGGACACAAATACCCGGCTGCGGAATATTGCCGAGGTCATAATATCCGACATCAAACAGGTTGTTTACTTCGGCATATACTGTAAGCTTCCGGCGCTGCCAGTTGATCCGGAGATCAGTCACGGCATACGGTTCATAAGGAACTTCATCCGCCTTTTGCCCATTTTCATACCGGGTATAACCACCGACGCGATCCTGCCAACGCATCTGCCAGGTGGCGGTAAGATAGCGCCAGATTCGGTGGTCGAGCCGGGCGGTGAACTTATGCCGGAGGTATTCGAGGGCGTAGTTGGAGATCCAGTCCTCGCTGTCCTTGTTTTGATGGATATAAGCGTAGCCGAGCGTGAGGCGTTCGACGAAGAAACGGTCACCTGCCAACTCGCGAGGCAACAGGGTGAGAGCAGTCTCGACGCCGAGGTTATCGACACTGGTCAGGTTCCGGCTTTCCCATACATCCTCCGGGCGCTTCTTGACCCAGTCGATCATGTCCGTACCCTTGCGATAGAAGCCGGCTACATGACCGCGGAGGAAATGGTTGGCGTATTTAATGCCTGCTTCGAAGGCTTCGCTCTCTTCGGGGCGTAGGTTGGGATTCCCCAGGATCACCGGACTTTCATAAAAGAGGTCGGTGAAGGTAGGCATGCGCAGCGCCTTGTTCCAACTGCCGTATACGCGTACATTATCTAATATGCGGTACGAGGCATCGATACCGGGGTAGAAACGCATGCCCTGGTTAAGTGTGGAAACGTAGTTCGCCAATACACCCACCGACAACGTAAAGCGTTGGAGCAGGACGTTGTGCTCGAGGAAGTAGCTGACGTTCGTACGCTGATAGCTCTTCAGGTACTGGGCACCGTCGGTAAAAGGCACGTCGATGGGAGCCGGCATCGGCAGGCCGAGCACGTTGCTGCGGACGCCTTCGCTGCGGAACTCCATGCCCGCCGTCGTACGTCCCGCCAGCCAATCGGCGACAGCATTGAGGGTGACGCCATAGACTTCGGTCTCGTGGTAGTTGTGCCCCTTGTCTTCGTGGCGGATCAGCTCGTAGTTGTCGAAGTGGCGTGTCCAATAGACCCGTGGGATCAGGCGGATGCGTCCCTTCGTCTCTCCACCGGCCGAGAGGAAGAAACGGCGCGTATGGTCGTACTGACTGGGATAGGCAGCCGAGTAGAAACTGTTCGCCCCGTACGCCTTGTCGTTATAGCCGGCCTGGAAGCGGAAGTCGCCCGAGGAAGTCGGTACCTCCGATTGCCAGAAGGCGTTCAACTGCCGGTAGCCGGTATTCGGCCGGTAACCGCCCGACGAGGCATAGCCTGCCGACAGACGCTGGTGGAAGTGCGACGACGCCTGATCGAGGCCGGCTTCCACCTTCCAGGTCTCATACATCCCGGCGTAGTTGTCGGTCGAGAAGCTGTTGGACGTGGCTGTTTTTGTGATGATGTTGATGGCTCCGGCAAAGGCAGATGCGCCGAAGATGCGCGAAGAGGGGCCGGAAAGGATTTCGATACGTTCGATGTCGGAGAGGTTGACCGGAAGGTCGAAGCTATAGTGTCCGGTCTGTGGGTTGGAGAGATTGACGCCGTTGAGCAGTACGGCAATCTGGTCGAAGGTGCCTCCACGGATGGAGATGTCGGATTGGGTTCCCCCCGCTCCGCGCTGCCGTACATCGACGCCGGCGGCGTAAGCTAATAGTTCCTGGATACTGGTAACAGGCGACGACGCAATCTCGGGAGCGGTAATTACGGTCACGATCTTCGCCGCCTGGTTGAGGGCGATCGGGGCACGGGAGGCGGTCACCTCAAGCTCATCCAACTCGATAGGCGTCTCTTCCTGGGCTTCCGCCTGGCGGATCATCTGCTGCCCGTTAGCCGAATCAGGTAAGGCAAAACTCAACACGCCGATAGCGACGACGCCAATGTTGACTACTCGGTGCAGGCTCCGGAACGCCGCATACCCTTTCCGCATGAAACGGCGGAAACGGACAGCGCCTGGCTGGCACGGTCTTTCTTTTCTCATTTGAAATTCGTTTAAATTATTAGTAAATAGTTGCCCTATAGAAAGGACTCATTTGTTTGTTCTTAATTTATATGTTTATTATTAATGCTTATACCGCTTACGCTAAGGAGCGCTTTGCAAGAGGGGAATCGTCGCGCAAAGCGCTCCTTAACGCAAGCGGTATGAGACGGATGAAGAAAGCTTCGGTTCAATAATCCTTATACAGCAAGTACTTCTTCCGCATGGCCTTGTAGGCGTCGAGGTCTTTCTGCCAGGAGGCTCGGATCTCATCTTCCGACATACCGCGGATGATCTGCGTACGAGTTTCCTTCGATCCGGTCAGCGTGTCGAACCAGCCAGGGCGCGAGAAAAAGAAGGCCTGGTCTTTGCCTGCTTTCGCGTAGAATTCGAGGAAGAAGCGGAGTGTAAAACCGCCTTCGAACGGCTGTTCACGCAGGTCTACCCCATAGCATTCCTTGTTCTTCTGCAGCGGGTTGGTATCGAAGCCCGGCAGGGAGACAGGCGTGAAGCGGAAGGTGCCATATTTCGCATCCGGCGCACCGATCACCTGGAAGGGGAAGTAGGTTCCCCGGCCGATGCTCACGTTCGTCGCCTCAAACAGGCAGAGCGAAGCGTACAGGCGGATCGACTGGTCGTTGGGCAGGTTGGGCGAGGGCTTGACAGGCAGCCAGTAGGGGTCACCGTGTTTCCAGTTCTCCATCGCCACCACTTCGAGGCGGCAGGTGCCGGGCGTGGAGGTAAGCCAACCTTCGCCGTTGATCATGCGGGCGAGTTCACCGACTGTCAGGCCGTGCAACACCGGGATATGATGCATACCGACAAACGATTCGAAGCCCGGGCGCATCATCGGCCCGTCGACGAAGTCGTTCGGGTTCGGGCGGTCGAGCACGATACATTCCTTGTTGTTCGCCGCACAGGCTTCCATCACATAATGCATGGTGCTGATATAGGTATAGAAGCGGGCGCCCACGTCCTGGATATCGAAGATGACCACATCGACATCAGCCAGCATCTCAGGCGAGACCTTACGCGACTTGCCGTAGATGGAGACGATGGGGATACCGGTACGTTGGTCGCGGGTATCTTTCACCAGTTCGCCGGCGTCGGCCGTTCCGCGGAAGCCGTGTTCGGGCGCGAGAATCTTACGGATATCCACACGTTCGGCCACGAGGGCGTCGAGCAGATGGATGTTCCGGTCTTCAAGGATAGAGGTCTGGTTTACTACCAGGGCTACGCGCTTGCCGTCGGTGAGTTGCGTGATGACATCGAGCCGCTCGGCTCCCAATCGCAGCCGGGGCTTTTGTGCAAAAGCCTCCGGCATGGCAGCTACCATCAACAAGAGGAGAAATACGAGGTATAGTCCCTTGTGTCGTTTCATATGGTTGTGTTATTAGTGTTCCTGCAAACGGGCGTGCATGGCGGCGGCGGCTTTGCGTCCGTCACCCATGGCGAGGATCACGGTAGCCCCTCCGCGCACGATGTCGCCTCCGGCATACACATCGGGCAAAGCCGACTGCATGGTATCCTGGTTGACGATGATCGTTCCCCAACGGCTCACTTCGAGTCCCTGGAAGGCACTCGGGATAAGCGGGTTCGGCGATACACCGACACTGACGATCACACCGTCCACATCGATCGTTTCGATCGCCCCTTCGATGGGCACCGGGCTACGGCGTCCGGAAGCATCCGGCTCACCGAGCATCATCTTCTGTAGGCGCATCTGACGGACACGTCCGTTTTCGTCGCCGATGTATTCGATGGGATTATGGAGCGTCAGGAATTCGATTCCTTCTTCCTTGGCGTGCTTCACCTCTTCGATACGGGCGGGCATTTCCTCCTCACTGCGGCGATAGACGATCATGGCACGGCTCGAACCCAGGCGGCGGGCGGTACGGACAGAGTCCATTGCCGTATTACCACCACCGATGACGGCGATCTTGTCGCCCATCCAAACGGGGGTATCGCTTTCGGGGTTGGCGGCATCCATGAGGTTGACGCGTGTGAGGTATTCGTTCGACGACATGACACCGACGAGGTTCTCGCCCGGGATATTCATAAAGTTAGGCAGACCGGCGCCACTGGCGACGAAGATACCCTGGAAGCCATCCGTATGGAGGTCGTCATAGCTGATCGTCTTGCCGACGATGCAGTTGGAGATAAACTTGACGCCCATCCGTCGCAGCCCGTCGATCTCCACATCCACGATCTTGTTCGGGAGGCGGAATTCGGGGATGCCGTATTTCAATACGCCGCCGATCTCGTGGAGGGCCTCGAAGACGGTCACGTCGTAGCCCATCTTCACCATATCGCCTGCGAAAGAAAGTCCGGCAGGGCCTGAACCGACAACGGCCACCTTCACGCCGTTGGGTGCGGCGACTTCGGGGACGGATATCTGTCCGCTTTCGCGTTCATAGTCGGCGGCAAAGCGTTCGAGGTGACCGATAGCGACCGGTTCCTTCTTCATCTTCAGGTGGATGCATTCGCGCTCGCACTGTTTTTCCTGCGGACATACACGTCCGCAGACAGCAGGCAGGGCGCTCGTTTCCTTCAGCACCTTGGCAGCGTTGAGGAATTCACCGACTTCGATATGCTTCACAAAGCTGGGGATATTGATGCTGACCGGGCAACCGTTCATACAGGTCGGGTTCGGGCAGTCGAGGCAGCGCTTGGCTTCCTGCATCGCTTGTTCGGCGTTGAGGCCGAGGTTGACTTCTTCGTTACGGACGCGGCTACGGTACGTGGCATCGAGTTCGTTCATGTGTACACGGGGAATGTCCGTGCGTTCTTTATTTTTCATGCGCTTGCGCAACTCTTCCCGCCAGGGTTCGGAGCGGCGTGCGGCGATTAGTTCATTTGTTGTCATGGGTGCTTCCATCTGTGGGGATTATTATTTTACGTCCTTATAGGCGCCAAGGCGCATGATCATCTCGTCGAAATCCACCTGGTGGGCGTCGAATTCGGGGCCGTCCACGCAGACGAACTTCGTCTTGCCGCCAACCGTCACACGGCAGGCGCCGCACATACCGGTACCGTCTACCATGATGGTGTTCAGGGAGGCGACCGTTGGTACATTATATTTCTTTGTCAGCGCGGATACAAATTTCATCATGATGGCCGGACCAATGGTGACACAAAGGTCTACCTGTTCGCGGTTGATGACGCTTTCTACACCGTTGGTCACAAGGCCTTTGGTACCGGACGAGCCGTCGTCGGTCATGATAATCACTTCCGAGGAGTTGGCGCGCATCTGGTCTTCGAGGATGATCAGGTCTTTCGTGCGGGCGGCCAGTACGACGATCACGCGGTTACCTGCCTTATGGAAGGCTTCGACGATCGGCATCAGCGGAGCCACACCCACGCCACCACCAGCGCATACGACAGTGCCTACCTTTTCGATATGGGTAGCCTGTCCGAGCGGGCCGACGAGGTCGGTGATATACTCGCCTTCGTTCAGCGCGCAAATCTTCCGGGAGGAAGAGCCGAGCGCCTGTATCACTAACGTAATGGTTCCTTTCACGGTATCCGCTCCGGCGATGGTCAGCGGGATACGTTCACCTTTTTCACCCACCTTCACGATCACGAAATGGCCGGCCTTGCGGCTGCGCGCGATCAGGGGCGCTTCGACTTCCAGCTTGACTACATTGGCCGAGAAGTATTCCTTGCTTACAATTTTGTTCATTCCTTCGTGTATAATTGCTACTTTGTAACGTATTTTTTCTCACAAGTCACAAATGTACACTATTTATACGTAGTGTCTTTATATTTTGTCAAAGAAAAAACGATTATTCAAACAATCCTTCGTCGCGTATCAGCATCAGGATGGCTGAGTGGGGAACGATAAGGTAGGCCTCGTCGTTGAACTTGATCTCGTAGGCCGCACTCTGGAGGTAGATCGCCAGGTCTCCCTCATGCGATTGCAGGGGAAGGTAGTGTACTTCGTCGGTCTTCTTCTTCCACACCTCGTGTTCTTCCACCTGCGAAGGAAGGGGATAACCAGGGCCTGCTTTGACGATATAACCCGCCTGTATATTCTCGCCCTGCTGCACGGAAGGCGGCAGGTAGAGGCCCGACTTGGTCTGACTCTGCGGGTTTTTCGGCTTGATCAGGACTTTATCGCCTATCATCAGAAATTTCTCGATGTCTTTTTGATCGAAGGATAACTGCATATTGCTGACAGATTTGATTTCGTACGCAAAGATAGGAAATAGAATACAGAGATGCACCTGTAGCAGGCAGATGGTTGCAAATCTCCCCAGTATTGAAGATCGTTCAGTTTCAAGTCTGTCCGAATCTGAAGCTATTTGCCACGACACAGCTACCAGCAATAGTTTCATTAGGATGAAACTGTTTGTTTCACCTATTGAAACTGCCTGTTTCACCGTTTGGAACTCGGAGTTTCACCCTATGAA
>JAVBUR010000053.1:0-60406 GCA_031555145.1 Tannerellaceae bacterium | reverse complement strand
GAAACTTTCAGTTTCATAGGGTGAAACTCCGAGTTCCAAACGGTGAAACAGACAGTTTCAATAGGTGAAACAAACAGTTTCATCCTAATGAAACTATTGCTGGTAGCCGTGTCGTTGCAAAATAGCTTCAGATTCGGACAGGTTTGAAAGTACGGGGCTTGGGTTTGTCGACGTGTGGTTTTATCCTTTTTGCGGATAACCTTTTTAGTAAAAAAGTTGTTGTATAAATAGATTAAGAATACATTAAAATTGATTATAATGAAACGTATTTATTCAAAAACTATTCTCTTTAGCCTCTCTATACTGTTGGCAGGGGCGTCGTTTTCGCTAAGTGCTCAGAATGCGGCTTCGGATGCAGAAGCGGTGAAGCAGGCCAATAACCCGTTGGCGAGTATTAAATCTTTTAACATCCATAATTATTATTCACCCAGCTTGTATGATGCCCCGGATGCTTCGACGAATATGACGTGGGTGCGGTATGCGCAGCCGATTGGGTCGTTTATTGTGCGGGCATCGATGCCGTTTATGACGTTGGCCGAGCCCAATGCAGGTCCCAAGTCAGGGCTGTATGACGCCAATATGTTCCTGATCTATAAGTTCAAGATGAAGGAGGGCGCTCCTGAGTTGGGTATCGGTCCCGCCTTTACCTTTCCCACAGCCACGCGCGACCTGGGTTCGGGTAAATGGCAGACAGGGTTTTCGGCTATTGCTTTCTTTAAGAGTAATCCTGTGCTGCAGGTGGGTTCCTTGTTGACCTGGCAGATATCAGTGGCCGGTGATGATGACAAACCCAACGTAAACCTGCTTACGCCGCAGCTTTTCTTCATGTGGCAACTCGGGGCAGGCACATACCTGCGTAGTACCGGTGTGTGGAGTTTCGACCTTGAGAAGGGATACTATAATGTTCCCATCGGGTTGGGTATCGGTAAGGTGGTGAAAGTGAACAACAGTATGTTCAACATCTTTATGGAACCGCAATACTCCGTTTATTCCTATGGCGGCGGACAACCAAAACTACAGATCTTCGCCGGCTTCAACGTACAGTTTCATTAAAGGAGGATTATCTGACGAGGATCACCACTTGCTGATCGCTTTCCACGGAATCGAGGAAAGCGATCAGTTTTTTTCATCTGATTCTTTTTACCGTTTCAACTTAGCCAGCAGGATGTAGTTGTTCTGGTTCTCGTCGAGTTTGGCTTTCAGATCGGTGAGTTTCTGCTTCCATACCGGATCGGATGTTTTGGGAAGGGCTATTTCGATATCTTCCAACAATTGAGACGGCTCCATATTGGCAATGTAGTAGCCATGTGAGAAATTAGGCCAGGGGCCGATTTCCTTGTCACCCAGATAGTCATTGACGAAACGGCAATAGGCGCCTTTGCCTGTTTGCTTGTCTACGATATAATTGATAGGGTCGGAACTGGAGAATGTGTTTTCAGCTACTTGAACCGGAACCGACGTATCGCCGTAGTAATAGCCCGGAAGTTCGTTGTATCCATGCCAAGGGATCGGATCCTGCGTGAACTTCATGGTGAAGGTCGGACGCAGCAGGCTGGCTTTGTAGTCGTATATATATAATGAATCCGGACGGGTAGGAGCGATGCAGAGGATGTTTACACCGAAGTGATCCATATTACAATCGGTCGTTACCTCATTGCTGAAGTCAAAGGGTACAGCCAGGTGCCCAGGTTCGATAAACGACTTCCGGTTACCTGCGAAATCCTGTGTCCATGCTACAGCGGGCAGGTTGGGGAAGGGGAGGACAACAACGGCAACGGTTTCAGTGGCTGCATCCACATGGAACTTCGCCTTGGGTGTACGCATGCAGAGTTGGATCGGAGGAAGTGAGTTCCCTTTTAAGTCGTATACCAGCAGCTTGTCGCTCTGCCAGGGCAGGATGTAGATACGGTCGTGGGCTTCATCAAGCTGCGCATCATACACGTTGAGGTATTCGCCCGGTCCCTGTCCGTAGGAACCGATATGGGCGATGAAATTGCCTTTACGGTCGAACAGTTTGAATGGAACTTGTTTTTGTCCCATTGTCAGTAGATAGTTGTCCGACGGGATCACGCCGAGCGTGGGTACGAGTGCCTCTTCCCGGTTGTCGAGTGGGATGATTTCCATTTCTTCCGCCAGGAAACTGAGGGGCATCCGGATGGAGTCTTTCATCAGCCGTTGGTCGGCCGACATTACTTTGTTGTCGCCTACTTGTTCGATTTTTCCAATGACGGCACACTTGGCTAATGGGTCGCCACCGACTGCTGTTCCATTACCTGTACTGCCGCACGACGACAGTAGCACCCCGGCCAAACTGAATCCTGTAATACATGTAAGAAGTTTCATACGCCTGTAGATTTAGATGTGTTAGTGGTAACAAAAGTAAGGAACGATGTAGAGAGTGCCAAAGAATAGTGTTGACATTTTGACTTGTCTGTATAAGCTCAACTATTTGTTTTGTAGTTGATTACAGTTGTGACGTAGTAAGGTTAAGTTGACATTTTCAGGAAGTAGGTGCTGTGGGAGGCTCATTGTCGAAGTCTTTCAGTACATCGTCGAGTACCCGGCGGTCGTTGTGGAGATTCATCTTGTTGCGTTTGATACGTACCTTACGTTGGCATATGGCCGACTGGGTGATGCTGTAGATGGCAGCCAGTTCTGTGACGGTTACGCCGGCGCGGATCAGACAGCAGAACTGTATCTCGCTTTTCTTCAGTTCGGGGAACGTATCTTTTAGCCGGTCGGCGAATCCCGACCAGGCGACGTTGTTGACCATCGTCACCACATCTTCTATCTCATCGTTGGTGAGGCGGCGGAGTTCGTGTTCTTCTTCCTCTTTTGCCTCGTCCTGTTTTTTGCGCCGTCCTTTTCGTCCGCTCAGCGAGGGGATCTTTTCGGAGGCCGACATCTGGCGGAACAGTTGTTCACGCATGACGGTGGCCCGTTCGTTCAACGTGCCTACTTCGCGTTCATGTTCGAGGCGTGCGATCTGGTCGCGCAGTTCCCATTCCTTGAGTTTCAGTTCGCGGAACATCCGCCTCCGCCGTTCGCGCATATAGAAGATGATACCGCCGGCGGCGATCAGCGCTACGGCGAGGCAGAGCAGCAGGAGGTAAATGTCCTGTTCTTTCTTCTTCAGTTTGAGTTCATTGTTCTCGTTGCGCAGCTTTTCGGCTTCGAACTGGCGGCGCATGATATCGTGGGATACTTCATTCGTTACCTGGTCTTGCAGGAGTTTCCTGTTTTGCCAGGTTGCCAGCGCTTTCTCCGGGTTGTTCTCGCCTTCAGACAGGCTGGCGAGGTATTCGGAAGCTCGTGTGGCCACAAACATATCTTCGCTTTGAAGGGCTTTTTGCAGATAGACCTTGGCCGAATCGTTCTCTTGTGTTGCAAGGAACACCATGGCCCGTGCCAGCAGGTTGTAGGCGACTCCCTGCCGGTTATCTGTCTCCATGGCTGTTTTCAGGGCGGCCAGCGCCGGTTGGGTTTTCCCCTTTTCTTTGTAAATATCGCTGATCCTGTAGTAGTAATAAGGAGTATATTCCGGCCGGCCGGTCTCTGTAGCCAGTCGGATAGCCTGTTGATAATAGGACACGGCACTGTCGGGCTGCCCTGTATAGCGGTAGCTCTGGGCGAGGGCAGACAATGCCCTGATTTGCCGTTGTTTCGAAAAACCGGTGGTGTCAGCCAATAGCCGTAGGTGCAGGTCAAGGGCTTTCTGCGGTTCGTCAAGGCTGAGTTTGACGTATCCTGCATATTCGAGCAATAGCGGCCGGTCGGCCTCCTCGGTGGCTATCGCCAGCGCTTTTGTCAACAGGGAGTCGGCTACAGCATGACGGTTGGTTATATTGTTGACCCGGGCTGCCTGGAAAAGCGCTTTGACGGTATATGGGATGTCGCCTGCTTCTTCCGACAGCTGGGCGGCATGGAGGAAGAGAGAGTCGGTGTATCGAATCGTCTCTTTCCGGTCGCGGATAACAGCGTCGATATAGGCGTAGATGCCTTGTTCGCGGAGCGGCAACTTGTTGGGATGCCGGATGGCAGCTAAGTATACCCGGGCGCTATCCGTGTGGATGGACAGGTATGATTCAGCCTGTTCCAACGCTTTCTGCGGCGCCGAACGGTCCGAGCAAGCCAGGCCCACCCATAACAAGCAAAGGAATAACAGTATCTTTTTCATGGCTCGGAAGCTATCTCCTGACAAATATACTATTTTCGATTGCTAATCATCCTCTTCCGGCGATTAAATAATTAATATCCCAATTCAAAGTCTTGCTTGACGGCCGGTACACCTTCCTGCATCCACTGAGGCATAGGAGCACCCTGGAGGTAGTGGTTGAAGAATTGGAGCATGCGGTGCTGGAAGTCGATCCGGTTTGCCATCTTCATCGGCCAGTGCGGCTCGCCGGTGTAATTGAGCATCCAGGTGGGTTTACCGAGGCGCTTGAGGGCGACGAAGTATTCGATTCCCTGATACCAGGGCACGTGCCCGTCGGCATCGTTGTGCATGATCAGGATCGGGGTCTGTACCTTATCCATGGTGAAGAGGGGCGAGCTTTCGGAAAAACGTTCGGGCGCTGTCCACGGCGTGCCGCCGAGGCGGCTTTGCGTATGCTCGTACTGGAACGAACGCGCCATGCCGCTTCCCCAACGGATGCCGCCATAAGCGCTGAACATATTGACGACCGGGGCTCCCGATTCGATAGCGGCAAAGCGGTTGGTGCGCGTCGCCAGATAGGCCACCTGGTAGCCGCCCCAGCTATGTCCTTGCGCACCGATGGCTTTTTCGTTGACATACCCGCGGGCAACAAGCAAATCGATGCCCGGCATCACGGCGTTGAAGCAGTCCTGCCCCGGATAACCGTCGCGGTAACGCACGTCGGGGTTGAAGATGATGTAACCCAGGCTGTTGTACATATGGTAGTCGATGGTCGAGCGTCCCGGCTCGGGCATATGGTAGCTGTGGAGCGTTTCGGCGTTCCGTTCGTAGAAATTGACGATCATCGGATACTTCCGTGTCGGATCGAAACCGGCGGGTTTATATACGACGCCTTCGAGGGGGATACCGTCGGCCGATGTCCACGATACCAGCTCGGTTGTTCCCCAACGGATGCCTTCTTGCTGGCTGCCTTCACGGGTGAGTTGGATGGGCTTGCGGAAACGGAGATCCGACAGGCGGACTTCGGGGTATTGTTCAAATGTCTCTGCGGTGTAGGTTACGGCGTCGCTGTTCCGTGCCTTCATGCCGAAGCGCAGCAGGAAGTTACCGGCCAGGAGTGTTTTCGGTGCGGTGGGCTTGGTGAGGGTGCTTTCGTAGAAGCCCGATCCCTTGGTCGTCTCATTGAACCCTGAAAGGAGTTGCGGGCGGGAGAGGTCGATCCATCGTTCTTCCCGGTCGGTACGGATGCGGCGGTAGGTGATCTTCTCTTTCCGTCCGCTCTGTGTCAGGTTGACGGGAGCTGCGATAGCCTTGGGGTCAAACCGCCAGATATCGTAGCGGTCGTAGAGGAGGAGGGCCGCATCATCGGCCAGCCATCCGGCAGCACCATGGGCGGATGGGTAGTCGGGCACGTCGTTATCTTCGTCCCAGGCAGGGAAAGAGGCGGGGGTGGTGAGGCGGTATTCCTGCCGGTCGGCCAGCGAGAGGGTGTACCAACTGCTGTCGGTATCGGCATACCAGTAGGCGTAGGTGCCACGGGGCGAGAGACGGAGCTGGCCGTAATCGGCACGACGGAGCAAGCGGCGTTCACCGGTTTCGAGGGAGACGGTGTAATAGTCGGAGCGTGTCCGGTATTCCCACATCGACGACAGGGAGTAGGGGCGGGAGGTGGTGAGCAGGGCTGTCGGCGCATTCCCTTCGTCGGCCAATTGGCAGTCGGGCAGCTCTTCGTCGGCGAGCTGGAACAACGTGCCGGCGGCAAGGTTATAGACCGCACGGTAACTGCGTTTCAGGTCGGCGGCTTTGTTGAACATTTGGACGGTGTATTGCACCGGTTCGTTCCAACTCCACACCTGCACGCCCGGGAAGTCGCTGTCCAGGCGGGTGGTATCTTTCTGCTGCGGTTCGGGCGAACTGCCAAAGAAGAGACGGTTGCCATTCGCTGAAAAGCTGACGGTGCCATGTTCACTCAGCACCCATCCGGCGGGGAGGGCTTTGTGGCTGCGTGTGGCCACTGTCGTGGCTGGTTGTCCGGCGACGGACAACCAGAGGTCGAGCGCCTTATAGACCGAGTCTTTTTCTTCGCAGTAGAGGAAAGCCAACCGGTCGCCCGTTTCACTGAGGGCGATCTGCTTGAATACGCCGTTGCCTTCCTTTACCAGCGTCGTTATGCCCTTTTCAGGCAGGAAGGTATACAGACCGGCTTTCGTGCCGAGGGTATCGCCTCCGGATACATAATAGATTGTGCCGCTTTTCTTGGCGAACTTATATTCCTTGACAGCCGGGTAGTGATAGGTACGGTTGCCGTCGAGCGAGCGGATGTGCAGCGTGGAGTCTTTTCGTCCCCGTTGGTAGGTCATCCAGTCGGCGCGCTCGGCCAGCAGGTAGCTTTTGAGGGAGTCGATGGTCTCTTCCTTGCCAGAGGTATGGCGGATAATGAGGGTATTCATCGGCATTTCGTCGTCTTTGGTCTTCCGCAGCTTCAATGAATCGGCGAGGGCCTTAGCCGTGACACGGGTGACGAGTGCATACTGCGATGAGGCGGCAAACTCGATTTTGCTGGCCGGACTGTAGGAGGCTACTTCCGTCCCTTGTGCGTTATACAGGCGGATGGTGGCATCGCCTTCCCCAGGTTCGGCTTTAACGCCGGCCCACTTGCCGTCGTCCGACAAGCGTTGGTCGGTGATCCGTCGCCAGTTGACCAGATCATCTACTGTCAGACTCCGCTGTGCCATCGACACAAAAGGGATTATACTCGCGGCACAACATGCCGTAATACACAAGATTCGTCTCATATCGCTCTACCTGTTTGATGTAAAATTGGCACAATAATACGGAATTTTATGGAAGGTTTTACATTTATTGGGTGTCCAAATGCAGGCAACGTACAGGAAAAGGCTACTTTTGCCACACAAAAAGGAAAACAGCAGCCTATGAACCCTTACGAAATCATCAGCCGGTATTATCCGGAAGACTCGGAAGCCTATCGTATCCTGGTCGTCCATTGTCGTTCTGTGGCCGATAAAGCGTTGGCCATCGCCCGCATGCATCCCGAAATGGCATGGGATATGGCGTTTATCGAAGAGGCCGCGATGCTGCATGATCTCGGTGTTTTCCTGTGTAATGCCCCAGAGATTGGTTGCACGGGCGAGGCACCTTACATCTGCCACGGCTACCTGGGCGCCGACCTGCTCCGCAAGGAAGGTTATCCGCGCCATGCACTGGTGAGCGAACGGCATACAGGCACCGGCCTCTCCCTCGAAATGATTGAGCAGCAACAGCTTCCTCTGCCGCACCGGGATATGCTCCCCGTGTCGGATGAAGAGCAGTTGATCTGCTTTGCCGATAAGTTTTTCAGTAAAACGAACTTGCAGAAAGAGAAACCGGTAGAGAAAATCCATAAGAGCCTCGAACGGTACGGGTCGGAGACAGTTGCCCGCTTTGACGGCTGGTGTAAACGCTTTTTAGGGGAATAATCAAAGGGTAGTTACTATTTTATTATACCTTTGCATTTCCTAAATATACAAATGGACAGAAAACTGATTATCCTGCTGTTGACCCTGACGGGAGTTTTATGTGCCTTTGCACAGGAGGTGGTGCCTTCTGCGGCGAGTGTGGCACATGCCGACTCAGTGTCTGTCCTCTTACCTGCGGATACAATGACGGCCGATTCACTACCGGCCCGCCTTGCGGGTACGCTCCCCACGGATACGGCTGCTATCGCTACCGATTCTACCAAGGTAAAGAAGAGTCCCCTCGAAGCCCCCGTTACCTATGTGGCCTCAGACTCTGTCGTGATGACGGGAAAGAACTGGGCCTACCTCTACGGTGAAAGCAACGTGAAGTACATGAATATCGACCTGCAGAGCGAATTGATCGAGATTAGTATGGATAGCAGTATCGTTGTGGCCAAATTCGGTCTTGACTCGATCGGGCAGGAGTTCGGCTATCCTTTGTTCAAGAACGGCGACGAGGAATACGAGTCGAAAGTGATGCGTTATAATTTCAAAACAGAGAAAGGATATATCACCGATGTGATCACCCAGCAGGGTGAAGGCTATGTGACGGCCGGGCAGACAAAGAAGATGCCCGATAACATTATGAATATGCTCGGTGGTAAATATACGACCTGCGACGAACACGATCATCCCCACTTCTATATCCAGATGACAAAAGCCAAAGTGCGCCCGGGTAAGAATATTGTGACGGGGCCGGTGTATCTGGTGATTGAAGATGTGCCGTTGCCGTTGGCGTTGCCTTTCTGCTTCTTCCCGTTTACCGACTCGTATTCGTCAGGTATCCTGATGCCGACGTTCGGGGATGAGTCGACGCGCGGTTATTTCCTGCGTGACGGAGGATACTATTTCGCCCTTAGCGACTATATGGATCTGGCGCTGACAGGTGAAATATATACCAAAGGATCGTGGGGGCTTAGTGCACGGTCGAACTATAAGAAGCGGTATAAGTTCTCGGGTAGCTTCAATGCATCGTACCTGGTGACCCAAACGGGCGATAAGATTCCCAACCTGCCGAAAGATAAGACCAGCGACTACAGCCTGACCAAAGACTTCAAACTGCAATGGACGCATACGCAGGATTCGAAAGCCAACCCGTATATGAACTTCTCCGCCAGTGTCAACTTCTCTACCTCGAGTTATGACCGTAATAATACGCAGAGCCATTATAACGGTAACATGACGCAGAACACGAAGAGTTCTTCGGTCAATATCACGAAGCGTTTCCCCAACAGCCCTTTCTCCATCTCGGCCACGGCCAATGTGAACCAGGTGGCAAAGGATACGATCATCTCGCTGACACTTCCGAATGTGTCGGTTACCATGAGCCGTATTTATCCGTTCAAACGGAAGAATGCCGTTGGAAGCAACGAACGCTGGTATGAGAAGATCAGTATGTCGTATACCGGTTACTTCCATAATAGCATCCAGACGAAGGAATACCTGTTGATGAAGTCGAACATTATCAAGGACTGGAAGAACTCGATGGAGCATTCAATCCCGGTGTCAGCGACCTTCTCGCTTTTCAACTATCTGAATATCTCGCCTACATTTAACTATAAGGAACGGTGGTATACGAGCAAGATCGATCAGGAATGGAGCACGCAGGCTAACCGGCTGATGCCCGCAGATACGACGTATGGCTTCTATCGTATATGGGATTATAATATGTCGGTATCGGCTTCGACCACGGTTTATGGTTTCTTTAAGCCTGTCATCCCTTTTTTTGGGATGGAGATGATCCGCCACCGGTTTGAGCCGTCGGTGAGTTTCAGTGCGACGCCCGACTTTGGTGACTCGCGCTATGGCTATTGGCAGCCGTACTCGTACATGGACGCTAACGGCGAGATCCAGTTTGGCAAGTATTCGCCTTTTGCGCATAACGGAAGTATCCCCGGACAGTCGGGTAAATCAGGAAGTATTAACTTCAGCATTGCCAATAACTTCGAAGCGAAGCTCAAAGCGAAATCGGATTCCGTCGAGACGCGAAAGATCAGCCTGATCGATAACCTGTCGGGAGGGATGAGTTATAATATGGCCGCCGACTCGCTGAAATGGAGCGATCTGTCGGTGAATCTGCGTTTGAAGCTGACCAAGAGCTATACGTTGCAGCTACAAGCCGGTTTCGAAACCTACCGATACGGCCTCAATAGCTCTGGCAGCCCTGTGCGCATTAATGTGCCTCGCTGGAGCAGTGGTGGTTTCCCCCGGTTCAAGGGAACCTCTATGAACTTTGCTTATACATTCAACAACGATACGTTCAAAAAGCTGTTTGGTGGCAAGAGTGAAGACGATACCGGCGATACGCCTCCTCCCCCGGATCCGTTTGCAGGAGAAAATGAAGATTTCGGTCCGGATGCCATGAATGAGAATACCGCCGAGAAGGCTACCCGTATGCGCAGGGATCAGAAGACAGAAACCGGAGAATATGATTCGGACGGGTATCTGGCTACTACCATACCTTGGAGCCTGTCACTCAGTTATACCATGTCGGTTGGCTACGGTGAATTCGACAAAAAGAAGATGGAATACAAGTATAGTTTTGGTGAACCGATAATTTCGCTGAATGGGAATATCCAGCCGACGAAGAACTGGCGCATCAATTTCAACTCGTCCTATAATATCAAAACCAAGTCGTTCCCGTTCATGACGATGAACCTGACGCGTAACATGCACTGCTTCCAGATGACGGCAAGTCTTGTGCCGGTGGGTCCCTATAAATCGTATTCTTTCTCCATTTCCGTCAGCTCAGCGCTGCTGAAAGACCTCAAATACGACAAGAGCAGCAACTACCGCGACGCGCAGAAGTGGTATTGATCCCCTTACTGTTTTATTACCAGTTAATTTGATTTTTCTACCAGTTGATCGGGGTTTGCCCCGTCGCTGACAGGTAGGCATTTGCCTGGCTGAAATGTTTGCATCCGTAGAAGCCACGGTAGACGGAAAGGGGAGAGGGGTGCGGCGATTTAAGGACGAGGTTGCGCGACGGATCGACGATGGCGCCTTTCCGTTGTGCGTAGGATCCCCAGAGAATGTAGACGATATGGTCGCGCTCGGCGGCCAGCCGTTGGATGACAGCGTCGGTAAAGGTTTCCCATCCTCTATGCTGATGTGAACCGGCTTGGTGGGCACGGACGGTGAGCGTGGCGTTGAGCAGTAACACGCCTTGGTCGGCCCAACGGGTAAGGTTCCCGGTTGAAGGTACGGCTTTACCCAGGTCGCTTTCTATTTCCTTGAAGATATTTACCAGCGACGGAGGGAAAGGCGTGCCATCCTGTACGGAGAAGCAAAGGCCGTGTGCCTGTCCCGGTTCATGATAGGGATCCTGCCCGAGGATCACGACTTTCACCTTGTCGAACGGGCAATGATCGAACGCATTGAAGATATACGGTCCCGGAGGATATACCTTTGTGCTGGCGTATTCATGCCGCACGAAGTCGGTCAGCAGTCTGAAGTAGTCTTTTTCAAATTCTCCGGCTAGCCGTTCTTTCCAGCTTTGTTCGATCTTAACGTCTATCATGGGATGGTAATTAGAGGTGGTCGTTAAAACGGGTGGCTCTAGTCCTTACTGGATCAACAACATCCCGGCTTGTTGTGCTTCACGGCGCATGTCTTCAGGCCAGATGCTGGCTTGGATCTCGCCGATATGTGCTTTACGCAGGTAGAACATACAGAGGCGGCTTTGTCCGATGCCCCCGCCGATACTCTGGGGCAGTGCGCCGCTGAGCAGGCGTTTGTGGAAATAGAGTTCCTTGCGGTCTTCTGATCCGGTGAGGGCCAGTTGACGCAGCAGGGTTTCCTTGTTTACGCGAATACCCATGGAGGAGAGTTCCATGCTACGGTTCAGAATATCGTCCCATACGAGCAAGTCGCCGTTGAGTCCGGTCTGTCCGTTCTCGGCGATGGTCGACCAGTCGTCGTAGTCCGGCGCACGTCCGTCATGCTTCTCCCCGTTACTTAGCTTGCAGCCGATACCGATGATAAAGACGGCGCCGTATTCTTTGGAGATGGCGTCTTCGCGTTCCTTCGGCGTATAACCGGGGTATTTACGCAGCAGGTCGTCGGCATGGATAAAGTGGATATGTTGGGGAAGGATGGGCTTGATATCAGGAAACATTTCGTACACCATATATTCGGTACGGACCATGGCAGCATAGATACGGCGGACGATCTCTTTGAGGAATTCCACCTTCCGTTCGTCCTCGTTCATGACACGTTCCCAGTCCCATTGATCGACATAGAGCGAATGGAGGTTGCCTAATTCTTCGTCGGAACGGATGGCGTTCATATCGGTATAGATACCGAAGCCTTCCTCCACTTCGTATTCGGAGAGGGTGAGGCGTTTCCATTTGGCCAGCGAATGGACGATCTCGGCACGGGTGTCGTTCAGGTCTTTGATCGGGAAGGTGACGGCCCGTTCGGTGCCGTTCAGGTCATCGTTGATCCCCATACCTTTGAGTACGAATAGTGGTGCCGTGATACGGCGGAGACGTAATTCCGATGAGAGGTTCTGCTGGAAGAAGTCTTTGATCATCTTAATCCCCATCTCTGTCTGGGGAAGATTCAGGATCGCCTTGTATCCGGCAGGCTTGATCAGGTAACTCATAATCTGTATACTGTGTTTTTTATTATCCGAATAATATGACCGGCAAAGTTACACCTTTCCGCAAAAATAGCAACAAACCATCCGCTTTAATTTGCAAAATGCCAGTGTTATGCGGTGTATCCCATGCAAAATATCAGAATGTATTATTTTATCCATCCATTTGCTAAACTAAATGATTATACGTACTTTTGCACCGTCTTTGGCTCGGTAGCTTAGTGAATAGAGCGTCAGATTCCGGTTCTGAAGGTCGTGGGTTTGACTCCCACCCGGGTCACTTTTTAAATCGCTAATCGTTGAATTATCAATCGATTAGCGATTTTTTCTTTTGTGTTTTTACCGAATTATTACCGAAATAACAAAAAAACATCCCGAAACTCAGTTATTCTCTGCCGATAATGTGCCGGCAACGAATAGTGCCTGGCTTTCGAATTGTTGGGCGGCTGTTCGCAGTTTGAAAGTGAGTAATGGTTGGGACAGTGTTATTCTGGTTATTGATGAAATCCAGAAGATAGCGAACTGGAGCGAAGTCGTGAAGAAAGAGTGAGAAGATATACATAAAAAAAAGAGAAGATATTCACAGCGGGAAATACCCATCCTTGCCGCTTTCGCGGGATTCGATCTCTTTGCGGAGCTGTGTGAGGGAGGCTTTGAGCGATGAGGCATCGCCACCTGTCGGTTGGCGATGGAGGAAGCGGTCGAAGAAGCGGCTGAAGGTGGCGGCTTGGTCGGGCTTCGATTGGGCGATGAGCGAGGCGCTGATGGAGGGTGAGGGGCGACTGGCGTAGCTGTCCCACCACGCATACAGGGTGTGGAGGAAAGCATAGGCGTTGCCATTGGACTTCCGGAAGAGGTCGAAAAGGTGACGTTCGCTACGGAGGTAGTTCTGTCGGCGGATACGGTGCGCCTGCTGCAGGCGGATGGCGAAGCGGATCAACAGCCATCCGATGCCGGCCGAGGCAAGGGCGATGCCGGTGAAGGCATACCACGACATGCCGAGGATGGTGAATGCTTTCTTTTCGTGCGCAGCGGCAGCAGCCGAGGGCGAGACGGTAGCGTTGAGGCTATCCTTCAGGGTGGTGAGGATACCGAGGTTGGGGTTGTCGGCAACATGCACCTTGCGGGCATCGATGGTATGGGTTTCGGTGCGGGCGGTGTATGGGTTCCAATACGAGAGGGTGATGCCGGGGAGGGTGAAGTCGCCGGCTTTCTCCAACAGGTAGGTGATAGTTTGCACGCTGCGGCCGTTGGCATCACCACCGGCACGGGTGTCGGTGAGGACGGGTTCTTGCGGGTAGGTACTGGCCCAATCTACGTTCTCCTGTTCGGAGAGGTTGGGGATGAACTGGGGCAGGGTGCCCTGAGCGTCGATGGTGAGGGTGCGGCGGACGACATCGCCTACCTTCGGGGCGTCGAGTGCCGGACTCCATTGCTCATGCATGGTAACGTCGCGAGCGACAAACCAGGCGCCCATTTTCTTCAGCGAAGCGGGAATGTCGTTGACGGTAAAAGATTTCGGATCGGTCTTGAGTATCTGCTGTTGGGCGGTGGAACTACCTTCGGGCGGACTTTGTACGGTCACTTCGATCGGCGGGACGGTATAGTTGCCGGTGCTGTACGGAAAGACAATATAGTAAAACTGCACGCCGGGATACTGCTTGCCGCCGATGGTGAACATACCCGGCTGTGTCTGGTCGAAGGGCACGATAAAGGCGTTCGGGATCTGTAGGTTGCCGAACACGGGCGGAGCCGTGAACCAGGTAGTGGTGTAGACGGTGATAGTGACGTGGAAGGGCTGTTGCACGAATACGGTGCTGCGGTTCAGTTCCACGCTGACATGTGCCGTAGCCGTCGCCTTTGGGGCGAACGGCAGAAGGGCGCACAGAAAAACACACAATAGAATATTTCGTTTCATCTTCGTTACTTTTTACCACGTTTCTTTTCCCTGCTTGATGGTGGGATAATACTTCTGTTGCTGGATCTCGAAGCGGCGATGGAGGAATTCACCCGGGTCGTTGTTCGTCTTCTGCATCAATACTTTGGTTTCGATAGACTCGGGGGTATCCATCTTAAAATCTTTGGGCGGGAACTTCTGTTCTTTGGCGCGGTGGATGTCGCTGGCGACTTCGTCGGAGAGGCGGTCGCCGCTGGTGGGCATCTTCTTGACTTCGGTGTCGGAACTCAACTTCTCATCTTCCGACGTGGGTTTGCGCTCTTTCAATTTGCTTTTCTCCGTATTTTTAAGAATGCTGTCGAGTTGGTTTGGGTGGGGCTGGAATTGCAATACGCTGTGCGCCTGGTCCTGCATCAGCTTGGCGGCGTCGATATTGTGCGACACACGGTCGCCCAACAAAGGATCTTCGGAGGCCGCCTGTCGGAAGGCGGTGATAGCGTCGTCATACAGACCGAGACGGGTGAGGGTGAGGCCGTAGTTGTAGCGACCATTCGCGGTGGTGTCTTCGGACAGGAGGACGGCGGCCGATTGGAAGTCGCCGGCTTTGTAGTAAGCCATCGCCTTGTGGGAGTCGTCGCTGAAGAGAACGGCGGCTTTCCCGTAATCGCCTTTCTCCGACCAGAGCTCACCCTGGTAGTTGTCGGTGTACCACCAATCCGCGTGTTTACTGTCTACGCTGCATGAGGTGATGCTCAACAGCAGGAACGGGGCCAGACTCCAGAACACAGCCCAGCCCTTACGGAACCAGAAGAGGGTGATCAACAGGGCGGGGATGAGCAGTACCCAACCCTTGTCGTCCCAGTCTTTGGCATTCTCTTTTGTGTCTTTTTCGAACATCAGGTTGTCGCTGATACGTTTGGCGATGCCTTCCACGTCCGACTTGTCGAGGGTGATAGTGGTGATATGTATCTTTTTGTTCTGCTGCATGTTGGACAGGGCGGTGGGCGACTGCTTGGATTCAACACCGGGCACATCCGGGACAGGGGCTCCACCGGGGATAGAGAATAACAGGATCTCCAGCCGGTGGATGGAGTTGTTGATAAAGTCGGTCAGGGCAGCAGCCTCGGCGTCGTCGATCACGTCGGTCATCAGCAGGATGGTGCTGGGGGCTTCGACGTGTTGCATCATGGTGTCGACCAACGTTAGACAGAGGGGCAGGTTGGTGCCTTGGATGGGCATCGCCCAGTTTTCGAGGCTGGCGGCGTGGTGCTTGATCAGCTTGTAGTCGGCCGTAAAGGGAAGGACGGCATGTGGTGTACCGGCATAGGCGATCAGGCCGACACGGGCACGGGGATTGGCATCGACAAAGTCGGCAATCTTCATCTTCGCCCGTCCCAGGCGGGAGGGCTGGATGTCGGTGGCAAGCATCGACTTCGACAGATCAAGCGTTATCATTACCACAGACGGTATCTTTTCCCCCGGTATCTGGCGCATCTTCCACGTGGGGCCGGCCAAAGCGAGGATCATACTACTGAGGCAGATAGCCAGGAATGCCAACGGCAATATAATCGCCTTCGCATTGCCCTTACTGAACATAAACGGCCGCAACGCCGGAGTAATAACCTTCTTCCACTGTCGTTGCTCCACATTCCCCAGAATCAGGATAACAAGAACAATGACTAACGGTATAAACAACCATAACGCCCATGGACGCAGGAAATGAAAGGCATGCCAATCAATGGAAGGCAGAATGATCAACCGCCCCACCATCGCAAGCGATGGTCCCCCCCGCCTTTCAAGGCGGGGAGCCGAGTTACTCTCATCACTACTTCCCCGGTTACTCTCATCGCTATTTCCTTGGTTACTTTCCTTGTAACTTTCATCGTAACTCCTTTGGTTGCTCTTATCGCTATTTCGGAGGGACTCTGGTGTATCTCGGAGAGAGTCTGGGGTATCCTGGCTCCCCGCCTTGAAAGGCGGGGGGGACCATCGCTTGCGATGGTGGGGCGGTTGACTATTGAAAGCCGCCTCGCGGAGCAGGCGGAACAGTCCGCTCAACAGGTAATATGCCAGCGAGAGTAACAGCGCCAGCCCGAGCGGATACATGTATAGCAACACAATAGGTTTATAGGTGTTCTCCTCAAAAACAACCGGCTGTAGTTTATTCAGCTCCGCATAGACTGCTTGCATCTCCTGTTCGCTATCGGCGCGAAAGTACTTCCCGCCGGTAGTCTCAGCAATCTCCGTAAGTAGTTTTTCGTCGATGGCATAGCCGCCAGTGGCGGTGGTACCGATACCGAGGGTGTAGATGGTGACGCTGTCGCGCTTGGCAGCCACGGCCGCGTCGAGCGGGGATATGTCTGTCCCGCCATCCACTCCGTCGGTCATCAGTAGCATGACGCGTTGTTTGATGGTGTCTTGTTGGAATATCTTAATACCGAAAGCGATGGCTTCGCCGATACTGGTCATCTGGCCGGCCATGCCGACTTCGGTTTGGTCGAGGAGCCAGTTGACGGTTTCGAGGTCGGTCGTCAACGGCGCCTGGAGATAGGCATGGGTGGCGAACATTTCGAGACCGATCTGATCACTCTTCCGTGCTGCGATAAAGTCTTTGAGCAGGAAGCGGATGGCTTCCCAGCGGGTCATGGTCTTGCCCGCGAGTGTCCAGTCGCGTTGTGCCATACTGAAGGAGATGTCGGCGGCGACGAGGAAGCTACGGACGGTACGTGTTTTTTTACCCGGCTGTCCTTCAAAACGGGGTGACGATGCCGCGCCCAGCAGTAGTACCCAGCAAAGCGAGAGCGTGATCCAGGCCAGGATACTGCGGCGACTGATCCACGAACTGCGACGGGCATGTTGTCCGGATACGGCGGCGGCACGCCAGTAGAACGGTGCCAATAACGCCGACTTGCGTTTCCGGAATGGCGGCAACACAAGAAATACCAGCAGCGGTAGCGGCAGGAGGAAGAATACCCACTTGTAGGCAATCACGAAGTGCATGCCGGTGGGCATGTCGGGGAGCAGATGCTGCATATTGGCGGCTATGTCGAGGAGCAGATGATTCATTAACGTACACGGTGTTTACGGATCCATTGCTTGGCACGGGCAGTGAAAGCAAGGACCTGTTGTTTGTCCAACGGGCAGCGGCTGTCGTACAGGGCGCCGACCGTTTCGGCATCAGTAGGCGTGAAAGCTGCCGAGGGACAGGTTTCATTCAGGTAGTCCAGCCAGGATGTACCCTGTAGGCTGGCCACCTCTTCTTTCTTGTTCAGCCGGATCAGGATACGCTTGAGCAGCATATCGGCGGCATAGACGAGACGAGGATAGTCGCTGGTGGCGAGGAAGCGTCGTTCCTCCCCTTCGAGCCAGTCGAGAGCGATACGACGATACCGGTTACGGCGACGGTATTGCCAGACGCAGCAGGCAATGACCAGCAGTGTTAGCAACAGTCCTGCCGCCAGGACATACCAACCCGGGGCATCGGGTGTAAAGCGAACCGATGCCGGTTCGATATACTGAGCCAGTGCAGGTATTGAGTCGCGGGTGAGTGTCGGGATGGTATCGTTCATGCGTGCAGGCGGTTTCCGAGTTTTTCTTTCAGCTGATCTTCTACCGGCAGCGCCGTTGTCATGATGGAGACAGGGATGCGGTAGGGGCGGAACTCTTCGGTGAGGGCGGCGATGCGTTGATCGTAGTCGGCCGTATATGCGTCTCCCCACCTACGGTGAGTACTGTTCCAGTTGATCTGGCGACGTCCGTCGGTCAGCACCAGCTTGCCGGGAGGCAGGAGGCGATCCATCGGGTCTTCCACATGCACAAGGATGACGTCGTTACGGTAGGAAAGGCTGCGGAGCAAATGCTTACTATCGTTATCGAGCATCAGGCCGTTGGTGATGACGGTGATCACATAGTCGTGCGTCACCAACCGTTGGGCGCGGCTCAGCATCTCGTTGATAAGCGGAGTGTTGGAGGTCAATGCTGCGCGGCCGGGCAGGGAGTTGTTGCGCGCCACGACCAATTGCAGGAAGTGTTCGACCAGCACTTTGTTACGTTTCGGCGAGAGATAGTCATATCCCTCATCGCCGAAGATCAGTCCGCCGAAGCGGTCGCCCCGTTTCAGTGTATAGAAGGCTGTCAGGGCGGCTACATGAGCGGCGGTGACCGACTTCGTATACCGTTCGGAACCGAAGAACATGACGGAACTTTGGTCGAGGAGCGTGAATGTGGGACGTTCCTTCTCTTCGTTGAAGACTTTCGAGTAGGTATCCATATTGCGTGCCGTGACCTTCCAGTCGATGTTGCGGATATCGTCGCCAGGGACGTAGAGGCGGACCTCCTCGAAGTCGAGCCCCCGGCCTCGCATCCGTGCGGCATGACGGCCTGCCAGCAGCGAATAGATGGGACGGTTGGGCAGGATCTGCCCGGCGTGTACCATGTACTCGAACCGCATCAGGTCGTTCAGCGTGGTGGCTACTTCAACGGGATATGTCTTCGGAGAGGGCTTCATATGTATACATTTACATTTATATATATGTACATACATCTGTATATACAATTGTATTTATGTATATACAAAAATACAACTATACAACAGGTACGTTCTTTAGTAATGCATCGATTACGGCATTGGCTCCCACCCGGTCGGCATTGGCCTCGTAGGAGAGGATGAGGCGATGGCGCAGTACGTCGTGGATGACATAGCGGGTATCGTCGGGTGTGACGCTATTGCGTCCGTCCAGCCAGGCTGCCACACGCGAACAGCGGTCGAGGGCGATCGTGCCACGCGGACTGGCGCCGTAACTGATCCAGCGTGCCAGGTCTTTATCCGTCTTGTCGGGATAACGGGTGGCGGTGATCAGGTCGACCATATACCGCTGAGCGGCTTCGGTCACCTCTACCTGGTTGATTTCTTTCCTGGCATCGAAAATGACTTTCGGGTCAATCGGCTGGAGCTTCTCTGTGCTGCCTTTGCTTTCGTCGCGTACGAGGCTGAGTATCTTGCTTTCATCCTCGGGGGTGGGGTAGGTGATCTCGATCTTCATCACGAAACGGTCGAGCTGGGCTTCGGGTAGTGGATAGGTGCCTTCCTGTTCGATAGGGTTCTGGGTGGCGAGCACCATAAAGAGGGGTTCCATCTTGTAGGTTTTTCCAGCTACGGATACCTGCCGTTCTTCCATTGCTTCGAGCAAGGCGGCTTGTACTTTAGCTGGGGCGCGATTGATTTCGTCGGCCAGCACGAGGTTACTGAAGATGGGCCCGGGCTGGAAGACGAACTTCTCGTCGCCTTGCGGCTGGTAGATCTCCGTCCCGGTTATATCGGACGGCAAAAGGTCGGGAGTGAACTGGATACGACTCAACTTGCAACTGAGGTTCGATGCCAGCGCTTTCACTGCCCGGGTCTTGGCGAGCCCGGGCAGGCCTTCGAGCAGTACATTGCCATCGGTCAGCAGGGCGATAACTATTTTCGATACCACCTCTTCCTGCCCGATGATACTCTGCCCTATATTGTTGCGGAGGGTTAGGATTTGTTCCAGGTTTGTCATGTTGTCTGGTTTATTCAAAGGAGAATATTTTGTTAAAATCTTTCTTCATGTCTACGATGATCCAGCCGTTGGCCTTCCCTTCGGTGAGGGCTTTGTCGAGTTTACCGACCTTGGAGTCTTTGTCGTACGCATATTCCCGCTCACCATCGGTGTGATGGAGAAGAAGGGAGAGAGAAGAATACGGGTTGTTGGAAGCCGTCCATTCAAGCATTTGCAGGTCGCCGTCGGAGTTGCCGAAAGCAAGGACAGGCTTACGCCCGATGATCTGGAAGATACCTTCAGGTTTACCCACATTGTCGTCCATGTGCCAGAGGTCGGGTGTGAATACGACTGACTTGCTGGCAGCCACATAAGAGGCCTTGAACATGGTGCCGATCACTTGTTCGACGGGAACGTTGTACAGGTCTTCGCTGAAGTTACGGATAAATACGGAAGACCCGCCGGATACGATATAGGTCTTGAATTCATTCTTTTGCAGATACTGCAGTAGTTCGACCATCGGTAGGTAGGTGAGGTCGGCATACTTCTGATTGAAACGTTTGTGCGTGGCCGTATCAAGCCAGGCAGTCGCCATCTTGTCAAATTCGTCGGGCGAAATGGCTACGTGTGAGATACCGAAGGCTTCTTCAATCCCTTTCTCACCCGTTTTCAACAGCGGGGCAGGATCACCGGCGACAAGGGCCTTCAATTCAGGCTTCTTTTGGAGTTCAGGTTTCGCCTGGGCAATAGCTTTAGTGGCATCAATCGAGTAGATGAACTCGAAATAGAGCGGTTGTTCGCACCAAAGGGTGCCGTCGTTATCGAAGGTCGCGATACGGTGGGCTTCAGGGATGAAGTCCTGTCCGCCTACTGTTGTTACTTTTGTAACAAAGTCGATGATAGCCTGCTTTGTTGCCGTATTATTCCACGAGGGAAGCGGGTCGACCTGAGCGAGTTTGTCTTGCTGGGCTTGCTTGGCGTCTTGCTCTTCTACTTTCTTCTGTGCGATCTCAGTGCACGAGAATAGCATGAGACTGGCTACGGCCATGAGGATGAAACTGTACTTTTTCATTTGACAATTGGTTTTTATATGAATGTATATCTGATAGGCGATTATACGTTGTTGTTACTTCCGCTTTTTACACAGCGGAAACCGATATGTTCCATACCTGTGTCGTGGGGTGTTCCCCGACGGGCGGTGGGACGGTAACTTTCGCAATAAGAGGGATTGCAGAGGAAGGAGCCGCCTTTGGTGACGCGGCGTACTTCGCCCGGTGCGGCCAGCATCTGGCGGGGATTGTCTTCGGGAGCATAACAGGCGGCCGAGAGTTCGGCGTGGTTGGTTTCGTTGTAGAGATCGGCTGTCCAATTCCAGACATTACCTGCCATGTCGTATAATCCGTAACCGTTGGCCGGGAACGACTTGACGGGAGCGGCCTTGTCGAAACCGTCCGAACCTGTATTCTTGTAAGGGAATTCACCGGTGAAGGTATTGGCCATATACTTGCCGTCCTGCATCAGTTGGTCGCCCCAGTAGTAGCGGGTACCTTGTTTGCCACCCCAGGCGGCATATTCCCATTCGGCTTCCGTCGGGAGGCGTTTGCCAGCCCAGGAGGCGTAGGCTGCGGCATCATCCCAGGATACTTGCGTCACGGGATAATTGTCCATCCCTTCAATCGAACTGCCGGGACCTTCAGGGTGTTGCCAGTCGGCACCGGGCGTCCATGTCCACCAACCGGACATATCCATCAGGTCGACGGCATGCGTCGGCGGGGTAAATATCATCGAACCGGGTTGTAGCATGGAGTCGTCGGGCTTTGGTGTGCCGGCAGGTAACTGCAATTTTAACTCTTCCCAATTAACGGGGAGTTCGGCGGTGGTCTTATAACCGGTCGCTTCTACAAAGCGGCGGAATTCGGCGTTCGTCACCGAATGTTCATCCATCCAGAAGCCTTCCACGCTGACGGCATGTGCCGGACGTTCGTTGACCATACTGCGCAGATCATCGGTACCCATGGTGAACTCGCCACCGGGTATCCATACCATGACAGGTTCGGGGATACTGTCAACAGAGGAGTCTCCGGCTTCTTTTGTATTGTTTCGCTGATTACATCCCATAAAGGATGCCGCTGTGATTGTTCCTAAAGCGATGTATAGGTTCATTAAATTTTTCTTGTATTCCATATTGACAATGTATGCTAATTAATATGCTTTCTATAATGTGTTAACTAAAAACAAGGGGCGTTTGTTTAATGAAATGACGCATTTCTGAAGAAAAGCAGAAGCCGGGCAAGGCGGCCTGTGAGGATACACGTGTGTGGAGATTGTATCGGGGTTACACAGGCCGGTTCTGTCCGGCTTACATTATATAGAGAGAGGATCAGTGCTGTCCGATGGAGGCGTTCAGTTGGTCGATTACCTGGTCGACAGAGAAACTGGCCGGTTTCTGACGCGGCGGGAATTCTTTGTATGTTCCCAGGTATTTAGCTACTTTTTCTACAGCAGGCAGGATCAGGAAGGCATGTTTCGTGGCCCAGTCGTCGTAGTTAACGGCGCCTTCGGGAGCATATTCATAGGGGTCTGCCAAAAGGTCTATCATCAACGGAGCGCGCAAGGTGGTCATTGGGTCACGCCAGATAGCCATACCGGTCGCTTTTTGTTCGGCAAAAGTGTATTTGAAACGGGCGTCGCGGTAGGCTACGAGGTTACCATCGTCGTCAAAGTAAACGAACTCGTTACGGTTGGTCCCGGTCTTGCCACTCAGGTAAGATACCTGGTTATAACCATCCAAATGGACCTTGAAGGTCTTGCTGCCTTCTTTCACGCCTTTCTGTACACTTGCGGTCAGGTTTTGGTCACCACCTGCAGCTGCTACCAATGTCGGCAACCAGTCTTCGGCAGAGAACAAGCCTGTAAAGTTAGATCCCGGTTTCACAACACCCGGCCAGCGGATAAGGGCCGGTACGCGGTAAGCACCTTCCCAGTTGGTATCTTTTTCAGAACGGAAGGGAGAGGAGCCGCCGTCGGGCCACTGGTTCTTCATCGCACCGTTATCGGTGGAGTAGATCACAATTGTGTTGTCGGCAATGCCGAGATCATCGAGCAGTTTGAGGAGTTCGCCAACCTGTCCGTCGTGTTCGGTCATACCGTCGGCTTGGAGGCCAAGACCGGTCTTACCCTGTGAAGCGGGTTTCAGGTGAGTGTAAACGTGCATACGGGTGGAGTTGAACCAAGTGAAGAACGGTTTACCGGCTTTTACTTGAGCCGTGATGAAATCTTTGGCGGCTGCCATGAATTCTTCATCTACAGTTTCCATACGTTTCTTGGTCAATGGGCCGGTATCTTCGACCTTACCATCTGCTGTAGCGCGCAAGACGCCACGAGGACCGAATTCTTTCTTGAAGGCCGGGTCTTTCGGATAGTCCGGGTTTTCGGGTTCTTCCTCCGCATTCAGGTGGTAGAGGTTACCGAAGAACATGTCGAATCCGTGTGCCGTCGGCAGATACTTATCCTGGTCGCCGAGGTGATTCTTACCAAACTGTCCACACATATAGCCCAGCGGTTTGAGGAATTCGGCAATAGTCGGGTCTTCTGCTTGTAAGCCTACGGGCGATCCCGGAAGACCCACTTTAGTAAGACCGGTACGGAAGGGCGACTGTCCGGTGATGAAAGCGGCACGTCCGGCTGTACACGACTGTTGTCCGTAGTACTGGACGAAAACGCCTCCTTCGGCACCGATCCGGTCGATGTTAGGTGTCATAAAGCCCATCAACCCGCGGCTGTAGGCACTGATATTGGACTGACCGATATCGTCACCAAAGATTACCAGGATGTTTGGCTTGCTCTTGTTCTGTTGTTGTGCTTCGGCCTGTTGTGGGGTAATCGCACTAACGGCCAGAACAGCACCAACTGCGGCCACTTTACCGCAATTTTTAAGTTTCTCTTTCAGACTCATTGTTTTTACTGTTAAATTAATACATTAAAAGAGATTATAATAAAATCTTTTCTCTCGGAAATTACATGTAAGTATTGATTGAATTAACTAAATCTATCGTTACTTATGTGACATTAAAATAACAGGAATAAGTTTGTGATTGTTTAGTTGGTTTGTTATATATTCGTTGTTTAAGTATCTTTGTTTAATTTATGTGATAATATGTCAATGTGTTTGCTGCTCTTCAATGATGTAGTGTAGCACAACTTCGGCCAGGAGTGTTTCGGTGAGACGGGGAATACCGCCGTTCTCGATGAGGTAGTTGCGTAGTTCGTCGGGAGTGACGTCGTTGTCGGCAGCAATCAGGCGGATGCGTTCGTCCACATCCTTAGCATCTACTTCAATAGCGTCTTGTGCTGCTATTTTTTTTAGTATTAACATAAGACGGACCCGGTCGGCGATGGCAGCCTCGGCTTCGGGGGTGGTGTCGTCGGAGGGTTCGCTGTAACGTTTTTCGTTCTCGATAAAGGCGGGATGCAAGGGAATCGTGGTCCGGTCGAGGAGCTTGCGGGATACTTCGTTGAGCTGGTCTTCGGCGTCGACCGACGCGAGTTTGAGATGGCGGAAGTCGGGAAGCTCAAAAGCGGGCATCTCGATGAAAGCAGCCTTGAAGCGGAGGTGATTGTTTTTAGACGATTCGATGTCGGAGAGTTCAATAGCGGTACCGGCTTCCAATCCTTTTTCTTTCAATGCCGTGCGACAGAGGCGGGTGGAGGTGGCCGACAATAGTTCGTTCTTTATTTCATTGCGAAAGAAGGATTCGATAGCGCTCACCGGGGCTTTGCCAGGGCGAAAGCCTTTCAGCGCGAGGCGGGAGTATCGCTTGAGGATGTCTTTGTATTCTTCTTCGACCATGATCCAGGGGGCAATGATTTCCAGTTCTTTTTCCTGGCCTTCGTTTTTAATAATGTTGATTTCCATGATGAGTTGTTTTTTACAGACCGTTTAATTAAGTGGGGGGACATCGACGGCTACTTCGTATCCGAGGCGGCGTACGATTTTCCGAACGTAGGGGTCGATATGGCTAAAGTAGTTGTAGAGACCACGACAGAGGTAGTTGAGTCCGGGCTCGCCTTTCGACGTTTTCAGCAGGCGGTTCTTGGGGCATTCGCCAGAGCAGGCAAAGAGGTAGCGGCACTCACGGCAGTTGGAGGGAAGCGTATAGTCTTTGCTGTAGCCGAATTTTTCCTGTCTTTCGGAGAGGGCCATATCGATGAGGGGAGCGTCGTTCATATTACCCAGTTTATATTCGGGATACACGTAGTGGTCGCAGGAATAGACGTCACCATTGTGTTCCATCGCCAGTCCCTTGCCGCAGATGGGTGAGAAGATGCAGAGCTGGGAGGGGCGGCCCATCCATTGCTCCACGGCGCTGTCGAAGAAGGGGACAACAATGTTTCCCAAATCGTTTGCATACCATTCGTCGAATAGCTTGATCAGGAAGTTTCCGTAGGCTTCGGGTTCGACACACCAGGAGGAGACAAAGGAGTCGGGATGACTGGGGTCGATCCGGGGAGAGCCTTCTTCAGGCATATCGGCAATGTCCCAGTATTGTGGGGCAGTATTGGTGAAGACTTTGGGCTCGACAATGGGGATGAATTGCATCTGCCGGCTTTTGACTTCATCACGCAGGAAGCGGTATACCTCGAGGGGATAGCGGACGTTGACATCGTTGACGACCGTAAGGGTTGCGAAGCGTACGCCGTGCTTATTAAGCAGGCGGGCCGATTCCATGACGCGGGCGAAAGAGCCGCGACCACCGGTGTAGCGACGATAGGTGTCGTGGAGTTTCTCGGGCCCATCGATGCTGAGGCCGACGAGGAAGTTGTTCTCCTTCAGGAACGTACACCATTCGTCGTTGAGGAGGGTCCCGTTGGTTTGGAGGTCATTCTCGCAACGCATGTAGGGAGGTGCATATTTCTTTTGGATCTCAACCACCTTACGGAAGAAGGCAAGACCCAGCAGCGATGGTTCGCCGCCTTGCCAGGAGAAGACCACTTCGTGGGCGTTCTGCTGCTGGATATACTGGCGGATGAAGTGCTCGAGCGTGGTGTCGGACATCCGCCATTTGGTATCAGTCGAGAGCAGGGATTCTTTACTCAGGTAGTAGCAGTAGTCGCAATTGAGGTTACAGATCGGGCCGGTAGCCTTGATCATGACGTGCATACGGACTACAGGTTTCCCACGGAAAAGTCGCTGTTTATTAGGTGTTTGCTCATTCATAGGAGACTATGATTTCTCATTATAAGATGAATACTCAATAGTATGATAACAACAGAAGGACGTATTTTGTTGAATAGAGAGAAGGGGCTTACTTCATATAATTCATATCTTTACCACACCAAACAGGCTATATACAAATGAATATTATTGCTGATACTACAATCCCTTACCTGAAAGGAGTACTTGAACCGGTGGCGCAGGTTACTTACCTCGACGCCGCTCAATTCACGGCGGAAACTGTACGTGAGGCGGATGCGCTGATCGTGCGGAGTATAGATAAATGTACACGGGCTTTACTGGAAGGAAGCCGGGTGCGGCTGATCACAACGGCAACAATTGGGTTTGATCATATCGACACCGGCTATTGCGATGCGGTAGGGATCAAGTGGCGGAATGCGCCGGGATGCAATGCCGTATCGGTGGCGCAGTATGTGGCGGCCAGCCTGGTGCGGTTGTCGTTGCAGACGGGTGAGCCGTTGACCGGAAAGACGATTGGCATTGTAGGTGTAGGTCATGTAGGCCGGGAAGTAGAACGGGTTGCCGATGCATTGGGGATGCGTCTGTTGCGAAACGACCCGCCCCGGGCAGATCAGGAAGGAGACACTGGTTTTGTCTCCTTACAGGCAATAGCGGAAGAAGCTGATGTCATCACGTTCCATGTGCCCCTTGAACGTACCGGTAAGTACCCGACCTATCATCTGGCTGACGGGACTTTCCTCCGGTCCCTGCAAAAGCGACCCTGGGTGATCAATGCCTCACGAGGAGGCGTCCATGACACAAAGGCGTTGCTCGAAGCCCGCCGAAACGGAAAGATCGGCCAACTCGTCCTCGATTGCTGGGAAGGCGAACCTGATATCGACCGGGCCTTGCTTCAACAGACGACTATTGCCACACCCCATATTGCCGGATTCTCAGCCGACGGAAAAGCCAATGCCACCCGGATGTGCCTGGAAGAGATAAAAGCCTTCTTCGGTGTAAAAATCGAAAAGCTCCATGACGTACTGCCTCCTCCATTGACTGATCCGGTGATCGACCTGAGTCTGTTTGACGCAGACCGGGTCAGCCATGCCATCCTTACCAGCTTCGACCCCCTGTCTGTCGACCAATACTTGCGCGAAACCCCCGAACGGTTCGAATGGTTCCGCGCGCACTATCCGCATCCGCGGGAGTTCCGCGCTTATCGCATCCTCCATGCGACGGCAGGAGAACAGCTGGTACTGAAGACATTAGGCTTTGAACTTGATCCTGAAGCTAACACTTTGTGAAGCTAAAGCCTTCCCGGAAGTCTGTCCGAGTCTGAATGTTTTTGTTGGGGGTAGGGACGTTATTTTTGTCGCGCCTGCAACCATCCGGAGTTTCATCTGCATGAAACAAAAAGTTTACGCTTTGGAACAAAAAGTTCCATCTGCATGAAACTAAAAGTTTATGCAGGTGGAACATTTAGTTCCATGCTGATGAAACTCCTCGTGCATCACAGCCTCGATTTCAGCTATCGGTCATGCCGGTTTGCCTCGTCCTGCAATAGTTTATGCTACGTGTGACAGCATGACGGATAAATTTAAAAATAAACTTTCGTGTAGAGGAAAAAAGGCTGTCGATTCACACATGTCGATTTATTTGTCGTATTTACGGCGGAGCTCTTCGAGTTTAACTTGGGCTTTACGAACATTTTCTTCGGCCACTTCGATGGCTTTTTTGCGGGCGTCCTGCATCTTCTCCTCTGTGAGGGAGGATAGGTTGGATATATGCCCTTTGACCGTGTCGATCATTTCTTCACTTGCGCTGCTTCCGTGGGTTTCAATTGTTTTGAACAGGTGTTTGAATGCATCGCCGATGGCTTTCATCGGATCTGTTTGAGTACCTGCGTTTTTTCCATAGGCTTCCTTCTCGGCCTTGTTGGCTGCGCGTTTCGCTCTCATTGCTTCTTTTTGCTCTTCTGTCATTTTCGAGCCTTTTTGTCTGCCCATAACGATAAAATATTAAGTGATATACTATTGAACAAATATAGGAATATAAATTCAAAATAAGATAGTAACCTGTGAAAACCAGGTAATGTTGCTACGAAATTATCAGCTTGACGGCGCTGCTCTTTCAGTAGTCGACCAGATTTCTATACAAAACAAGCATTACGGGACAAAATAAATACTTTTTGGGACTTTTTTTAATCACTTTCCTTTATGCGTATATAAATAATATAGCTACTTTTGTGCTCTAAAACATTTTATTAACGACTTCCCTATCATGGCTACAACAAAACGCATTAAACGGGCTTTAGTGTCTGTTTACTACAAAGAAGGACTGGATGATATTCTTAAGAAACTACATAGCGAAGGGGTGACCTTCGTGTCAACCGGCGGTACACAAACCTTTATCGAATCACTGGGGATCCCCTGTGACGCGGTGGAAGATCTGACCGGCTATCCTTCGATCCTGGGCGGACGCGTGAAGACGCTTCACCCGAAAGTATTCGGCGGAATCCTCACACGTCGTGAGAATCCGCAAGACAATGAGCAGATTAAAACATACGACATACCGGAAATCGACCTTGTGATCGTCGATCTCTATCCGTTTGAAGAAACGGTTGCTTCGGGCGCACCGGATGCAGATATCATCGAAAAGATCGATATAGGCGGCATTTCACTGATCCGCGCAGCAGCAAAGAACTACAAAGACGTGATCATCGTAGCTTCCAAAGGACAGTATCAACCGTTGATGCAGTTACTGAATGAAAAAGGTGCTGAATCAACTGTGGAAGACCGTCGTTGGTTTGCCAAAGAAGCGTTTGCTGTTTCTTCGGGCTACGACAGTGCGATCTTTACTTATTTCGACCAGGCTGATGGTTCGCACCTCCGTGTGGCTGCCGACCAGCCGATGCACTTGCGCTACGGCGAGAACCCTCACCAGGCTGCCAAGTTCTTCGGTGACTTCACTGCCATGTTCGATCAGATACATGGCAAGGAAATTTCTTACAACAACCTGCTGGATATCGACGCCGCTGTAACGCTGATCGACGAGTTCGACGAACTGACATTCGCTATCCTCAAACATAACAACGCTTGTGGTATTGCTTCTCGCCCGACTGTGACGGAAGCCTGGAATGCAGCCCTGGCCGGTGACCCTGTCTCTGCCTTTGGTGGTATTCTGGTGACCAATGTGACGATTGACAAAGAAGCGGCCGAAGAAATGCATAAGATCTTCTTCGAAGTCGTGATCGCTCCGGACTATACGCCCGAAGCCTTGGAAGTCCTGAAGCAGAAGAAAAACCGCATCATCCTGGTGCGCAAACCGAATCAGACGTCAGGCACACAGTTCCGCTCGCTGCTGAATGGTGTACTGGTACAGGAGAAAGACCTCAGCATCCAACAGGCTGCCGATCTGGAACCGATCACCAACCGCCAACCGTCGGCCCAGGAAGTCGAAGACCTGTTGTTTGCCAACAAACTGGTCAAACACAGCAAGTCGAATGCTATCACACTGGTGAAGAACAAACAACTTTGCGCCAGTGGCGTAGGACAGACTTCCCGTGTAGACGCATTGAAACAAGCGATCGAAAAAGCACATTCGTTTGAATTCGACCTGCAGGGTGCCGTGATGGCTTCGGATGCTTTCTTCCCGTTCCCCGACTGCGTGGAGATTGCCGACAAAGCCGGTATCACAGCCGTTATCCAGCCGGGTGGATCGGTGAACGACCAGTTGTCGACCGACTATTGCAACGAACACAATCTGGCAATGGTGAAGACAGGTGTTCGCCATTTCAAACATTAAATAGATACAACTAACAATATGGGATTATTCTCTTTTACTCAAGAATTGGCAATAGACCTTGGAACGGCTAATACCATTATTATCAGCAATGGTAAGGTGGTAGTAGACCAACCGTCGGTTGTTGCCCTCGACCGGCGATCAGACAAGGTCTTGGCCGTTGGTGAAAAGGCACGCCAGATGCATGGCAAGACACACGAAAACATCCGGACGATCCGTCCCCTGCGTGATGGTGTAATTGCCGACTTCTTTGCTGCTGAGCAGATGATACGTGGTATGATCAAGATGATCAGTCCGAAAAGCCGTTTATTCTCTCCTTCATTGCGTATTGTGATCTGTATTCCTTCCGGTAGTACGGAAGTGGAGATCCGCGCCGTGCGCGACTCTGCCGAACATGCCGGTGGTCGCGATGTATATATGATCTACGAACCGATGGCAGCCGCCATTGGTATCGGCATCAACGTGGAAGCCCCCGAAGGAAACATGATTGTGGACATAGGTGGTGGTACGACCGAGATCGCTGTTATTTCGTTGGGCGGTATCGTTTCCAACAAGTCGATCCGCATCGCCGGTGATGACCTGACAGCCGATATTATGGAGTACATGCGTCGCCAGCACAATGTGAAGGTAGGTGAACGTACGGCTGAGTCTATTAAGATTAATGTAGGGTCGGCTCTCTCATCGTTGGATAATCCGCCTGAAGACTTTGTCGTATACGGTCCGAACCAGATGACTGCCCTTCCGATGGAGGTGTCTATTTCTTACCAGGAGATCGCCCACTGTATGGAAAAATCCATTTCAAAGATGGAAGCGGCCATCTTGAGTGCTTTGGAACAAACACCCCCCGAGCTGTATGCCGATATCGTGCGTAACGGTATCTACCTGGCTGGTGGTGGCGCTTTGCTGCGCGGCCTCGACAAGCGGTTAACGGATAAGATCAACATCAAATTCAATATTGCCGAAGATCCGTTGCATGCAGTAGCCAAAGGTACTGGTGTGGCGTTGAAGAACATCGACAAATTCAATTTCCTGATTCGATAACTATTTGTAAACAGACGTACCGGTCATGCGTAAATTAGTAGATTTCCTGTTTCGGAAGAGGCACTGGTGGCTTTTTCTATTCCTGGAGATCCTGTCGTTTATGCTGATCTTCCGTGACAATGCGTATCAGCGGAATGCACTGATCAGTTCGGCCAATGTGGTGACGGGAGGCATCTTCAGCCTCTCGGGTGCTGTTACGTCTTATCTGAACCTGCAAAATACGAACCGGGAACTACTGGAACGCAACGGTGAACTGGAAATGCAACTGTTGCAATTGCAGCAGCAGTTGGAACAGGTGATGGCCGACACGATCGCTTTTAACGGATACGTGGACTCTACGGGCGTATTCCCTTACAGTACGATCATTGCCAAGGTAGTCAATAATTCAGTAGCCCGGGTATCCAACTATATCACGATCAATAAGGGCCGGCTGGATGGCGTTGCCCCGGATATGGGCGTGGTGTCTGAACGAGGGGTGGTCGGCATTGTTTCGACGGTGATGGATCATTATTCTGTTGTGATACCGCCTATCAACCCTAAGTTCATGCTGAGTGGAAAGGTGTTGGGCAGTAACTATTTCGGCTCTATCCATTGGAACGGACGGAGTCCGCGCTTTGTCAGTCTGAACGAACTGGCTCGCCATGTGGAATTTCAGCCGGGTGATACCATCATCACAAGTGGTTTTTCGAGAGCTTTCCCGGAGAGGATTATTATCGGTACGGTTCATAAATATGAACGGCAGCACGACGATAACTTTAACTCGCTGGAGGTGGAACTGGCGACCGATTTCCAGGCATTGAACTACGTGCGGGTGATCCGTAATAACAACCCGGATGAACAGCAGCAAATAGAACAGGAGGCAAAACGTCATGATTAATAACGTCTTACGAGGAACAATCTATTTTGTGGTGTTTGTGGCACTTCAGGTTCTGATCTTGAACAACATTCACTTCTTCCGTGTTGCTACTCCTTTCCTGTACCTGTATTTTCTGGTGAAACTACCGGTGGGCATCTCGCGTACGCATGTACTGATGTTCTCCTTTCTGACCGGGCTGGTGATCGATGCTTTTTCCAATACGCCGGGGATGCATGCGGCAGCTTGTACACTGGCCGGTTTTGCACGCGATCCCCTTATACAGTTGTTTATGGGGAGAGACCTGCCGGAAGGGATCACACCGTCTTTTCAAACCTTCGGGCCGGGCGGATTCTTTCGTTATTTATTGGTGTTTGTGTTGATCCACCATACTACACTCTTTCTGATCGAATCATTCTCGTTGTTCGATCCGCTGTTCCTTGTCCTGCGTATCCTGGCCAGCATGTGCCTGACGATATTGCTGATATGCGCCGTAGAGGCATTCAATCTGGAGGCACAAAAAAGTGGCGAATGATCAAAAATACATAGGGGACAACAGGCGCTTTATCATAGGCGGAGCTGTTATTCTGGTGGTGATTATCTATATCGTCCGCCTCTTTCTGCTGCAAATATCCAGCGAAGAATATAAGCAGTGGGCTGAAAGTAATGCCTTCTTAAAGAAGACACTGTACCCTTCGCGGGGTATGATCTATGACCGCGAAGGCCGGTTACTGGTTGTCAATCAACCGGCTTACGACGTGATGCTGATTATGCGCGAAGTACAGCCCTTCGATACCCTCGACTTTTGCAATACATTGGGAATCACCAAAGAAATATTTGATAAACGTATTGTCGAGATCAAAGACCGTCGGCTGAATCCCGGTTACTCTTCTTATGTACCCCAGATGTTTATGAACCAATTGGGAGCCCGCGAATATGGGGTGTTACAGGAAAAGTTGTATAAATACCCGGGGTTCTATATTCAGAGTCGAACGATCCGCGACTACGAATATCCCAATGGTGCCCATGTATTAGGCAATGTCGGAGGAGTGGACAAGAAAGACCTGCTGGAAGATAAATACTACGTGCAAACTGATTACGCCGGTCGTTCGGGGGTAGAAAAGTCATACGAGAAAGTCTTACGTGGCGAAAAAGGTGTGGAGATCCTGCTGCGCGATGCCCATGGACGGGTAAAAGGAAAATATGAAAACGGAACGCATGATGTGGCACCTGTGTCAGGCAAGAGCCTTACCTTGTCTATCGACGTGGAGTTACAGGCTTACGGCGAAAAGCTGATGCAAAACAAAACGGGTAGCATCGTTATGATCGAGCCCTCCACAGGAGAAATCCTTTGTATGGTTTCGTCCCCATCCTATGATCCCCGGTTGCTGGTTGGGCGGCAGCGTGGAAATAATTATGCCATGCTTGAGAAGGACCCGTTGAAGCCACAGATCAACCGTACGATTATGGGGACCTATCCGCCGGGATCCACTTACAAACCGGCACAGGCGCTTGTTTATTTACAAGAAGGTGTGATCACTCCCCAAACGGCCTATTCCTGTGCGTTGGGATATACGTACCGCGGTGGAAAGCCTGCCTGTCATCCGCACGGATCGCCTCTCAGCCTGATTCCTGCCATAGCCACTTCCTGTAACTCGTACTTTTGTTGGGGCCTTCATGATATGCTGGATAACCGTCGCCGTTATCCGACCATCCAGGAAGGCTTTGATATATGGAAGAACCATATGGTGTCGATGGGATATGGCTACAGGCTTGGCGTAGACCTTCCCAGTGAGGCACGCGGCTTTATCCCTGACAACAAGTTCTACAATAAATACTATGGTAACCGTTGGACATCCAGCACCATCATCTCGATCGGGATCGGACAGGGTGAAATTCTGGCAACCCCTTTGCAGATATGTAACCTGGCGGCAACTATCGCCAACAGGGGCTACTATATTGTTCCGCATGTAGTGAAAGGGATCGAAGATACCGCCTTGGATTCGCTCTATACCGACCGGCATTACACCTCCGTCGACCAGTCACATTATCTTGACATTGTCGAAGGGATGACCCAGGCCGTATTGGCAGGAACCTGCCGTATTGCTAACCTGCCCGGCATCCAGGTGTGTGGAAAAACCGGTACAGCTGAGAACCCGCACGGTAAAGATCACTCTGCCTTTATTGGTTTTGCTCCCCGCGACAATCCACAGGTAGCTATTTGCGTCTATGTGGAGAACGGAGGATTTGGTGCTTACTACGGTGTGCCTATCGGCCGGCTGATGATGGAGAAATACCTGACCGGGCAGATATCTGAAGCCAGTAAATACTATGAAACAAATATGTTGAACGCTGTAATCACGCCCACCATTGCATACTAAGGGAACAAGCATATGGTCCACGATCGACTGGTTGACCGTCTTTCTGTATGCCGTCATGGTTATTGGCGGATGGTTTAGCATCTGCGGTGCCAGTTATGAATTCGAAAACGTAGGGTTGTTCGATCCCAGCGGTCGTCCCGGTTCGCAGTTGATCTGGATCGGGCTGTCGGTGATCCTTATCTTCGTGATCATGATGTTGGAGAAAGATGTCTACGATGTATTTGCCTATCTGATCTATGGGGGAATTATCCTGTTGCTGATCGCTACGATCTTTCTGGCGCCTGATATCAAAGGGTCGCGTTCGTGGCTGGTGATCACCAATTCGATTCGCCTGCAACCTGCCGAATTTGCCAAGTTTGCCACTGCGTTGGCGGTGGCTAAGCTGATGAACAGTTACGGATTTAAACTTACGACCGTCAAAGGCTTTCTGTCTACCCTGGGGTTTATCTTCCTGCCCATGGTGCTTATTCTATTGCAGAAAGAAACGGGTTCGGCGTTGGTCTATCTGGCTTTCTTTCTGGTCTTGTACCGTGAAGGGATGTCGGGCTATGTTCTGTTATCCGGTATCGGAGCTATCGTCTTTTTCGTCACTGCCATGAAGTTTGGCGATGAGATGCTCGGCATTACGCCGCTTGGCGAGTTGATCGTCTCCTGTCTTGTTCTGGTCGTTGTCCTTTTCCTGCTGTTCTTTTCGCGGAAAGACTACCGGACGGGCAAAATAGCCCTGATCGTGATCATTGCCGCTTTTGCTGCCGGATACTTTGTGTCGCTTTCTATGCCGGTCAATTTTGTCTGGATCTCTTTTGGATTGATCGGGGTGATTACGTTATACCTGCTTCTCATCTCGTTTATCAGACAGTTGTGGTCGTATGCCCTGATCGGGGTGTTTGCAGTGGCTTCGCTGGGCTTCCTGTTTTGTTCCGACTATGTGTTCGACAGTGTACTGGAACCCCATCAACAGGTTCGTATCAAGGTGATCCTGGGATTGGAAGACGACCCTGCCGGCGCCGGCTATAACGTCAACCAGTCGAAGATCGCCATCGGTTCGGGCGGGTTATTGGGGAAAGGCTTCCTGAACGGTACGCAGACCAAGCTTAAGTACGTACCTGAGCAGGATACTGACTTTATCTTCTGTACAGTAGGCGAAGAACAGGGGTTCGTGGGATCGGCTGCCGTATTGATTGTCTTTGCTATTTTTATCCTGCGGCTCATCAGTCTGGCCGAGCAGCAACGCGATACGTTCGGGCGGGTTTATGGCTACAGTGTGGCGTCGATCTTCTTCTTCCACCTGGTGATCAATATCGGGATGGTCACGGGGCTGACGCCTGTGATCGGGATTCCGCTACCTTTCTTCAGTTATGGAGGGTCGTCGCTTTGGGGATTCACTATCCTGCTGTTTATCTTCCTGCGGCTCGACGCCTCGCGGAAAGAACGTTGAGTTACAAACCTATCACCATGTTTCCTTTACCTGAAGACCTATACCCTGTATGCCGGGTAAGGCATCCTGCCGCATCCCTTGCCGGATACTGACGGTGTATTGTCCGGCTTGCGGAAAGAAAAAGCGCTTCTGTAACTCTACGCTTAACTGGAAGATGGAAATCCCTTTCCCTTCCCACTTCCCGAAGTCGTCGGCCAAGCGGTATTCCGCCGTGTCTCGCCTGACAGTACTGTCGGGGAGGATGGTTTCTCCGAGCAGCCACAGGTTCTGATAGGGATACAGGTTGTTGTTCCGTATCTCCAGGGTGAGGTCGTAGGCGATAGAGGTATCCTTTATATCAAACGTGAAATAATAGGCCGTGTCTTTTTGCCACATGCCATCTTCGATCACCTGATACCGCTCAAACAACGGTTGGTCGCAGGCGAAGGCAATCAGACCGATACCCACAAGCAGCAGGCAGTGCTTAATTGTCCGTATGTGGCGGAGCAGGTGGAGCCGGTTGCTGAGGCTGTCCGGAGCGGTTGTCTTGCGATCCTCTGTCATGATTGTTGTTCGGTTTCTTCGGCTTGTTCCGGTTCTCGTTCCGATTCTCGTTTCGACTTTCGTTCCGATTGTCGTTCCGGCGTTGGTTGGATGGATGATTCCGGTTTTCGCCTCCGTTTCTATTCCCGTTCTCGCGTCCTTTTTCCGAAGGCGTGTTTCCGTTGCCTTCTTCGCGGCGTGGGTTTTCGCCCGGACGTTTCTTTTTCTTCTTCTTAGTACTATCGAAACGGGTAAGGCTGTCTTGTCCGAGGATATCTTGGGCGTCTCGTTTCGGTGGCTGTGGCTTGGTGTCGGCTTCGAGTGCGATGGGCTTACTGCCTTTCTTATTCATGCCGATGACCTCAAACGCACGGTCGGCCGGTATTGTTACCAGATTGGCGGCAAAATTCTTATCGGTCGAGTAAGTGATTTCGCGTTTGAATACATCCGTCTTGAAGTGATAGTAGTTGTTGTCCTTTGTTTCGAGCACCATCTCGCGCGAAGGCAGGCGTTTCTGGGCTTCCACATACGTATCCACTTCGTAATTGATACAGCATTTCAGCTTGGCACACTGTCCGGCTAACTTCTGCGGGTTCATGGAGATATCCTGGTAACGGGCGGCGCCGGTTGCTACCGATACGAAACTGGAGACAAAACTTGAGCAGCAGAGTTCGCGTCCGCAGGGACCGATCCCGCCGATACGTCCGGCTTCCTGCCGGGCACCGATCTGTTTCATTTCGATACGTACGCGGAAAGCTTCGGCCAACACTTTGATCAGTTGGCGGAAGTCCACACGGTCGTCGGCGATGTAATAGAAGATGGCTTTGTTGCCGTCGCCCTGGTATTCGACGTCGCCGATCTTCATATTCAGGCCGAGGTCGGTTGCGATCTGGCGTGATTTGATCATGGTGGCGTGTTCTTTGCCTTTGGCTTCTTCGTATTTGTCGAGGTCGGCCTGGCGGGCTTTCCGGTAGATCTTCTTCGGTTCAACGCCTTCGGTGCGTGCATTGGTCTTCTTCATCTGAAGCAATACCAGTTTGCCGGTGAGCGTCACCGTCCCGATATCATGTCCCGGACTGGCTTCCACAGCAACCACATCCCCTTTCTCCAGGGGAATTTTGGAATTGTTGAGATAGTATCCCTTCCGTGTGTTTTTGAACTGTACCTCTACATATTCGGTGGCGTTTTCGGCATCGGGCACGTCGCACAGCCAGTCGTATGTATTCAGTTTATTATTTTGCCGTTTGCTGCAGCCTTTCGAGCCCATGCAACAACTGCCTTTATCTGATTTGAAATCCATGTTGTACTGTATATATGAAACCGGAAGCTATTCTGTTTCATCCGGTTTATGTCTAAGGTGCAAAAATAGGGAATTATTTAGAGAGTTGTTTTAATTTGGCATGAAAAGAATATTGTTTCATACCTGTCCGGGTCTGAATCTATCCGCTGATGCGGAGAAGCGGACTGTTTGCGATGTGTGCTTGGGGATAAATTGCCGATATCTTGCGCCTATTCGGTGGATAATCCGTACCTTGCGGCCTCAAAAGTAATTTGTTTTTAGAGATAGATCATGAAAGAATTCATCCGCATACTCAGGCGCTTTGTGCCTCCTTATAAGAACTATCTGGGGCTGAACATTGTGTTCAACATCCTCTCTGCTATTCTCAACCTATTCTCCTTTGCATTGATCATACCGATTCTGAACTTGCTGTTCAAACTCGATGAAACGGTCTACACGTACATGGACACGGTCTTCAATCCCCTCTCGTGGGAAGCCTGGAAAGGAACACCGGAGGTGCTGAAGAACAACTTCTTTTGGTATGTTGGTAACCTGATTGAGACACAGGGCGGATCGTTCACCCTGATTATATTGGGCCTGTTCCTGGTGGTGATGACTTTCCTGAAAGTGGCGACGATGTATCTCGCTTTCTTCACCATGATTCCGATCCGCACGGGGGTAGTGCGCGATATCCGCAATATGATCAACCGCAAGATCACCCAACTTCCTCTCGGCTTCTTCTCTGAAGAACGCAAGGGAGATATCATCGCCCGTGTATCAGGTGATGTGAATGAGATTGAGACGTCAATCATGTCGTCGCTCGATATGCTCTTCAAGAACCCGATCCTGATCCTGATCTACCTGGTAGGTATGATTGTGATCAGTTGGCAGTTGACCATCTTTGTCCTTATCCTCCTACCGTTGGCCGGTTACCTGATGGGACAGGTGGGCAAGAAGCTGAAACGCAAGTCCCTTGCCGGACAGCAACAATGGGGTCTCCTGATGAGTCAGATCGAAGAGACGCTGAGTGGCCTGCGCATCATCAAAGCCTTCAACGCAGAGAATAAGATACAAGATCGCTTCGAACGTTCGAATGAAGAGTTCCGCCGCATCACCAACCGCATCTATCGCCGACAGCAGATGGCGCATCCGATGAGTGAGTTCCTCGGAACGGCCACCATCGCCATCGTACTTTGGTATGGTGGCACGCTCATCCTGGGCAACAACAGTTCGATCGATGCTTCGACCTTTATCTACTACCTTGTGATCTTCTACAGCATTATCAATCCGGCGAAAGACCTGAGTAAGGCTACCTACGCCATCCAGAAAGGGCTTGCCTCGATGGAACGCGTCGATAAGATCCTCACTGCCGAAACGAATATCACCAATCCCGAACATCCGCAGCCGATCGCCCTTACCGAGAAGATCGCCTACAACGATGTATGGTTTAAATACCAGAACGAATGGGTGTTGAAAGGCATAAATCTGGAGATTCCCAAAGGCAAGACTGTCGCCCTCGTCGGCCAGTCGGGCTCGGGCAAGAGTACGATGGTAGACCTGTTGCCCCGTTTTTACGACGTAGAGAAAGGCAGTATCACTGTTGATGGAACCGATGTGCGCAATGCCACCTTGCACAATCTCCGCAGCTTGATGGGCAATGTCAATCAGGAAGCCATCCTGTTCAACGATACCTTCTTCAATAACATCGCTTTCGGTGTGGATAATGCCACTCCGCAGCAGGTGGAAGAGGCGGCACGTATCGCCAATGCCCACGAGTTTATCCTGGCTACCGAAGATGGCTATCATACGAATATCGGCGACCGGGGCGGCAAGCTCTCCGGCGGACAGCGCCAACGCATCAGTATCGCCCGTGCTATCCTGAAGAACCCACCGATCCTGATCCTCGACGAAGCCACTTCGGCCCTTGATACCGAATCCGAACGCCTGGTGCAGGACGCCCTCGAAAACCTGATGCGCAACCGTACCACGATTGTGATCGCTCACCGCCTTTCGACCATCAAGAATGCCGATATCATCTGTGTGATGCACGAAGGCCAGATCGTCGAACGCGGACGCCACGACGAACTCCTCGCACTCGACGGCTACTACAAGCGGCTGTGCGATATGCAGAGTTTCTAAATCTTAACAAACTATACTTATACATGATGCGAATTTTTTTAATTGGAATTTTATGTAGTTTACTATGTATTGGCGCCCAAGCGCAAAGCCAGCATGGCAAGTGGACAATCAGTGGAAAAGTATTTGATGCCAAAACCGGTGAAGCTGTTGAATATGCGAATGTATTGCTATACAATGCCGGCGACAGTGTCTTGGCAAGTTATGCGACCACGGTCGCAGGCGGTAGTTTTACAGTAGAGCAGGATAAACCGGGTAACTATTATTTGGTCATCGGTTCGCTTGGTTATGAGAAAAAAGAGCTGTCGTTGTCTCCGCTCGCCCAATCCTTGCGAAAGATTGCTTTGGGTGATATCCAGTTGAAACCCTCACAACTGGAACTGGCGGAAGTGGCGGTGGTAGGGCGAAAACGCCAGGTTGTTTACAAATTGGACAAACGTGTAATCGAAACTTCCGGGTTTATCTCGGCGGTAGGTGGTACGGCTGTGGATATTTTGGCGCAAACACCTTCCATCGGTATAGATGCCGAGGGCGAAGTGACTTTTCGGGGGAGTACCGGTTTTAAGGTATATATCGATGGAAAACCAAGCTCGCTCGGAGGGACAATTGCTTTGGAGCAAATACCTGCCGGGCAAATAGAAAATGTAGAGATCATCACTACACCGTCGGCGCGTAACGATGCGGATGGTGCAGTCGGCATCATCAATATCAACACGAAAAAGCAACACATCGAAGGATGGAGCGGCATGGTGAATCTGATGGGGAGCACAGCGTTGTCGCGGAATGTCGATTTCCTGATTGCCTTGCGACAAAAGGATATACAGTGGCAGCTATCGGGTGAAGCCTCACGCAGATACCTCAACAGCGACTTCGACCAACTGAAAACCGTCACTACACCCGAATTAATCACCACCGATCATTCGATTGGAAACCGTGAGCGGCATACCGATATGTATTTCCTCCGTTCGGGATTGGACTGGTATAACGGAAACACGACCTGGACTGCCGCTTTGGAAGGAGGTTATCGCGACAGGTGGCGAGGTGGGGCATTGCATTATGAGGATACATACCAGGTGCCGGGAGAGGCTATAACGACTGCATCCTATAACGGAGACGATTATGTGAATCTGTACGAATGGCACGTACGTGGCGATGCCGGTTTCGATCACCGTTTCGCGAAACCAGGCCACAAACTCACGGGAGCAGTCTATGCGCTTTACGAAGGCAATGCCATGGAATATTTCGAAACCAACCTCTATAATATGTCAGGCAAACGTGAGCAGGGACACAAGGCGTGGGAGTATGAATACCGGTTCACCGCACAGGCTAACATCGACTATATACTGCCGCTACATGAACCTGAAGATAAATTGGAGGCCGGATACCAATATTTTTCGTATACCGAGGACGGTGATTACAAAATCGATATGTATGACCGGGAGGCAGGCGATTTTGTGCGACGCGACGATTTGTACAACAAGTACCTTTTTCGCCGCGATGTACATGCGGTTTATGCCATGCTGAGCAACACCTGGTCGCAGTTGAGCTATCAACTCGGCTTGCGGGGTGAATATACGTACCGCCATCTGGGGAACAACGAAGAGTGGGCACAGCACACCTGGCACACGTTCGGACTGTTCCCGTCGGTTCATCTGGCGCTACCGTTGAGTGGAGGGCGTACCACCCTTGCCTATTCGCGCCGTATTACTCAGCCTCAACTGTTCTATATGGAGCCGTACGTGGTGTATGTGGATTATTACACGGCGCAGCGGGGTAACCCTTTTATTCTCCCTGAGTATACCAATTCGGTGGAGTGGGGATATGATAAAAGTATAGGGAGCAATATCTATAGGGGAGGTCTGTTCTTCCGTGCCCGTCAGGACAAGATCGAACGGGTGCGGATACCCTATGACACCGGCATAACGCTCGACTCCATGGCTAATGTCGGCAACGACTATGCCTTGGGGGCAGAACTGGCTACAACGCTGCAACTACGTAAATGGTGGAACCTCGATGCCAACGGGAGTTTTTATCATTACCTGATCAAGAACGAATATAAAGTCAATGGCAAGGACGAAAAAAGTTGGAACTGGCAATTAGCTGTCAATAACAATTTTGATCCTGCCAAGAACATGCGCATACGCCTGGAAGCACGTTATGTGGGACCTTCGGTAAGTACGCAAGGCCGTGTGGATGATTATTTTTACATGAACCTGACTGTGCGTCAGCAATTGCTTAACAGGAAACTTACTGCAAGCCTGCTGGTACATGATCTACTGGGTACCGCCAAGTACACCAATACGCTTTCAAACCTGAATGTCGAGTCGTTCACCCGAATTAATCCGCAAGCGCCTGTAGTGACATTGACGCTGTCTTATACGTTCAATAATTTCAAATCGCAGAAGAAAGAAGAAAGTACACAAGACCTGTTTGAGGGTATAAACCGGTAAGTCCAAACATCTAAACACATACAATTATGTTACTGAAAAAACGCTTTATGAAATACCTGTTGCTTTTCTCCGGCCTCCTGCTTTTGTGCGCCGGATGCACAGCACGGCAGTCAGAGAAAAACCTCTCGTACCACTTTAACCAGCCCGCCCGGATGTGGGAAGAGACCTTTCCGCTCGGCAACGGCCGAATCGGTATGATGCCTGATGGCGGCGTAGATAAGGAAATGGTGGTACTGAACGAAATCTCCATGTGGTCGGGCAGCCCACAGAACACCGACAATCCCCAGGCGTATGCCTCCCTCGCTCACATCCGCCAACTGCTGTTTGAAGGACGGAACGACGAAGCCCAGGCATTGATGTATGAAACCTTCATCTGCAAAGGTGAAGGAAGCGGTCAGGGCGACGGAGCCAATGTCCCCTATGGCAGCTACCAGTTATTGGGTAACCTCACCCTGGATTATACCTACCCCAATCCTGCTGATGCCCTTACCGGCTACCGTCGTGCGCTGAGCCTGAACGATGCCATCGCTACGGTATCCTACAAAAAAGGTGACACACACTATACCCGCGAAAGCTTCACCTCCTTCGGGGAAGATGTCGGCGTGATCCGGCTGACAGCCGATACAGACAACAGGCTCAATTTTACGATCGGTATGAACCGTCCCGAGCATGCTATCCTTTCGGCCGACGGTAACGACCTTGTCCTGCAAGGCCGTCTGCCCGACGGTGTGGATACGCTCGAACTGAAAGGGACACAGTTTGTTGCCCGGGTGCGTGTAGTGCTGCCGAAAGGAGGGGCGCAGACGGTATCCGATGCCGGACTGACTGTGAAAGACGCCTCCGAAGCCATCCTCCTGGTGAGCCTGGCTACCGACTATTTCACCCCCCAAACGTATGCTGATGAACTGCTTGCCCGTTTGTCGGCCGCCGAACAGAAGAGCTATGCTATCTTGAAGAAGGAACATATGGAGGCGTATCGCGCTTTGTTCAGCCGTGTCAATCTCGACCTCGGTACTTCCGATCGGGAAGCGCTTCCGATGGATGAACGCCTGCATGCCTACGACGCCGACCGGAACGATCCTTCGCTCGAAGCCCTCTACTTCCAGTTCGGCCGCTACCTGCTGATCTCTTCCACCCGTATAGGCCTGTTGCCTCCCAACCTCCAAGGCTTGTGGTGTAACACGATCCATACGCCCTGGAACGGCGACTACCACCTGAATATCAACCTCCAGATGAATCTCTGGCCGGCCGAAGTGACCAACCTCTCCGAACTCCACCTTCCTCTGGTGGAATGGACCAAGCAGCAGGTGCCCAGCGGCCAGCGTACGGCAAGATCTTATTATAATTCCCGCGGTTGGGTGACACATATCCTCGGCAACGTATGGCAGTTTACCGCGCCGGGCGAACACCCGTCGTGGGGAGCCACTAATACCTCGGCCGCCTGGATGTGTGAACATCTCTATACGCACTATCAATATACATTAGATAAGAAATACCTCGCCGGTGTCTACCCGGTGATGAAGGAAGCCGCCCTTTTCTTCGTTGACATGCTCGTCGAAGACCCGCGCAACGGTTACCTGGTCACTGCTCCCACCACCTCGCCCGAGAATGCCTACCGGATGCCGAACGGCAAAGCCGTCAGTATCTGCGCCGGTTCGACGATGGACAATCAGATCGTACGTGAACTCTTCACCAATACCATTGAGGCTGCCGGTATACTGGGATTGGATACCGCCTTTGTATCTACCCTCGAAACCAAACGCGCTCGCCTGATGCCGACTACTATCGGCCCCGACGGACGTATTATGGAATGGCTGGAAAACTACCCGGAAGCCGAGCCGAAGCATCGTCACGTATCCCACCTCTACGGATTGTACCCCGGCAACGAAATTACGGTCGAACATACACCCGAACTGGCCGAAGCCGCCCGCAAGTCACTGGAAACCCGTGGCGACAAGAGTACCGGTTGGTCGATGGCCTGGAAGATAAATTTCTGGGCGCGCCTGCACGATGGCGATCATGCCCATAAACTGCTGGGCGACCTGTTGCATCCTTGTGTGCCGCAGGGTGAGACCCGGGCGAAAGGCGGCGGTACATACCCCAACCTCTTCTGTGCTCATCCTCCTTTCCAGATCGATGGAAACTTCGGCGGAACGGCTGGTGTCGCCGAAATGCTGATCCAATGCCAGGCCGGCCGGATCGAGTTTCTGCCGGCGTTGCCCTCCGCCTGGAAGTCGGGAAACTTCAACGGACTGAAAGTACGTGGTGGTGGCGAAGTATCTGCTGCCTGGGAAGAAGGCCTGCTGAAAACGGCCAGCCTCAAAGCTACTATCCCCGGCACCTTCACCCTTAAGCTACCTTCCCATTCTGCCAATATGCAAATCCGCAAGAATGGCGAGGGCGCTTCCCTTCCGGTCGAGAACAATACCGTACAGGTAACCCTCCAGCCAGGCGACGAACTTGTATTTACCTTTTGAAGCAGTTCCGGGAAGTGATCATTAACTTCGACAAGATGTTCCTCCAGGTATCCAGGTAACCGTTTACCCGATAGATACAACAAGGGTGCCTCTCAATGCGGAGCGCCCTCGTTATTACAGGCAATAGTGGTGCTTTATATAGTGTTTGTTTTTATCAATTAGTTCATTGATTTTCAATACGGAGGCGGCCGAACGAAGGCCGTCTTCGGGTGTATGCATACAATAATCAACAAGCGCCTCTACGGTAGAAACAGCCACATGCATCCGCGTATCGCTGGAGGCGTAGTAAATGAATACTGTCCCGTCTTCATCCGCAATCCAGCCGTTGGCGAATAATACATTGGAGACATCTCCGATGCGTTCTTCTCCTACCGGCGCCATAAAATACCCTCCGGGTCGTGCAACCATCCGGGTAGGATCATCGAGGGCTGTCATGTACATGTAAAGCACATAACGAAGCCCGGCGGCGCACGTCCTGACTCCGTGAGCCAGATGCAACCAGCCCCGGGGCGTTCTGATCGGGGGTGCCCCTTCGCCGTTCTTCTTTTCTTTGATCGTATGGTAATAGCGTTCATCAATAACCCGCTCAGACCGAATGATAGCGTTGGTTATATCATCAATCAATGCCCAACCGATATGTCCCCTGTTCCCAGCATCAATAAAACCTTCTTGCCCACGGGTATATAAGGCGTATTTCCCGGCTACGAACTCGGGATGCAATACCACATTACGTTGCTGGTTTTCTGCCTTTAAATTCGGTAGTCTTTCCCAATGAATAAGGTCCTTTGTCCGGACAATTCCAGTTGCTGCAACAGCAGAAGATAAATCCCCCGGTGGTGCTTCCGGGTCGAGATGTTCACTACAGAAAGTTCCGTAAATCCATCCGTCTTCATGGTTTGTCAAGCGCATATCATATACATTGGTTTCTTTCGGATCGATATCCGGAAGAGTAACCGGGCGTTCCCAAAAACGAAAATTATCCACGCCGTTCGGGCTTTCGGCCATAGCGAAATAGGATTTACGGTCTACCCCTTCCACACGGACAATCAACAGGTATTTACCTCCCCACCTGATAGCCCCTGCGTTCATACAGGTATTCACACCGATACGCTCCAGACAAAGTGGATTGGTTTCAGGATTCAGATCGTACCGCCATTCCAAAGGGATATGAGCAGCTGTTATGATCGGGTAAGTATAACGGGTTACAATACCACTATCTTCCACTATGGGACGATTCTCACGGGTAAGCAATGCTTCCTGTTTGTTTCGTAAGGCTTTAATTCTGTTTTGATAATCAACGTACATCATTTTTGTCATTTAGTTCGATTATTACATACCCTCCGGATACAGGCAGAGGCGGGTAACCCGATGGAAAGTGGTGAGAATTTCCACCTCGAATACGATCTCGTTTGTTTTTGGATCAACCTCAATAATATGTGCGCCGTAAGAGCCATTGCTTAACTTGTTTCCCATACCGGGGCAAAACAGGACATGTCCTGTTTCCGGTAAATATTGCACGGAAGAAAAGGCCGGTGCATACCATTTATCCTGACCAGTACCAAATGCCCAGATTTGTCTGACTGTCTTGTTTGTTTCGTCCACCTCATATTCTACGACACGACTATATTGTCCGGGCACCATGAATGGTTTGGCTACGAAATGTCGGGCATAGCCGTTGTCGAAAACGAGTATATGCCCGTTAGGCAGGAGCACCGGCGTATGTTGTCCCCATGGCCAGTCAAAATCGGGGGCGCTTTTTTCTCCGCTTATTACCTGGGGATCAGTTATCTTGTTCCCGTTTTTATCCAGCGGAGTAAGTAAATGTTTTCGGTATTCGGGGCGCCAGTTCTTGTGCGGGGAGATGATCCAGGCCAGTTCACCGTTTTTGCTAAATTTGAAAACGCCCTGGAAACGCGCGGAGGTTAACAGGTCTTCCCCCCAGTACTGTATGGCATTTTGGTGCGCCCAGTTCTCTTGTGACTGGCCGGAAGAGGCTCCCGGCATCGAAGGGTCTGTCGCTGTATAACGGGATGAATCTAACATAGTTACCAAATCCCACTCGCGGGTGACCGTCCCTTCGTTTGAGCTCATCTCAATAATATGATCGAATATACGCGGCTTACCATTGTTCAGCGTGGCATCCAGTTTGGAGACGGAGACAAGCATCATGCCATTCTCACCGATTGAAACCTCATGATGAAAACTGTATCCCAGTGCTTTTAAGTCCCATCTTCTGATCATCTTACCCAGGATATCCACCTCGGCGATCTGGTAGTTATTGGCATCACCTACCAGGTAATTACCGTTCTTCATACGGAATAATCCGCATTGCGCGCCTATATGTAACAGTTCAGGAGAGGTTCGCCAATCCAACACCCACCGGATCTCACCGTCTGCATCCAGCATATAAGGACACGATGTATCCGCTTCGCTTGATCCGGGATCATTCAATAAAGTCATTCCCGGCTCCATTTTATCAGCGAGTGATTTATTTACTTTGATGTAGGTAGGCAATACCGAAATATCCAAAGGGGCTGTTTGAATCGTTGTTTGCATACGTACTCGTTCGTTACCCTCCCTGTCTGTCATAATAATACTGACTTTGTTTGCATAATCGGCATACAAGCCCAGAATCGTTAAAGGCTGGTTTTCTGCATAATTCTGGAACAGATATTCAACCGTACCATTGCTTCCTTCTTTTCCATGAACGATGATCTTGGCACGTCCCTTTACCGGAAAAGTCGCAAAAACGGTTGCTGCCAATGGGTTGTATCCTGATGGGTTCAGTGTGACGGTTTGAATGGAGTTATTGATATGGGTACCTAATGTGGGGATCGATAGTTGTTGTTTATTGACAAAAGTCAGCTCCGTGTTCCATTCTTCCGGGTTTTTATGTACGGATGCTATCTTATCAGCTAAGATTTCGACAGTTTCGGTCTCAAAAACAAACGTGTAATTCTGCTCGTCCTGTGTAATCTCTTTCAGTAAACTACCTTCATTAACCAAAGATTCGATGCTTGATGCTTCTTTGCTCGTGTCAATTGATTCTGTCTCCTCCTCGCCACATCCCGAAAGGCAGGCAAGCAGTAGTATGGCTGTAAAATAATACTTTATTCGTTTCATGGAAGTGGTGATTGATGAAAAAGGGAGAGAGGTTATTCTCTCCCTTCTTTCTGTTTGTGTGAGTTGATTATTCCCAACCTTCCGTTTGGGTACAGAGTTCATTGTTATTCATTTCCTGGAAAGGAACAGGTAACCAACGGTATTTAGGCATGTAGTTGGCGCCTCCCTGTGTGTTTTGGGCTATGAGGAAAGCTTTCAGTTCATTATCATTGAACCAGTGCTTCAGATAGAACCAGCGGGTACATTCTTCCACAAGTTCCAGCATGTTCTGGTGTTGGATTTCTTTCATCAGATCGGCTTGCCCGAAAGTTTTGTCTGCAAGGCCGGCACGGTCGCGGACACGTTTCAACGCTGCATTGGCTCCTGCCACATCGTTTGTTTGGGCACATGCTTCGGCATACATCAGTAAGACTTCTGCAAAACGCATGACGCGGAAATTCATCTTACGCGAAGACCAGGTTGATTCTCCTCCATAGAAGCTACAACCGCTTTCACTCCACCAGGCACTGTATTTCTTCAGAATGAAACGACCTTCTTTCCCGTCGATAGTCGGATAATCAGGTTTACCCAGTGCGAGTTTTTTGCCGGCATTAATACTCCACATATCATCAAAAGGCACATTATTGTAGAATGTATCATCTGCCTTCGGGTCGTTGTAGTCTGAATATTTGAAATACATGGTAGTGTACATCCGTTTGTCCCAGCGGGAGTCCGAACCGGCAGGACGTTCTTCGATAATGAACTCTTCCACAAGGGAAGCAGACGGCTGCATCTTATACCAGCCGCCGCTGGATGGCAGGTCGGGTCCGAAGAAGTTGGCCAATACATTTCCCATATTGGCCGCTGTTCCTTCACCGCTGTTCCAGCGTCCGGATTGATCGCCGAACTGGTCATAGTTCAATTCAAAGATCGACTCTTTGTTGAATTCGGTGTCATCGCGGAAGTTATGGGAATAGTCTTCCACCAGATCATAGGCATAAGGCGATTGCATCAACTTTCCTAATTCCGTTTTAGCTTCGGCGTATTTCTTCTGGAACAGGTAGCATTTGCCAAGAAATGCGATTGCCGCACCTTTGGTTACACGCCCATTTTCTGTAGCAGGCCGGCTTTGTGGCAACAGCTCTACAGCCGCTTTCAGGTCGTTTTCCGCCTGTGCCCAAACCTCTTCGCGTGAAGACATTTCTTTCGCTGTTTCCAATGTGGAAAGAACCGGTTCCGTACGGATAATGGCTTTACCGTAATTAATAGCCAACAGGTAATAATTATATCCCCTGAGGAACAGCGCTTCCCCGCGTATCGGATTTTTGATTTCGTCTTTAACCGGACATTCGGCGCCCGTATTTTTGAGCAGTATATTGGCACGCTGGATGGCGATATATAAATAATTCCAGGGATTACCCCCGGTTTCGGGCGAGTTGTTGAAGATCACATAATCCCATGTGAATTTTTCTTCGCCGATCGTCATGAAAATATCGTCGGCTAAACTGTTGTTCGGCGCCTGAAAACAGTCAAATGCACCATAATAACCGGATACACTCCCACGCACCCTGTTATAAACGGTGGCAATAGCGGCATCCAGGTCATCGGCAGTTTGCCAGTAGGTAGCGTCTGTAGGACGATTGGGGTTTATTTCGTTCAAAAAGCTGGATTCGTCGCATGCACCTAAGATAGTACACGCGCTCAAAGCCAACAGATAGTTTTTTATCTTCATTGTTTTCATAAAACGCATCTTTTTTTAGTGGTTAGAAATTTACTTGCAACCCAAAGGTGAATGTACGCGGTGTCGGATAACGGCCGTGGTCGCATCCGCGACTCAAAACGCTTGTACCATCTATACCGGAACCTGCTGAGTCGTTAACACCCAGATCAGGAGTATAGCCTTTGTACGACGTCGCCATAAAGAGGTTTTCCATGGCTGTATAAAGGCGGACTTTCTGCAGTTTGATCTTTGTTGTCCACATTTCCGGCAGGGTATAACCAAACTCAAGCGTCTTCAGCCTGAAGAACGAACCGTCTTCCAACCAGCGGTCGGAGATGGCCTGATTATTTTTGTTCTCATCGTTGGGCGAATAGCGTGGCATTGATGTATTACGATTATCTTCCCGCCATTCATTCAGTACATCCCGCGACACATTCGTCACTCCGTTCTGCATGTAAGAAGTACCGTAACGCATGGAGTTGTATACTTTGTTTCCGAAGTTCCCGTCGAAGAACAGGCTGAAGTCTATTCCTTTATACATGGCTGTCAGGTTTAACCCCATGTTTAGTTTGGGGAAAGGGTTCCCACAATACTGCTGGTCACCGTCATTGATCTGGCCGTCGCCATTATAATCTACGAACTTGATATCACCCGGTTTAGCTGTCGGCTGGATCACTTTACCTTCGGCATTTTTATAGTTACGGATTTCTTCTTCGCTCTGGAATAATCCGGCTGTCTTGATCAGATAGAAAGAACCGATAGGTTTGCCTTCCTTTGCCCAAGTAATAGTTCCTCCCCCATTCGGGTTAAAACCGGTGATTTCCTGTTTTGTTAATGTCTGAATTTCTTTCAGGTTGTTTTTGATGTGGGCAAGATTCAGCCCCACCGAGTAATAAAATTCACCGATGGTGTTGCGGTGGTTTAATGAGAGCTCTATCCCCTTATTCTCAACCAGTGCGGCATTCAGCACCGGAGAACCGCTCATCCCGGCACTCGGCGCTTGATTGACACTCATCAATAAGCCATCGGTGTTTTGAATAAAATAATCTGCTGTAATGCTGAAGCGGTTATTCAGGAATCCGGCATCCACCCCGATATCGATGGTTTTTGTTTTCTCCCAGGTGGTTTCCGGTGGAGTGATCCATGAGGAATTTGTGATTTGACCTACCCACCAGGTTCCTCCCTGTACATAGTTGAAACCGTCCTGGATCGTACTTTGTGTCTGATACTCACTGATACCGTTCAAATTGCCCAGTACACCGTAACTGGCACGCAGCTTTAGCTCGTTTACCACATTTTGTGCATTTTCAAAAAACGGTTCATTCATGATATTCCATCCTGCAGATACGGAAGGGAAAGTTCCGTAACGGTGACCATCCACAAAACGGGAAGAACCATCGCGCCGGATAGAAGCGGAAATCATATAGCGTGAATCATAACTATACATAGCCCGGGCGAATTGCGACACCAATGTACTGGATATCTCACTTCCATTGGCTGTACTTGAACTTGCCAGGCCGGCACTGATCACTTTGATGCCGTCAGGCATACCGGTACGTTTGGCGTCGAAACCGCGATAGTGATCCTTTTGAGCTGAATAGCCGAGTAATAGGGATACCGTATGTTTACCGAAAGTATTGTCATAGTGTAACGTGTTTTCAAGCAACCATCTGTTACTCCATCCGTTTCCTTCAGCCAGGCTGTTTTCCATATTTTTACCGGAAGCACTGAAATAGTAGGGAATAATGTAGTCATAAGTTCTACGCGTAGTCTTATCGATACCGACATTGAATTTATATTTTAATCCCTTCAAGCCCAGATCTACTTCGGCAAACGCATTGATCAGCAGGTCAATGCCATGCCTTTGCCGGTCATATGCTTCGACATAACCTACAGGATTGTCGATCTGGCGTGCCCAGGTAGGAACAGTACCCCAGTGTCCCCTGTAATCCAGATTATCACTATTGCTTCCGTCATCGTAAACTGGCATTACCGGGACAGACCGCAATACCATGTGATAACTAACATCGTCATAATCCTGATCCCACATTTTCATCATTAGGGTACTACCTATGCGCAGGTGATCATTAAAGAAAGAAAAGTCGTTCTTTGCGCGTAAGTTCCATGCTTCATAGCCGGTTGTTTTGACTATACCTTCCTGATTCAGGTAACTGGCCGAAACATTGAATGTAGAAGTTTTATTTCCTCCTGAAACACTTAGCGCTACCTTGTTTATAGTTGCAGGCTGGTATAATTCATCTTGCCAGTCTGTCCCTTTTCCATTCCAGCCGGTAAGCAAAGGCTGATCCTGCATGATATTATTCAGCTTGCAATAGTCGCGAAATTCATTGCCGTCCAATACGGCAATCTTACGCATCATTTTTTGTACACCGGTATACGCATTCACATCCACACGGGTAGGCATTTCTTTACGGCCGCCTTTGGTGGTAACCAATATAACGCCGTTGGCTGCACGTGAACCGTAAATAGCGGCAGCAGATGCATCTTTCAGTACGTCGAGCGACTGAATGTCAGACGGTTCTACCATATTGATATCCCCGTATACACCGTCGATCACATACAATGGCTCTGATTTACGCAACGAATTCATCCCGCGGATATTGATGTTCATGCCTTCGCCCGGCTGACCGTTTGCTGCCGAAACAGTAACACCGGCAATACGTCCCTGTAAAGCTGAAGAGACATTACGTGCAATATCCGCTTGTATTTCACTACCGCTGACAGAAGAAACGGCACCGGTCAAATCCTTTTTCTTTACCGTACCGTATCCGATTACCACCACTTCTTCCAGCAATTCGCTTTCAGCCAGGGTAATGTTAATGGTACGCTGGGTACCTACTGTCACAGAAGCGGCTTGCATGCCTACATAAGAGAATTCAAGGACTTGTCCTGCCGAAACACTGATCTCATAGTTCCCATCCATGTCGGTGGTTGTACCTTGTGTAGTTCCTTTGACAACGACAGTGGCTCCGATAACCGGATTATTATCCGTATCTTTCACTGTCCCTTTTACAGTCGTTGCTTGTTGTGCCCAGCAAAAAAGTGCAGAAACAACCAGCAATAAAAAGAAAGTTAATTTTCTATTCATAATAATTATTTAAAGGTTAATTCGGTTTTACTTTTCTATCCGACACAAAGATAAGTTGCTGAAGAGAAGGAAGTCAAGTAGAATTTTGGCTACAAATAATGAATCTCAGGCAATTTGTACATGCTACATCTCTTAAGAGCGGTCTCTCAGATCAGGAAATAAAGCAGACCAACTCCTACCGAATACGGAAAAGAAAAAATGGGAGATCAAAATGTTATCAGTTTGGGCTAAATTTATACTACATGTCCATGCCGGTATTGTTACTGAAACTACACAATTACCTTCCTTTTCCGGTAATTATGTCTGAACTCCGTAGGAGGTATGCCTTTCTTCTTCTTGAATATACGGTTAAAATTCGACAGGTTATTGAAGCCACAGGCATATCCGATCTCTGCGATCGATTGGGTAGAATCGACCAGGGCGCGTACAGCGAATCCCAACCGTATATCCGTCAGCAGATCCACAAAACTTTTCGAGGTGTGTCTTTTGATAAACCGGCAAAACGATGATTCAGTCATATTGACCAGGTCGGCGATATCAATCAAACGCAATTGTTTATCATAGTTCTTATTCAGGTAATCGATCACTTTGCTGATTCGCAGATTTTTTTCCAGTGGCCTGTTCTGACAGATGAAAGAAGGACTGGCCAATTCACGGGCATCTTCGGTGATGGATAATTCATGCAGGATCATCAGAAATTTTATGACAGCATAAAATCCTACCGTTTCGTACGAGAGGGTTTTAAGCAACGGGCGTACTCTATTAACGGCCTGCTCACCGAATACTACACCGTTTCGGGCACGTTCGAAAAGCGTTTTGATACTTTGGAACTGATTCTTTTCAAGCAACTCTTCCGGGAGCGAAGAACGATGGAACTGAACGGTTATCTCATAGATGGATTGCGATTTACATTCGTGGTTGACCCAGGCATGTTCCAATGCCGGATTGGTAACCAGCACAAGTTCCAGGTCGCTGATCGTTTCCACAGAATCTCCTACCACACGCTGTGCCCCTTTCGCATATTCAATGTAATTCAATTCGCATTCAGGGTGAACATGAATGGGGAAATTAAATGTGGACTTAAGGCGCTCTATTACAATAAAACAGTCTTTTGTAGATAGCGGCGTTACTTCTTTAAATAGTTCTGGCTTAATCATAGGCGTTGAATAAGTTGTTCAAAAATAGTGTATTTTATTTTTGGAACCATTGATTTTAACATAAAAGTTGTATCCTGAAAACGCAATGATATATTCCACCTTTATGTGGAAAAAGAAAAAGGGTACTCCTACCATGCAGAGCACCCTTTTCTATGATCAGTAAAGCCGGCTTATCGCATAAACAGCAGCTCGCGGTATTTCGGCAGCGGCCACATCTGGTTATCGACCATCAGTTCGAGGTCGTCGATATGGCTGCGGATATCGTCGAGGTAAGGAACGACAGTGTCATGGTAGGCGATGGCCTTTTCGCGGTAGTCGGTGATACGGTTGGCACGCTTACGGGCTTCGATCATTTCATCTACTTTCTTGGTCACGGCACAGATATGGCCGGCGATCTTACGGGTGAGGAAACGGGGCTCCTGCGACAGTTCGTTGTATTCGCCTTCGCTGAAAGCTTCTTTCAACTTGGTGATTGTATCGAGCAGCATCGACTGGTAGCGGATGGCTACGGGAATGATATGGTTGAGCGACAGGTCGCCGAGCACACGGGCTTCGATCTGTACCTTTTTAATATAGATCTCCCATTTCACTTCGTTACGGGCTTCCAGCTCTTTGAGGTTGAGTACGCCGGTTTCGCTGAACATGCGGATGGTTTCGGGTTTCAGGTAAGCGTCGTATTGCAGCGGGATGCTGGTTTCGCAATCCAGTCCGCGGCGGGCGGCTTCTTCGCGCCACTCATCGCTGTAACCGTTACCGTCGAAACGGATGGGCTTGGATTCCTTGATATAGGCTTTCAATACTTCGAAGATCGCTACTTCCTGGCTTTTGCCTTCGGCACGTAACGTTTCCACTGCTTCCTTGAATAGCTTCAACTGGTGGGCGACGGCCGAGTTAAGCGCCAGCATGGCGGCACCACAGTTTGACGAAGCGCCCGGGGCGCGGAATTCGAAACGGTTGCCGGTGAAGGCGAAAGGCGAAGTACGGTTGCGGTCGGTATTGTCGAGCAGCAACTCGGGTATCTGTCCGAAGCCAAGTGAGAGGCGTTTCTTGTCGTCTACCACGATGGCGTCTTCACTGGTGCTGTCTTCGAGTTTATTCAGTATTTCGGTGATCTGTGTACCGAGGAAGGTTGAGATGATGGCCGGCGGCGCTTCATTGGCTCCGAGACGGCTGGCGTTGGTGGCTGAAGCGATACTGGCTTTCAGCAATGCATTGTGCTTATACACCGCCATGATGGTGTTCACCACGAAGGTGATGAAACGCAGGTGGTCTTCGCGGTTCTTGCCCGGCGAGAAGAGGTTGACGCCCGTATTGGTACCCATCGACCAGTTGCAGTGTTTTCCTGAACCGTTGATGCCGTTGAACGGCTTTTCGTGCAACAACACACGGAAGTTATGGTGGCGGGCGATCCGTTTCATCAGCGACATCAGCAACTGGTTGTGGTCGTTGGCCAGGTTACATTCTTCGTATATGGGGGCAATCTCAAACTGGTTGGGGGCGGCTTCGTTGTGGCGGGTCTTCACGGGGATACCCAGGCGGTAACATTCCACTTCGAGGTTCTTCATGAATTCCTGCACACGGGTGGGGATGGAACCGAAGTAGTGGTCGTCCAACTGTTGGTTCTTGGCGCTTTCGTGGCCGAGCAGCGTACGTTCGGTCAGCGAAAGGTCGGGACGGGCCGAGTAGAGGTCTTCATCCACGAGGAAGTACTCCTGTTCCCAGCCGAGGAAAGTAGTGACCTTTTTCACGTCTTCGTCGAAATACTTACAAACATCGACCGTCGCCTTGTTCAGCGCTTCGATAGAGCGGATCAGGGGCGTCTTGAAGTCGAGCGCCTCGCCGGTATAGGCAATAAAGACTGTCGGAATACACAGGGTGTCATCTACGATAAAGGCAGGCGACGAAGGATCCCAGGCCGAGTAGCCACGGGCTTCGAACGTATTGCGCAGGCCACCGCTGGGGAAACTCGATGCATCAGGCTCCTGCTGTACGAGCAGTTTGCCGCTGAACTCTTCGATCATACCGCCGCCATTCGACATTTCGACAAAGGCGTCGTGTTTCTCCGCCGTACCGTCGGTCAGCGGTTGGAACCAGTGCGTATAATGCGTCACGCCCTTTTCGAGCGCCCACATCCGCATACCGGCGGCTACGTGGTTGGCAAATTCACGGTCGATAGGGATTCCATTGTCAATAGCGTGGGTCAGGGCTTTGTAGGTCTCTTGCGACAGGTACTTTTGCATCGCTTTGCGGTTGAAAACGTTTTCGCCGAAGTACTCGGACACTTTCTGATCGGGGGTAGCGGCAAATACGGCCTTGCGGTTCGACGCTTTCTCTACTGCATTAAAACGTGAGATAGACATACATGATATGTATTTGTTATAATGCCACAAAGATACGTGCAAATACAAAAAGAATACGGAATATCGACAAGAAATTGTTCGTATGTTTGCAGCCTCATGACAACAAAGACTATTATACAACTGACTGCCGGCGTAGCCCGCAACCCGCAGGTACGGCTCGACGCACCTGCCAGCGTACTTCTCCGGACGGGCGAACACCTGGCCATCACAGGCCCCAACGGCGCCGGAAAGAGCCTCCTGGTAGAGATATTGACCGGACGGCATCCGCTCAAAGAAGGACAATTGACCTACGATTTCTCCCCTTCGCCTACCGATACGGCTTACGATAACCTGAAATACATCACCTTCCGCGATACCTACGGTTCGGCCGATGCCGACTATTATTACCAACAGCGGTGGAACTCGGACGAACTGGATACCATCCCGACCGTACGTTCCATGCTGGGTGTGGTGCATGATCCGACGCTTTGCGACCGCCTGTTCACCCTCTTCGGCATCACTCCATTGATCGATAAACCCATTATCCTCCTATCCAGCGGCGAATTGCGGAAGATGCAATTGATCAAGGCCTTGCTGACATCGCCCCGGGTGCTGATCATCGACAATCCGTTTATCGGACTGGATGCCGATTCCCGCGACCTGCTGCGTACTCTCCTGGTCGAGCTTTCTACGTTGGAATACCTGCAACTGATACTTGTGCTGTCGGTTCCGACAGATATTCCTGACTTTATCACCCATGTCGTTCCGGTAGCGCATAAAATAGTAGGGGAGAGGCTCAGCCGGGAAGCCTACCTGGCCACTTGTCTACCCGCCGAAGAAACCCCCGCAATCCGTGAACGCTGCCAACAAGTAGCAGCATTGCCTGATAAGGGGACGACAGCCACCGGCGAAGTGTGCTGCCTCCGCAAAGTCAGCATCCGATACGGTGAGCGCACGATCCTGAAAGACCTTGACTGGACGGTCTGCCGGGGCGAAAAATGGGCCTTGGGTGGTGCCAACGGTTCCGGCAAGTCCACGCTGCTTAGCCTGGTCTGTGCTGACAACCCGCAGTCGTATGCCTGTGATATCAGTCTCTTTGGACGTAAACGGGGAACAGGTGAAAGTATCTGGGAGATCAAAAGCCGTATCGGCTACGTATCCCCGGAGATGCACCGCGCCTACCGGGAGAATATTCCTGCCGTAGCGATTGTCGCCTCCGGCCTGCATGACTCGATCGGCCTGTATAAACGTCCCCGTCCGGAAGATATGGATACCTGTGTCTGGTGGATGGACATTTTCGGCATTGGAACGTTGAAAGATACCCCTTTCCTACTGCTTTCCTCCGGCGAGCAACGTCTTGTCCTGCTGGCACGCGCCTTTGTCAAAGACCCCGAACTGCTGATCCTCGACGAACCGCTACATGGGCTCGACGCCGCAAACCGTCTCCTTGTCCGCCGCGTGATCGACGCCTTCTGCCGTCGTCCGGGCAAGACGCTGGTGATGGTCACCCATTATGAGGACGACTTGCCTGCATGTATTGACCGCCGGATTCGATTGAGTCGCTCCTAACCATTAGGGTTTCAGTTCGTAATACTCGAAGTCTTTCTTTTCGTGGGCGACATTGATGTATCTCCGGCTGGTGACTGGACGGTCTTTTCCCTCGGGGTAATAAGTTGCCGTCAACAGGTAGCCACCTTCTTCCCGGGGGAGTTCGATCAGGGTGGGTTGTAACTTCTTGTTATAGGCGCCGATGGTATATGACATCTCGGATTGAACCGCCGCTTTCCCGTTTTTATCCATTAACTGCAAGACGACTTTTCCCGTCGATTCTTTGTTGTAGTCGTTGATGCCCACCAGGTTGAATGCCAGGTTGCTGCCGGGTGCATAAGGCGCCAGGTGCTTGGTATAACGTTGGTCTACCACATCGATAAATACGGCTTCCGGGGCGAAGCAGTGTTTGAACCAGTGGAAGGCGGGAGACGGTGTCAGGTCTTTGATATCATTGATAAACCAGTCGCCGGTAAACCCGTAGTTGTTGGTCAGGTGGCAGAAGGCCAGTACGCCGGCGATGCCTCGTTCCGACCGTAGCCATTCGGTTTCGAGTTGGAGCCAGTAAGCTTGCAGTTCGCGACAGGCTTCGGGCGAGGAGGATTTTTCACCCAAATAATAATTGTAGTTGTTTACCGTCAATTTCGAGGGTTTGCCGTTTCGCCACAGCCATATCCATCCATATTCGTTAACCAACTGTGGCACGCCGGCGCTTTGTATCGAATGGAAGCCACCTTCCCACGCATTCAGGTCGCCCAGGTTGTAGGGGTTGTTCTTGAAGTAGTCGTTGAGTTCGTCCGAGTGCATCAGTGTCAGGGCGCGATAGGGATGGGGCTCGTCCATCTCGTCGGTTGCCATCTGGTCGGAAGTCATGTAGCCGGCATCCCAGATGCGGGTGGGGTCTACTTGCTTGAGTTCGGGGGTCAATGTATTTCCGATAAAGCTGTCCCAGTTTTCATTGATGGCATCCCAGATCACGATGCTCGGGTGGTTCCCGTCGCTCCATACCCATTCGGTATATTCTTTTCTCACCTGATCGTCCCAGCCGTGGTTCTGCCAGTAGAACCATTCGTTCTGCAAGACGATGCCATACTCATCGCAGAGGTCGTACCAGAAGTCCGGGACGATACCCACACAGATACGCATCGCATTCCAATCGATCGATTTGGGGAGATCGACCATGAGTTTCTTTACCCATTCCCGATCCCAGACCAGGTCGCGGCAATCCGGGTCTTCAAAGAAGCGTTGCAGCGTAATGTTGGAGCCCCTCAGGTAGTATTGGTTGCCATTCAGCGTAAAGAACTTGCCCGATCGTGCGAAGTCCCTCATCCCGAATCTTGTCGAATACGTATCTGCTACCTGATCCTTGTCGTATATCTTTACCTCGCCTTCGTACAGGAAGGGCGATTCGGGTGTCCAGGGGACAGGCGTATCCCATTCGATGTCTGTTTCAACATAGCTGCGGTTGTCTCTTTTCGCCTGTCCGGTAATCTCTTTCCGGGCTACCACCTTACCCGTCGCTTTCTCTTTGATCGTATATTCGATGCGGCACGGGTCATACATCACATCTCCATACAGCATCTGCGGAGGATAGGCGCTCAGCAGGCGTGTCTTAACCGTCACTTTCTTTTCGGCCAGTGACGGGAGGAACAAGACCTTATCGACCTTCAGCTTGCCCGTAGCCGTTATAAAGACATCGTCCCAGATGCCCGGCAGATAATGCATTTTCTCCTTGTCGGTGCCTCCGGCAGCTTCACTGGGGAGCCAGGCACGGTCGCCTACCTGTATCAATAGTTCGTTCTCGCCGTTGAAACGAAGTGCGTCGGATATATTTACTTCAATGGGTGTATAGCACTCCACATACCGCCCCATTAACATTCCATTGACGTATACAACGGTTACATATTGGCTCTTTTTGATGGTCAGGTAAACCTGTTGCCCCTCCAACGTTTTATCCAGGCGTAGGTTCTTTTTATACCAACTATACATCGGGGTATAGTCGCGGTTCAGGAAGTTGAACTGTTCTACCAACGCTGTCTCTTCCGGTCGTTGGAAGAATTTGTCGTATTGCTCAATACGCGGCATGGCCAGGTGGACTAATCCCGGTACGGGGATTTTCCGGGCAAACGTCTTCGGAGGGAAGGCGGTCCGGGTCTGTTCAAATTCCCATTCCCCATTCAACGAAATCGTGATACGGCCTTCTGCTAAAGCCATGAACGGCAGGGTGCATAAGAGAAGCAAGCCTATTTTCTTCATGATAGTGAGACTTTTATCCTTTACGGGAATGTAACGCGTAGAGGTATTAACAAAGATGCTTCAAACAAGTGGACGTAATATTACAAAATAATCACAGAAAAGCCAAATATCTCCGTTTTTTGTTTTATTTTGCGCTCACTTTGTCCTTAAACAAATACTAAACTTAAAAAATTACATGTATGTCACTTAAACAGTTTGCAGTTATTCCAATTATTATTGGTGTGTTGGCGTGTCTTATTCAGGTGTTGGATCAGTTGTTGGCGCCTTTGATGCCGCCGGCAGGAAATGTGGGTTTCAGTTGGATCTGTTTTCAATCGTGGGCTGTCTATTTCTTCTCGGGTTGTACGCTTAAGGGAGGGGTAAAAGCGTTTATTTCGTATGCTGTGGGGATTGGTGCGTCCATCGTGATTATGCTGCTGGGCGGAGCATTGGCACCCAGCATCGGTTTCTTTGCCGTGCCGCTGGCTGTCGGTTTAATCGCCTGTGCCGCGATATTTCTGGAACGAAATGACTGGACATCCTGCATTCCCGCCCTGTTTATCGGAGCCGGCGCCTTCTTTGCGTTTATGAGTTATGTGCCGGGAGCCACCTTCGGTAATGCCGCCCTGACGATTATGGTGTACTGCACTATTGGCCTTTTGTTTGGCTTCATCACGGTTTTGTTACGCTCCGGCTACGAAAAGAAACAGGCTGCTAAAAAATAGCCACTAAAATATCAATCAACCCGTCGAACTGGGGAACGAAAGCCATGCCTTTCCGAACCAGTTCGACTTTCAGATACAACCAAATATGAAAGTAATGGGTGTTCGCCGCGACGATGAATGCCCGGTCACGGGCATTGTGTTCGTAGCCGTGGGTGCTGGCGAAGCCGAGCCCACGGTCAATTAGAATAACAACAATTATCATGCGCCGCGTCAGCGGTGCCGGCC
>JAVBUR010000097.1:0-31831 GCA_031555145.1 Tannerellaceae bacterium | reverse complement strand
CCGCTGACGCGGCGCATGATAATTGTTGTTATTCTAATTGACCGTGGGCTCGGCTTCGCCAGCACCCACGGCTACGAACACGATGCCCGTGACCGGGCATTCATCGTCGCGGCGAACACCCATTACTTTCATATTTGGTTGGAATTGAAACTTTGTTGGGAGTATCGGGGCGTGGAGGGGCGTGGAGGGGAGACTGGCTTCCTTCCACAGGTTAAGTTTTAGAAAGGCAGAAGGTTGACTGTGTATTGTGGAAGGTGGAGGCGTGGGGCATCGAAACAAACGTATATCGTTTTAATCGTGTTGCTTCCAAGAGAATATAGAGGAGAACTAACAAAAACTTCCCGTAAAGCAAAGGCGTTTTCGGGTGAAAAAGCTACTTTTGTATCCTTGTAAAATATAAGACGTAGAAATAATAGTGAACGTATGAGTAGGGATAAGCAGTGGGAGCAGATAGCCGATATGGCTGAGAAGGACGGGATGGACCGTCGTCGTTTCTTTCGGATATTGGCGGCAACGGGATTGCTGTCGGTGGTTGTGGGCGAGGAGGCCAGTGCGTTTTCGTCGCAGGCGAAAGGACGGATTGTGATTATTGGCGGTGGAGCGGCCGGTATCAGTATGGCTGCCCGGTTGGGCAAGTGGCTGAAGGAACCGGATATCACGCTGATCGATCCGAGTGACCGACAGTTCTATCAACCCGGCTTTACCTTGATTGCTTCCGGCGTATATAAACCCGACGAGGTGTGGAAGAAACAGGAGAAGTGTATCCCGAAGCAGACGAAATGGATCAAAGACAATGTGGTGGCGGTAGATCCCGTCAGTCAGATGGTCACTACGGCGCAGCATGGGACTGTCGGTTATGACTTCCTGGTGCTGACACCCGGCTTGCAGTGTAACTGGGATCAGGTGGAAGGTATCTCGTATGAGAACCTGGGCGTAGGTAATGCCCATTGCATCTATGATTTCCAGGGAGCGCAGAAGACATGGGATGCCATGCAGGCATTTACCCAAAAAGGCGGGCGTGGCCTGTATCTCGATACCTACACGAAGCATAAATGCGGCGGCGCTCCGAAGAAAATATGCCTGTTGACCGATGATTATGCCCGCCGGCATGATACCCGTGAAGGGTTGGTAATGGACTTTTATACCGCTGCCAGCCAACTCTACGATGTTCCTTATTTTACCCCCCGGCTGGAAGCCATCTTTGAAGAGCGGAATATCCCTGTTCATACCCGCGTGAAACTGAAAGGTGTCGATACCACCACGCAAACCGCCTATCTGGAAAAGACGGAAACAAAGGGCGAAGAAAAGATCGTGACGCCGTTTACCGAAGCATACGACTTTTTGCATTTCACTCCGCCGATGTCGGCGCCCGACTTTGTGCGCGAAGCCGGTCTCGGTTGGACGGAAGGCGACCTGGCCAGGGAAGCCTGGGTGATGGTGGATAAGGAGACGCTGATCCACAAGACCTATCCCAATATCGTGTCGCTGGGCGACGTGGCAGGTATCCCTACCAGCAAGACGTCGGCGGCTATCCGTATGCAGGTACCCATTGCGGCTAAGAACCTGATCAGCCTGATGGAAGGGAAAGCACCGGTAGAGAAATACGATGGTTATGCCGCCTGCCCGATCGTCACCGACTACGGGCATGTGCTGCTTTGTGAATTCGACTATAAGAAGGAGCCGATGACCTCGTTCCCCTTCACCTTGCTCGATACCTCGAAAGAACAATGGCTGGCCTGGATACTGAAAGTGTATATCCTGAAACCATTGTACTTCCAGGGTATGTTGAAGGGGAGGGCGTAAACACCTCCCCCGTCTGGTTAATAGACCTGAACCTCCATGGTATCCAAATTGCATCCGCCGAGGATACCTACTCCGTCGGTCACATTGCTGTATATCTGAATGGGTTCGGCCATCCCGGCGTCAATCATGGTCTGCTGCGTATTGTCATCTTCCATTTCGATAATGGCTTTCATGTAGCGGTAATAGGGTTCCGTAAGGGTATATAAAACAGCTCGGCAATACATGCGTGCTATATAATTCGATTCCGCTTGATTAGGGTCGGAAGGGTCGGTCCAACCGTAATGAGAAGTGGAAGACAGATTGACCGTATAGGCCTTTCCGTTGATCAGATCGTCGGAGAAAACGCGACCATATCGATAAGACATCCAATCGTATCCCAAAATTTTATCCAGTGCTGTCAGCGAGCTGCTGAACAGAGGGTCGCTTGTATAATCCATAGACATTTCTGACCAACCGCCTGATTGCCCATAGCCTCCATAGGGAGGTTGTTCTTCACCCGTCGTCTTGTCGATAGTCACCTGCTTGTATTCAAACCTGATCAGATAGAAATTAGTTCGGTTGGGATCGTCCTGGAAGGTAAACTGCAGTTTAAACTGGTAGTAGGATGCCCATCCGCTTCTTTCAACCAGTTCTGTTTTACTGGTGAGTTTCAGCACGGTGGGAGTTTCCGGGATGTTGGTTTCGGCTGATACGTCGGGGTAATCGCTGACGGCTGCTGTTACCTTCAACCGATCGCCCAGTTGGGGAATGTATGTGCCACGGAAGTACCCCTGTTTGAGTTTGACCGTATCACCTTCATACCAGACGAGTTGTTCCTGTAACTGATCGTTTACATACAGGCGGACATCGGCATCGGGAAAGTTTAGGTCCGGCTTCTCTTCCGTATAGAACCAGGTACGACTGAGGTTGACGGCTACCGGTTGTCCGGCAGTCAATGCCCCATTCAATACCAGTCTCGGTTTGGCACGGAGGTGCTCCAGATCGATTTCTTTCATGCACGACGAGAGTAGTAGCAATGCAAGAAGCGGGAAGAATCCTTTTATATTGATCTCTTTCATAAGGCGTACTGTTTAGAATTTGTAAGTGTAGGAGATGGAAGGAATGATTGGCATGATGCCCATCCATTTGAAGCAGGGAACGGTTTTCGTATCGGTGAAACCGTAGCCGTATGGATGGGCAACCGGCTTATCCAGTTTGACTTTTTTATCACTTCTGACGATCAAAAATGGATTCAGGCGGTTGTAGACATTATAGAAACTGATGTTCCAGATACCCATCCGTCCGCTTTTCTTGGGACGGTAGATATTGATACCAAGGTCCAGGCGGTGGTAGGCGGGGAGCTGGACGTTGTTGCGCTCTTGAACATACTCCAGGCTCTCATAGTATCCCCACCCACCATATCCCTGCTCCATTCTCCTGTTATCCAGATCCTCCGTCAGACTTTGGTAATTCTCCAACGACAGGGTGACGCGGTTGCCGGAGGCGTAGGTCCAGGCGGCGGATAGTTCTACTTTGTCGGATAGTTTCTGCTGGACAACGATATTCAGTTTGTGACGGTTGTCGTACTTCGAAGGGAAGCGCTTCCCCTGATTGATATCGGGAAACTCCCGGTCGGCCCACGAGAGGGTGTAACCGATCCAACCGGTGGTCTTGCCGACAGGCTTACGAACCATAAACTCCATCCCGTAGGCACGTCCGGTACCCACCGCCATCTTCTCTTCCCAGGAGGAGAAGGAGGGAAGGAAGGAATAACCGTCGCGGTATTCGAGCAGGTTGTCGAAGCGTTTGTAATAGCCTTCGAGGGAGAAATCATATTCGCCTTTCAGGTTATAGTAGGCACCGAGAGAGAACTGGTCGCTTACCAACGGTTTGAGCCGTTCGGTAACGGGCATCCAGGCATCGGTGGGGAGGTTGATATAGCTGCTGGCTACCAAATGTACGTTCTGGTGCATCCGGGCATAGGAGGCTTTCAGGCTTAGGTCGTCGCGCAGCAGCCATCGCATCGACAAACGGGGGTCGATCGACATATAGGTGGTGTTGTCGATGTTGAAAAGGGTGTAACGTAAACCACCGTTCAGACGGATGGCGTCAGACAGGCTCCAGTCGTCTTCGGCAAAGGCGGAGAACTCTCTTGCCCACAGCAATTCATTGGCGAACATGGCGCCCATCTGTGTGGAGTCGGTATCCAGGTCGTTGTATCCTTTGACCCGGTTGTATTCCGGACGGAAACGGTGCATCATCGCGTCGCCGCCAAAGCGGATATGGTGGGCGGTGGAAGGCAGGTAGTCGAAGGCCGCACGGAGGCCGAAGTCACGGATGCCGGTCCGGTTGGAGATTTCGTTATAGGTGGCGGTGTAGTTCTCCTCTCCTTTGACTCCATCCCAGTTGTCGTTCGACTGTTTCATGGTAGAGTTGTATTGGGTATAGACCCCCGACAGTTTACCGTATAGCTGGCTATTGAATACATACGTCCACCCGATCGTAGCCAACAGGTTGCCCCATTGCATATCGGCACGGGTCTTATGCCGGAAAGGGTTTTCGTCTCCCTTCTGGCTAAAGTCGTCATATCCTATTCCCAATTTGTCGTTGCCGTTGTAGAGGCTGACGAACATCCGGCTGCGGTCGTTGAACCGGTGGTTGAGTTTGAGGTTCAGGTCGTGGAAGGAGTATCCTCCGCGCATGCTGTTCCCATTCTTTTTCTCTACGTTGTTGTAGATGGCTATGGCAGGGATGGTAAGGGCGTCCAGCCAGGTGCGGCGTAGCGATATCATAAAAGAAGTCCGGTCTTTGACGATCGGACCTTCGAAGTTGAGGTTACCTGAGATCAGCCCGATGGAAGCGCTACCGTGATATTCTTTCATGTTCCCTTCCTTGACATGTACATCGACTACGGACGAGAGGCGTCCGCCATAGCGCGCCGGAAAACCGCCTTTGAAGAATTCCATCCCACGGATCGCTTCGGGGTTGAAGGCGGAGAAGATGCCGCCGAGATGGCTGACCTGATAGACCGGGTTGCCATCGATCAGGAAAAGGTTTTCGTCTACATTTCCCCCGCGGACATACATACCGGAGAAGCCTTCGGTGCCGGCGGCCACACCGGGCGTCATCTGTAAGGTCTTGATCAGGTCGGCTTCACCGAACATGACAGGCATGGCGCGGATCGTTTGCTGGCTGAATTCCATGGCTCCCATCTGGGTGTTAAGGACCGGCTGCTTCTCCCGGTTGGTACCGGTAACGACTACTTCCTGCAGGAAGGCGTCATTGGGCAGAAGTTCTATTTGCAGGGTGGTGTCTCTTTCCAACATGGAGAGGGTATGGATCTGACTCTTATAGCCGATATAGGAAAATTGGAGTGTGAACGGGTGGGGAGGTAACTTGATACTGAAGAAACCATCGTTGTTGGAGGCGGTTCCCTTGCGGGAGGCGGCTTCATAGACGGAGGCGCCGATCAACGGCTCGGACGACCGGCTGTCGCGGATAAAGCCGCTGATGGTGACTTGTTTCGGTTTTCGTTTCAGGATAATATACTTGCCGGATACCTGGTACTGGATCGGCAGGTTACTGAACAACCGTTTCAGGCACTCGGCTAACGGCTCTCGGTTGACAGTAAACGAGATGGGCTCCTGATTGGCCAACAACGACGACTCGTAGGTGAACTGCATTCCTGTTTGTTGCTCGATCTCTTTGAAGATGAGGGTGAGCGGCGCCCGTTTCTTGTCGATGGTGACGATCAGTGGGCTGTCCGCCTCTTGGGCATGTATGCAGGGAAGGAAGCCGGGAAGTAGCAATAGCCCGGATAAAAGGATAAATATGGATCGCATTTGTTTTTTCTATTGTTTGACCGGATAAGCTTTCAGCTCCGTATCCAGTGTCTGATTAATAATAAATAAGATGTCGGTCAACGGCATATCGTCGAATGATGCCGTCAGTTTAAGCCCTGGGGTAGCGGTGGCCTTGGAGAGGATGCGTACCTGATAGCATTCCGTAAGTTCGCGGATCACCCGGTCGAGGGGTGTGTTGTCGAAGGTGAACCGGTGGGTTTTCCAGGCGAGTATGTTCGGTTCTTCCGCTTCGGTTACCGTGATTTCATCCGTATCCACCGAGTAAACGGCAGACATGCCTTTGGTGAGGATGACCGGTTCTTGTCCGACATGTCCCGTAGCGGCAAAAGATACTTTCCCGCTTTCGACATACAACGCTGTCTGTTTGGCTGTTTGTTCTGTCACCTGAAAGACGGTACCCAATACCACCACTTCTGTCCGTTCGGTTTGTACGGAGAAGGGCCGTGCCTCATCACGCTGTACACGGAAAAATACTTTCCCGTTCATCTCCACGGCACGCCGCTCCTTTCCATACTGTTTCTTATCGTAACGGATCTGTGACTGTTCGGCCATTGCCAGCAAGGTACTGTCGGGCAGATAGACGTCTTTTACCTCTCCCGCCAATGTAGTAACCACCACCCATTCCGGACGTGATTGCTGGATGAGCCATAGTGAACCGAAGCCAACAACAGCCAGCAGCATTGCCGCCACTCCGGCGATCAGTCGCCGCATCGGGAAGCTGTGCCGGATACCCTGGTTAGTCGCAAAACGCTTCCAGGCAGCATCCGTATTCAGGCTGCCCTCCTGATAACGCTTGGCAACAAAGCGAAGACGTTGTTCATTCCGGTTGTTTACTTGCTCATCCATAGGGGTACTGCTTTGTTATTTCACAAATGTATAGGTCACTTTTTCAAAGTAGATCGGGACATAATGTGTTAACTGGTAAGAGCATCCCTCCGAAAAAGGGACAATCAGGCTGACCGAGGCACTGTCACCTACATACGCCATGACACTCTTGTATCCTTCTCCCACTAATACATAAGGCGCGGAATAATCCGGCACGGTGGCGATGCCATATATAAAGGGTTGTGTCCACATCGACGAATCACTTTCCGGATCGAACTCATCGAAGTAGGTCGTCGGCTCCCGTAAGTCGACCAACTGCCCTTTGGCGATAGAGGCTACTTCTGTGCCCCGCACAGCCATGTCCCCATTCCCCGGATCAATCACATGGAGATAGACGCCGTTGGGCAGGCGGACAAACGCCTTCTCGCCAAACACCCCGTCCCGGGGGTATTCAGGCAGGAGGGTGAAGCCTTGCTCCTCCATAAAATTATCAATCACGATCTGCTCCAGCCGGAAGTACTCGCGATAGTAGTCTGTGTCCTTGCTGCAGGCGGTGAGCAGGATGCTACAGATAGCGAATAGTATAGTCCCTTTCTTCATGTTCCGCTGTTCTTTACTTCGTTAACTGGAAGGAATAACCAACGGTCAGGCTGATCTGATGCCAGGCGATGCCCCACTTGTCCTCGGTATAGTAAGAGTTGGCGCTACCGTAACCATAGTAGCCATAGCCGTAGCCGTAGCCGGAACTGCGAGAACCGTCGGAGTTATAATACTCCCTGATTCTTCCAGGTTTACACTCGTAGTTGAGGTTGACCGACAAGCGGTTGAATTCCACGCCGATATTGAAGGCGAGGGAAAGATCGACGCCGGAGTCGTAATAATACGAGCCTTTTCTGGTCGTTCGTTTTTGGTTGATCATCGCACGCTCAAACTCCGTGTATGTGATGCCTTGTTCGTTTTGTTTGGGCGTGATATAAAAGGCATACGCTCCGGAGGAATCATACGTCACGGCCACACCATCGGCCATCTTGTAATCAATCTCATCGGTATAGGTTTTCGATTGGCCGTCAAACCGGATATTGAAATTGGGACCGGCAGCGACGTGCATTCGTATCTGGTCGGACAGTTTCCAACTGAATTTGGCCAGCAAGGGGACAACGAGTGCCTGTCGTCGATACGATCCACCGTAGATATACAACTTTGATTCTTCTGTATATAAACTGATAGATGGCTCATATTTGCCAAATTCCTCTTGATAATACGCTCCGGATTGGAGCGAGAATATCCCGTCGTGTTTGAAACGGTATTCCACCCCCGCTCCGGCTTTCCATCCGCTATTATTGAACCCGCTTGATTTACTGGCTATCATCCCTGCCTCCGGGCGAATAAAGAGTTGCGCCTGGAGCGACATCGTCGCCAAGGCTAATACTACCACTGATACAATTTTTCTCATTTGTTTTTTCTTTACGTTCAACATCACTTGATTTTCTACTGAGACAGAGAAAAGGGAAATACCCCTATCGTACCGGGAACTTATTTTCATCCGAAGAAGAATAAATAGACGCGCACCACCGTTTCTCGTAAGGATTTCAGTGCTTTACCCATCTGGTTCTCAACTGTTTTAATGGAAATTTGAAGACGGTCGGCTATTTCCTGGTATTTCAGGCCATCGCGTTTGGCAAGGAGGAAGATTTTTTTTCGTTCGGTGGGCAGTCGATCGATGGCTTCCCAGAGGCGGGCATCCTGTTCGGCCTGGCAGATCTGTTCGTCGTCGGAGAGATCGGCAGGTTCAGGGATATTGTCGGTGCTCTGGAGGGCGGGGGTTTGGGAGATTAGGGATAGCGAGCGGTTACGGACGGCTTGGTAGAGGTAGGGCTTGAGAAGGAGGATGGTTGTTCCGTTGCTATTTTTCTCCCACACATCGGCGAAAGCTTGTTGTACCACATCTTCCGCATCCTCTATCCGCTCAAGATACCGCAACGCGAACAGGCAAAGCGGACGGTAGAGGAGTTTGAAATGCGTTTCAAATTCGTGTGAGGTAAACCGGCTCATACAGTATTTCAGGTAATTGGCTGCAAAGAAAGGGGGATTTTGGACGCAAAGCCAGTGTGTTGAGGTTATTTAGCGTAAATAAAATAATTTAAACATTAAAGAGAGTGTAAGGTATAAAGGCCTCAAGGGCTGTAAGGGGACGAAGGCCTTTGAGACCTCTAAAGCCCTTGTGGCTCTTACACCTTAAAATACTTTCCTTGATTTACGGACGGAAGCCGATGATCTCACGCACTTCGCGGAGCGTCTTGGCAGCACTGTCGCTGGCCTTTTCGGCACCCAGTTTCACTACCTTTTCCAGGTAGGCTTCGTCGCCCATGATATCCAGGATACGTTCGCGGATCGGGGCGCAGAAGGCGTTGATATCGGCAGCCAACTGCTTTTTCATATCGCCGTAGCGGATCTCGCAGTTGTTGTATTTGTCGTTGAAGTGGTCGAAGGTAGACTTTTCAGAAACGATCTCCATCATCGTGAAGAGGTTGGCGATGGGTTCCGGCTTGACGCTGTTGGGCTCCGTAGGGCCGGAGTCGGAGACGGCTTTCATTACTTTCTTGCTGATGGTCTTTTCGTCGTCGACGAGGTAAATGGCGTTGCCTTCGCTCTTACCCATCTTGCCTGAACCATCCAGCCCGGGCACCTTGACGGCTTTTTCCGAGAAGTGGAAGGAGGCGGGTTCGGGGAAGTACTCTACGCCGTAGATCTGGTTGAAACGACGGGAGAATTTGCGCGCCATCTCCATATTCTGTTCCTGGTCTTTACCTACCGGCACCTTGTTGGCTTTGTGGATGATGATATCGGCAGCCATCAGCGACGGGTAGGTGAGCAATCCGGCGTTGACGTTGTCGGGTTGCGAACGTACCTTGTCCTTGAACGAGGTGACGCGTTCCAGTTCACCCAGGTAGGCGTTCATATTGAGATAGAGATAGAGTTCGGCTACTTCGCGCACATCACTTTGTACGTAGATCGTCGCTTTCTCCGGGTCGATACCGCAGGCGAGATATTCGGCGAGGATCGTCTTTACACTGTTGCGGATATTATCGGGATGCGGATGGGTCGTTAACGAATGCCAGTCGGCAATGAAGAAAAAGCATTTGTAATCGTGCTGCATCTGCACAAAACTTCTCACTGCTCCAAAGTAGTTCCCCAAGTGTAAGTTACCGGTGGGGCGAATACCGCTGACAACTGTTTCCATCGTTCTTAATTTCCTTTTTAATTCGTTATAAATGCGACCGCAAACTTACGAAAATCCCCCCGATAAGCGTAGGATTCGGACAAAAAAGCAGGCTTTTTATGTATTTGCCAGTCAATATGAGATATAAACCATGGTCTGGAAAGAGAAAATTAGCCCATCTTTGCACCCGGAATAAAACGAATGATTCATTTAGAATGTAGCGAAAAGATGAAAAAGTCAATTGTGATGGCCCTGAGCCTCCTGCTGTGCTCGCTAACCGTTTGGGCGCAGAAAGAAATTAAGATTGTAGATGTGGATATCATCAACGACGGCGAAGGCCGTCTGTATTGTTACTACCGTTCGGATAAGAAACCGGTGGATGGTCCCGTACGCCTGATGGACGGATACCGTTCGGAATATGTGGAGACGGAGTTCAAAGCAGGCTATGCCACAGGAACCTGGAAAGCCTACGACAACAATGTGTTGGTAAGCGAAGGTACCTATAAAGAAGGCTATCGTGACGGACAATTTACCGACTACTATATCGATAAAGAACCCAAATCACGAACAACCTTTGTGAATGGGAAAGTCAATGGAAAAGTGACTACCTGGCATCCCAACGGAAAAATTGCTACCGAGAAAGAATTCAAGAATGGGGTGGAAGACGGCAGTGACATTATTTATAATGAAGACGGAGAGGTGCGCAGTGAAAGCCACTATGCCAACGGCAAGCAGACCGGTAAATCCGTCCGCCAGATCACCGGCAACCGGGGCGATTATACGCTGACTGCCTATTATAAAGATGGCCAATACGACGGCGAGTACTCCGAGGTCTATACCGACGGCATCGTCAAAGTGAAAGGCGCCTATACCAATGGCAAGAAGACAGGCCAGTGGGATAACTGTAAAGACGATGGCACAAAGACTGGTACCGAAGTGTATGACACAACCGGCGATCTGATTAAAAAGATCACTTACTTTAACACAGGCAAGGTCGAAATCGAACGTGCCATGAAGAATGGTAAGAGCGAAGGTGTCACCCGTAAGTACGACAACGAAGGCAAACTGAAGAGCGAGATCAACTATAAGAACGGACGGGAAGATGGTAAATCATATGTATTTTATACCAGCAACCAAGATGATTATTCAGCAACCAGCTACTACACGAACGGCAAGCTTAACGGTGACTACTCTGAAACCTATGAGAATGGCAAGCCCAAAGTAAAAGGTACTTACACCAACGGTTCGAAGTCGGGAAAGTGGACGTATTATAAGAATAACGGCAAAGTAGACCGGGAGGAAACCTTCTGATGATAAGACTAAATAACAAACGGCGGGAAATAAACCCGCCGTTATTGCGTTGGTATAGCATAGTTGATACCTTATAAATTAGCGATGATGAAAAAAGTGTTAGTCTTTATCTTCCTCCTGTTTGTGCTGCTTCCGCTTGCGGCGCAGGAGAGGAAAGTGACCATTAGCGGAACAATTACAGACAAGGATAATGGCGAGAGCCTGATTGGAGCCAGTGTCATGGTCAAAGGTAGCCGTACGGGTACGGTGGCCAATGTATATGGCTTTTATTCGTTGAGCCTGCCGGTGGGTTCCTATACATTGGTGTTTACGTATATCGGCTTCACGTCGCAGGAGATTGCGATAACGTTGAAGGCCGATCAGCGATTGAATGTGTCATTGGCCCCGCAATCCAATGAACTGTCTGAGGTGGTGGTTTCTGCCGAAGGGCGGAATGCGAACATCTCCAAAGTAGAAATGAGCACTGAGCGGTTGACGGCTGCCGCTATCAAGACCATGCCCGCATTGATGGGAGAGGTGGATGTGATCAAAGCCGTCCAACTGCTGCCCGGCGTACAGGCAACGGCTGAGGGGTCGTCGGGTTTCAGTGTGCGTGGCGGTAGTCACGACCAGAACCTGATCCTGCTGGATGAGGCGACGGTCTATAGCGCCTCGCATCTGATGGGTTTCTTTTCCGTATTTAATAATGATGCGATCAAGGAGGTAACCTTGTACAAAGGGGATATCCCTGCTACGTTTGGCGGACGGCTTTCGTCGTTGCTCGATATCCGGTCGAAGGATGGGAATAACCAGCGCTTCTCGGGCACCGGGGGGATCGGGTTGATCTCCAGCCGCCTTACGCTGGAAGGGCCGTTGGGATCGGATAAAGCAACCTGGCTCGTTGCCGGTCGGCGTACATATGCCGATCTTTTCCTCAAACTGTCGAGCGACAAAGACCTGCGGCAGTCATCCCTCTATTTCTACGACATGAATGCGAAGGCAAACTATCGGATTGATGATAACAACCGGATCTTCTTTTCGGGTTATCTCGGTCGGGATGCCTTCGGGACGAAGTTTGCCGGAATGGATTTTGGTAACAAAACGTTGACAGCCCGGTGGAACCATGTCTTCTCGCCCAAGCTCTTCTCCAATTTCACGTTGGTGGGTAGTTTTTACGACTACTACCTATTGCTCGACCTGAATGAACAGATCAACCAGGAGTGGAAATCGCAGATGCAGGACTACGGAGCCAAGGCAGATTTTTCCTATCACCTGAATCCGCAGCACCATCTCCGGTTCGGGTATAACTTCCTCTATCATAACTTCGTCCCCGGTAAAGGAGGAGGAATTGGCGAAGAAGCTATCCTCGGTCGTTTTGCCCTGCCGAACCAATATGCCATGGAGCATGCCCTGTATCTGGCGGCCGAGTCGTCGCTGGGCGATCACCTCAAACTTAAATATGGGTTACGCTATACCTTGTTCCAGAATATGGCGAATGGCGAGGTGGTGAATTACCTAAAGGATTACACCGTGGATTATACCAAGAACTATAGCAAGGGTACAATCTATAACAACCAGGGACAGTTGGAGCCTCGCCTCGGTGTGGTGTGGATGTTCAACGATGAGCATTCGGTCAAGGCCAGCTACTCGCGTACGGCCCAGTTTATTCAATTGGCTTCCAACTCGGCTGCCGGTTCACCGTTGGACGTGTGGTTCCAGTCTTCGCAGAATGTGAAGCCGCAGTTGTGTGACCAGGTCGCCTTTGGTTACTTCCGTAACTTTGCCGATAACGCTTACGAGGCTTCTGCCGAAGTCTACTATAAGGATATGCAGAACGTAGTCGATTTCAAAGACCATGCCCAACTGATGGGGAATGAGAACCTGGAACAGGAACTGCGTTTCGGTAGCGGCTATTCGTATGGCCTTGAACTACAGGTGAAGAAGAACAGCGGTCGCTTGAACGGATGGATCAGCTATACCCTTTCTACCAGTATGCGGAAGACGGATGATATCAACGATGGCGACTGGTACCGCTCACCCTACGACAAGCCCCACAATATTTCTATCGTTGCCAACTACGAACTGAATAAAAAATGGACACTGGCGGCCAACTGGGTGTATGCTACAGGTATGCCGATCACCTATCCTACGGGACGTTTCCTGGTGGAGAACAACTATGTGCCGATCTATTCGGGACGGAACGAGTATCGTTATCCCGATTACCATCGCCTCGACCTGTCGGCTACCTGTAAGCTCACGAAACCAGGTAAACGCTTCTCGCACGAGTTGAACTTCTCGCTCTACAATGCCTATGGGCGGAAGAATCCCTGGTCGATCGCCTTTATGCAGGAGGAAGACAATCCGGATACATCCTATGCCGAGATGGTCTATCTCTTCTCCTTTATTCCTTCCGTTACCTGGAACTTTACCTTTTAATTGCTACGAACAATGAATGCAAGACACTATACGATCACGACATACCTGCAAGCTGCCTTTTTGGTGGCCGTTTGCTTCCTGGTAGCTTGTACCGCCCGGATTGATATCACGACCGAAGATGGTGAGGAACGGTTGGTTATCTACGGCTATATCACCAACGATACCACGCAACATGCTATCCGCATTACCCGGTCGGCAGGCTATTTTGCCACCACGCCACCGGTGGGGGTCAGTGATGCGCAGGTGGTTCTTCGGACAGATAACGAATTGATCTCCCTGTCGGAAAGCCCGGATACCCCCGGCCTTTACCTGACCGCTGCCGGTGTCGCCGGTACGGAAGGGAAAACATATACCCTGCAGGTTATGCTTGACTTCGATGAGGATGGGCAGACGGAGACTTTCGAAGCTTCGTCGCGTATGCCGTATTCTTCCGAGATCGATTCGATCACGCTGGTTCCCTCTACCTTGTTTGACAATCTGATTGAAGTACAGCTCTATGGACGCCTGCCTGAAAACGACCGCAGCTATTTCAGCTTCCATGCACGCCGCAACCAGGTGGTATTGAACGACTCCCTTTCAGGTTTTTTCATTGTGGACGACGAGCATATCAAGCAGAATGAGTTTGCCGGCCTCGCCTGTTTTTACATTGACCAGGATGAAGAAAATGAGCGTCTGGTGTCGGGTGATACCGTCACCCTCCGGGTGGATGTGCTGCCGAAAGACTATGCCGACTTCCTGGAGAATGCCCGCCATGAACTGGGCGGCACCAATCCGATCTTCGGTGGTCCGCCAGCCAATATTGAAACGAATATTGTGGGCACGGTAAACCCCAACCGTATTCCGATCTCGGGATTCTTCTCCGCCTTCTCCGGTCGGGAGAAAGGCCGGGTGTATGAGGAATAAAAGCCGGGTGTAAGGGGAAGGGACGTGGCCTTTATTCCAAGCTATTCACATACCGGAACAGGTTTGCTACCTGCTGGGGGTTATTGAAGTCGACCTGCCGGGCTTCGACGTACTGCTCGATCTTGTCTTTTTGCTTGGGGTATAGGTTCTTGAATTGCTTGATGCTCCGGACCACTTTTTCCTTCTTGTCTTTCTGGATGTGATACGTCTTGGTGATGGAAGCGATGACCATGCGCTTGTCTTCCAGATTGTGGTTGACACCATTGTGCCTGATTGTTTTGTACGAGTCGATGGCGGACGTTTCGGATGTGCCGCCATAGGCTGCCTGTTTGGGGGCGTCTTTCAATCGGGCGGTATAGACTACACTGAGGAATGGGGCGGCGTTGAGGATCTCTTCGGCTTCACCTTTGGAGGTGATGCGGAAGGTGCGGTTGTCGACTTTGATGGCGCCTACCAGTTTCTCATCGATAAATCGTTTCCTCTCGTCCGGTTCCACCTGGTCGTAGAAGAAGTATTGCTTGTCGATCAGGTTGTAGTTGATCCGAACGGCGAACTGGCGCCCGTCCTTGTATATGACAATTGCTTCGGTGAAATCATCGAAGATATATTCGGATTTTGTCGTTTGCGCCATGCTACCTGTGGCCAGCGCCGTCCATAACAGCGTAAGAATCAGAAGTCGTTTCATGTACATATCTATTTACGTCACACAGAGGTCTGTTGGCAAAGCTACACAAAATCTTTCATAACTACCCCTTTCGGATGAAAATAACTATAAGATGTTGGACGTCCCTTTTTTACTCTTACAGGACGGAACCAAGTTTTAAATTCAACTCAATGTGAAGATGAAACGGCCTGTTTATAACACCATGGTCTCATGAAAAAAACGTCATTACGATCCGCATCGATCATCATCGCGTTCGTTTACAAACATAATGACGATCGATGTGGATCGTAATGGTCTTTTTTCGGGGTCTTTATCAAGGTGAATTTGCGTTCAAATACGGAGAGACTTGAAGGCATCTCCCTCCCTCTCTTCCTACGGGTCAATAGGTGACGATCTTTGTTTGGTTCATCAGGAGCAGGCATTGGGAATTTTCCTGGAAGAGCCCGATGATACGGTCGATATTGCTGGTGAGGTAACCCAGTATCTTTTTATTACCGGTATTACCGAAGTGTAATAGCAGCACTGCGCGGGGATAGCCTTTGAGGTGGAAGAAGTCTACAAAGAACATATCCTTGGTTACAATGATCCGGTCTTCTTTCAGGGCAATGGACATGAACTCGCTATCGGAGGTGAATACCCCGGAAGGATAGTCGATCGTATGGGTGGCATCATAGCCTCTCTCCTCGAAGAAACCGACGAATGCGGGAGGCAGATGCGTATCGAGGAGGAATCGGAGTTTCATGGGCTATTTGATACCTTGGGTTAATAACATTTTCCGCGTGTTGAACACGGCGGAGGCGTAGTGCAGGCAGGCGGCGATATCGTCATTTTCAAGATAAGGATAGTCTGCCAGGATCTCTTCAAAGGTCATACCGGAAGAGAGCATTTCCAGCATTTGGGCCACTGTAAACCGCATATTTCGTATAGTCGGCTTACCTTTGCAGACGTTCACATCTACAGTGATTCTGTTTAGAAGGGTTTCCATAAGGCGATTTAGTTTGGTGCGTTCACAAATATAGCTATTTTCTTTCAAATAACTGCTGATTTATACATAAATAATGCCTATTTTTGCCAAGATGAAAAAGGTGGCTACTCTTCTGATCCGTTATTTTATGCTAGCAGCAGGCATTGTCTTGTTGCTGACGGTCATTGTACCCCATCATCATCATGAAGACGGCACGCCTTGCATCCATATGTCCGACCAGGATACGCATGGGCATGAGGTGGATGGACATGCTACTGATCCTTCGCATCATCACGCTGATTGCGGGGGTAGCGGGCATACGATCGTATTCAATGTGAATACTTCGTCCGGGCATTCGGCGGATAACCATACGGATTGTTGCCTGATGCCGTTGGTTACGTTGTATGATTATACCTATCCTCCCCGGATAGACTATGCTACATTGGCCTTTTATTCGGATAAGGCCGTTTATATTGAGTCGCTGCACGATACCTGGATACCTGCTGCAGTCGGCTTGCGGGCTCCTCCCGCCGTTATTGGATAAAGTGAGTGCGCGTTTGCCGTAGGGGTAAATGCGGTTGGTTTTCTTTTTTTATTCAATAACATTTTACATATGAAACAACTATATTTAGTAGGAATGATGTGCGTGTACCTGTTGAGTGCATGCCATCAAAACACGGCTTCGCACAATCATGCGGAGGAATCTACACACGTACATGAAGAAGGACATGACCATAGTGGGCATGACAATGGCCATGAAGGTCACGATCACGAAGGTCACAATCATGACCACGAGGGACATGATCATGAAGGTCACGACCATGAACATCACGACCATGAAGGTCATGACCACGATCATGAAGCCGAAGAGGCGGTTAATCCCAATGAGATTGTTTTCCCACAGGAGAAGGCGGCTGTTGTAGGGCTACAGGTACAGACGGTTCAGCCGGGGGCATTTACCCAGGTGGTGAAGACCAGTGGACGGATTGTTTCGGCGCAGGGTGATGAACGAGCGTTGGTTGCTGTTGTGTCGGGCGTCGTTAGTTTTGGACAGACTCGTTTGGTAGAAGGTGCGGCGCTGCGGAAAGGGCAAACCGTACTCAGCCTGGTGACGGGCCATCTGCCGGAAGGCGATGTGGCTGTCCGTACCCGTGTGGCGTTTGAAAAGGCAAAGAGCGACTATGAACGGGCCAAGGGGCTGATTGGTGATAAGATTATCTCTGAGCGCGAGTTCAACCAGTTGAAGGCGGACTACGAGACGGCGAAGGTAGCGTATGAGGCCATCGGTGGCGCGTCTTCCGGCAGCGGAGTTGGGGTAACGTCTCCCATGAATGGGTACTTGAAGAACCTTCAGGTGAAGGAGGGCGATTATGTGTCCGTAGGTCAGCCGCTGGCGACGGTTTCGCAGAACAATCGGTTGGTGTTGCGGGCGGAGGTGTCCGAGAAATACTATGCCAGTTTGCCGTTGGTGCAGTCGGCGCATTTCAAGACGCCGTATGAGGAAACAGTCTATAAACTGTCGGAACTGAACGGGCGGTTACTGTCGTATGCGAAGTCGTCGACTGATAATTCGTTTTATATACCGGTTACGTTTGAGTTTGATAATAAGGGTTCACTTCTTTCAGGAGCTTATGTGGATGTGTGGTTGTTGACCGCTCCGCTGGCGCATGTGCTGACTGTGCCGGTTACGGCGCTGATCGAGGAACAGGGGGTGTTCTCTGTATTCCTCCGGCTGGATGAGACTTGCTATACGAAGCAGACGGTACAGGCGGGGGTGAATAATGGCTCGGAGGTGCAGATATTGTCTGGCCTGAAGGCTGGCGATACGGTAGTAACCGAGGGTGCGTATCATCTGAAGCTGGCTTCTGCCTCGAATGCCATGCCGGCTCATACGCACAATCATTAAGTGGGAGGGATTATGCTGAATAAGATTATTCAATACTCCCTGCACAACCGGTTGGTAGTGCTGGCATGCAGCGTGCTGCTGATGATATGGGGAACCTATAAGGCGACGCAGACGGATGTGGATGTGTTCCCGGACCTGAATGCACCGACGGTGGTGATTATGACCGAGGCCAAAGGGCTGGCGCCGGAAGAGGTGGAACGGTTGGTAACCTTCCCAGTAGAAACGGCGGTGAACGGGGCGATGAATGTGCGCCGGGTACGGTCTTCTTCCACGACTGGCTTTTCAGTGGTTTGGGTGGAGTTTGACTGGGGCATGGATGTGTACCGGGCGCGGCAGATCGTGTCCGAAAAACTGTCGATTGTGTCGGAATCGTTGCCGGAGAATGTGGGGCGTCCCACGCTGGGGCCTCAATCGTCTATTATGGGCGAGATACTGATCGTAGGATTGACGGCGGATTCGACGTCGATGCTCGATTTACGGACATTAGCCGATTGGACGTTTCGTCCGCGGCTGCTGTCGACCGGCGGTGTGGCACAGGTGGCTGTGATCGGAGGCGATGTAAAAGAATACCAGATTCAACTCGATCCCGGGCGCATGAAGCATTATGGCGTGACACTGGATGAAGCGCTTGCCGCCTGCCGGAACATGAACCGGAATGCCAATGGCGGCGTATTATACGAACATGGTAATGAATACATTATCCGGGGCTTGCTTTCCACTACCGATGTGGATGAAATCGGAACGGGTGTTATTAAAACCATGGACGGTGTACCGGTACGGATCGGGGATGTAGCGACGATTGCTATCGCCGGTAAGTCGCCCAAGCTGGGGACTGCCTCCGTACGAGGCAAAGGTGCTGTGTTGATCACCGTTACCAAGCAACCGCAGACGAGTACGATCGGGCTGACGGAGCAGCTGGATGTGGTGTTGAACGATATCAGCAGCACGCTGCCGGCGGATGTCCAGGTGTCGAGCCATATCTTCCGTCAAAGCGATTTTATTGACAACTCGATCAATAACGTAAAGAAGAGCCTGCTGGAAGGTAGCGTGTTTGTGATTATTATCCTGTTTATCTTCCTGATGAATGTGCGGACGACGCTGATATCACTGGTGGCGCTGCCGTTGTCGCTGGTTGTGTCGCTGTTGGTACTACATTATATGGGGTTGACCATTAATACAATGAGCTTGGGCGGGATGGCGATTTCGATCGGTTCGCTGGTGGATGATGCGATCGTGGATGTGGAAAATGTGTTCCGGCGGATGCGGGAGAATAAACTCCTACCTGTCGAAGAACAATTGTCGACACTTGAGGTGGTGTTCCAGGCTTCCCGTGAGGTGCGGATGCCGATCCTGAACTCGACGCTGATTATTGTGGTGAGCTTTATTCCACTCTTCTTCCTGAGTGGAATGGAAGGGCTGATGTTGGCGCCGTTGGGGATTGCGTTTATTGTGGCGTTGTTTGCTTCGACGGTAGTAGCGTTGACGTTGACGCCGGTACTGTGCAGTTATCTACTGGATTCGAAAGGTGGGAAGGAACGGCAGGATTTTCATGAGTCTATCGTGGCTCGTAAGCTGAAGGAGGTCTATAAGTCTTTGCTGGATAAGGCATTGCTACATAAAAAAGCCGTGTTGGGCGGTACGCTGGTGCTGTTTGTTGGTGCATTGGTTGTCTTCTTCTCATTGGGGCGCAGCTTCCTGCCGCCATTCAATGAGGGATCGTTTACGGTGAATGTCAGTACGCTTCCGGGTATTTCCCTCGAAGAGTCGGATAAAATTGGCCGGCAGGCAGAGCAGTTGTTGATGCAGGTGCCGGAGATACAGACCGTAGCCCGCAAGACCGGTCGTGCCGAACTGGATGAACATGCGCTGGGAGTGAATGAGTCGGAGATCGAGGCACCCTTTATGCTGGATAAGCGTAGCCGCGATGCCGTGATGAATGATGTGCGCGAGAAACTGTCTGTCATCAGTGGGGCGAATGTGGAGATCGGGCAGCCGATATCCCACCGTATCGATGCGATGCTGTCGGGGACGGAAGCGGCAATTGCTATTAAACTGTTCGGGACTGACCTGAATCAATTGTTTGTATTAGGCAAATCGATCCAACAAGCGGTACAAGGTGTCGAAGGCGTGGTGGACTTGAATGTGGAGCAACAGATTGAACGGCCACAACTGACGATCAGCCCCCGGCGGGAATTATTGTCGAGATATGGCATCACCCTGCCCGAGTTTGAGGAATATATTAATGTGATGTTTGCCGGTGAGGCTATCAGCCAGGTGTATGAAGACGGTAAGTATTTCGACCTTACGGTGAAGGCTTCCGATGATAATCGTGGGAGTATGGAGGCAATCGGTAATCTGATGATCGATGCTGTCGGCGGAAAGATTCCGTTGAGTTATGTGGCTGATATCCGGTCGGCTACCGGCCCGAATACGATCAACCGGGAGAATGCCCGGCGGAAGGTGGTGGTGAGCGCCAATGTGTCGGGGCGCGATCTCCGCAGTGTGGTCAATGAGATGCAGACGTTGATACACGCTCAGGTGCAGTTGCCTGAAGGGTATCATATCGAATTTGGCGGCCAGTTCGAAAGTGAACAGGCGGCCAGTCGAACGTTGTTGTTTACCTCTTGTATGTCGTTGCTGATTATTTTCTTGTTGCTCTTCCATGAATTCAAGGATGCGCGGGAGAGCGGGGCAATTATGCTGAACTTGCCGCTGGCACTGATTGGCGGGGTGTTTATCTTGTGGGTCACGCGGGGCGAGATCAGTATCCCGGCGATTATCGGGTTTATCTCGTTGTTTGGGATTGCTACGCGCAACGGGATGTTGCTGGTCAGCCACTATAAGCAGTTGCTGAGTGAGGGGAAAGGCTTACAGGAGGCAATCATGCAAGGATCGTTGGATCGGTTGAACCCGATTGTGATGACGGCGCTGACCTCGGCACTGGCGCTGATCCCGTTAGCCTTGCAGGGCAGCCTGCCAGGGAATGAGATCCAAAGCCCAATGGCGATAGTGATCCTTGGCGGCTTGTTGACATCCACGTTCCTGAATGGGTTTATCATTCCGATTGTGTATCTGCTTATGAATGAAAAGAAAGGCAAAGTATGAAGACATTACGAAAAATAACAACGATAAGTATCTCTCTGCTCTGTACCGTGGCTGTTTGCCAGGCACAGACGGTGGAGCAAACCCTCACCATCCGGCAGGTCATGCAGCAGGTGGAGGAGAATAACAAGGAACTGCAGGCAAACCGCCAACAAATGACGGCGCAGAAACTGGAGATGAAGGCCGGCAATAATCTGCCCGACCCGTCGGTGTCATACTCCCACCAGTACGGCAATCTGGATGGACTGGGCTTCCAGGGGGAGTTGATCGCTTCACAATCATTCAATTTCCCGACCGTCTACATGCAACGAAATAAGTTGGCGAAGACCACTGGCGAGGGGTTGGATTACCAACAGGCAGCGCTCCGCCAGCAAATGCTGCTGACGGTGGAAGAGGTCTGCCTGGACTTGGTGTTGCTTAATCAACAACAGGCGTTGTTGAATGAGCGGCTGGCGAATGCCGAACGGCTGGCAGCGCTCTATGCCAAACGGTTGGCCAGCGGAGATGCGAATGTGTTGGAAACCAATAAGATCGATCTGGAGCTGCTGAATGTGCGGACGGAAGTGCGACGCAATGAAGCAGCTATTGTACAGAAAAGAAATGAACTCACGTCGTTGAACGGCGGAATACCGGTGGCGTTTCGCCAGTTTGTGTATGAGCAGGCGGAGGAACTACCCTCGTTTGCCGATCTGTGGAATGAGAAGACGGTTGTCGATCCGCAGTTGCTTGCGCTGAAGAGTGAGCAGGCGATCAACCGGCAGCAGGTACGCGTCAGTCAGTCGCAATGGTTGCCCGACCTGGAACTGGGTTACCGGTTGAATACGGCGACGGGTGGCGCACGGTATAATGGGTTTCTGGTAGGCATCAGCATTCCGCTCTTTTCAAACCGGCACCAGGTGCAGCGGGCAAAGGCGCAGGTGCTGTCGTCTGATATCCGGTATGACGATGCTTCCATCCGGTTGCGGAATGAGTTGGATCAGCAATACAGGCAATCGCTCTCCCTGCGCCTGTCGCTGGATGAGTATAACCGGCTGTTGCGGAACAAACAGACGGTGTCACTGCTGAATAAGGCGCTGGATGCCGGGCAGATCTCGATGATCGAATATTTTGTCGAGATCGCTACTTTCTATGATAGTATGGATAACAGTATGCGGGTGGAGAATGAATACCGTAAAGCAGTGGCCGGGTTACTGAAACACCGACTGTAGGGAATCAGCCTTTCCGCCCGAATAGCATATGACGCTTTCCCGGAGGACCGGGCAGGCGTTCCATCCGGAAACCGGCGGCTTGCATCCGGCGGCGGACTTCACCTTTAGCGCAGTAGGTGACGATGATACCTCCGGATGCCGTACAGGCAAAGAGGCGGTCGAACATGGGTTGCTCCCACAGTTCAGGTTGCTTTTCCGGGGCAAAGGCGTCGAAGTAGATGAGATCAATGGGAGAGGGGAATGTGCAGTTACAGGCATTCCCCTCTATTTTGTGCAGGGTAAAGCAGGGAGTGATAGGGACGGATTCTTCCCAAGGGGCTGTGTGCAGTTGTTCGAACAACGCTTCCTGTTCAGGCCAAGCCTGGCGGGCATAGTTGAGTTGGTGGATCAGGGAAGAGGCCAGGGGGTATCGTTCGACCGAGTGGTATTCAACTGTTTGTGGATTGTTCGCTTTTTCGATTTCTCGAAGGGTTAGGAAAGCGTTCAGGCCGGTACCGAAACCAATTTCCAGGATATGGATATGTTCGGCCTCGACTTGGTCTAATCCGGCACGTATAAATACATGCATGGATTCTTGGACAGCGCCGTTTATAGAGTGGTAATGCTCGTCCAGTTCCGATACAAATAGGGTATGACTGCCGTCGGCCGTGACCCGGAGGTTCTTATCATTATTTTTTTCCACAAATACAAAGCTAAGACTAATCCAGTTAAAAAAGCACATATATTCTTATTTGTTCGTTGTTTTTCAGTACTTTTACCGTATGCCATACGAAAAATGATTACTTTTGCAAGTGATTCAAAAACAGATTTTACTTACTGTTCATGTTTGTTTATGATTTCTACAAAGACCGTATATCGCTCTCAAAAAAGTAAGAGTCTTCTGCAACTTATTGTTGTAGTTGTGTTATTAGCGTTTAGCCCAGGTTTGCTTTTTGCTGAAGATTCTCATCCGATTCTGGTTATCAGTTCGTATAATCCGGATACCAAAAATACGACTTCCAATATCACAGAGTTTCAGGAAGAGTACAAACTGTTAGGGGGTACAGCTCCCATGATCATTGAAAATATGAACTGTAAGAGTCTCCCGGAGGCTCCCGAATGGAAAGGGAAGTTGAAACTTATCCTGGAGAAATATGCGGGGAATAAGCACCCTGCGTTAATTATTATTCTGGGGCAGGAGGCATGGTCTTCTTATATCTCACAGGATTCACTTCCTTTTGAGAATGTTCCTATTCTGTGTGGTATGGCCAGCCAGAATGCGGTGTATCTGCCTGACTCGACGGAAAATCTGGCGGAGTGGGAACCCGAATATGTGGATATCCATACGTATCGCAGTGAGGGTTATAATATATCGGGTTACCTGTTGTCGTATGATGTACAGAAAAATGTCGATTTGATCCGCTCCCTCTATCCCAACACCAAACATATTGCGCTCTTAACTGACAATACATATGGTGGGGTAGCCCTGCAAACGTATGTGAAGCGGGAGATGAAGCATATTACGGATGTGGATCTGATCCTGTTGGACGGGCGGAAAAACACGCTATATACACTGACCGACCAGATCAGGGAGTTGCCCGAAAAGACAGCGATTCTGATCGGGACCTGGCGTGTGGACAGGAATGATGGTTACTTTGTCGCCAATGGGACGTATGCGCTGATGATGGCTAATCCTTCACTTCCGGCCTTTACGATCACCTCTTCCGGCCTTGGACACTGGGCGATCGGCGGCTATGTGCCCCAATACCGGAGCCTTGGGAAGGATCTCGCCAAGCAGGCGGACGCTATTATCAAAAAGGAAATCAACAGTAAGAATCTCCGTGTGGAGATGATTCCCAACTACTATACGTTCGACGTTAAGAAGTTGAAGGAGTTCGGTATTGAACAGCAGATACTCCCACGTGACTCTGTCTTTATCAACGACGAGAGTATGTTCAACAAGTACAGGTATGAAATCCTGGTTTCTATCATTGTCACCCTGCTTGCGTTCCTGATCATGATATTGGTGTTCTTCCTGCGTACTAAGAAACTGAAAGACAGCCTGCTCGACCTACAGGAAGATAATGTGCTGATCATGAATAATATGCAGTCGGCCATCAAATATATCAAACCGGACTTTACAGTAAAGTGGGAGAATCAACTCCAGTATCCCTGTATTCCGCAGTATGGCCCTGATAACTGTTTCCTGAGTAAAGAACCCAAGTTGCCTTATTGTGACAAATGTTCGGTGATCAAGGCGATGGAAACCAAACAACCGGTCGACGTTACAAAAGACTGTGATGCCTGGGGCCGGTATATCCATGTGTTGGTGATGCCGGTTTTGGATGAAAAGGAAAACCTGTTGGGGGTTGTGTTCAAGAAGGATGATGTGACTAAGCAAAAGAAGTCGGAAAACGAATTGCGTGTCGCTAAAGAAAAAGCGGAGCAATCCGATAAGCTTAAGTCGGCTTTCCTGGCCAATATGAGCCATGAGATCCGTACGCCGTTGAATGCGATTGTGGGCTTCTCCAGCTTATTATCGGTGACCGATGATCCGGAAGACAAACTGGAATATGTCAATATCATCAATAACAATAATGACTTGTTGTTGCAGTTGATCAACGATATCCTCGACCTTTCCAAGATTGAGGCCGGTACGCTTGACTTTGTCGATTCGGATGTGGATGTGAACAGCTTGTTCTATGATATCGAGCAGTCTTCACGACTGAAGGTGCCCAACTCCGATGTCAAACTCTCGTTTAAAGACAAGATGCCGAACCTGATCCTGCATACGGATAAGAACCGCCTGGCCCAGGTGATCACCAACTTTATCAACAATGCCGTCAAGTTTACAGAGAAAGGCAGCATCACATTCGGATACAAACCGACGGACGATGATCGGTTGTTCTTCTACGTCAAAGATACCGGTTGTGGTATGTCGGAAGAAGGGGCCAAGGGTGTCTTCCAGCGTTTTGTGAAGTTGAACAGTTTTGTTCAGGGTACAGGTCTCGGCCTTTCCATTTGTGAAACGATTGTGAAGAAGATGGAAGGAGAGATCGGTGTAGATTCCAAACTGGGCGAAGGGTCGACCTTCTGGTTTAAGATACCGAACAGCATGATCGTTTCCCAGATTACTTCCCAGGAAGGTGGGGTCGTGATGGAGGAACCGGAAGAAGTGTTTATGGATATCGATAAATCAAAGGTGAACATCATTGTGGCCGAGGAGAACTCCAGCTATTTTGTCCAGATACAGTCCATGCTGCGTGAATTCAATCTGATGCATGCCGCCAGTGGGGATGAGGCCATTGCCATGTACTTTGCCTACCAGCCCAGCTTGATCCTGATGAATCTTGATATGATGGATATGAACGGATACGAAGCGACGGAGGAGATACGAAAAACCGACCAGCAAATACCCATCATCGCCATTGCCTCTCCCGAAGACGATAGCCGGGAACAGACGCTTGAAAAAGGCTTTACCGATTTCTTGATGAAACCTCTCAAGGCTGAACTGCTTCGTAAGATGGTGGATACCTATCTCCGGGTGAATGTTTCCTGACCGTTGAACAGTAAGGTGAATACGGTGCCGTTACTTTCTCCGGTGGTGACTGTAATGGTGCCTCCGTGTCGGTTCATGATCTGCCGGCATACGCTCAATCCAATGCCTGATCCGCCTTGTTTGGTTGTATAGAAAGGGACAAATACCTTGTCTACGGCTTCCGGCAGGATCCCTCTTCCATTATCGGATACGCTGATGGCTACTTTTCCTTCCTGGTGGAAAGCTGTCAGGCTGATGGAAGGATCGCCCGCATCTTTACAGGCCTCTACTGCATTTTTCAGCAGATTGATAATCACCTGTTCGATCAGTGATCGGTCGGCGTGCAGGTACAGGTTTTCCGGTTTGACCCCGGTGGTGAAACGGATAGACTCCATGGGGAGGAGCGCTTTCATTTCCCGGAACAATCCCTCTACAGCGAAGGGTTGGATGACTGGCGATGGGATACGCGTCAGTTTCCGGTAGTTCTCCACAAAATCCAGTAGCCCTTTACTACGACGGTGGATGGTTTGCATGGCTTGCCGCATCAGTTCATACTCTTTTTCGTTGGAGATGTCTGCTACGGCCCGATCCGTCATTGTTTCAGAAAGGGAGATGATAGGGGCGATAGAGTTCATGATCTCGTGGGTGAGTACACGGATTAGTTTCTGCCAGGCTTCTGTTTCTGCTTCCGAGATGACGGAATGGTAGAGCCGTTCGCGGAATACACTCAGCGCCTCACTCATGGCCGCTCTCAGTTTGCCTTCGGGGCTGTCCGGGTTGGGGGTAGGAAAGGATAGGTTCAGGTCGCCGTAATGGATATGGGCAATCATCTGCTCCATGCGCCGGATGCTCTTTTGCTGGTCGCTATAGAGGGAGAAGGCGATCACCAGGATAACCAGTCCTGTCAGTATAGCTGTGAAATAGAAGCCTTGCAGGAACAGGAAGGCAAAGGCCAGCGACAGTAGTACCAGTCCGGCTATCTTTAGTGTTAGTGTATACTGTCTCATGGCTCGTCGGGCTTATTGATTTTACGATACAGGGCAAAACGGGTGATGCCAAGTAGTTCTGCCGCCCGGGTCAGGTTGCCTTCCGCCCGCCGAAGGGCGCGTTCGATGGCGCCCTTTTCCAGTTTGTTGAGGTTGAGTTCTTCCTCCGTTTCCTTTTTACGGGAAGAAGTGGGGCGCAGCATGAAATCTTCCGGGTGCAGCATCAGGCCATCGGAGAGGATGACAGCCCGCTCGACGGCGTGTTGCAGTTCGCGTACATTCCCCGGCCAGGTATACTGTTGTAGCTTGTGACGTCCTTCGCGGGTGATGCCTTTCAGCTTCTTCTTATACTTGTGGGTATAGTGTTCGAGAAAATGGTCGGCCAGTAGTTGGACGTCATTTCCCCGTTCCCGCAAAGGGGGAATATGTAGTTCGATGGTGTTGATCCGGTAGAGTAGATCTTGCCGGAACTGTCCTTCTTCCACCAGGGTGTGGATATCGGCATTGGTGGCTGAGATGAGCCGTACGTCGATGGAGACAGGGCGGGTAGCTCCCAAGCGGGTGATCTCTTTCCGTTCGATGGCCGTCAACAGTTTGGCTTGCATGGAGACGGAGAGGTTACCGATCTCATTGAGGAAGAGTGTTCCGCCCGAGGCCACTTCCATCCGCCCCGCTTTTTCTTTCCGGGCATCGGTGAAGGCGCCTTTCTCATGGCCGAACAATTCACTTTCGAACAAAGGCTCCGGGATACTGCCCAGGTCGATGCCGACAAAGAGCTGGGTGGCCCGTGGCGAGAGGCGGTAAAGCGCTCGTGCGAACAGATCCTTTCCAGTACCGTTCTCGCCCAGGATAAGGATATTGGCGTCTGTATCCTGTAGCTTTTCAATAGTGGCGAAGACGGCCTGCATGGCGTCGCTTTCACCGATAATATCTACTTCCTCTTCATCGGTCACGGCGAGGGCGGCTACCTGGCGGCGTAGTTGTTTTATCTCTGTGCGGCTTTCGCGGAGGGTAAGAGCGGACGAGAGCGTGGCCAACAGTTTTTCCTTCTCCCAGGGCTTGGGGATGAAGTCCGTGGCACCGGCTTTGATGGCGCGTACGGCTTTATCTGTATCGGCATAAGCGGTGATGAAGAGTACCACGGCGTCGGGGTCGGTTTTTCGTATCTTTTCGAGCCAGTAGAATCCTTCCTGTCCACTGATCGCATCGCGGCTGAAGTTCATGTCCAATAGGATGACATCCGGTTGGAAGGTTTCCATAAAGTGGCTGATCCGTTCCGGTTGGGTACTTACCCTGATCTGTTCTACGACAGGCTCCAGCAGGAGGTTTAAGGCGAAGAGGACATCTTCGTTATCATCGATGATCAATATCTTTCCTTTTTTCATGTGGATACTTCCGTTTAGTGATGGAACAAAGATAGGGAGAAGTTGGTTGCGTTGTATGTGCGAAGTCGCACGTTTTTTGTGCGTTGTTGCACGGTGTCTGAGAGGGGGTGAGTCGTTTAACAGACTGTTACCCTTTTGTTTATGTCTGTGGCATATTATTTGCCTATGTATGGTCATGAAATGTATACATATAATCTATGTAATGGCCTGTTTGCTTCTCGGAGGTGTTGTATCTGTCCAGGCGCAGGATACCCTTCGGCTTACTTTAGGAGAGGCGGTGGAGATGGCTCAGGTGCATTCGCCCGAGGCGATTGCTGCCCGTCATTCATTCAGGGCGGCTTATTGGAACTGGCGTTCCTTCCGTGCCAATCAGCTTCCCAGCCTTACGTTTGTGGCTGATCCGACGCTGAACCGCTCGATCAGCCCGGTGACGCTTCCCGATGGCAGCGACAGTTTTGTGCATCGCAATCAGCTACTGACCGATGCCGGGCTGAATATCAACCAGTATATCTCATTGATAGGCGGTAGCCTGTTTGTGAATACATCGCTGGAGCGCCTCGACTTGTTTACCGATAATAAGACATCGTATAAGAGTACGCCTGTCGTTATCGGCTATCAGCAGAATCTGTTCGGGTATAACCAATTCAAGTGGGATCGTAAGATAGAACCTATCCGGTATACGGAGGCAAAGAAGGAATTGATAGAGACGTTGGAGCTGGTGGCTGCCCGTACCACCTACTATTTCTTTCAACTGGCGACGGCACAAACTAACTGGGAGATCGCTCGCTATAACTATGCCAATGCCGATACCCTGTATCGTTTTGCACAGGGGCGTTATAACATTGGCACCATTACCGAGAATGAGATGCTGCAACTTGAACTCAATCTCCTTACTGAGCAAACCAATCAGATGAATGCACGGATCGAAATGGACGACTATACCCAACTCCTCCGTAGTCACCTGCGGATCACGGAGTCGGTTGAGCTAACGGTTCTCACCGATGACGCCATTCCTCAATTTACGGTTCCCGAAGAAGAGGCTATGGCATTGGCTCAAACCAATAACCCTGAACCCGAAACCCTTCGTCGACGCCAACTGGAGAGCGAGAGCGTCGTGGCGCAAGCAAAGGCAGCCCGGGGGTTTAAAGCCGACCTGTATGTACAGTTTGGTCTTACCCAGACCGACGAACGATTGCGGGAGGCCTACGTCCGTCCGCTCGACCAACAACTGGTATCACTCGGTATCCGTATCCCGATCCTTGACTGGGGTGTGGGGAAGGGGAAAGTACGGGTTGCCGTCAGCAACCGCGACAAGGTATATACCGAAATCGAACAGGCGCGTACAGATTTCACCCTGAATGTGACCAAAATGGTAAAGCAGTTCAACCTACAGTACGATAAGGTGACGATTGCCCTCAAGACCGATCTTACCGCCCAGCGTCGTAATGAAGTAGCCCAGAAACTCTACCTGCTTGGGAAGTCGGATATCCTCGACCTCAATGCCTCCATTGCGGAGAAAGACCGGGCGCGCCGGGCGTATATTACAGCGTTGTACAATTACTGGAATTACTTCTACGCCGTCAGAAGCCTCACCGGCTATGACTTCGAACAAAAGAGGCTGCTTACGGAAGATTATGAACAACTAATGAAATAGAAGAAATGGATACACTTATACCTAAAAGACCTTTTTATATCCGCTACCGCTATCCGATTGCCGGTAGCATTGCCCTTATCATCCTGTTGGTGTATGTGGCCGTAGCAGCTTCCGGTGGACGCAAACTCCGTACCGATGCCGACAACCTGACCATTGGCGAGGTCGTGAACGGGAAGTTTCTTGAATATGTAGATGTTGAAGGCCTTGTGCAACCGATCCTGACCATCCGTGTCAATACGCATGAGGCAGGTAGCGTGGATCGGATTGTAGCCGAAGAAGGCACCATGCTTATGCCAGGCGATACGATCCTTGTCCTCTCTAATCCTGAACTGATGCGGTCTATCGAAGACCAACAGGATGAGTGGGAAAAGCAATTAGTGTCTTACCGGGAGAAGGAGATTGAGATGGAGCAGAAAACGATCCTTCTTCAGCAGCAGGCGCTTCAGACAACGTATGAACTTAACCGCCTGCGTAAAAGCTATGCCCTCGATGAGGAAGAACACCGGATGGGCGTCAAAAGCAAAGCCCAACTCGATGTGCAGCGGGATGAATATGAGTACAAGACTCGCTCTACTGCCCTCCAACTCGAAGGATTGCGTCATGACAGTGCCGCTACCCATCTCCGCCGTGAGTTGATGAAGAACGACCTTGAGCGGGAACGGAAGAAGTATGACCGTGCCTGCCAGCGGATGGATCAGCTTGTGGTTCGTGCTCCGATTGCGGGTCAACTTAGTTTTATTCGTGTCACTCCCGGCCAGCAGGTGCAGAGCACGGAGAATATAGCTGAGATCAAGGTGCTTGACCAGTTCAAGATACATACTTCGCTCAGCGAATACTATATCGACCGTATCTCGACCGGGCTCCCCGCTACGATTACCTGGCAGGGGCAGAAGTATCCGTTGCGTATCACCAAGGTGGTACCGGAGGTCAAAGACCGTAGCTTTGATGTCGATCTTGTCTTCACCGGCCATCTTCCGGAGAATGTCCGTATCGGAAAGAGCTTCCGGGTGCAGATTGAGTTGGGACAACCTGAAGATGCACTGATTATGCCCCGTGGCGACTTCTTCCAGACCACCGGCGGGCAATGGATCTATAAGCTGAATCCATCCGGCACCAAAGCCACCCGTGTCAACATCGCCATCGGGCGGCAAAATCCGCAGCAATACGAAATAACGTCCGGTTTACAGCCCGGCGACCGCGTCATCGTCACCGGATATGCTACCTTTGGAGATGCGCAGGAATTAATACTGAAATAATCCATTAATATGCATACGCTATGTTCAGACATTATATTCGGATCGCTTTTCGTAACCTGTTCAAATACAAGACGCAGACGATTATCAGCGTCCTCGGTCTGGCTGTCGGTTTTACCTGCTTTGCCGCCAGTGCGTTGTGGATACGTTATGAAATGACCTACGACAGTTTCCAGCCGGATGCGGATCGGATCTACTATGTCAGGAATGAAAGCTCACTTACAGATAGCGGCCTCTCACACGTTTCGCCTTATCCACTGGCCGGCTATTTACAAGCTACTTTCTTCCGAAAATGCGCTGGTCAAACTACTCGACTTTGTATCTCTGGTCTGTATCCTGATCTCCGCATTTGATTCCTATTCCCTGATAGCGCTCTATTACGAATGCTGCCGAAAGGAGATCGCTATCTGCAAAGTAAACGGAGCTCGCCCCGGGCAGGTGTTCCGGCTATTCTTTGTCGAACAGATCACCCTGTTGGTGATCGCGGCGCTGATCAGTTTCACCCTCGGTTACCTGTTGATGAAGACCTGGTTGGAACAATACGCCCTGCAAACAGCTATCCATTGGTGGATATATCCCGTCCTGTTCCTGATGGTAGGGGCTGTTATTACTTCCTGTATCTTCTGGCATATCCGCCGGGCTGCGGCGGCTAACCCGGCAGAAATCCTTAAGTCAGAATAGCCTCAATGCGGTCGAAACTTAAAGGTGAACTTGCTTCATATCTGGCCGGAATTGAAAGTTTTTGCGAAGATGTCATTTTTGAGCAAATCCCCTGTCCCATAGGCTCTTCAGTCCAAAATATGAAAAAGCCTACACCGCTACACTAACGGGATAACCATACTGATGCTCAGTAAGATAGCCGATGTACCATTC
>JAVBUR010000049.1:0-45491 GCA_031555145.1 Tannerellaceae bacterium | reverse complement strand
CCCCAACAAAAATAAATTCTCCTATAACACCCATCCTTTTTTTTATAAAATTAACCCATCTTTTTCGGGGTTTGTTTTCCCCCCCCCCCCCAAAACCACCCGCCGCAAAAACTTTCAAATACGGATAAATATGAAAGCCGTATCCCTCTTACTCCTTTTAGACTGGAGGTTTTTTGTCGAAAATAAATACGGAAAAGGTTGTGGGTTGGATAATTATCCGTACCTTTGCACCGCAATTTTTATTAATCAATAGAATTAAAAACAGCATTTATGAACAATTACGAAACCGTTTTCATTTTGACTCCCGTTTTGTCTGATGCACAGATGAAGGAAGCGGTAGAAAAGTTCACGACGATCCTGAAGAACGAAGGAGCTGAAATCGTGAACGAAGAAAGCTGGGGCCTGCGCAAGTTGGCATATCCCATCGACAAGAAGACCACTGGCTTTTATCAGTTGGTTGAGTTTAAGGCTAATTCCGAATCGATCGCCAAGCTGGAAACCCAGTTCCGTCGTGACGAACGTGTGATCCGCTTCCTTACTTTCCGTCAGGACAAGTATGCAGCAGAATATGCAGCGAAGAGAAGAAACTTGAAGTCATCATCTAAAGAAACAGTAAAGGAGAATTAATTATGGCAGCACCTCAATCAGAAATCAGATATCTGACTCCGCCGTCAGTAGACGTAAAGAAGAAGAAATATTGCCGTTTCAAGAAAAACGGTATTAAGTATATCGACTATAAGGATCCCGAATTCCTGAAAAAGTTCCTGAACGAACAGGGCAAGATCCTTCCGCGTCGTATCACCGGTACATCGCTGAAGTTCCAACGTCGTATCGCACAGGCCGTGAAACGTGCCCGTCACTTGGCGTTGCTTCCTTTCGTAACCGACTTCATGAAATAATTAAAGAAAGAGGAGACAGAATATGCAAGTTATTTTGAAAGAAGATGTAGTAAACTTAGGCTACAAAGACGATATCGTAACAGTAAAAGACGGTTACGGACGTAACTTTCTAATCCCCCAGGGCAAGGCCGTGATCGCTTCGGAATCTGCTAAGAAAGTATTGGCTGAAAACCTGAGACAACGTGCTCACAAACTGGCCAAGATCAAAGAAGATGCGCAGGCATTGGCCGCTAAGATGGAAGGCGTATCGCTGACTATCGGTGCTAAGACCAGCTCTACCGGAACAATCTTCGGTTCAGTAGGTAATATCCAGGTGGCTGAAGCATTGGAAAAGCAAGGGTATGAAATCGATCGTAAGATCATCTACATCAAAGAAGCAGTGAAAGAAGTAGGCAGCTACAAAGCACTGTTGAAACTTCACAAGGAAGTGTCTGTAGAAATTCCGTTCGAAGTTGTTTCTGAATAAGAGCAATAAATGATAGACGAAGAGGGTGGTTCTGCTTGGAATTACCCTCTTTTTTTGTATCGGCGGCGTGTTTATGTCCCTAAAAAATAGTACATTTGCCCGCAAAACAGATCAAATTTTACTGTGGGCAAAAAGTATTTTCACCATATCAGCCTGATTGTTGTATGCCTCCTTTTCCTTCCGGGTATATCCGCTAAAGACAGGGTCTTTACTGTTGTGATCGACGCCGGACACGGGGGAAAGGATCCCGGAGCACGGGGGAGTGGTATCAATGAAAAAGATATCAACCTCTCTATCGCTTTGAAATTGGGGAAGATGCTGACGGATAATATCCCCGGTATCAATGTGGTCTATACGCGCAATAACGACACGTTTATCGACCTGGATGAACGTGCTAATATCGCCAACCGCCACAAAGCCGACCTGTTTATGTCGATCCATGCCAATGCCTTACGAGGGAAATCGGCTATCAAAGGGACGGAAACCTACACATTGGGATTGGCCCGGAGTGATGAAAACCTGGAAGTGGCCATGCGCGAAAACTCTGCGATCCTGATGGAAGACAATTATCAGCAGAAGTATGAAGGATTCGACCCTAGTTCTTCGGAGTCGTATATCATCTTCGAATTTATGCAGAACAAGCATATGGAACAGAGTGTCGGCCTGGCGTCTGAGATACAGAAGGCTTTTTCAGCTTCCAAGCGCGTCGATCGTGGTGTGCGGCAGGCCGGTTTTCTGGTCTTACGGAAAACCAGTATGCCGAGTGTACTGGTCGAATTGGGTTATATGACACATGCCGAAGAGGTGCGTTATATGAATTCTGCCGCCGGACAGAAACAACTGGCGGAATCGCTTTACAGTGCCTTTGCCAAGTATAAGCGTGAGTACGACCGGAAGCAGGGCGTGTTGTCGGATATCCCTTCTGTCCCGATAAGCGTGGTCGAAGAGGAAGTAGCCGGCCTGACGGAAGTTCCTGCCACCCAACTGGCGACGACGAAAGTGGCTGCCGGTGCAATGGTATATAAAGTGCAAATCATGGCATCAGATAAAAAGATATCCGAAAAATCGCCTCTTCTGAAAGGCTATAAAGCGGATTATTATGTGGAGAATGGTCTGTATAAATATACGTATGGGGCTTCGACTGATGAGAAGGAGATCCTGAGGTTGCGGCAAAAGCTTGCGAAGGAATTCAAGGGCGCCTTTGTCATCTCTTTCCGTGATGGTAAAAAAGTAAAGTAAAAACTAATTTGTGACGTAATGAAAAGCAATTTCTCAAAAGAGGCGAAAATAGGTTTGGTGTCTATCATCAGTCTGGCATTGCTATATGTTGGTATCAACTACCTGAAAGGTATCAACTTGTTCAAGCCCTCCAATCACTACTTTGTGACATTTAATAATGTAAAGGATGTGACTGTGTCCAGTCCTGTTTATGTGGAAGGATTTAAGGTCGGGCTGGTGCGAAGCATCGAATACGACTATTCGACCACGGATAAGATCCGGGTGGAAATCGGCCTCGATGATGCGATGAAGATCAATGCCGGTAGTTATATCAATATCGTGAAGACGATGTTGAGCGGAGCCGAACTGCATATCCATCTGAATAAATATGTGTCGGAATACCTGAAGCCGGGCTCGGTGATTGAAGGACGCATGGGCGACGATATGATGCAGTCGGTGCAGGATAAGCTATTGCCGGGTGTGGAAGCGCTTCTGCCCAAACTGGATTCCATTATGACCGGTTTGCAGACCTTGGTGAATCATCCTGCTTTGTCGCAGTCGTTTGATCATATTGAGCGAACTACCAGTAACCTGGAAGTCTCCACGCAGCAACTGAACCGTCTGTTGGCAAATGATGTGCCTGTGATTGTACAAAACCTGAAGACCGTTACCAGTAATTTTTCGACTGTGAGTGCGAATCTGAAAGACCTGGATTTCGCGATGACGCTTAATTCAATTAACAGTACGTTGGCAAATCTGAAGGTAACAACCGATAAATTGAACTCGACTGATAACTCGTTGGGGCTGTTCTTGAACGACAAGAGCCTGTACAACAACCTGAATAGCGCAACAGATAACGCCTCCAAACTTTTATTCGATTTGCGCGAGAATCCCAAACGGTATGTCCATTTTTCAGTTTTCTGAAAAAGGAAATTTTCGGGGTATTTTTTGCGTTATTTAGAATCATTCTAATTAGGGGGGAAGTACCTCGAGGCTCTTTGGCGGGCCCTGTAAGGCGTTAGGGTATAGTCTTATACGCCTTTTTTCATAAGTATATATTTGGATAAAATGGGGGTGGGTTGAGGTATGTAGAATCACCATAAACAAGGTGTTTGCTCTGTTCGCTTATTGTTAATGCGTTGATAGATAGATGCATGCGTGTAAGTGCTTGAAACTAAATGAAGTATTGAAAAGCAAGTTTTGAGAGCGAAAAAAACGTTTTTTTATTCGGATTTTAATTCCAAACTTTGTATTCCCGATTAAGTGAAGAAAGTAGTAATTAGATTATGCAAACTAACCATCAAATACTGTGGGAGCAGTGTCTAACTGTAATCAAAGATAACGTCTCAGAAGCTGTCTTTAATACATGGTTTATGCCCATTGTCCCTTTATGTTACGAGGGTAATAAATTGACAATACAGGTTCCAAGTCAGTTCTTTTACGAATACCTGGAAGATAAATATGTCAATATATTGCGCGTCACGTTACATCGTGTCATCGGTGAAGGCGCGACGTTGAATTATCGTGTGATGGTAGATCGCTCGAACGGAAGAACTATAGATTACCCGGCCGAGAACAGTTCGAAGGCAGTGGACAAAGTGACTCCCAAGAATGCGAACAAGGCGCCGGATACATTTTCGCAGCCGACGATGGTGCAGGATTTGGATCCGCAATTGAATCCGAAAAACAACTTTGACAATTTTTTTGAAGGCACAAGCAATATCCTGGCTCGTACGGCGGGTGAAGCTGTTGCCGGTAATCCGGGTAAGACTACTTACAACCCTTTGTTTATTTATGGGCCGTCGGGTGTAGGGAAAACACACCTTTGCCACGCAATAGGTACACGTATCCGTGAGCAATTCCCGGAAAAACGGGTGTTGTATGTCTCCTCCCATCTTTTCCGCGTACAATATACGGATGCAGTTCGTCGGAATGCCCAGAATGACTTCCTGAATTTCTATCAGAATATCGACGTGCTGATTCTGGATGATATCCAGGAGATGACTGGACTGGAGAAAACACAATATACATTCTTCCATATCTTTAATCACCTACATCAGCTAGGAAAGCAGTTGGTGCTGACATCAGATAAGGCTCCGATCGACCTGCAAGGGATGGAAGAGCGCTTGATCACCCGTTTGAAATGGGGGTTGACCGCCGAACTGAAGCGTCCTGACCTGGAATTGCGGAAGAAGATCCTGCGTAAGAAGATCAGTGACGATGCAATCCCGGTGCCAGATGAGGTGGTGGATTATATCGCCGAAAATGTGACGCAGAATATTCGCGACCTGGAAGGCATCCTGGTGTCATTGAATGCTCATGCGGTGATCACCAATAAGGAAATTGATATGGCATTGGCAAAGCGGGTGCTTAGCCAGGTGGTGCGGGTAGAAAAGAAACAATTCTCCGTGCAGGACATCCAGACCATCGTGTGCAAGTATTTTAATTTGGAAATGTCGTTGCTTCAGACAAACTCACGCAAGCAGGAAATCGTACAGGCAAGACAGATCACGATGTATCTGTCGAAGAAATATACCGACTGTTCGTTCTCTCTGATCGGTAAGATTGTGGGAAAAAAGGATCATGCCACTGTATTATATGCCTGTAAGACGATCAAGGATCAGATTGAAACAAGTAAGGTGGTTCGTTCGTCAGTAGAAGAGATCGAATGCTTATTGAAAAGCTAAGGTATTAACGATGTGATTTTAGGTAAGGGGGTACGCTCATGGGAGTGTGTCCCTTTCTTATTTTGATTAAGGCTGCCTAGGTGTCGGTTTTCAAATTGGAAAACATTTCGGGTTGATGAAAAAGTCAATAGCCTGTATATTAGTTGTTTGAAAAATGTTTTGGAAAACTTATGAACAAGGTCGCATTTTCTTTTGTTATAATTTGGCAATGCGATAAAGTGTTCGTAAACTTGCAGTCTTAATTTATTGTTGACTCACTCAAACAACTTTTATACCGTGAATAGAACAATTTTTACTTTTGACGAAGCGTATAAAGCTTCCCTGGAATACTTTACGGGAGACGAATTGGCCGCTAAAGTATGGGTGAACAAATACGCATTAAAGGATGCCTTTGGTAATATTTATGAAGGTTCGCCGGTGGATATGCATCACCGGTTGGCATCAGAGATAGCTCGTATGGAGGAAAAATATCCCAACCCGCTGTCCGAACAGGAACTGTTTGACCTCTTTGATCATTTCCGTTACATTGTACCGCAGGGTAGCCCGATGACCGGGATTGGAAATGAATTCCAGATTGCTTCATTGTCCAATTGCTTTGTGATCGGTTTGGATGGAGAAGCTGACTCGTACGGTGCCATTATCCGTATAGACGAAGAGCAGGTGCAACTGATGAAACGCCGCGGTGGAGTAGGACATGACCTGTCGCATATCCGTCCGAAAGGTTCGCCGGTGAAAAACTCGGCGCTGACCTCTACCGGACTGGTACCTTTTATGGAGCGTTATTCCAACTCTACCCGTGAGGTAGCCCAGGATGGTCGTCGTGGTGCCCTGATGTTAAGCGTATCTATTAAGCATCCTGATTCGGAGTCGTTTATCGACGCGAAGATGATCGAAGGAAAAGTGACAGGAGCGAATGTGTCTGTCAAGATTGATGATGACTTCATGAATGCAGTGATAAACAATACCATGTACCGCCAGCAATATCCGGTTGTTTCCGACAACCCGATGACGGTAAAGGATATCAATGCGGCTGAGTTATGGGAGAAGATTATCCACAATGCCTGGAAATCGGCCGAACCCGGCGTGTTGTTCTGGGATACGATCCTGAAAGAATCGGTGCCCGATTCGTATGCCGACCTGGGCTTCCGTACCGTATCTACCAATCCGTGTGGTGAAATCCCGCTTTGTCCGTACGACAGTTGCCGTTTGTTGGCTATCAACCTGTATTCGTATGTGGTGAAACCGTTTACATCGGAAGCATATTTCGATTATGAACTCTTCCGTAAACACGTAGCGTTAGCACAGCGCATCATGGATGATATTATCGACCTGGAAACAGAAAAGATCGCCATGATACTCGAAAAGATCGCATCCGACCCCGAGTCGGGCGAGGTAAAGGATGCCGAACACCATCTCTGGGAGAAAATCCAGCGGAAGACCTTGATGGGACGCCGTACCGGAGTAGGTATCACTGCCGAAGGCGATATGATTGCCGCATTGGGTCTGCGCTATGGATCGGAAGAAGCGATCGAGTGTGCTGAAAATGTGCAAAAGGAACTGGCGCTTGCCGCTTATCGTTCGTCGGTTGAAATGGCGAAAGAGCGTGGCGCTTTTGAAGTATACGATGCTAAACGTGAAGAAAAGAATCCATTCATCAACCGTCTGCGCGAAGCTGATCCCGAGTTATATGCGGATATGGTGAAATATGGTCGTCGTAACATCGCCTGTCTGACAATCGCTCCGACCGGTACGACCAGTCTGATGACACAGACTACTTCCGGTATCGAGCCCGTTTTCTTGCCGGTGTATAAACGCCGCCGTAAAGTGAATCCCAATGACACCTCTGTCCGTGTTGACTTTGTGGATGAAACAGGAGATGCCTGGGAAGAATTCACGGTCTTCCATCACAAGTTTGTTACCTGGATGCAGGCTACAGGACGTTCCGTTACCAAGAAATATACGCAGGAGGAGGTCAATGAACTGATTGCCAACTCGCCCTACAACAAGGCGACTTCTAATGATGTGGACTGGATGCAGAAGGTACGCATGCAGGGACGGGTGCAGAAGTGGGTTGACCACTCGATCAGTGTGACGATCAACTTGCCGGCGGATGCTACGGAAGAATTGGTGAACTCCCTTTATATCGAAGCATGGAAGTGCGGATGCAAAGGCTGTACGGTCTATCGGGATGGTTCGCGCACAGGTGTATTGCTGGCTGCCGATGATAAAAAGAAGAAGGATGACTGCAACTGCATGGAGCCGCCGGTGATCGTATACAAACGTCCCCGTGAGTTGGAAGCCGATGTGGTTCGTTTCCAGAACAACCGCGAGAAATGGATCGCTTTCGTTGGTCTGTTGAACGGACGTCCGTATGAGATCTTCACCGGGTTGGCTGATGATGATGAAGGGATCATGCTCCCCAAAAACGTACATAAAGGTACCATCATCAAGAGTTATGATGAGAATGATGTGAAGCATTACGACTTCCAGTTCCGTAACAAGCGTGGTTATAAGATGACGATCGAAGGTCTCGATGGTAAATTCGACCCCGAATTCTGGAACTATGCCAAACTGATCTCCGGCGTATTGCGGTATGGCATGCCGATCGATCAGGTGATTAAACTTGTACAAGGTATGGAACTCAATAACGAAACCATCAATACCTGGAAGACCGGGGTGGAACGTGCCCTGAAGAAATACCTGCCTGACGGCACGGAGGCGAAGGGACAAAAGTGTCCGGTGTGTGAAAAGGAAACCCTGGTATTCCAGGAAGGCTGCCTCACTTGCCTCAACTGTGGAGCTTCCAAGTGCGGGTGAACCGGGCGACTTTCGCCCTTAAACAAAAAGGATACAGATGAAGATTGCATTTCATATAAACTTTCATACGGTTTGGGGGCAGAAGGTGTGCATCGTGGGCTCCATTCCGCAGTTGGGATCATGGGAACCTGCCTTTGCGCAAGAAATGAATTATACAGGCGACGGAAACTGGCAACTCCAATTGGAGTTGCCGGAAGATGTCCCTTCCATTGAATACAATTACTTCCTGCGTGTCAACGACAGGCAATCCATTGAGGAGTGGGAGAGGCATCACCGTGTGGTATTCGATGGTCGTTCGACGGCCTATATCCTGTATGATTACTGGCAAGTCCGCCCATCCAATCTGGCCTTTTATTCGTCGGCTTTTACCAAGAGCCTGTTTGCCCATCCCTGCCATACGCACGAACGGGCGGTGCGTAGCGGGAAGCGGTTGATCATCAACGTTTCCGCCCCCCGCGTGGAGAAACACCAGTCGGTAGCCATTACTGGTAACCAATCCTGTCTTGGCAACTGGCAGCCGGAGAAGGCGTTGTTGCTCAGTTGTGATACCTTTCCTGAATGGCATATCGACCTTGATGCAGAGGAAATTACCTGGCCGCTTGAATATAAATTCCTGGTGTGGGACGACCACACCCGCGAACCCCAGTATTGGGAGAAGAGTGAGAACCGCGTTCTCCATCTCCCTCCGCAGGAAACGGGCGAAACGGTGGCCGTTTCGGGGCTTGCTTTCCGCGACGATCTTCCCCCGTGGCGTTGTGCCGGTACGGTACTGCCTGTCTTTTCCCTGCGTTCCGAACGTAGCTTCGGGGTGGGTGACCTGGGCGACCTCCATCTGATGGTAGATTGGGTGAAGCAGACCCATCAACGCGTTATACAGGTGCTTCCGGTGAACGATACCACCATGTCGCATACCTGGTCTGATTCGTACCCGTATAGTGCGATTTCGATTTATGCCATTCATCCGATGTATCTTAACCTCCCGATGATGGGGGTGTTGGGTGATCCTGAACGGATGGCCTGCTATGAAGGTGTCCGGCAGGAATTGAATGCGAAAGAGGAGGTGGATTATGAAGCCGTCAATCGGTATAAGCTGGCCTACTGTCGCGAGTTCTTTGCGCAGGAAGGGAAGGCTTGGCTGGATACGCCCGCGTTCGAAGCCTTCTTCGGACAAAACGAATCGTGGTTGGTCCCTTATGCCGCTTACTGTTATTTGCGGGATAGCTTCCATACCTCCGACTTTGCGCATTGGGGTAATTTTGCGTCCTATGATGCGGCGCAGATCGCTCATCTGACTGCTAAAGGTGGTGAGGTGTGGTCGGATATCTCGTTTACCTATTTTCTGCAATATGTGTTGCACACACAGTTTAAGGCTGTGTCTGATTATGCCCGTAAGCAGGGCGTGGTGCTGAAAGGCGATTTGCCGATCGGTGTCAACCGTACCAGTGTGGATGCTTGGAAAGAACCGCAGTATTTCAATATGAACGGCCAGGCCGGTGCACCACCCGATGATTTCTCCGTGATCGGACAAAACTGGATGTTCCCCACCTATAACTGGGAGGTGATGGAGAAAGATCATTTCGGCTGGTGGAAGAATCGCTTCCGTAAATTGGGTGACTATTTTGATTGCTTCCGGATTGATCATATCCTGGGCTTCTTCCGTATTTGGGAAGTTCCCTCCGATTATGTACAAGGACTGTGTGGACATTTCAATCCTGCTCTTCCGCTTACCAAAGAAGAAATAGAGCAATATGGCGTCTCCTTCCGGGATTACTTTTTTACTACGCCACGCCTGCACCGTAAATACCTGGCCGAGTTGTTCGGTGATCTGGCCGAAGAGATAGAACAAACCTGGCTGGCACAAGAAACAGCCGACTATGTGGTGTTAAAGCCCTTCTGCGATACCCAACGTAAGATCGAGCAGTTGTTTGCCGGTAAGACCGACACTCAATCTCAATATGTAAGGGAGGGGTTGTATAGCCTCGCCAACGAAGTACTCTTCCTGCGCGATCCGTATGAACCGTATAAGTTCCATCCCCGTATCTCTGCCAGCCAGTCGTATGTCTATAAAGACCTGGCGGCGTCTGACCAATATGCGTTCGATCATTTGTACTGGGACTTCTTTTATCATCGTCACAACAGTTTCTGGAAAGCACAGGCGTATCAGCGCCTGACTCCGCTGGTGGCTTCCACCGAAATGCTGATCTGTGGGGAAGACCTGGGGATGATTCCCCAGTCGGTACCCGAGGTTATGAACAAGCTTCAGATACTCAGTCTTGAGATTGAGCGGATGCCCAAGGCATCTAACCGGGAATTTACCGACCTGGTCAACTTGCCCTATCTGTCTGTCTGTACCACGTCGACGCATGATATGTCGCCGCTCCGGAGTTGGTGGAAAGAAGATGTCGAGAAGACTCAGCGCTATTACCGGCAAGTCTTGCGCCGAGAAGGCGATGCACCGGATGAATGCATGGCCGATGTCGCCGCACAGATCCTCGCTAACCACCTGGCCGCACCGTCCATGCTCACCATCTTGCCATTACAGGACTGGCTGGCAATGAACGACTCGCTGAAGCGTGCCGATGCGGAAGCCGAACGTATCAACGTCCCCGCCAACCCTGCCAACTACTGGTGCTACCGTATGCACCTCTCGTTGGAACAACTGTTGCAGGCCGACGCGTTCAATGAGCAGATCCGTTCCATGGTCGCTGCATCCGACAGGAAATAGACGGCAATCAAGCAATTTAAGCTTTTTTTACCATCTGAATGTTACCTGCCGATTATTTAATGGGTATATTTGGTTGTCATATCATGAAAGGAGACCGATGATGAAACTGATACGATGTATTCCTTATTGCTGCTTGATGGCCTTATTCCTGTTGTCTGCGTGTGAAGATACGATACCCAGGCTCCCGCTAGAAACACAAAGTGGAGAAAATACCTTTGGCTGCCTGATCAATGGAGAGTTGATTGTGGCCGAGTATACGCATACCTATGTGTATAACCCTCCCCGGCCACGGGCCTGGTACTACAGCGACCAGGATACGCTGATGATAGAAGGACATGGACAAAATAACCAAACGTTCCGCTTCTTTATCGCCCATCCGACATTGGACACGGAGATGATCGACCGGCTGGAATACACCGCACCGGGGTATCGGTTTGTGATCAAGGCCGAGAAAGTGAACGGCATCCGGTTCTCCCGGTTTGATGAGCAGGTCGTAAGCGGCACGTTCGCTTTCCAACTCGATACGGTGTTAAAGCCGGCGGCCGATCCGTTGCTGAATGTAACGATGGGACGTTTCGATATTCCCCTTCAATAATAACCTAAAAACGACTTACCATGAGAACGACGTTTGTCGCCTTACTCCTTGTCTTTTTATACCTCTTGCCCGGTTTTACCCATGCACAGACACGGCATAGTATTTCCCTCTCTTATTCTCCCATCTCCCTGAAAGGGTTGCAAAATAGCGGAAAAGACGATGGAAAGCATGCGACCATCGTCCCCGGTGAATACGGCTATAAGGCGGTCGGTAACGATCGGTCATATCCGGGTGTGCTGATGCTATCCTACAGCTATCGATTCAGCCAGAAAGTAAAAACAGGTATGGATATCGGTTTTGAAGAAGTAACACGGAAGTGGGATGTGTATGAACAGCCGTCGGGGATGCAAACCGTGAACCAGCAGATCCATTCCCTCTATGTCCTTCCCTCCGTCGGCTATCTGTATCCGTGCAAGAACCCGGCGTTGAGCGTGTCGTCCATTGTGCAGGCGGGTATCTCTTACCGGTGGTCCGATTTTCGCTATAGTCTTCCTAAAGACAAAAGTCATTACTCCTTTGCTGCGCAGGTCTGGATTGCTTCTGTGCAATACAGGTTCGGTGTTTTTGCGTTGAATTGTGAGTTGGGAGCCGGTAGTATGGGCTTTTGCCGGGCAGGACTTGGGTGTGTTTTCTGATATGTAGTTTTGGTGAGGTAGAAAGGGATCGCTACTTTTACTCCCTGAATGATATAAGCAAGATGGAAACAAAGATCGTATTGGCAGAAATGCGCTTTTATGCCTTTCATGGCGTAGGCGAGCAGGAGAAGAAGGTGGGAAACCGGTTTGTTGTCAACCTGGTGTTGACGGCAGATCTTCGGCGGGCGGTGGCGTCAGACCGTATTGAAGATACGATCAACTATGCCCAGGTGTATGAGGTCGTAAAGACTGAGATGGCTGTACCTTCGGCCTTGCTGGAGCATGTAGCCGGGCGGATACTGGCCTCACTCAAGGCGCAATTTCCTCAATTGGCTGAAGTGGAAGTGAAGGTAACGAAAACATCCCCACCTTTCGGCGGGGATGTACAAAGCGCTTCTGTCGTATTGACGGAGCGGTATGAGTTGTAACAAACCATCCGGCAGTTTGCCGGTCGTTTATTATTTTGTGTATTGATCGGCTTTTTCTTTCATGCGGGCCACACGCTTCTCCGTTTCAGGATGAGAAGATAACATCTTCTGGAATTTAGACGATTGAGGAGTGCCGGCTGAGAGTTCCAGTAGTTTATTCAGTGCGTTATACATGGCATACGGATCCGTATTGTTTTGTACGCAGAAGTTGAAACCGTAGTCGTCAGCTGCATATTCCTGTTTCTGTGAATATTGGGCGCCAGCCAGTGATTCGGCCAAAGCGCCGAGGTCGGAGTCGGTCAGTTGGGCAATCGTGGAACTGGCTGCACCGGCAGCATTCTTGGCGGCTGAACGGAGATAAGCGTTTTTCATGGCATCTTTAGAGTCGGTATTCACCACGTGTCCGATTTCATGCCCGATCACCGACAGTACTTCTTCGTCGCTCATCAGATCCATTAGGCCTGCACAAACACGTACACTGCCGTCGCCACAGGCAAAGGCATTCACATCCACTACTTCATATACGCCGAAGTTTACTTTCATACCGTCCACGGCTGTAATATGTCCGGTCAATTTTTGCAAGCGTTGGCCATATTTACTGTCGGCAGAGGTCAGTGGATTGTTGGCATCCATCCATTCCATATATTCACGGCTCATGGTAGCGATGTCGGCATCCGACAAGGTGAGCGCTGTGACTGCATCCGAACCGGCCTTAAGTACTTTGGAGGTGTTGATGGATTTTCCTCCGATTTTGATCTGCGCTGATGCGCTCAACGTCATGGCACACAGGAGCATGACGATAAGGGTAGATTTCTTTTTCATTTTGTTTACTTTACGTGTCGATTAACACTGATTCTTATATTTCGGGTGCAAAGGTAAAAAACGTTTGTTTATACTTAGCACATTATAAGAGGGGAAAGCACATATATCACAATATTATATGTAATTTTGCAGGCTCAAATTACAAGAATAACCCCTATGGCATTTACCAACAACGTGATGATCGTTCGCCACGAATTATTGGCAAATTTAGTTAAACTCTGGAAAGAGAACCAGTTAATAGAAAAAATAGACCGATTGCCCATTGAGCTGACTCCCCGGAAGGCCAAAGTACACGGACGTTGTTGTGTACACAAAGAACGGGCAGTGTGGCGTTATAAGTCGTTCCCCTTGTTAGGGTTTGATGTGCAGGATGAAGAAGACGAACTGACGCCACTTTCCGAATTTGCCCGCCGGGCGTTGTTGCGTGAAGAGATAACGAAAGAGAACCTGATGTGTGTGGTTGATGAGGCATGCTCGTCGTGTGTATCGGTCAACTATGAGATTACGAATCTTTGCCGTGGCTGTGTAGCACGTAGTTGCTACATGAACTGTCCGAAAGACTCCATTCGTTTCAAGAAGAACGGACAGGCGGAGATTGATCACGATACCTGTATCAGTTGTGGGAAGTGCCACCAGAATTGTCCTTACCATGCGATTGTATATATCCCCATCCCATGCGAAGAAGTATGTCCGGTGAAAGCCATCAGCAAAGATGAGTATGGGGTGGAACATATCGACGAGAAGAAATGTATCTACTGCGGCAAGTGTATCAATGCGTGTCCTTTCGGGGCGATCTTCGAGATATCGCAGGTGTTTGATATCTTGCAAAGCTTGCGTAACAAGGAACAGGTCGTTGCTATTGTGGCGCCGGCCATACTGTCGCAGTTCAAGTTGCCGATCGAACAGGTATACGGTGCGATCAAGTCGATTGGTTTTGCCGATGTGATTGAAGTGGCACAGGGCGCAATGGATACCACCAGTCATGAAGCGAAAGAATTGCTCGAAAAGATGCACGAAGGGCAGCCGTTTATGACCACCAGTTGCTGTCCTTCCTATATTCAGTTGGCTGAGAAGCATATTCCGGATATGAAGAAATATATATCGTCTACCGGTTCGCCAATGCATTATACCGCCCTTAGGGTGAAGGAACAGTACCCCGGTGCCAAGGTGGTCTTTATCGGTCCGTGTGTGGCTAAGCGCAAAGAGGTGATGCTGGATCCGCATGTAGACTATGCGATGACATTTGAAGAAGTCGGCTCCGTGCTGAGAGGCCTTGGTGTCCGGATCGAAGAGGCTCAGCCGCATTCAGTGTTGTTTACTGCCAGCCGGGAGGCACATGGCTTTGCCCGCAGCGGAGGTGTGATCAACGCTGTCAAAGTATATCTGAAAGATGAAAGTGTGAATGCCGTACAGGTGGCCAACCTGACCAAGAAGAACGTAGCCTTGCTGCGTACCTATGCCAAGACCGGCAAGGCGCCGGCACGGTTTATCGAGGTCATGGCCTGCGAAGGCGGTTGCGTGACCGGCCCCTGTACCTATTCCGATAGTACTGCTGCCCAAAAGCTGTTGATCAGGGAACTGATAAAAGACTAATCACAAACAATACATACGATGGACCACCTGTTGCCTTTTTTCCTGCTTTGTTTTACCTCGTTCTTCACGCTGACCAACCCGCTGGGAACGATGCCTGTATTCCTTACCATGACAAGTGGGATGGAGGATGCCGAACGAAAGAGTGTAGTGAAACGGGCTACCATTGTGGCTTTCGTCACCATCATTACCTTTACGTTCTGCGGACAGTTGCTGTTCCAACTATTCGGTTTGTCGACTAACGGTTTCCGTATTGCGGGGGGAATCATCATCTTTGCCATTGGGTATGATATGCTACAGGCACGCTACACAAGCGTCAAACTGAAGAAAGAAGAGATCAAGACTTATGCCGATGATATCTCTGTGACGCCGCTTGCCATTCCGATGTTGTGCGGGCCGGGCGCTATCGCCAATGCTATCATGCTGATGGACGATGCCACCACCTGGGCGCATAAAGGGATATTGGTCGGGACGATCGGCTTGGTTTATTTTATTACTTTCCTGGTGCTTAGTGCTTCCACCCGTCTGGTGAAACTGATCGGCGAGACAGGCAACAACGTGATGATGCGTCTGATGGGGCTTATCCTGATGGTGATCGCCGTGGAATGTTTCGTGAGCGGCGCCCGTCCGATCCTGGTCGATATTATTCGCCTGGCACAGTCATAACCGTTTCAATCCCCTTTCGGCTATATACACGCCACCAATAATCAACACCGAGCCGATCAGGGCAACCGGGGTGATCCGTTCATGCAGCACAATGGCTGAGGTCACGAGGGTGATCAGCGGCATAAAGTAGATGTAGTTGGATGTCTTTACAGCCCCGAGTTCCTTCATGGCTGTATTCCACAGAAAATAGCAGAGGAAAGAGGCGACTAGCCCGAGGAAGAGCAGGTTCAGTCCGACAGTCGGCCGCAGGAACGTAGCCGGAACAGTAGCGATCGGTTCGAAAAGGAAGACCGGCAAAAGGGTCAGCATCCCGTAGAAGAATACCTTTCGGGTGATGAACAGTACCGGATACCGTGTATCGAGCAGTTTCAGGATCAGACCGTAGAATGCCCAGGCCAGGGCGGCGAGTATCGTCAACATATCGCCGACGGGGCTGATCTGCAGAATAAAACTTCCGTTGAATACCACCAGTGCTACCCCTGTCAGTGCAATCAGCGAGCCGGTGATCAGCCGGGATGTCAACTTGCTCTTCCGGAAAAAGTACAGCACAAACGCTGTCAGGATAGGTGCGGTACAAAGGATCAGGGAGACGTTGGATGCCAGGGTGATCTTCAATGCTGTATTCTCGGCAATAAAGTAGAGGGAACCACCGCAGATGCCGGCGCCGACCATCAATCCTTCGTCGCGCCAACTCTTTGCCAGTAACCGTTTCCCTGTAAAGAACCAGATGCAGGCATATGCCAGCAGGAAGCGATACAATAGGATTTCGGCCGGAGTAAGGCCCTGCTCCAGCAGCACCTTGGTGGAAACGAACGTTGTCCCCCAAACGATGACTGTGAACAGGGCCATACCATGATACCAGAAGGTGTGGCTTGTACCTTTCATTTAGCTGTTTGGTATTTCCGGTCGCTCAGGAAGTCTACCATATTGATAATTGCACGGCTGCAAGCAGGGCAGAAGGGGGCATAGTCGCGCATCATGCAGTGATCCATCGGACGATAGATGCCTTTGGCCAGGTAACCGCCACCTTCAAATACGCCGAGGTTGTTTTTGTGGGCGTCATTCAGCGGGGTGGGGACAGGAAGCCCTGCCGGTAGCAGGTTTTTCCATTTCGCGTCGAAATCGACGAGGGTAGTGATATTGGGTTCCCACGGTTCATACTTGAGGTTGTAGAAGGCATCCGCGTCGTAAGCCACCTCGGATTCGAAGTATTCATCGGCAAGGCCTGCAAAACTGTGACCGAATTCGTGGACAAATACATCTTTGGTACGCACGTTATGTGCCGTTCCGATGGCATAGAAATTATACATGCCGCCACCGCCGTAACGCTCAGAGTTGACCAGGATAAAGACGGCGTCGCAGGGAACGTTCCATACGGCGTCACGGATCGACTTCATGTCGGGGGTGGTCAGGTAACGACTTACTCCAAAGGTGTAGAAGCCGGAATTCAGGGCCGTATTCTTATAGATACCTTCGCCCGACATATCGGTGCCTGATTCTTCGGAGATCACATTGACGGCCCATACGTTGAAGTCGTCGCGGTATTTATCGAAGGGGGCGGTCTTGAACAGCGCTTCGGTGAACTGTTTGGCGTCTTCCATGAACAGGTCTTGTTCGGCAACCGTGTAGCCTTCGCCGATGAATACGAGGTCGACTTTGTCAGCCGACTCGCCTTTATGCTGTACCTGCGTTACTTTGTTATCCTTTAGTTTGCCTCTGTCGATAAAGATACTGGTGGGGTCGATATCCATCTTCATCAAGGTGTGGAATTGCATGTCGGCTTTCTCACGACCTGTTATTTCGAATACCACCGGGGCTTTAGGGTAGGGGATGGATATGCTGTTTGTCCAGGCCTGCGTTTCTTTGGTGGCCTGATCAGTAGAACGCCATTCCTCAAACAAGGTGTTGAAACTACGGGAGTAGATTAATTTGTTCGTGGTTTTGTCGTACACATTGACATAGTATCCACCATAATAGAATTCATCCGTCAGGTTTTTTTCCGGACCACCCCAATAGGGCTCTTCTCTCATTTGCTGCAAAGCTGCGGCCTGGAATTCCGCATTGCCGCTTAATGCGAAATCGACCCGGAGACTTTTCTTTTCAAAGTATTTGTCAAATTCTCCCTGAGCCTGGCAACCGAGGGTGCCCAACAGGATAAAAAGCAGAAACGGAAGGATTGTTCTCATAACAGGATGCTTTAATTTGTTCGTGTATAAGGGACAAATATAGATGATTCTGTATTTTTTCTATTCAATAATGAGGAATTTTTGTGTTTTTTTCCTTTCTTTGTGATGAATTGTTTAGCAGCTATTATACCTAATTGTTATTACTATGAATGCTCCTTATAAAAGGCATTTTCAGACCGACTCATTAACGCCTGATCCTTTGAGGGTTTCTTTGTCTGATAGTAAAGGAAGACTATTGGATGAAGAGTTGTATATCATGAAACTGGTATTGGAGAAAAGCAACGTGACAGCCTTTCTCTTTGACTTTAAGAAACAGGCGGTTTGTGACAGGGTGAACTGTCGGCGTTGTTTCCAGTTCTATGGTGCCACCCATGAATTGCTCGAGTGTAATAAATTCATCTGTCGTGCTATGAAAGTGTTACAGCACCCGGGTGATACAGGGAATTTTCTAACGCTTTTCACCCGGATACGTGAATATAGGTTGGCCGAATCGAAAATCGCATTCCGCTTGGCAAACAGTTCAGGAGATTACCGTTTTTACGAAGTCCATGGGAAAACCCAGGAATATGATGCCGAAGGATTGCCCAGTCTGATTATTGGTACATTAACGGATGTACACGACCAGAAGGAATATGAACAGTCGCTTATCCGGGCAAAGGAGAAAGCGGAATCAGCCGATCTCATGAAATCGGCCTATCTGGCCAATATGACACATGAAATACGTACGCCGTTGCATGCCATTGTCGGTTTTTCCGATTTGCTCAGTATGGAAACGGAACCTGAGCTTCGGGAAGAGTACCTGCATGTGATCAAAGTGAATAATGAGCTGTTGATGGGACTGATCAATGATGTGTTGGATATGTCCAAAATAGAAGCGAACATGATGACCTTTACGTTGGCCCCATTGAATGCCCCCTTATGGATGCAGGAAGTGTATAACACCGTCTGTCTGCGGGTTCCTTCGTCGGTGGAGCTGATCATGGATACCTGCCAACCGATAAATCTCAATGCCGATAAGAAACGGTTGACACAGGTGCTGACCAACCTGTTGACCAATGCGATCAAGCATACGGAGCAGGGTAGTATCCGTTTCGGGTATACCTTGGATCCGGATAACATTCATTTTTACGTGACGGATACCGGAGTGGGCATTTCTGTCGACCAACAGGAACAAATCTTCTCGCGTTATGTCCAATTGCAAGGAAGCAGGCAGGGAATAGGTCTGGGGTTAGCGCTCTGTAAAGGGTTGGTGACCCAGATGGGAGGAACTATTTCTGTGAGTTCAGAAGAAGGTGTGGGTTCCACCTTCTCCTTCTCACTTCCCTGGAAGTAACAACTGAAATCGTTGCGATATTGATCCGGAATATGTTTATTCCACCGGATCGATGGAAAGATGGTAGTCTACTTCGGTTATTTTGCCTTCGGTCACTATGACGGGCATTTCCGTATAATCACCTTCACCCCATACCCCCGGCTCGGTGTAGAACAGTTGAAGTTTCCAGTTTGCACTTGGCGCCAGACCGATAAAAGCGAAGCGGCCGTCTTTGGGGTAGGTCGTAAGCGTGTCGAGGTTTAGGATGGCTTTTACTTCATAGAAGAGATCCGCCGGAGCGATCTGCCCGACAATACTTCCTCCATACGCTTCGGCAAAGGCACGGATCACCGGTTTCAGCATATACTTGCCTGATCCGGTTTGGTGGATGGAACGGCCGGCGTCGAAGTCAATCCATAAGCGATAGGTTTTGCCGGGTTCCAGTACGACATCGTTGCTGAACTTGAACTTCAATCCGCTTTGTTGGGCGGAAGGCGTGGTAAGTTTGTACTCCATGCCATCCACTACCACCGAATTATTGTCTCCCAGAATTAAACGTACTTCCTTGATTTTACTTGCCGGGATTTCTTCGGTAATGAGCAGGGTGTCTACCCCGTTTTGGTAGTCCAGCAGGTTGTAGATGCCGGGATGAGCCAGGGGGTAGTCGATCCAGTCGGCGCCTTCTTCATTGGCTGCGTGTACGGATACAGACAGCACCTCGATATTTACTTCGTCATATAAAGCAGGAGCGTCGGTCATGCGTATTTCCAATTTTGCCGGAAGATTTGCATTGTCAGGATCCTTTTCGTCATTGCAGCCAACCCATAAGAGAGGAAGGACCAGCAAACTCATAAAATAAATACTCTTCTTCATGATTTGTTTGTTTTTGCGTTTACTCCCGGTATATGCCCCCTACAAAAGATAAAACAATCAAATGTATGTGTATTCCCATCGATATAGGTTTTTTTTATGTTAATAAAGCCTTATATGGATGGAGACGATCAGTGGGCACTCAGAAGGGGAGCATCGAAAACCGCTTTTCTCCTTTCAGGTAAAAGGACAACAACAGGCTCTGCGGCAACCGTTCCGGTAGGAACGGTTGAGTGGTTTTGTGTAGATTCTCTTCCCGGATCGTTTTGTATTGCGGCAGCAATTTGAAATATGCTTTACGGGCATCGTACACCGCTTTGGCATTGGCCGGATACCCGGTAAGCAAGAACTTGGTGGCGGCTATATAGTCGAGCCAAAAGCGGAGGCGCATTACGGTAACCAATTCCTTTTCGGGCAGGTTCTTGTAGATCATCAACAGGTTGTTGCGGAAGTTGAGGAAGGTTTTACGCGGGCTCTCTGCCTGTAACGTGGCTCCTCCTACATGATAGACTACGGACTGCGGGGTGCATACAATGCGGTATCCCCGGTTGCGGAGCCTCCAACACATATCGATTTCTTCCTGGTGGGCGAAGAAAATGGCATCTAATCCGCCTTCCTGTTTATAGACAGCGGTACGGATAAACAAACAGGCACCGCTCGCCCACAGCAGATTGGCTTGCGTGTCGTATTGTCCGTGGTCTTCTTCCACCACATGCATGATACGTCCACGGCAGAAGGGATAGCCATATTTGTCCAGGTACCCGCCGCTGGCACCGGCATATTCAAACAGGGCTTTGTTACGTTGCGACCGTATCTTGGGTTGCACGCAGGCAATATCTGTATCACTGGCTAAGGCCGCCAACGGGGCGTCGAGCCAGCCGGAGGTGACTTCCACATCGCTGTTCAGTAACACAGTGTATTCGGAAGTGATTTGCCTAAGTGCCTGGTTGTATCCTTCGGCAAACCCGTAGTTCTTGTCCAGCAGGATGAGGCGGATGGAGGGAAACCGGCGTTGAAGCATAGCGACAGAATCATCGGTCGATCCATTGTCGGCTACCACTATCTCGGCCATGCTATCCGGGCTGTATTGTACGACAGACGGAAGGAACTCTTCCATCAACTTACTGCCGTTCCAGTTCAGGATGACAATGGATACGCGCTTGGCTTGTATGTCGGTTGCCGCTTGATTCATGCTCATTGGTTGTTTGCTGTTTCGTGTTTGTGTTTCCAGCGTTTGTGTGTCCACAGCCAGTAGGCGGGATTGCGCAGGATGCTTTTCTCCATCATACGGGCATATTGTTCGGTGATCTGGAATTCAGCTGTTGCCTTGGGGGTATCGGTGATCAGTTGGAAATCGACGGTGTAATAGCCTCGTCCGGTTTTCTGCACATCGGCAAATACGACCGGTAGGTTCAACTTGCGGGCGATACGTTCGGGACCCGTCAGGATGGCCGAATCCTGATTCAGGAAGTTTGTCCAGTAATGCAGGTTGGCTTTGCTCGGTGTCTGGTCGGCGAGGAAGACAACGACGGCATGCGTCTTGTCTTGCTTGAGCTGGATGATATCGCGGATGGTATTGTTCTTCTTGATGCCGAGGGATGCGAACTTTGTACGCAGGTTGATAAACAGGCGATCCACTGCCGGACTGTTCAGCGGACGGTAGATCTGGTAGATACGGGCGCTTTTGAACCGTGTGGAAGTGCCCGAAAGCCACTCCCAGTTACCATAATGCCCCAGTACCATAATCACACAGGTATGTCCTTCGTCCATTAGTTTATCTATCATCTCCGGATTGCTCAACCAGGCACGGCGTTGTAATTCTTCGGTCGATATATGTGCCAGTTTAATGCTTTCGATCACATAATCGGCAAAGTGGCGATAGAACTCTTTTTCCAATTGGCGGAGTTCGGCGGGCGATTTATCTGGGAAGGATGCTTTCATATTCCGGCGTACCACCCTCACCCGGTAGCGCACTACATAGTATATAAGGTAGTAGAAGATATCCGCAAAGAGATACAGGACAGGCATCGGCAATAGTGCGTGCATCTTCACCCAGCTGTATAATAAGCCATATTGTATGTTATCCCACATAGCCTATTTATGAATGAGTAATGCGGTTTGTTCTGTATTCCAATCGCCCAGGGTGACGATTTGTGTCCGGTTGATGAGGTTGGCGTCATAAGGCGCTTCCACTTTGATGTAGTTCTCGGTGAAGCCATGCATAAAGGCGCCTTTCTTCGTATGTTCAAACAATACCTTAGCTTCCTTGCCCTGCTGAGACAGGTAGAAGGCTTTCAGTTTTTCTTCCGACAGGTCAAGCAATTGCTGGCTGCGCGCCTGCTTGGTTCTCGGATCAACAGCATGGTCAATCTGTAGCGCCTGTGTACCCGGACGTTCGGAATAACTGAAAACATGAAGTTGACTAATGGCAAGGCTTTCGATAAACTGGCGAGTCTCCTCGAAGTATACATCCGTCTCACCACGTGTCCCTACAATCACATCCACGCCGATAAATGCATGGGGAAGGATGTCTTTGATCTTTTCTATCTTGTGGCGGAATAGCGCGGTATCATACCGTCGGCGCATTAACTTCAGCACTGCGTCGCAACCGCTTTGCAGCGGAATATGGAAGTGCGGGGCAAACCGTTTGCTGGCAGCCACGAATTCGATGGCCTCGTCTGTGATAAGATTGGGCTCAATGGATGAGATACGATACCTGTCGATGCCTTCCACTTCGTCGAGGGCGTGGATGAGGTCGATAAATTGTTCGCCGGTAGTCTTGCCAAAGTCGCCGATATTCACCCCGGTCAATACGATCTCTTTACCACCGGCCGCGGCTACATTGCGGGCTTGTCCGACCAGGCTATCGATCGTCCCATTGCGGCTTCTGCCACGGGCGAAGGGTATGGTACAGTAACTACAGAAATAATCACATCCGTCCTGTACTTTCAGGAAATGGCGGGTACGGTCGTCGGCCGAACAAGAGGGAACGAACGTACGGATATCTTTGGTAGACGAAGTGATAATCTGTCCTTTGTCGGCGCCCTTGTCCAACTTTTCGAGGTAGAGGAGCAGGTCTGTTTTCTGTTCCGAACCCAATACGAGGTCTACGCCTTCAATGTCGGCGATCTCTTCCGGTTTGAGCTGTGCATAGCATCCGGTGACTACCATAAATGCACCCGGGTGTTGTTTCCCGATGCGGCGGATAGCCTGGCGGCACTTCTTGTCGGCCAGTTCAGTCACCGAACAGGTATTGATGATGCATATATCTGCTTTTTCGCCCGGACGGACTTTGCGGACTCCCTGTTCGGCCAGTGTCTTCCCAAGGGAGGATGTCTCAGCGAAATTGAGTTTGCATCCCAACGTGAAGTAGGCGGCCTTTTTGTTATTGAATACGGTATTGTCTATCATTTCTGTCTCGTTTCCACGGCAAAGTTATACAAAAGGCAGATGTTCTTCCCGTTTTTTATTGTAATCTACGCTTTTATACCTAATTTTGCACATAAATCACAATAGTGTGCTATGATTAACGAGAATTTTATTAAACTGTACGAAAACAGTTTCAAAGAAAACTGGTCGTTACCGGCATTGACCGACTACAGCAAAACCACCAGTTATACCTTTGGTGATGTAGCCAAAGAAATTGCCCGCATCCATCTTATTTTCAACGAATGCCAGATACGGCGCGGCGACAAGATAGCCCTGATCGGTAAAGATTGTTCGCGTTGGTGTGTGGTCTATATGGCGGCAGTGACCTATGGCGCTATTATTGTACCCATCCTGCAGGATTTCAACCCGAATGATGTTCATCATATCATCAATCATTCCGAATCTGTCTTTTTGTTTGTGAGTGACCGGATCTGGGATTCACTCGAAGAAGACAAGATCGAGGATATCCGTGCGGTATTCTCCCTGTCGGATATGCGCTGCCTGCATCAGCGGGATGGCGAGAGTATCCAGAAGTTGATGTTGTCGCTCGATGACAAGATGGCTGAAAAATATCCCAACGGTTTTGCCAAAGAGGATATCAAGTATGCCGAACTGGAAAACGACAAGGTGGTGTTACTCAACTATACCTCCGGTACGACCGGTTTCAGTAAAGGTGTCATGCTGACGGGAAACAACCTGGCGGGAAACGTGGTCTATGCCCGTACGCTGGATGTGATTTTCCGCGGCGAACGGATGCTTTGCTTCCTCCCGTTGGCGCATGCCTATAGCTGTGCGTTTAATTTCCTGGTACCGATGGCTTTTGGCGCCCATGTGTATTTCCTGGGCAAGACCCCTTCGCCGAAGATCCTGATGAAGGCCTTTGAAGAGATCAAACCGAACCTGATCATTACTGTACCGCTGATACTGGAGAAGATCTATAAAAAGATGATTCTGCCGCAACTCAGCAAACGTACGCTCAAGTTGGCCATGAACATCCCCTTGCTTGATACCCGTATCTACGCCCAGATACGCAAGAGCCTGAGTGACGCGTTGGGCGGACGTTTCCGCGAAGTGATTGTCGGCGGAGCAGCAATGAACCAGGAAGTGACCGATTTCCTCTATAAGATCAAATTCCCCTTTACCATCGGCTACGGCATGACCGAATGTGCTCCGCTGATCAGCTACGACAGCAATAAGGAGTTTGTCCCGGGTTCCTGCGGACAAATCCTGAAGAAGATCATGGAAGTGCGCATTGACTCGTCCGACCCTTATAATAGTGTAGGCGAGATACAGGTGCGCGGTGAGAACGTGATGAAGGGCTATTATAAGAATGAAGAAGCTACCCGCAATGTATTTACGGAAGATGGTTGGCTTAAGACCGGCGACCTGGGAACGATCGACCAGAATAAACGCATCTTTATCCGCGGACGCAGTAAGACAATGATCCTCGGGTCGAGCGGACAGAATATATACCCTGAAGAGATCGAATCGAAATTGAACAACCTGCCTTTCGTGATGGAAAGCCTTGTGATCGAGAAGGACCATAAATTGATAGGCTTGGTATATCCTGATTACGAAGCGGTCGACTCTACCGGTATCTCTCATAGTGACCTGGGAGCTATCCTTGAACAAAACCGGATCGAACTGAATAAGTTGCTTGCTCCTTACGAAGCTGTATCTTCACTTCAGCTCTATCCGACCGAATTTGAAAAGACGCCTAAGAAGAGTATTAAGCGGTATTTATATAGTAATTATTGAACGCAAAACAGGCTGAATTACCCCGTTTTCCGAGCTATTAAAAATAATCGAAAAAAAGTTGACGTATGTTGTACAACATATTTGCATTATCCATACTTTTGTAGCGATTTACAATCATAAAGGTTTTTAATAGTTATTTAAAATTTGGGTAATGAAAAAGTTCGTCGCATTTGTTGCTTGCGTAGCAACACTGACATTCGCTTCTTGCGGAAACAACAAATCAGCTGAATCTACTGAAGCTGTTGCTGAAACAGAAGCTGTAGTAGAAGAAGCAGTTGTAGTAGAAGAAACAGATTCTGCTAATGTAGAAGCTGCTGCTACTGATTCTGTAACTGTAGAAGAAGTGACTCCTGCTAACTAAACAGTAGCTAGAGTAATCATGAGTTAGTCTGTATGCTAAACCATACAGACTTTTTTTATTTTTAATCTAAACGAAACGCACATGAAAAAAGTAATTTGTTTGTTGTTTGCCTGTCTGTTTGTAGGATTGACCGTATCGTCACAAACGCCGGCGGATACGGCCATCGTCCTTCAACGGGTGGATATCCAAGGTATGCGTTTTACCGGTTTGGGTATCGGCGAGGTAAAGCGGTTGAATGTCGATAATAACCTAAGCAGCCTGACCGGTACCACGGCGGAAGCGCTCCGCCAACTCCCCTCTGTCATTACGGATATCGAAGGGGGAGTCATTTTCCGTGGATCAAACCGTTCGGGTTTGCTGATCAACGGCATACCGTATGGCCTGCTGGAAGAATACAATGGGGATGTGCTGATCCAGCTTCCGGCCTTATTTTTTGATCAATTGTCCGTGTCTTCTTTCCCTCCTGTCGAATGGATACCCGACGGGGATGCCGGTACATTCAATCTTAAGTCAATGCGTTATACCCCCAAAGAGGCTCCCGTGATCGTCACGCTGGGGGCCGGTTGGGACGAACGCTATAATGCCGGAGCAGTGGTGAACCTGCATCCCGGTCGCTGGCATGTCAATGCCAAGTACAACTATCGCCACGAATACCGGGAACGGACCTTCAGCAAGTCGACTACCACCGCTACCGGAACGACAGAGATGGATAACTCGGCCTCTGCCCGTCCCGATGTGCATATGGCCGATCTGAATGTAGGGTATGACATCACCCCCAATGATCTGCTTTCAGTCTACGGTTTGTATTATTATATGAATTATGCCCGCCACGGCAAGATCAATAATACCCGGTATAACCCCGCCGGTGAGGTGATGAACCGCATGCTGCGCAACCGCTACAACAACCAGCATCAGGACGCCTATGCTGCCGAAGCCCGGTGGAATCACCAGTTTACCCGTCCGACAGATCGGTTCGAAGTAGTCTTCAACTACAATAACTTCATCTACGATGAGGATAACGACTTTGCGAACGAAAATCCGCTGACCGGGGCTATTGTGGCGCAAGACAACCTCTATATCCACCAGCAGAAGAACAACTATTACCTCTCGGCCGCCTATCATGGTTCGTTGGGCGGGAATACGTCTATTCGCACAGGGTATATCGGCCGTTACAAAGACGAAACGTATGATGCCGAAGCCAGTGATCTGAAGGCTGGCAGTTGGGTGCCCAACGTCTTGAAATCGAATGTATTTTGCTTCGACCGGCTGACCAGCCTCTTCTTTTTCTCGGCCGAGGCTACCTGGAGTCGTTTCTCAGCCGAAGCGGGTCTGCAAGCGGAACTTTCCTGGCAGGAGGCGGCTGATCAGGCGAATTCCAACGTTCATCTCTACCCTCGTTTTCGACTGTCGTATGAAACCGGTCGAATAGGAAACTTGCGGCTGTCGTATATCCAACGGGTGATCCGTCCATACGGCGCCGATCTGAACCCGTTTATTGACCGGGCAGATGCTACCCATATCAAGCAAGGCAATCCTGATTTGCAGGACGAATACATCCATTCGGTCGAACTTGGTTGGCCGCTCAATTTCAATCGTATCCGGGTGGCTCCGGCCGTCTACTACCGTTATCGCACCAACCGGTTGATGGAACTGGTGCGGGAAGCCGATAACCTTACCATCTGGGAAAAGGCTAACGTGGGCAACAGTCAGACAGTGGGTGCTGAACTGGCCGTGAATTGGAGTCCTTCGTCTTTTTTCACGGCAGGCCTTTCAGGTGATCTGTATCGGGATGAGATCGACGGACGCATAGCCGGGTATGACGAAAAGAAGTCGATGACCTGCTGGGATATCAAAGGATTTGTGAGTCTGAGTATTACCCCTACGACCGAATTGCAGTTGGATGGCTTTGTCGTCTCCGATCAGCTTACACCTCAGGGTCGTGTCAAGAGCCGCTCGAGCGTCAATGCCGGCCTGGCGCAGTACTTCATGCAACGGAAACTACGGGCTAACCTCAGTGTCAACAACCTTTTCGATAGCCTCGAAGAAGTAACGCTCATAGATACCGACGTCCTGCAGATGCGGCAGGTACGTAACCGCGACGCCCGTGTCGCCTGGCTGACGTTGACGTATAATTTTTGACAAAAAACAATTTCGCTAATCGAATTTCATTACCTTTGTACGCTATATCAGGCTAAATATTTAGATCTATGGCAGTTTATTTGAACGATGTGTCAAGAACGTTCGGTGAGTATTTGCTCATCCCCGGACTGACTACGAAAGAATGTATCCCGACAAATGTCTCGTTGAAAACCCCGCTTGTGAAGTTTAAAACAGGCGAAACATCCCCCATTGTACTGAACATCCCCGTGGTATCGGCCATCATGCAGTCGGTTTCCGGTCCGGAGCTATCGATCGAACTGGCGCGTAACGGCGGTTTGTCTTTTATCTTCGGTTCGCAGACAATCGAGAACCAGGTGGAAATGGTTCGCAAAGTGAAGAAGTTCAAAGCCGGCTTTGTAATCAGTGATTCGAACGTAACCCCCGAACAGACATTGAAAGATGTACTGGGTCTGGTGCGTGATACCGAACACAATACCATCGGTGTGACCGACGACGGTACACCCAACGGCAAGCTCCTCGGTCTGGTTACCAGCCGCGACTATCGTCCGGAAAAAGACAACCTGGATATGAAGGTGAAGGCATTCATGACTCCCTTCGAAGACCTGATTGTAGGTCGTCTGGGTATGACATTGAAGGAGGCCAACCAACTTCTCTGGGATAACAAAGTAAACCAGCTCCCGATCATTGATGAAGAGCAACGGTTGCAATACTTCGTCTTCCGCAAGGACTACGACAGCCGTCGCGATAACCCCAACGAACTCTGCGGTGCAGATAAGAAACTGCTCGTCGGTGCCGGTATCAATACCCGCGACTATCAGGAACGTGTACCGGCCTTGATCAACGCCGGTGTAGACGCTCTCTGTATCGACTCGTCCGACGGTTATTCCGAATGGCAATACGAAACACTGAAATGGATCAAGGATACCTATGGTGACCGCGTATATGTAGGAGCCGGGAATGTGGTCGACAAGGAAGGATTCGATTACCTGGCCGATGCCGGAGCTGACTTTATTAAAGTAGGTATCGGCGGTGGTTCTATCTGTATCACCCGTGAACAAAAAGGAATCGGACGCGGCCAGGCTACTGCCATCATCGACGTGGCTGAGGCTCGCGATGAGTATTTCCAGCAGAAAGGTGTATATATTCCTATCTGCAGCGACGGCGGTCTGGTACACGATTACCACATGGTGCTCGCCCTCGCGATGGGAGCCGATTTCCTGATGATGGGACGCTACTTTGCTCGTTTCGATGAATCGCCCACCAAGAAGATGAAGATCGGAAACAGCTTCGTGAAAGAATACTGGGGCGAAGGCTCTAACCGCGCCAAGAACTGGCAACGCTATGATATGGGCGGTACCGAATCGCTGAAGTTCGAAGAAGGCGTGGATAGCTACGTTCCCTATGCCGGTAAGATGAAAGACAACCTGGATATCACGCTCGGCAAGATGAAGGCGACGATGTGTAGCTGTGGTACTACCACCATCCCTAAGCTGCAGCAGAATGCCAAGATAACACTTGTTTCCTCCACCAGCATCGTGGAAGGTGGCGCTCACGACGTCATCCTCAAAGACCAGGGTTGATCCCCGTCTCATAAAATAAGAAAAGCCGTTCCCGAAAGGAGCGGCTTTTTATTTTATGCGGGTGGCGGTCAGATCACACCATCGGCGCGGAGCCAGGCTTCGGCTTGCGCGATGGCATCGGGTTTGCCGATGTCGATCAGGTTGAGGTTTTCCGCCGGAAAGGCCTGGATCGTGGTCTTAGCGCAGATGGACAGGTAGAAGTTAATGATGGGGAACTTACCGGTCCATTCTTCCATCCACTCAAAGATCTCAGGCGAAAGGACGTGTACGCCTCCAAAGGCGAACTCCTTATACTGCCGGGGGTCGAATTGCGGGTAGTACGATTTGACCTCGCCGGTGTCGCGGTTTCGCCATCCGCACAGTTTGTTTTGTTTATCGAACAGCAGGTAACGCGAGGTGTCTCGCTGGCTTACCAATAAGGTGGCCAGAGGCTTATTCTCCAAGTGGCTGTTGTAGATTTGCAACAGGTCGACGTTAGAGATGATGTCGACATTGTGTACCAGGATCGGCTTGCCGTTCCGGAAGAAATGGGCAGCCTTCTTGATGCCTCCGCCGGTGTCGAGCAGGTAGTCGCGCTCGTCGGAGATATGGATGTCAATGCCGAAATTGTCGTTAGCCGCCAGGAAATCGACGATCTGCTGGCCCAGATGGTGGATGTTAATCACAATATGATCGAAGCCGGCCGCTTTCAGCTTCAGGATGATATGCTCAAGCATCGGTTTCCCTCCGACCGGAATGAGCGCTTTAGGGGTGTTGTCGGTTAGCGGTTTGAGTCGTGTGCCCAAACCGGCGGCAAAAATCATTGCATTCATAGAGTAGCTTCGAATATTTGTTCAATGTTTTGTTCGCGGTGAACCAGGTCGACACGTACGCCGAACTTCCGGTTCAGGTGCTCGGCCATGTGTTGTGCCGAATATACGGAACGGTGTTGCCCGCCCGTACAGCCGAAGCTTACCATCAGATTGGTGAAGCCGCGGTCGATATATCGTTGTACGGATGAATCCACCATGACAAATACATGGTCGAGAAAGCCGGTAATCTCTCCGTCTTCTTCGAGGTAGCGGATCACGGGTTCATCCAGTCCGGTGAAGTGGTTGTACCGTTCATATTTCCCGGGGTTGTTGATGGCGCGACAGTCGAATACGAAGCCACCGCCGTTGCCCGAAGGATCGTTGGGGATGCCTTTTTTGTAGGCAAAGCTTACGACGCGTACTTCCAGGGTCTGTTTGCGGATATCGTCGGAGAATTGCTTCAGTTCCGTTAGTTCGCGTAGTACCTGGCAGAGATAGGGGTATTCGGGGTAGTTGTCGCGCAACAGCTGTCGCAGGTTATCCAGGGCAAAAGGCACGCTCTGGATAAAGTGGGGCTTTTTCTCAAAATAGCCCCGGAAGCCATACGCACCCAGTACCTGCAAGGTACGGAAGAGGACGAAATGACGCAACTGGTCGAGGAAACGGGCCTCGTCGACCGGGATATACTGCTTCAGCGCTTCCATATACGTTAGTAATAATTCATTGCGGAGGGCTTCCGGATAGTTGGCTTTCGCCTGCCAGAGAAAGGAGGCTACATCGTAGTAGATCGGCCCTTTCCGTCCGCCCTGGAAGTCGATGAACCAAGGTTTGCCGTCTTTGATCATGACGTTGCGCGACTGGAAATCGCGGTACATAAACGTATCGGAGGAACTTTGGAGCAGTACGTCGCTCATCTGTTGGAAGTCATCTTCCAGTCTGTTTTCCTGAAAGTCCATCCCGGTGGCTTTGAGGAAACAGTATTTGAAGTAGTTCAGATCCCAGAGGATCGACCGTTCGTTGAATGCCGGTTGGGGATAACAGTACGAAAAATCCAGGCCGTCGGCACCTGCGAACTGGACAGCCGGCAGCAGGGCGATGGTTTTATGCAGCAACAGGCGTTCGGCTTCATCAAACACACAGCTTTTGCGTCCTTTCTCAATGGCATGGAACAAAAGAGTGTCGCCCAGATCTTCCTGGAGGTAAAAGGCCTGATCGGCCGACCAGCAATATACTTCGGGAACAGGAAGCCCTTTCGCTTTGAAGTGTGACGCCATATAGATAAAGGCCTTGTTCTCTTCGTGCGAAGTTCCGCTTACGCCAATCAACGTTTGGACTCCATACAGCCTGAAATAGCGGCGGTTAGAGCCTGAAGACGGTAATTCGATAATGTCGGCAACGGGTGAACCGGTATGAGATGCGTATAATTTGCTAAGTTCTTCTGTGATCATGCCTGTAGCTTTTCGTTACGAAGATACACTATAATTTCATGAATAGGTTGTATCAGTCGGGATTTTTGGAAATAAAAAAGGCCGCATCGAGTAGGTGCAGCCTTTATTGATGATGGAATCACCGGTTATTTGGCATAGCTGACTGCTCGGGTTTCGCGGATCACGGTGATCTTTACTTGTCCCGGGTAGGTCATCTCGTCCTGGATCTTCTTGGCGATTTCGGCCGACAGGCTTTCGGTGTCTTTGTCGTCGATCTTATCGGCACCAACGATCACACGCAGTTCGCGTCCGGCCTGGATGGCATACGTCTTTACTACGCCCGGATAGGAAAGGGCCAGTTGTTCAAGGTCGTTCAGGCGCTTGATGTAGGCTTCCACAATTTCACGGCGTGCTCCCGGACGTGCTCCGGAGATGGCATCGCAGACCTGTACGATCGGTGCCAGCAGGGTTTGCATTTCCACTTCGTCGTGGTGGGCACCGACGGCGTTGCAGATATCCGGTTTCTCTTTGTACTTCTCGCACAGTTTCATCCCAAGAATGGCGTGCGGCAATTCGGGCTCGTCATCGGGTACCTTACCAATGTCGTGCAACAGACCGGCGCGTTTAGCTTTCTTCGGGTTTAATCCCAACTCGGATGCCATAACGGCACAAAGGTTAGCTGTTTCACGGGCGTGCTGCAAGAGGTTTTGTCCGTAAGACGAACGGTATTTCATCTTACCGATCAGACGAATCAGTTCAGGGTGCAAGCCATGGATACCGAGGTCGATAGCGGTACGTTTACCGGTTTCGATCACTTCTTCTTCCACTTGCTTGCGTACCTTGGTTACGACTTCTTCGATGCGGGCGGGGTGGATACGTCCGTCTTGTACCAGCTGGTGCAAGGCCAGACGGGCTACTTCCCTGCGTACGGGGTCGAAACCTGAAAGCACGATGGCTTCCGGGGTGTCGTCTACCACGATCTCAATACCGGTAGCAGCTTCGAGTGCGCGGATGTTACGTCCTTCGCGGCCGATGATACGTCCTTTGATTTCGTCAGATTCGATATGGAATACGGTGATGGAGTTCTCGATCGCCGTTTCAGTGGCTACGCGTTGGATAGACTGGATGATGATCTTTTTCGCTTCCTTGTTAGCCGACAGCTTGGCTTCTTCCACGATCTCGTTAATATAGGAGGTGGCTTGCGACTTGGCTTCGTCTTTCAGCGATTCGATCAATCGTTCTTTGGCTTCTTCAGCCGACAGGCCGGAGAGGGTTTCCAGTTGCTCTACTTCCCGTTGGTGAATACGGTCGAGTTCCTGTTTCTTCTTATCGATCACTTCGAGTTGAACGTTGAGGTTCTCTTTGACGGTGTCAACTTCACTGTTTTTGCGCTGGAGGTCGTCGATGCGTTGGTTGATAGACATTTCTTTTTGTTTCAACTTCGACTCATACGACTGGATCTTTGCGTTGCGTTGGGATACCTGCTTTTCCAGGTCGGCTTTCAGGTGGAGGAACTTCTCCTTTACTTCGAGCAGTTTATTCTTCTTGATCACTTCGGCTTCCTTTTCCGCTTCCTGAAGTATGGAATTATACTTCGACTTGAAAAGGAATCGCGTCCCAACCCATACCAGCACGCCTCCCACGAGGAAGGCTACAATTGGTAATATGATATACAATTCCATTTTACAAATAATTTAAGTTCATATATAGATATAAAAAAACACTACTCCTGCACACGGAAACCGGTGCAATAGCAGTGCGGGGGAATGTCTTTTTTATACGTAGTCACTCGTCTTTCAGGTAATCCTCCAACTCTTGTGTGAGTTCAAGTATTTTTTCGGTGAAAGGACTTGTGTCGTTCCTGTGTTCGTTTTTCAGGTTCTCTATTGACAATTGCAACGTCACCATGGCTAACAGTTCTTTATCTGTCAGATCCGGTTCCCCGGAGAATTTCTTTCGGTATTGCATCATTTGCTGGCGAATCTGCTTGGCCGCTTCGCGAACCAATTCTTCTTCGCTTCTGTTGATGGTCAGACCGTAGTTTTTTCCGGCTATGTCAACATGTATTTTAAAAACATTATCGTTCATTGCGTCTATTCGTTTAATAGTGCAATGCACTTGTCAACTTCCCGCACTAACTTTGATAACCGCATTCGGGCGTTTTTTATATCTCCTTCATCTAATGAAACAGCGTGCGCCGTCAATATGTTATCATACCTGGTGTGTAATTGTTCGATGGTCTGTTTTGTTTGCTGTATTTCATCGTTTCTTTTCTCCAATGCCAGATTGAGTTCGTTTATTCGTTGCCTCTGCAAATCACTTTTGGCCATCAAATCACGAACTCGCACCTCCAATACAGCTAACAGTCTTTTCTCATTCTCGGTCATTTCACACCAAATTCTACACAAAAGTAGAATTAAGAATCGAATAAACCAACAAACGCGGAATAAAAATATGAAATGAATAGACAGGTTGATCTATCAGTTGAGGTCTGGACACACAAAAGGCTGTCCAACAAAATCGAACAGCCTCTTTTTCCTATTAGCTGACAGGTTCGTCCGGTGGTTTACACCAACACGATGAACAGGTCGCCTTCTACTTCTTCAAAAGCCAATTTGCCTTCTTTGGCCAACCAACCCATTGCAGCATACAAGTCCTTGTCTGCTTTAATCTTAGTTGCCTTTTTAACGTCTTTGACATTCAATTTGCCGCTTTCATTCAATGTATTCCATACAAGACCGGCATTTGTTCCAATTAATTCAATCATTTTAGGGCTATTAATATGTTTAACGGCAGCAAAATTAGGGATTAATCAGTTATGACAAAAGGAATTGTATGTTTTTTAGCATAAAATCGGCCGTATGAGTGTAAATTAAGTATAATTAACTAAATGAAGCTTTGACGCTTTTGCCTTCACCGGTATTCATGCGTACGGGGCTATGCGTGTGGCTGATACATAATCCGTTAGTCGTTAGCGGGCAGATGAAGTCCTATCCCCGACAACATGCGGCCGCTGTTAAGACCTTGCCTGCGGGCAGAGAAGAACAGGTCGGAATGGGTGTAGGTACACAGCCCTGCGATCTCGATATGTTCGGGCAGGATACCTGCTTGTATTAATTGTAGCCTGTTCGCTTCCCATAGGTCGATATGCAATTTACCGGTGCCTGGGTGCCGGACAGCTATCGGTGCCAGGTCAATACCGGCTGCGCTAAAGGTGTCACCCACTTCTTCTCCCACTTCAAACCTGTCCTGACAGATGGAAGGTCCTATACCTGCCACTATAGTGTATGGATCGCAGTCGAATTCCCGGATCAGGCGTTCGGCGGTCTGCACCACGATCTGCTTAACGGTGCTTCGCCAACCGGCATGGATGGCGGCAACGACTTGTTTCTCGGGCGCATAGAGCAAGACGGGGACACAGTCGGCCGTGGATACTGCAATCGCCAAGCCGGGCTGATCGGTGATCAGGGCATCGATCCCGTGCAGTTCTTTTTCCTGTTCATCAGCCCGGAGGTTAAGGAAAGAAGCGTCGATATGGACGATTTTGTCTTCATGTGTCTGGTAAGGGGCAAAGAGACGGTGGTCCGGAATGCCGATTGCCGAACAGAGCATCTGCCGATTCACCCGAACAGCCTCCGGTGCATCCTTACAGTATACACCCAGGTTGAAAGATTCATAAGCGCCTTTGCTTACGCCTCCCTGACGGGTGGATATAAAATGGAAGATGTTGCAGAAACGGCTTAAACCGTCGAACTGCAACATCTGAATTTCCTTATTGGTTGTTGTTTTCATTCCCTTCTTCATCCCAATCGTATTCTTCATCGTCATCTTCCCATTCGTCCTCCCAATCGGCGTCGTCTTCATCCGTTGGTGTCACCCATTCGAAATCGTCGGGGGGGAGTTGGCTGACATCGATCTTTTTATGTACGATACGCTCTACTTCATGGAATGTTTCCCGGTTGAGTTCTGTCCATAACAAGTCTTTCAGTTCCATCAACCCCTTTTGGGCGACTGACGAGATAAATACGTACGGAATACCTTCGGGTAATTCCTGCGACAGGCCTTCGATCAACTCATCGTCCAGCATATCACTTTTGGTGATGGCCAATACGCGTCGTTTGTCGAGCAGGTCGGGATTATACTTGACCAGTTCGTTATGCAGGATCTCATATTCTTTGCGTATATCATCCGTGTCGCCCGGAATCATAAAGAGCAGCAGGGAATTCCGTTCAATATGCCGCAGGAAACGCAGGCCCAAGCCTTTTCCCTCACTGGCGCCTTCGATAATCCCCGGGATATCGGCCATAATAAACGAGCGGTTGTCGCGATAGCTGACAATCCCCAGGTTGGGCTCCAATGTGGTGAAAGGATAATTGGCAATTTTCGGTTTGGCGGCAGATACCACCGACAGTAACGTGGATTTACCGGCATTGGGAAAGCCCACCAGTCCGACATCGGCCAGCAACTTCAGTTGCATGATGATGGTACGCTCCAGCGCCGGTTCGCCGGGTTGGGCATACCGGGGCGCCTGGTTGGTCGACGACTTGAAGTTGAAGTTGCCTAAGCCTCCGCGTCCGCCTTTCAGCAGGAGCACTTCCTGTCCGTCTTCGGTGACGTCGCAGATGAAGTCGCCCGTTTCCGCATCATAGACGACGGTGCCGCAAGGTACTTCAATCACCCGGTCTTCCCCGTCTTTACCGGTGCTGCGCTTGGCAGTCCCCCCGATACCGTTGGTGGCCAGGATATGACGTTCAAACTTTAGGTGGAGCAATGTCCAGTAATTCCGGTTGCCGCGCAGGTATATATGACCTCCTCTGCCTCCGTTGCCACCATCGGGTCCTCCCTTCGGGATGTATTTCTCCCGACGGAAATGGGTTGATCCTCTGCCACCCTTACCGGAGCGGCAATATATCTTTACATAATCTACGAAGTTCGATTCAGCCATATTTGTTCGGTGTAATAAAAACGGTTTAGTGAGCAAAGCTGTGTATACAGGTTCTGATGCGATTGGAAATATCTTCTATCGTACCGGTACCCTGGATCGCATGATGCTTTCCTTCCTTAATATAATAATCAGCCAGCGGCTCTGTTTGTTTATGGTATACGTCCAGTCTGGACTTGATCGTTTCGAGGTTGTCGTCCGAGCGACCGGAAATTTTACCGCGTTCGAGCAGTCGTTGCACCAGTTCGTCTTCTTCTACCTGGAGGTTGATCATGACGGTGACATCGGTACCACGCTCATTCAACATCTTTTTCAGCGCCTTCGCTTGCGGGATAGTGCGGGGAAAGCCATCGAAAATAACGCCGTTGGAATGTGGCTGGCTATCTAATGTCTTTGCCAGTATGTCCACAATCAACTCATCGGGCACCAGTTGTCCCTTTGAGATGTAAGAATTAGCAATCTTGCCCAGTTCGGTTTCGTTTTTAATTTCTTCGCGCAATACCTCGCCGGTAGAAATATGATCAAGTCCAAATTCCTTGATGATGTACTCGCTTTGTGTCCCTTTACCTGAACCCGGGGCGCCGAAAATAACTACGTTCAACATATTTGTTTTCTCTTTTATGTAACTTCTTGCCTAATAATAACTTTTTGCCTATTTGGTGACTGACTCACTCAGCCGTTTCTGCCAACTTATAGATATCCTTGTAGCAACGTCCCATCTCGTCATAATCCAATCCATGTCCCACGATGAAATCGGGAGGGATGATGAGTCCGGTATAATCCGGCTGCAACGCGCATTGTAAGGATTCCGGTTTAAACAATAGGGTGGCTAATTTCACATCAGCGGCGCCTTCCTGTCTGAGTTTATCGACTACATATTGCATGGTAAGCCCCGTGTCGATAATATCTTCCAGCAGGATGACCGTCCTTCCCTGGAAATTGGCGCGGACAGGTGTTATTTCCTTGACGCGTCCCGTAGTGGATGTTCCCATGTATGATGAGTAACGGGCGAACGTCACTTCGTAAGGGCCGTCAAGATAACGCATCAATTCTGCCGTAAACATAAAGGACCCATTCAGGATGCAGACGAACAACGGATCGGTGCCGGCGATGTCCGTTTTTATTTTCTCGGCCATTTTTGCGATGGCATCTAAAATCTCTTGTTCGGTGATAAATAGGTCGAACTCTTTGTCTTTTAAGCGAATCCTGCGCATTGCCTTTTGTTTTAAGGGTAGCAAATGTACGATTTATTTCAATCTATCACAACAAAATGTTACCAACATAGCAAAGAATCTTGTACTTTTGTCTTCGTTGAAAACCTCCAAAGATGTAGTCATATGCTGAAAGTATTCACAACTGAACAAATAAGAGAATTAGATCAATACACCATTCAGCACGAACCGGTGCAGTCGATTGATTTAGTCGAACGGGCTTCCATTGCTTTTGTTCGTGAATTTACCCGTCAATTCTCCAAGCAATTCCGGGTCGTTGTTTTTGCCGGGCGGGGTAATAATGGGGCGGATGCGTTGGCCATTGCCCGTTTGCTGACCGAGGAAACTTACCAGGTAGAAACTTTTCTGTTCAATCCTTCCGGTATATTATCGCCCGAATGTGAAGAAAATAAGCAGCGGCTATTGGCACTTGAAGAAGCGTTGTTTGTGGAGGTGACCAACAATTTTGATCCCCCTGCGCTGACCAACCGCGATGTCCTGATCGACGGCCTCTTTGGTACCGGCCTGACGCGCCCATTGACGGGAGGGTTTGCCGCTGTGATTGACTATATCAACCAGTCGGCCGCCAAGGTCGTATCGATCGATATTCCCTCAGGCTTATTTGGAGAAGACAACCATACGAATAATATGGATGCGGTAGTGAAGGCGGATAAGACATTCTCCTTCGGTTTTCCGAAAGTCACCTTCTTCCTGTCTGAAACGGCTGAATATGTAGGCGAATGGAAAGTATTGGATATCGGCTTGCATCCGGATGGTATCGAACAAATGGAGGCGAAATGGACGTGGGTGACGGAAAATGATATCGCTGCTTCCTTCCGTCCGCGGAAGCGATTTGCACATAAAGGCACATTCGGCCATGCGTTGCTGATAGCCGGTAGCCGTGGAAAGATGGGGGCTGCGATCCTTTCGGCCCGTGCCTGCCTGCGGGGTGGGGTCGGGTTGTTGACTGTCCATATCCCCCAACGGGGCGAACTGCCGCTACAGACCACCTTCCCCGAAGCTATGATCAGCCTGGATATCCATAATAATCATTTTTCATCCGTACCGGAGATTGCCGCTTTTTCGGCGATCGGTATCGGGCCGGGTATCGGCCAACACCTGGAAACCTCGCAAGCATTCGAACGTTTGTTGCTGCAGGTAAAGAAACCGATGGTGGTAGATGCCGACGGACTCAATATCCTTGCTGCCAACAGTGAGTTTCTCCGTCTTCTCCCTGCTAATAGTATTTTAACCCCGCATCCCAAGGAATTCGACCGCCTGGTAGGTGAAGTCGCCGCTTCTTCATACGACCGCCTGCAAAAGGCCCGTGCCCTGGCAACCAAGTATTCGCTGATCGTGGTGCTCAAAGGAGCCTATACAGCCATTTGCCTGCCCGACGGCGTGATCTGTTTTAACTGCAGCGGAAATCCCGGTATGGCAACTGCCGGTAGCGGCGATGTGCTGACTGGGATTGTCCTTAGCCTGCTGGCCCAGGGATATGAGCCGAAGGATGCTGCTGTTATGGGCGTTTGGCTGCATGGCGCCGCCGGTGATCTGGCCGCTGCTTTCCATTCGGAAGAAAGCATGGTGGCCGGTGATATCATCGAGATGCAGGGAAAAGCATTCAAACAACTGAAATAGGTTCTCTGCTTACACCGGCTATCGGCCCCATACCTGCCCGTCTTCCCGGATGTGCCATGTCTTTCCGTTGGCCTGTACCGTGATCTCATAGAGTGAAGGCGTCGTATGCAATGTCAGGCTGCCCAGGTATTCTGCCGGACATACTTCCTCCGGTTTGAGGCGGGTGATATCTTCAGCAAAACTTCCGTTAGCGGCGGCATACTCCCGTTGACGGTAGTAGAGGTTGCGTAATACCCATTTGATCTTTTCATCCGGGTTGGGGGTGAATGCAATATCGGCTGTACCGGCAATGGTGTGGGTGAATTGCACGTATCCCCAGTATTCCGGGCGATGGATGTCGATCACTCCCGTAGGTGCCCATACCCAATTGTATTCGCGGATCTTCTCTTCTCCCGGCATGGGTGTCTTGACATAGGTGTCGTCTTCTACCTTTGTCGTCCATTCCACGCGCGAGAAGTTGACGCGCATCTGGTCGCCTTCATCCGGCATCCGTTTGGGGCGGGTCACCTGGTAGATCGAACGCCAGGGGATAAACAACTCTACAGTCCAGGCTTTATCCGTATCTGTCGGATTGTTGATGGTGCCGTCCACATAGACAGCCGACCGGATACCGGCCAGTTCCCAGTTGTTGAGTGCTTTTCCTCCGTCGCGATACGGTTTGGTGAGTAGCAGGTCCCAGTCTGTGCCCAGGGCATTGATCTCATATTCCAGGTAATGATGCGTATCGCCTGTCGGGTCGATAAAGAACTCGAAGTCGTTGTCGTGGTAGATGACGGCATCATGTTCCGTCAGGTTTCCCCATACATGCGGCTCTTCCAGCCAGGCGGCAATGTACAGTCCCAGGCTGTCGTGGGCTATTTTGGCCTTTGTCGGATGAAGGGGCGCCGGCCGCTTGTCGCCTTCGATGTCCGTAAACTCGGACGTCCAGGGAATGGCATCCCATTCTCCAGGCGACAGTTTGCCGTCGATAACGATGGTGCCCGGTGTCCTGTAAGATACGTACGTGGGTGGAGCGAGCGGGAAGTGTTCGGCGAATGTGACTTCCTTACCGGCCGGAGCCGGTTGCCCGCAAGCTGTCAGCCATAGGCCGGCAGCCATTGAAAGGACGTTTAAGTGAATCTGTTTCATGTATTACAATTATGTATGAATCTATTTTACCACACCAGGCCATCCTGCCGGATATGCCAGGTTTTTCCGTCGGCAGCGGTATAGATGATCTCGTACGACGAAGGCGTATTGTACAACGCCAGCCGGCCGAGCCATTCGGCTTTGCATACTTCCGCCGGCTTAAGTTCGGCCAGGTGGGTGGCGTAGCTGCCGACTGTTTTATGGTACTGGCTCTGCCGGTAGTACAGGTTGCGCAATACCCATTTGATATCTTCGTCCGTGTTCCGGACAAAAGGTACATTGCCTTTGCCGGCAGCCGTTTCCGTGAATTGTACATATCCCCAGTATTCGGGCATATGGATATTCGGCATGCCCATCGGCGCCCATACCCAATGCGATTCGAGGGTGGGCTGTCCTTCTTTTTTCGGCGCTTTGACGTAGGCGCCGTCTTTTACTTCCAATGGCCACTGTACACGCATAAAGTTGACGCGCATCTGCGTGCCTTCCGTCACCCTGCGTACACGCGGAGCGACCTGTAGCAGCGATCGCCAGGGAATGAATACCTCTACCGACCAGCTTTTGTCCGTATCCCCGGGATTGTTCACGGTGCCATCTACCGATACGACCGATTGCATGCCGGCGAATTCCCAGTTGCTGCACGAGATCGGATTGTCGCGATACGGACGACTCAGGAACAGGTCCCAGACCGTTCCCAGCGCATTGACCTCGTATTCGAGGTAGTTATGGGTATCGTTAGACGGGTTGAAGAAGAATTCAAATACGTTTTCCTGGAAGAGGGTGCCGTCATGCTGCGTGATCGTCGCCCAAAGGTGGGGCTCTTCCAGCCAGGCGGCGATATAGACGCCGTTGTCATCGTGCGCCATCTTTACTTTTGTCTGCAGATGAGGTTTCGGCCGGGAACCGCCGGATATGTCGCTGAACGAACTGATCGCAGGAATGGCGTCCCATTCGGCCGGCGTGATCTTGCCGTCTACCGTGATGGCGACCGGCGCTTTGTAGCACACATAGGTGGGCGGTGCAAACGCCGGTTGCTTACTGTAATTAATCTCTTTGGCTGCGTTCGACTGTGCCGATACCGTCAAGCCGGAGAAGAGAAATAGGCCAAAGAATAGAATCGTTTTTTTCATGATACGTAACGTATGATTGACAGATGTGATTAGAAATGCTGAAGGGTTACGACGGGTTGGACGCCTGCAATATCTCCCAGGCCGCCCCCAACCAGGTATCGATATCGTCGGGGTAATGCTGCGGCGACCGTTGTTCGCTGCGTTTATGTCCGAGGCGTACCACCACGGCGCGTTGTTCGGGCAGCACAAACACATATTGTCCCAATATGCCCCGCATATAGGGGATCTTCATCCCCTTGAACTCCAGTTGCCAGAACTGGAAACCGTAGATTTGGTTCGGTTCGCCGTCGGCCACGTCGAACAGTGCTGTGTCGGGTGTAATCGCTTCCTCCAGATAAGAGGCCGAAATAAGTTGGCGACCATCCCAACTGCCACGGTTGAGCAGCAGTTGCCCGAACCGGGCAAAGTCGCGGGCGTTGCTGTTGAAGCAACAATAGGCTTTTTCCATACCGTCTTTCCGGTCAAGGCTCCACAACGCATGTTCTTCGGCATGCATGGGTGTCCATAGCTTGCGGGAGACGTATGTGCTGACGGATTCGCCCGTCGCCTTTTCAACGACAAACGCCAGTAGTTGGGTGACGCCGCTCTGGTAGAGGAAGTTCACCCCCGGCTCTTCCACTTCCTTCATGCCAAAGGCCACCTTGTGCAGGTCATTCCCGTAGTATAACTGCGTAGTGGGGGAGAAGGGAGTGGTATAAGCTTCCTGGAAATCGACCCCCGCACTCATGGTGAGCAGGTGGCGGATGGTCAGTGTCTTCCCGTTGTAACCGGGAAACGCCGGAAAGAAATCACTGACCGGCTGGTCTACACTACGGATGGCCCCATCGTCGATCGCACATCCGACGGCCAGCGACACGATACTCTTCGCCATCGAGAATGAGTTGCTGCGCGAGGTAGGCGAATAGTCTTCCCAATACTGTTCGAACAGCAACCGGCCGTCTTGGATGATAAGATAGGCAACCGTCCCCCACTCGTCGAAGCGCGACAGGTACGTTTCCGGGATTGCTTGTGTATTGTACTTGGCCGCCAATTCCCAGGGAACCGGCGCACCCGCTTCCACCGTCCGGTTGGCGAAGATCGGATACTGGTCGATCTTCGGATGGAGATGGATGAACGACTGCCGCAGGTACTCATTCCCCGGCAGTGCGAGGAATATACCCACACCAAGCACTACAATGCCTGCCGTAATCCCGGCTATAGCTTTGCCGGACAGCCGTTTCTTCGAACTATTCTCCATGCCGTCCGATTTACATCCCGGGTTCGTTGCTTTCTTCTTCCTTATACCAGGATGCGTACATATGATAGTTGTGTGCGATCTTCTGGTTGATCTCTTTCGACTGTTCGGGATCGATCTTCTTGACGAACTTGGCCGGCACACCGGCATAGATACAGCCCGGTTCTACGATGGTGCCACTAAGCACTACCGAACCGGCAGCGATCAATGCCCCTTCGCCAATCACGGCCTGATCCAGTACCACCGAGCCCATGCCAACCAGTGCGCCCTTGCATATCCTGGCGCCATGAATCGTCACATTATGCCCGATCGAGACATCATCTTCGATCTCTATCGTCGATTTCTGATACAGTGTATGCAGTACCGATCCGTCCTGTACGTTCACGCCATTTCCAATCCGGATCGAGTTCACATCTCCGCGCAGCACGGTGCTGAACCAGATGCTGCACCCCTTCCCAATCACTACATCCCCAATAATAGCCGCATTGTCGGCCAGGAACGTGTCGTCCCCTATTTCCGGAGTAAACCCCCGTACTGATCGTATAATTGCCATAAAACGTTTTAAATTTCTTTTGTCTTTTCTTTCAGCCAGGCCGCTTCTGCATCGTCGAGGTGCGGGCTGAGTTGTTCGTATACCTGGGTATGGTATTTGTTGAGCCAGGTGCGTTCGCGGGCGGAGAGCATGGAAACGACCACCAGCGAGGTATCGATGTAGCACAGCGTGAGCGTCTCGAAGGTGAGGAATTTGCCGAATTCGGTTTCGCTGTCTTCGATCACCAGGATCATGTTTTCGGTGCGGATGCCGTATTCGCCGGGGCGGTACATGGCAGGCTCGTCGCTCATCACCATGCCTACGCGCAACGGTTCGGGGTTCTCTTCCATACGGATGCTTTGCGGGCCTTCGTGTACGTTGAGGCAGTGCCCGATGCCGTGGCAGGTGCCGTGCAGGTACTGGATGCCGGCGTCCCACAACGCTTTGCGCGCCAATACGTCGATCAGGCAGCCGCGGATTCCTTCGGGGAACTTGCATTTGGCAATGCTGATCATCCCTTTCAGCGCGCGGGTAAAGTCTTTCTTCATCTGCTCCGTCGGTTGGCCGAGGGCGATGGTACGGGTGATATCGGTCGTTCCGTCGAGATATTGTGCCCCCGAGTCCATCAGCAACATGCCTTCGGGACGAAGCACGGCGTCTGTCTCCGGCGTAGCCGAGTAATGCGGGCTGGCGGCATGGGCAGCATACCCACAGATCGTCTCAAAGCTATCCATCACATATTGCGGCTGCTCGGCGCGGAAAGCCGACAGGCGGGCGGCGGCGCTCAGTTCGGTCACTGTCTCACCGGCGTTCATCTGCTCTTCCAGCCAGATATGGAATTTGGTCAGCGCAATACCGTCTTTCAGCAGGGCGTTGCGGAAACCTTCGATCTCGGTCTCGTTCTTGATGCTCTTCAGGTGGTTGGCCGGCGTGATACCTTCCATGATGGTGCAGGTGGTGGGGATGGCGTTGTATAGCGCCACGTTTGTCTTCCCTGCGTCGAGATAGACCGTCGTCCCTTTCGCCAGGCGGGAGAGGTAGGGGCATATCATCGAATAGTCGGCCAGGGTCACGCCTTCCGCCTGCAAATGTTCGGCGGCTTCGCGGGTGATCTTGTCGGGGTGGATAAAGAGAACGCTTTCCTGTTCGGAGATAAAGCCGAAGCTGACCACAACAGGGTTGTAGGCTACGTCTGTGCCCCGGATATTGAATGTCCAGGCCACTTCGTCGAGCGCTCCTAACACCAGGCAGTCGGCGCCGGCGGCATGCAGGCGGTTGTTGATATCGTTCAGCTTCTCGCCCACCGATTTGCCGCTCAGTTTGACCGGCATCTCAAACAACGGGGCCGCCGGGATCGCAGGCCGGTCGCTCCAGATCGCATCCAACAGGTCGAAGGCGCTTTCCAGGCGGATGTCTTTCTTTTGCAGTTTGCCTGCGAGCGTACGGGCATCCTGTGCGCTGTAGCTTTGCCCGTCTATACCGACCACTTGTCCACCTTCCAACTCACCCAACAGGAAATCAGGGATCGAAGGTGTTCCCGGGATCGCCAGTTTGTACAGTTCGATGCCTGTCCCCTCCAACTGCTGGGCCGCTTGCAGGAAATAACGCGAGTCGGCCCATAGCCCTGCCTTGTCGGCGGAGACCACTACCGTACCTGCCGATCCGGTGAATCCGGATATCCAGCGGCGTGTTTTCCAGCGTTCGGCAGGGTACTCGCTCAGGTGCGGGTCAGACCCGGGGATAATATACGCATCGATCTGATGTTGTTTCATCGCCTCACGCAGGGCGGCGATCCGTTGGGGAATTGTTGTTGCCATATGTCTTTCTTTATATTATTTTATGTCTGGTTCCTCCTGCTGCCTATGTGTATAACAAACAAACCGCCGTTGCTTTTTGGCGGTTGTGCAAATTTAACGAAATATCGTTAGGAAGCGCCAGACTTCAGCCGGAAATAATTTCTAGTGCAAAGCCAATCGGTATCTCTTTGCCGAAATCCAATTCAACGAGATTTGAAAGCGAGGTGCTTTCAATATCAACGAAACTTGAATCTTTTGCTGGTGTGTTTTGGCATCCAGTTCATCCTCAGGAGCGCAGCGACGTTTCCCCTCTTGAGCTACTCTCTATACACATCTTTTGGTGGCGCATGCGAATGCCCCGTTAGGGGTATCTTGTTGGTAGCCAGGGGTGAAGGCGAAGCCAAGCCCCTGGACAGGATGACAAGTATAAATTTTTGTGCCGCGTAGCGGTACCGGCCTTTCATATACGGCACCCCTGACGGGGCGCATGACAATGT
>JAVBUR010000038.1:0-44508 GCA_031555145.1 Tannerellaceae bacterium | reverse complement strand
TGGCGCGGTTTATATATGATATCCGTATTATTCCAGGGGCTTACACCCCTGGCTACGAACACGATACCCCTGACGGGGCATGCACTCTAAAGCTAGTCAAAAGATGTGTATAGAGAGTAGCTCAAGAGGGGAAACGTCGCTGCGCTCCTGAGGATGAGTTTGATGCCAAAACACACCAGCAAAAGATTCAAATATCGTTGAACTTGAATGTATTTCATGTTCAACGGGGTTTGTTGGTTTTCGAATAGGGGGCGGCCCTTGCGGCTTTACACACAAATGATTGGTGTCAAAGCAGATCTAATTCGGCAATGGCAACCGTTTTCCCGTTGGCGGCTATTCCCGTTGCCTCCATACGTATATAGCGGGCAGAGACGGGCTTTTTGAAGAAATGATAGCGTTTTGTCGGGTCGTTGATCAGGTTTCCGAATTCAAAAGATTCGACCTCTTTCCATTTCTTTCCATCGTCACTGACTTTGATAACGCCTTTCGCCATCATGCCTTCGGAGTTACGGGTTTGAGGGGTGTAGGCAAACCCATTCAGCGTTTGCCGGCTACCCAGGTCGATGGCGAGATAAAGAGGCAGGGCGCCTTCTTCCGATTTCCAGTAAGTAGCCTGTTTGGCATCAAAAGCGGCTGTAGCCGGATTCCGTTCTGTTTCGCTGCTTGCGCCCAGCAGTTTCCAGCCGGCTTTCGGTAATCCCAGCCGTTCGCTGTGTACGGGGCCTTTCTCTCCTTTCAGGATGGCGACTGCTTTCAGTTCGCCGCGGTTGATCTTTACGGGTTGCTTATATTCCGTGGAAGTGGCATCCGGTTCTTTCCCGTCTGTCGTATAATGAATCGTATACCCCATATTCAGGTTACCGGCCGCATTCTGTCCGTGAGGTCTCCAGGTGAAGTCTTGTAACTTGGGTTCGATTGTTACGCGTCCGTCCACATCCTGCTGAACGGTCAACTGAGGCGGGCGGGATTGATAATAATGCGCTGAGATATGGCTTATGGCAGGAGCAAGACGGGATTCCAACAAACGGAAACGAAGTTTACCGGTAGTCACTTCCGGGAAGCGGAGGATACGTTTGTAACCGATATTCGTCGATACGGCAATCTCTTTCCAGGCGCCATTGATCCAGGCATCCACGGCATGGCTTTCGACCCGTTCGCTATGGGTGGCGATGGCCTCCTGCAGCATGATACGGTTGATGGTAACAGGGGAAGCGGTGGTGACCACGAACGCTTTACGTCCTGCATCCATCAACAGGTAGGTATCGGATTTGCCATCTAATACCTCTGCCGGGCCTTCTGCTCCCTGCAACAGATCCGTACCGTAGGTTTCCCGGATACGTTGACCGGCCTCTTTCAGTGAGGTAACGTCAGCAGGCGAAAACCGGCCCTCGCGGTTCGGAGGTATGTTCAATAAAAACGTAGAGTTACCGCCCACCGCACGTTCGTAGATATCGAATACGTCGTCGGCATTCCGAACCTTCTGATGTGTATCGTCGCGGTAGAACCACCCTTCCCGGATGGAGGTATTGGTCTCTGCCTGCTGATAATGCAGGTATTTCGCGGGATACAGTTTCTCCCGGCTGCCTAAATCGGTTGCCGTCATATCTGGGAAATACGAGGCGGTGTCCGGATTCTCCCGATAAGGGATCACATTCCATTCGGTCGCCCTGGTACCGCCGGATTCATTCCCGCACCAGCGGATATCTTCGCGACCGAAAATAACGGCCTTTGGCGCCAGCGACCGGATCAGTGTCTTCCAGGCCGGATAGTTATACGTCTGACCGCCTTTCCGCTTCGGATGGGCACCGTCAAACCATACTTCATCGATCGGGCCATATTCGGTCAGCAGTTCGAACAGTTGGTTCAGGAAATATTCGTTATAATCATCCACCACGAACTCGAATGTCGTCGGATTGGCAAAGGGGCGGCCGGGAACGTCCCGCGGGATGGTCCGTTTGGTATAGGCACTCAGGTTGCCGTACAGCCCTTCGGGGTTCTCAATCTGGTATAAATCGGCCGGCGAGAGATACACACCCAGTTTCAGCCCGTATTTCCGGCAGGAAGCCGACAAGTCCTTCAGGACATCCCCTTTCCCGTTCCGGAAACCGGTAGACATAATACCGTGTGTCGTGTAGCGGCTTTGCCACATCACAAATCCGTCGTGATGCTTCACGGTCAGAATGACCATCTTCATCCCTGCTGCTTTCATGGCTTCGCACCACTGGTCGGTATCCAGTTCCTTGAGGTCAAATATTTTCGGGTCTTCCGTCCCGTTTCCCCATTCCATGCGGGTAAACGTATTCGGGCCAAAATGGATAAAGGCGATAAACTCGTTCCGCAGGGCCGCCAACTGATTGGGTGTCGGTATCACATGGGCCGCTTTCGCGATGATTAGCTCTTTACTATCTCCCTCTTCTACGTTGATAGTATGTTGAAAAGGCATATTCATCTGCTGTGCTTGTACACAGATGGACGAGAGCAGTGTTGCGAGCAACAGGGAATAGATTTTCTTCATGTTTTTAGTGTATTTCTTTTTTTATGTTCATGGTCTGCATGTATCTCTATCGGTGGTCCTGTCATTTTCCGTAATACGCATATACGTTGCCCGCGAAGTCGACCGCCACCAGTATATTACCCGACAGGGCAACGGAGGCAAAGAAGGGGGCGCCGGTGGCTATTTGCATGACCTTCTCGCCCGTGGCGGCTTTGACGCCGTAGAGGCAACCGTCCGAGGCAGCAAAGTAGACAATCCCATCCGAATAGACCGGGGTGGTTTCGACGGCTCCGGCGGGTACCGTGGAGTAGGGCGAGGTATAGACCAGCGACTGGCCGACGGGAAAGTACCACCGGACGCCCAGCGTTTCCTTGTCGAGCGCCATCATCCCTTTATCGGCCGTGCCGAAGATGATCTCCCGGTCGGTGACCAGCGGGGTGGAGGTAACATTGAGGCTGACTTCGCCCAGTTTGGCCTGCCGCACGATTTTCCCGGTTGCCGGTTCAACCACGAAGAGGCTGCTGCGCGAGGTGACGTAGAACAGACCGTCGTGCAGCGTAGTGGAGGCGCCCCGGTCGCTCATCCCATCGTCCGACAGTTGCCAGAGCAAGCGTCCGGTCTTCGCATCGTGTCCGTAGAGGGCGCGCCATTGGGCGCCGGCGGTGAGTACGCCGTCGGCCACGGTCAGTGTGGTGGTCGTTCCTTCCGCTTTCTTCCAGGCGTTGTTGGTCCACAGACAGGTACCGTCGGTCGTACGGTAAGCCGACAGTCCGGCACCTGATCCGGCATAGACCACACCATCGGAGGCCACCAGACCGTCTTCGAGGTAAGGAAATTCGTTCGCGTTCAGCAGCTTCTCCCACAGCAGGCGCCCGGTAGAGGCGTCGACGGCATAGAGCCAGTTGTCGGCATCCTGGGCAAAGACCGTCTGCTCATCGATAGCGATGGAGTTCTTGATAGAATTGCGGGTGGTGTATTTCCACAGTAGGTTACCGCTTAGAAGGTCGAAGGCCGTGAGCCCTTGCTTTTGGCGGTTGTCATCGTCGGTCGAGGCGATGATCACCCGTCCGTCGGCGATCAGGGGTGAGGCCATGAAGACGGTGGTTCCCACTTGCTGCACCCAGGCTTGGCGAAGGGGAAGCGTGACGGCATGTCCCGTTGCACCCGTATGGGCGGCATTCCCGGCAAGCGATGTCCAGGGAGCGCCGGGTTTCAATGACGGTTGGTTAGCCGGGACATAGGTGAAGCGGCTGGTGGCTGTCGTCTGGTGTCCGTCGTTGAAGGTGACCACTACCCTGGCTTCTCCCTCCCGGACGGAGCCGAAGGTGGCGGGCGCTATTTCGGCGTACCAGTTCCAGTCGCTCCGGCGCTGCATGGGTTGCGGTTGGCTCCAGCCGTTGGCCGTCTTACAGGTGTACGTCACCCGGGCAATCTCGCATCCCGAGTGATAGGCGTTGACCGAGAGCGGCAGGTTGCCGGAGGGCAGCAAGGCCGATGTCTGTCCGTCGACAGGAGCGGCGATCACCGCCTGGTGGTCAAGGAAACAGTAGTGGAGATCCATGCTGGCGATCGCCTCCTTCTGCATATCGAACACGCGGAAGGCGGAAGGCGAGTGGTCGATCCCCCCTTTGTCGAGAGCGGTGGTGCAGACGGTGTAGACGCCCTTCTGGTCGCGTACGTAGTTAAAATGCCAGTGCCCGTAGACCCAGGCTTTGAGATTATAGGAGCGGAGGTCGATCCGGTCGGTGTCGCTCACGCCGAAAAAGAAATCATCACCGGTCGTCAGCACGTCGTGGTTGAAGATGACCAGTTGCTTGGCAGGGTCTTTCATCGCCAGGTCGTTCTTCAGCCAAGTGTACACTTCGGCGCGGGTGTAACCGGGACGGTGGTCACCTCCGGCCATGGGAGTCACTACATAGTGTACGTTGCCCACATCGAACGAATACCAGGTGGGACCGTAAACGGATTCGAACAACTGCTCGCCATACTCTCCCTTCACCAGGTCGTGGTTGCCAATGCAGTAATAGACCGGGCACCCCATCGTTTCGGTATTTACCACCTGGATGTGCGACCGGAGTCCGTTCTCATAACAGATGTCGCCGGTATGCACCAGGAAGGCCGGCTGTTCGGTGGCGATATAGTCTTTCAGGTATTCAACCCAGTTGGTAGCTACGCCGCGTCCGTGTATCTCGGTGTCGGTGATCTGGAGGAAGGAGTGGTTCTCCTGCGCTGCCGCCTCGCAAGGCGTCAGGATAAAGTTGTAGACCTTCCGCTCAGCGGCGACAGGCAGGTAATGCTGCCCGACCCGATAACCGGAGGGGGTGGTGACGGTAATAAAGTGTGTCCGCTCATACCCGGGCAGATTGAAACGCCCGTCTTTACCGGTACGAACCGTATTCCGTCCGTCGGTTACCACTACACCCGCCACAGGGGTGTCTTGCTTGTCGAAAGTACCGGAAGCGTTTGTGTCGATATATACGCGTCCGGAATAGGCGAAGCCGGTCAACGACGACAGGCAAGCCAGGCAGAGAAAATAGAACTTTGTTGATCGCATCATGCTGCAAATGTAATGAATAAGTAAAAGAATCCCCCGGGAACAAGGTTCGTTATGCTCCCGGGGGATGGAATTATAGAAATAATCTAAGGGTCTCCGGATTAATCCCAGCCAAACGGCTGCTTCAACTGCGGGTTGAGTTTCACCTGTTGTTGAGGGATCGGGCGGTAGTAGTACTGCGGATCTTTGAAGGCGCGTCCCTGGTCGCGGTCGTCGGTAAAGCCGATATAACCGGAGGTACCTTCAGACAGGTAGATCGATGTCTTCATGCCCTTGTCGTCTTTTAGGTAATACAAGGCCAGGCCTTTCTTTACATCATCGGGCAGACCGTCAATCGGGCCTGTTTCTGTCGGGCTGGCCAACAGGGCAATATCAGGTACACCGTCACCACTTACATCCATGGCTCCCAATGCCGGCCAGTACATGCCTTGTTGCGAATCGGCGAAATGCTGTCCCATGCCCCAGCGGCTCAGGTCGTCGTAGCGAAGTCCTTCGCAGGCCAGTTCCACGCGACGCTCGCGGCGTATCTCCAGGATGGCTCCCTGGTTGGCTCCCGACACATTCGGGTAGTAGGCAACCAGTACCGGGTCCATCACAGCATTCACCGTAGCCAGGCTCATGGCCGGCATCTGCACGCGTGCACGTATCTTGTTGATCGTTTTGTCGATATCATCCTGTGTCAATGTGCCCAGTTCGGCTTTTGCCTCGACATAATTCAGCAGTGTCTCAGCATAGCGGAAGATGGGAAGGGCCGTATAGTTGTAATTCCAACCTTTACGTATAGACGCATCACGCGGATAGAACTTGATCTGGTCGTATCCTCCGGTGGTCGGCTTGATGTAATAGGGCGAACCGGTCGTATTCTGCATATAGCCGGGGTTCACAAAGGTTTCACCAAAACGGGGATCCCTGTCTTTGAACATATCCAGGTAGACCGTCTTGTCATAACCGGACTGCTGTGTAAAGGGAGTGCCATCCTTCATCAGGTAGGTTTCCATCAGGTTGCGGCTTAGCGCCCAGGTGTAACCAAGCACCGTGTGGCTGTTGTTCCCCCGGTTCAGGCTTTCGGTGTATTGCGCCCATTGGATGATCTCCTTATTGCCATTCAAGGTGGTGCTGATAAACAGATTCTGATAGCCTTGTGCGCCGGAGCCAACGATTTCAAAGTTGCTACTGTTCATGATCTGTTCGCAGGCCCATACGGATCTTTCAAGGAAACGTTTGTGGTCGGCCGACAAGTTAAGTTCAGCGTGGTATTTGCGATACGTCCCTTCATAGAGGCAGAAGCGTGACAGTAGGGAGAGGGCTGCATATTTGTGTATTTTTGTTTTCTGTCCCAAATCTGCTTTGATGTTGGCTACGGCAAATTCGAGGTCGCCCATGATGGAGTCAACAACCAAAGCACGTGGATCGGCCGCTTTGTACAGGTCGGGGTCGGTTGTTTCCAACGCTTTGTTGTACCAGGGAACGTCGGAATAGCGTTTCACCATCCCGATGTAAAGCTGTGCCCTGAAGTAACGGGCTACACCGATGTGATGGTTGATTGCGGCCTGGTCGCCGGTAGCTTTACCTGCATTCTCGAGCAGGAAGTTGACGGTGCGCAGATTACTCCAGTCGCTCCAGCCTGAAACCGTGGAAGCAGAGAGGTTGCCGCGCAGCATGTTCACCAATTCGCTGCTGGCAATATAGGTAGAAGTGTTGTCCGAACTGATATCGTCGTATGAACCTCCGTTCAACATGGCGTTGTATATGCCGTTGACATATGTTTCGAGGTCGGCCGGAGAATTAAAGAAATTTTCTTTCGTGATCGATGTTTGTGGCACCCGTTGCAGGAAGTCGTCCTCGCAGGAGGCAAACAGAATGGTTACCAGAAACAGGCCGGTAATATAATAGATGTACTTTTTCATATACTTATCTTCAAATGATTAAAAACTTACATTAACACCTACCGAATAGGTCTGTTGGAACGGATAAGCACCTTCTCCATTTAATCCTTCCGGATCGAGGTTTACCTTCAGGTGGCTGATCGTAAAGAGGTTTTCTGCACTCACGTAGAAACGTAACTTGCTCAGGCCGGTCTTCCGGAGGGCTGATTCAGGCAGCGTATAGCCCACTGTCAGGTTCTTGAAACGCATGAAGGAGGCATCCTGCATGTACTTTGTCTGATTGGCAGCCAATTCCATCTGGTTGTCTTCGGCGGCATACGCTTTGATACGTGGCCAGTAAGCGTTGGGATTCTCGGGCGTCCAGTGATCCATATGCTCTTTCAGCACATTGGTCCAGGGTTGTGCATAGACACCCCAGAAGTAGATACTTCCATTGGACGGATACCAATCGCGCTTTCCAATACCATAGAAGAGCGCTCTTACGTCGAAACCTTTCCAATTGGCCGCCAGGTCTATACTGAACGGGAGACGGGCACGGTTATTACCGATGATCTTACGGTCACCTGGGTTATCCACGGTATTGTCGCCCTTCGAGATCTCGTTGTCGCCATTCAGGTCTTTGAGTTTAATGTCGCCGGCATAGAATTTATACCCCACGTCGTCAGTACCTATTTTCCGCTGGCTGGGACTGTTATCCACATCTTCCTGTGACTGGAAAAAACCTTCGGTGATGAATCCCCACATTTCGCCGATTTCCTGCCCTTTGTAATAGTCGCTCAACAGGCGGTTTTCGTTCTCGTACTTGGTGATCCAGGCACGGCTATCTGAGATCATGAAGCGGGCAGAGAGGAACATGGGTGAACCTGCTACCGTGTATTCGTCTTTCCAACCGATGTTCAATTCCCAACCTTTAGTTTTCAGATCGGCAGCATTGGTTTTCGGTTCCGTAGCGCCGAATACGGCCGGCAGTTCCTTGCTCTTGGTCAACATATCTTTGGTATCGTGGCGGAAAACTTCGGCGGTCACATCCAGTTTATTATTGAAGAAGGCCAGGTCGACCCCGATATTGAGCTTGCGGACAGTTTCCCAGGTCAGGTCGGCTGCAACCACACCCGGCTTCGTCACATACAGCGGCTTTACTCCATCGAGAATAACACCGGTAGTACCGGAACTCATGGTCGGGATATACGGATAATAGACGGGGTTTCCATCGGAGTCCAATAGGATCTGGTTACCCAGTACGCCATACGAACCACGCAGTTTCAATACATCCATCCGGATAGCCTCCTTGATGCCGTTCATAAAAGATTCATTGGATACCACCCAGGCGGCCGAACCGGAAGGGAAGGTACCCCAACGGTTGTTCTTCGGATAACGGGAGGTACCGTCGCGACGTGCACTGAATTCAAGGATGTATTTTTCGTCGTATACATAATTGATACGTCCGAACACACTTTGCAAGGCAAGGTCGTTGATCGATTCCGTGGTTGTCATCGTTCCGGTAGCCAGCTGAGCAGTCGGCAGGGAGGTACTGACGAGTTGTTCACGCCTCATTCGGTAATTATCGATATAGGTATATTCCTGGTTGTATCCGACCATCGCCTGCAGGAAATGTTTGCCTGCAAAAGTCTTGTGAAAGTCAGCATAGGCGTTATACACGCTGTACCGTCTGAAAACAGTTTGGTTCTGTGCAAAACTGTTTGATCCGACATTGCTCATAAATGTCTGCATGGGCTGATCCGGACCGGTGCGGTAATAAATCGGCAGGTTATACATGTTAATGCCGTTGTTTGTCCAGCGGTAGTTCGCATCGGCATTGAATGACAAAACATCCTTGATCAAGTCAATCTGCGTATTGAACGACAATTGGGTCTCATTCAGTTTATTGGCCTTTTTTCCGCCTTCCTGCATGGCACCGAGAATAGTAGCTCCATCCTTGCTCCAGGTTCCATCCGGGTTCCGGGGTACGCTTAGCGAACGTTTACGGTTTACTTCCCAGAAGAAATTACCGTCCAGATAGGAAGGAGAATTATAGTCGGAATAGTTGAACGCAACATTGCTGCCAACTTTCCACCAGTTGGTGAACTGATAGGTACCGTTTCCTCTGAAGTTATAACGTTTCAACACGTCATTACCGTAACGGATCATACCGTCTTGCTGATAATAACCGGCACTGACACGATAAGACAGTTTTTCGTCGTTCTTCGCCACACTGAGGTTGGCGGTGTAGGTAGGTGCTGAGCTGCGGAATGCTTCACTCATCCAGTCGGTGGTGCCATAATAGGCCCATGCGTTGGGATTGGTCGGATCTACAATAACTGCCGGAAGGCTGAGATCGGCCGAACGTTGGCGGGCATAATCCCGTACGGATTCGGGGTAGATGTTGTACAAGGGTACACCCGCTTGATGGGTCACATCCATCACCGTATAGGGGTCGGTCACGATTTGCGGAACATCTCCCAGCGTACGGGTGGCGTAGTTGGCATCGAAGTTGACCACTAACTTGTTTCCCTTGGCCTTTTTGGTGGTGACCAATACCACACCGAAAGCGGCACGGGCACCATAAATCGCCGACGAAGAAGCGTCTTTCAATACCGAGATGCTTTCGATATCCGCCGGGTTAATACGCGACAGTTCGTCGCTCGATACCGGAATATTGTCGACCAGGATAAACGCGCTCCCCCCGTTGATAGAGGTATACCCGCGGATATTGATATCAGGGGCTGAGGTGGCTCGTCCGTTAGAAATGGTAATGTTCATGTTCGGCGCTAACCCTTGCAGACCCTGGTTCACGTTCGTGATCGGGCGGTCTTCCAGTTCCTTACCGGAAACGGCCTGCACGGCACCACTCAGGTTGACTTTCTTCTGTACGCCGTAACCTATTACCACTAATTCATCCAGCATCTGGGTGTTCTCAGCCATGGTGATGGCGAACTCACGGCTGTTGCCTACGGTCTTTTCCTGCGTCAGGTAGCCGATGTAGGAGAAGACCAACACGCTTTGACCGTTTGGAACATTTAGCATGAAGTTCCCATCCAGGTCGGTCGTAACGCCCATCGAGGTACCTTTCACGCCGATACTTACACCGATCAGGGGTTCGCCTAATGCGTCTTTGACCTTTCCCGTAATCTTAATACCGGTTTGCTGTTGAGTAGTCTGCTTCGTGATCTGCGCTTTATTAGCCAACACAATATTGGATCCTTCCATCGCATAAGAGATATCCGTATCGTCCAATAGGTTGGATAGGACTTCACTAACAGGCTTGTTATTTACTTTAACCGTCACTTTACTGGAAGCGTCGATCTCATTGTTATAAATAAACAGGTAGTCAGTTTGGCTTTCGATTTCCTCTAAGATGTTACTCAGTGGAGTGTTTGCTTTATTGATAACAACACGGGCATTCTGTGAATGGCTTGTACCGGCCGTGGCGCAGAATGTGCCCAAAGCGATAAAGAATGTGGTTATTCTCATGACATTAAATATTTGATTGGTTTGCCTTTTTTTGTACCAGCAAAGGCATGACAAAGCTTTTTTATGCATACATTTGTAATGTTTTATGTTATTAATACAGTGTGAGATTGTGTTAATTGCAGGCCGGTAGACGTTGGCGCGTTTACCGGCTTTTTCGTTTATTCGCTTTTTTATACCATAGGCTATTATGATTTAAGATTATACAAACTGTTCTATTGTAGGTTTTTCTGTGACGTGACCACTTCCCATTACTTGATGTAAACGATATTTTCCTCATCATCCCGTTCAAACTTGAAAGAGATATTGAGTTGCAAAGCACGCAATGCATGCATGACGCCGTCCGACTGGCGGAACTTACCTGTGTACATACGCTTTAGTACCTGGGTATTCTGAACAACGATCTGTACACCGTATACCTTCTCAAATTCCCGGATGATCTGGTCGAACGATTGGTTCTTAAAGCAGATCAGTCCTTCTTTCCAACGATAAATATCGAAGTCGGAGATGGAGGCAAGGACGAACTGGTTGTCTTTGACCGATACAGTCTGGTTGGGTTGCAGCGCGACCAATTGGCTGGCATCGGCAGCAGATGCAACTTCCACGCTTCCCTGCATCAGGGCGGTCTCGAATTGTCCGTTTTCCGAATAGGCCTGGATATTGAATTGCGTACCCAGTACTTTCACCTTGTAGTTGTCGGTGTTTACAATAAAGGGATGTTGTGTATCGTGGGTTACGTCAAAATAAGCTTCACCGTCGATAAAGACTTCGCGTTGCCCGGCCTGGAAAGAGGTAGGATAGCGGAAGGTAGTACGGGCATTCAGCCAGATGTTTGTGCCATCGCCAAGCGTCAGGTTTACCCGTTGTCCGGCAGGTACTGTAATCGTATTCATGGTTTTTTCCGGAAGAGGATTAACCGAAGCCTTGAAATAATAATAAGACAGAATCATCGTAATAGCTACCGCGGCGGCAACCGAACCGATCTGTATAAGCATCGGTCGCCATTTCCCGGACGACCGGGGAGAGTAGGCAGAAACCGGATCGTCTGGTGTCAGCAAGACCGCATTGAACAACCGGCGTTCACGGAAAAGTTCCTCTTTGTGCTCCTCCGATTCTTTCATCCAGTTCAACACCTGTACGGTTTCCTCTTCCGAAGTGTTTCCGGCAAAGAATTTATATAGTATATGTTTATCCATTTTCTTTCGTGTTGTGAAGCAGGCACGTTTTCCTCCCCTTCATACTATTTACAGTTGAGCGGCTCGAAACCCTATTCAAAAAGTGCTTTTTTTAAAAAAAATCGTGAGAAAAGGAATTACAGGTAGAAAATAAGGACGGACATCCCATACTCTTTCAATGCGGAACGAAGTGCCTGAAGGGCTCTGGTGATATGGGCTTCGATGCTTTTTTTACTGAGGTCCATCTGTTCGGCGATCTGTGCGTTGGTCAGGTTTTCTTCCCGGCTCATCTTAAAGATAAGTCGAGTTTTTTCCGGCAACTGTAGCAGCGTCTGTTGAACAATTTCTTGTATTTCGGCAGAAAACAGTTCATTGGGGTCACAGGCTTCGAGGGTAGAGATGCGAATATTCAGTTCCTGTCGGGCACTATCCATCAGCAACTCCGTTACATTCTGCCGGACCTGAAGATGTTGAAGATAGTTGAGGCATTTGTTCTTTAAGACAGTAAGTACATAAGCCGGCGGGTTAATAGCAGGATCCAGCTTCTGGCGGTTTTCCCAGAATACCATCAAAGATTCAACGGTGAAGTCTTCCGCCACAAACTGGTCACGTACATACGAATAAGCAAATCGTATGAATCCGTTCCGGTAGTTGGTAAACAACTGGTTCAGTACGTCAATATCTGATGCTTTTTCCATCCGGGCCTACTTATAACGCCACAAATATAACGCTTACTAATCGAATTCACCCACATTCCGTTAAACAAAACAAGTTTGAAGATGCGGCATGGAAGAGGGGCACTTACTCCGCGATCTTTTTCTTTACGCTGAAGGTGGAGTATGTTTTGTTGCCGGAGTAGAGGGTGACAAGGAAGTCGTAGGTTGTTCCTTCCTCAAACGCTATTTTCTTGCAGGTGAGTGACAAATTGGTTTTCGCATACGGTGGCAAAGCGGGTACTTTGCCGGTAGCGACAGCGATAGGCTTGCCGTCTTTGATATACTCAACCTTCAGGGAAACGGCTTGGGAGGCCACCTGGCCGAAGTTTTCGACGTCGACCGAGCAGTTCCATTTATTGTCGATGCCGGTAAAGGAAGGAGCACGGGCGGAGAGCACCGGTTCGTCGTAGTCTACACCAAACGGCAGGCGGGTATATCCGTAGAGCATACGGCCGTTGGTGTAGCGGCCGATCAGCTTCGGGGCAAACTCGTCCGGGGTGAAGCCGTTGCCCTTACCGTCGAAGATGACGATAAGGTCTTTCCCGTCGTTGCGGGTATCCAACACGGTGCATCCCCGACCGAAGTTGACTTCCGTAGAGGCGCCGAAGCGCAGGGAAGGAATATTGATATCGGTTTGCGGGTTGAATCCTTCTTCGGCTTTGATGCGTAGGTGGATTTGCTTTGTCTTCGGGGTGATTGGCTGTGAAGCGACCAACGTCAGCAATACACCGGGGTTGAGGGGGATACCGATGTTTTTCGAGCTATGGTTGTCGTACGGCCGATCTTCCGTCTTGAGCGTATCGATCACGGCGAAGTTGGCTTGGATCGCCCGTCCATAGTTATCTTGATAAATCTTGATCCGTTCGTATTTAAACCAGTCTTCCTGCGTACCGTCGGCATGTACGGCAACGCCCGGCATATAGGCTTCACCCGGATCGGTGACCCAGTTGATCCCGTCTTTCGAACGAAGGTAGAAGGCGATGCGACCCAGCCAGTCGTTTACAATCAGATGGTATTGGATGTGGTCGCGCCAGACGACAGGGTCTTCGAACTCACCTTCGACGGGAGGGTAGACACGCTTGTCGGTAATCTGGTTGTAGGCGGAAAGTCCGTCGCGGCTGATCCAGACGCCACCTCCACGGCATACCATGAGATAGGAGCCGTCTTCACGTTGGGCAAACGTGAGATTAGACAATCCTTCGATAATCCGACGATCCCGGGGATTGAAATCGAATTTACCATACTCCCATTTTCCGTTCAGATCGTCCGATACATAACGACCGTCAATCACATAGAGCACATAGCGGCCGTCTTTCAGTTGATAGACTTCCGGGTTATGCCCACGCCCGATCATATTCCGGAGTTTGAAGGGACCGGTCAGGTTGTCGCTGACGGTATTGAACACCATTGAATTAGGCCATTCCATATGTCCCTTGGCGGAAGATTCCAACCAGCCACAGACCAGGAGGTGGTATTTACCGTCTGTCCCTTTCTTAATATTTCCTCCCCAATACGACCAGATCCGGTCTTCGATGCCATTGTCTGTATAACGGGGGAGCACACCGGCTGTGCCCCAGATATCCGATGACAGTACATTCCCTTTCATGGGTAAAAACCGATCCATAAACCGGGCACCTTTCACCAGATTAGTCCACTCCGCAGGACGTTCGCGCTCGGTAATTTGCCCGAAGGCTGTACCAGATAATGCACAGGCGATTATAAGCAGGCTAGCTGTTGAAAATGTATGTTTCATGACTTCTTTATCTTAATGGAACGATCGCTCACATAGGGAAACACCTTATCCGCCCCGGTAAAGTCAACCGGTTTCGGCGCAGGAGGAAGAAATTCGCTCTTCGTCCCTTCGATCCGGATCTGGCCGGCATCCAGGTCCAGTGTCACAAACGCATACAGCGCATCCTTATACTCAATCATATGCCCCTTTGAATAATGGTTAGCGTGATCCGCCCAGAAATAAGCCGCACTATTGATCTGGAAGTAATGCACGCCATCTATTTCCTGATAGGCATCCACATGGTGGTGGCCACAGAAACAAGCGATCACTTTCTGTCCGTCGCGCTGATTGGCCTCGTTGATAACCTGCCGCACCTCGGCCCGGTTAGGACAACCTTTCCCCAGCCAGACTTCATCCAGCCCCTGGTGGGAGAAGATGACTGTCGGTTTATTCGTTTGCGCCAGGTCGTTGCGCAGCCATTCGAGTTCTTCGGGGGAAATGAGGTCGCGGTCTTCCGTCTTCGCTTTGTAGTAATTTCCTTTTTCAAAGTCGAGGTACTCGCCTTCTTTCCGCATATAGTTCAAGTCTAACGCGACAAAATGCACACCGCCCGCATCATAGGAATAGTAACGGGCCGGCATATCCAATTCGCGCATGACGATTTCTTTGGTCGAATGGTCGGTATCATGATTCCCCATGACGCTGTATCGCTTCCCCGGAAATCGTTTCCAGACAGTGTTAATCACATCCGGATTTTCCCCGTGCGACAGGTCGCCGAGTTGGACAATAAAGTCGGGCTTCCACTTGCCGGCGGCATCGATAAAAGAATGCAACCGCCGGTCGGCATCCGGCATCAAATCCTGATGTACATCCGAAATGACACCAAAACGAACCACTCCCCGGGCAGGCTTCTTCTTTTGAGCCTCGCCGGGCAGGCTATTCAATGCCAGGCAGCTGAATGCGACTGACATCTTCGTTATAAATTCTCTTCTTGTACTCATATTTATGTTTTTGCTTAACTGTCTTTTTTATGGTATTTATGTACGATAGGATGAACTACAGACTACTCATACAGATGGAAGATGCGATCCATCAGTTTCCATTTCTCATCCGAGCTTTGACCCGGTTCCGCATCCTGGAACAACGCCATGTATTCTTCCCATTCTGCCTGGCGCGGCATATCGGCCAATCGCGCGAATGCTTCTTCCCACTGAAAGTCCAATGAGGTTTCCACGATCATAAACAAGGTGGTACCCAGTAGGTATATTTCCATTTCCAGGATACCGACAGCGCGGATACCGGCCACTATTTCGGGCCAATGGTGCGCCTCATCGTGTCTTTGGACATACTCCCGGATCAATGCCGGATTGTCTTTCAACTCCAGTGTCTGGCAATAGCGCTTGGTGTGAACCTGGAATTGCTGTTGTTTGTAACCTTCTGTCATATTCATATTTTTTTAATTGATAACTTTATACCCTTTCCATCCGTAATAGGCACAAAAGATAAAGCAAATAAGCGGAATAATGTAAGCGTAATGATAAAATTGTGCGTTTATATCCATCAGATGCCCTGTCAATGGAGGCAACACTACATTCCCGACGATCGCCATCACCAGGAAAGCAGAACCACTTTTTGTCTTGCTGCCCAAATCTTCCAATGCTATTAACTATTGACCCATGTGTCCCGGAATCCGGGTTCGAATATGTCCTGTACTCCTTTTAATAACTCCATGTTCAGGGGTGTTTCCGCATAGCGGATTGTTTTCAGTACATTCTCCGGATTGGTAGTACTGAAAAGTGTGGTGGCAATCCGGGGATTGGTGACTGCATAGCTTACGGCCAGTTGTTCGATCGACACCCCTTTCGCCCGACAATGAGCCGCCGCTTTTACAGCCAACCGTTTCAATGTATCCGGCGCCGGATGCCAATCGGGCGCACCCCGTTCGGTCAGCAACCCCATGGAATAAGGGGAAGCATTAATTACGCCGACATGTTGAGCGTCGAAGTAGTCCAGATAGTCTACCAGGGAATCGTCGTTCAGTGTACAATGACAGAAAGATAAGATACTTTCTACCATTCCGGCAGGTACATGATCGATGACATACCTGAAATGGCGCAGGTTCAGGTTGGTGATACCGACATGTTTCACCACGCCTTCACTCCGTAGCGCAGCCAGTGCCGGAAGCGTTTCGTTGCAGACCTGTTCCAAGTCGGCAAATTCGATATCGTGTATATTAATAAGGTCTATGTAATCGACATGTAGCCGCTCCATACTTTCGTACACGCTCTCTTTGGCCCTTCGGGCAGTATAATCCCAACTATTGACACCGTCTTTACCGTAGCGTCCAACTTTAGTGGACAGGTAATAACGGTTCCGATCTATATTCTTCAATGCCTTTCCCAGCACATTCTCAGCTTTCAAATGTCCGTAATAAGGCGACACATCGATAAAGTTAATCCCATTTTCCACTGCCGTATAGACTGCTTCGATTCCAGCTTCCTCTTTCAACGGATGGAAAACCCCGCCAAGCGAAGAGGCGCCAAAACTTATAGCTGACACTTTCATACCAGTCTTCCCTATTTCTCTGTAGTCCATTGGATTTATTTATTGTACAAGACAAAAATACAGATAGTCGGTCGTGCTTTTTTTACTCTTTATCAGTATAAAGTTGCACTTTATCGATATAGTTATTTAGATTTGTACTAAAATCACACTGAGAATGAACAAGGAAGAGCTAAAGCGAGATTTCATTTTATTGAACGTGGGATATGCTTCTCATCATGCCGACTGGAATTGGAAAGACATAAACAGCCCTTTCATTCGCATCCATTATGTAAAAAGCGGTACCGCAAAGATCATCCGGTCTGATGGAGTCTTTGAACTTAAAGAGTCACATCTCTACCTGACACCTTCTTATGTAAAACACGGATATGAATGCGACGGTACATTGGAGTTATACTATATCCATATTTATGAAGATTCAGGGAAAAATCCCAGTATATTTGATCTGATTCATTTTCCGGTCGAAGTAGAGGCAACTTTGTTGGATATCCAACTGATCGAACGGCTCATCCAGCTAAATCCGGAGAGGGAGTTGCAATATTACGACCCCCAATCGTATGACAATTCTTCCACCATGGCCCGGAATATCGCGCTACAACAAAAAAGCCCCGTTGCCTTCGAAATGGAAACACAAGGAATTGTCAAACAGCTATTCTCCCATTTCCTGGCTCAGGCAGTGTACAAGAATGAACAGATTGAAAAGCGCATACTAAAAACGCTTCATCACATTCACAAACACATTGACCAACCGATTGATATTGACCATCTGTCGGAACTATGCTGCATGACAAAAGACCATTTTATCCGGCTCTTCAAGAAGGAGATGCACCTTACCCCCGGCAAATACATCAACCGGAAGAAAATAGAAAAAGCACAATTACGCCTCCTGATAGACAACGAAGCAAGTATCAAGGACATTGCCTACGGATTAGGCTTTGACAACATCTCTTACTTCAATCGCCTATTCACCAGCCTTGCCGGTGAAAGTCCGGGGAGATACAAAAAGAGACTAACATGAAGACGCATACGTCTATAAACTGTCCTCCTTCTTCTCATTTTTTTGCGAACGAAAGAAATAAACCGTTAATTTGCTGCTTGTTTTACAACGTGATATGAAAGCAAAACGGCTCACCATTGCCATACACACCTTAGTCTGGTTGTTGTTGCTGGTAATCCCCTATATTACCACTGATCAGGTCTTCAATTCGTTAGACCCGGCTGGCGATATCAAGTATCTGTTGCTCTGTATTACGCTAAGCAGCGTATTACTGATTGCGTTCTATTTCAACTACTTTTTCCTTATCCCTAAATACCTGTTTGCAAAAAACGGCTGGCTCTACTTTGTTGTTTTATTACTGATGGTCGCAACCGTATTCTTACTCATCGGCGTGATATTCGTCTTTTCCGACCTTAGTCCCAAAGCATTGGCACAAGTAAATCCGATCGTTGAAAAGATCATCCCCGTTATTATCATCAATGCCATTGCACTGTGGCTCTTAGCCATTGTGGTATCGATCATGTGGACCATCTACAACCGGTTGAAGCAGACAGAGAACGAGCGCCTTTCGGCACAGATCGCTTCCCTCAAATCACAGATCAACCCTCATTTCCTGTTCAATACGCTGAATAACATCTACGCCACAGCCATCGACACTTCACCCAAAGCAGCCGATATGGTCGATAAACTTTCAGAGATGATGCGCTACACCATGAAAGACACCCAACAGGATTTTGTGCTCCTCGAAGATGAGATAAACTACATCAGCAATTACATCGAACTGCAACGCATACGCCTGGACAGAAGCGTGAGACTGGAATATGATTACCCGGACTATATCCCCGCCTTGCAAATAGCCCCCATGCTGCTGATCCCTTTTATCGAAAATGCATTCAAGCACGGTGTAAACTCCGAACAAAAAAGCCACATCCGGATTGAGACCTCTATAAACAAAAGCGAATTTCAACTGAGCGTGGTAAACAACAAAGTAGATGTCCAGCAAAATATATCTGAAAAAAGTGGATTGGGTATTGAAAACACCCGGCACCGGCTCAACCTGATCTATCCTTCCAGGCATTTACTGGTGATCAACGATACCGAAAAACAGTTTATTGTTTCCCTATATATCAACCTGCAATGATCAATGCCATAGCCATAGATGATGAACCGTTAGCGCTTACAGTGATTCAATCCCTGTGTGCCAAAAGCGAAGGCATCCATCTGCTTAAAACATTCACCCAGCCCAGCGAAGCCATAAGGTATCTGCAAAATTATCCGGTCGATTTGATCTTTTGCGATATTCAAATGCCCGCCATGACCGGCATTAGTCTGGTAAAATCATTGCAGCAAAAAACAATGGTGATCTTCACCACCGCCTTCAGCGAATATGCCGCTGTCAGCTACGACCTGAATGCCATCGACTACCTGCTCAAGCCCATCAACCTGAAACGTTTTACACAAGCCATCACCAAAGCTCAGGAATACTTCGACTATATCCACCCAAAAGACCAACAAGCCGACAAACACCTCTTTATCCGTGCCGATTTCAGCCTGGTAAAAATACTGCTGGCCGACATCCTGTACATCGAGGGATTAGCCGATTATCTCAAAATCCACATCAACGGCCGTAAAACCATTGTCGCACGGATGCCCATGAAAGAAATGATGGAGAAGTTAAACTCAACTGATTTTATCCGGGTACACCGTAGTTTTATCCTGCCTTTCAGCAAAATCGAATCCGTACGGGGAAATACTATTTACATGGATAACAAGGAGTTTCCGATCGGACGAACCTACGCCGAAGAGTTCTTCAACCGCTATTCTTCCTAAAAACCCCTGTCCGATATCCTTTTCTTTCCATTCATCGCTTAACCATCTCCCTTCTTCTCAAAAATTTCCGCTGTATGTTTATTGACATCATCTTTGCATCGTGATCACAAAAGCATTCACGATGCATGCAGATGCACAAACTCATTATTCTAAACTCATCATTTATGTATAAGAAAACAGCGATAAGTTTCTTCCTCTTACTCTGTACCTCCCTATTGTTTGCACAAACAAAATATACCGTGAGCGGAACGGTGAAAGAAAAAGCCTCAGGCGAGACACTCATTGGCGTAAATATCTCTATTATGGGAAATGCCGGCATAGGGGTAACGACCAATGAGTACGGCTTTTATTCCCTTTCGCTGCCCAAAGGCGATTACACGTTACGCTTTTCTTATATCGGATATGAGCCCGAATCGATCCCGGTAACGTTGAATGCCAATGTCACGATAAACATCGACCTGTCCGACGGAGTGAACCTGCAAGAGGTAGTTATCTCCGCTAAAAGAGATGACGATAATCTGCTGAATGCTACCATGGGTACCGAAGTGCTGAACATGAAAACAGCCACCAACGTACCCGTTCTATTCGGTGAAAAGGATTTGGTAAAAACCATCCAACTGATGCCGGGTGTAAAATCGAACGGCGAAGGGAACAACGGTTTCTCCGTACGAGGTGGCGCGACCGACCAGAACCTGATCCTGCTGGATGAAGCGCCGGTCTATAACGCTTCGCACCTCTTAGGTATCTTCAGCACCTTCAACAGCGATGCGATCAAAGACGCCACTATTATCAAAGGAAACAGTCCGGCACAGTTTGGGGGCCGCCTCTCCTCCGTACTGGATATCAAAATGAAAGAAGGCAATAACAAGAACTACCAGGCAAGCGGTGGCATTGGACTGATCAGTAGCCGGTTGACCGTGGAAGGTCCTATTCAAAAAGAAAAATCATCATTCATCCTCTCGGGCAGACGCACCTATGCCGACCTGTTCGCACGGCTTTCATCCGATTTTAAAGATATCCGGTTATACTTCTATGACCTGAATGCCAAAGCCAATATTGCCATCAACGACAAAAACAAGCTCTTCTTCTCCGGCTATTTCGGCAAAGATGTATTAGCCGCTTCCAATATGTTCGGAAGCAATTGGGGTAATATGACAGGTACATTGCGATGGAACAGCGTATGGAACAACAAACTATTTTCCAACACATCGCTCATCTACAGTAATTATGACTTCAATGTCGGCTTCCAGGGGGATGGCAGCGAAGTAAATTTCAACTCCAATATCAAGGATATGAACCTCAAGCAGGATTTTTCCTTCTACCCGAATGCCAATAACACGCTACGCTTCGGCTTCAATGTGATACACCATACCATCACCCCTACAAGAGCCGAAGGTACAGGTATAGAAAATGACAAAAAAGGCCGTAAAGGGATGGAAAACGCAGTCTATCTGAGTAACTCGTTCAAGGCCTCCGGGAAAGTAAATATGGACTACGGACTACGGTTTTCCTTCTATAACATATTAGGCGGTGATACCTATAATATCTACCAACAAAATGAACTTGTTCAATCCATTGAACTCGAAAAAGGAAAGATCGGCAAAACCTATTACAACCTGGAGCCCCGCATATCCCTGAATTACAGGGCGACCAACACCATAAGCATCAAAACAGGTTATGCCCGTAACACCCAATACCTCCACCTCATGAGTAATTCTACCGGTGGCAGCCCTACCGACCAATGGATCGGAAACAGCTACAATATTAAACCGGAAATAGCCGACCAGGTAAGCCTCGGATTCATTAAAACCTTCTCCGACAACTTGTTTGAACTGAATGCCGAAACTTATTACAAATCCATGCAGAACCAGATAGATTATAAAGACGGTGCCGATATCAATACCGTACCCGACATAGAAAGTGAACTACTTTTTGGTAAAGGCCGGGCATACGGTCTGGAACTCTTAGTCAAGAAAAACCGGGGAAGACTCACCGGATGGATCGGTTATACCCTTTCCAAAACAGAAAGACAAATAAACGGCATCAACAAAGACCAATGGTATAATGCCAAACACGACCGTACGCACGACTTATCTATCGTAGCCATTTACACCCTCACTCCGCAATGGACACTATCCGGCACATTCTTGTATGCTACCGGAAACGCCGTGACATTCCCCACAGGCAAATATGTATTGAACGATATGCTCATCTACCAATACGACCGCCGTAATACCGACCGCATGCCTGCCACTCACCGGTTAGACCTGAGCGCAACGTACGATATCCCGTCCAAAGGCAGGTATCAAAGTTCGTGGAGTTTCGGACTGTATAACGTATATGGCCGTCAAAACCCATACACCATCGAGTTCAAAGAAAACAAGGACAACCCACAACAAATAGAAGCCGTACAAACAGCGCTCTTCCAATGGATACCCAGTGTAACCTATAACTTCAAATTTTAAAACAGCATGACAATGAAACATATCCTCCCCATAACAGTGATCACTCTCCTTTTGGTAAGTTGCGAAAAGGTAGTGGATGTAGCATACAAGAACAATCAGTCCCGGATCATTATAGAAGGCAACATCACGAATGAAGCTGGCCCCTACCTGGTGAAAATAACCCGGTCCATCGGTTTGGCTGAAACCGGTGCTTACCCTGCCATTGACGATGCCATAGTAACCATCAGCGACGATACCGGAAACAGCGAAATACTTACACCGCAGGGAAAAGGTACGTACCAGACGACTACATTACAGGTAATCGAAGGCAGAACATATACCCTGACAGTGGTTACAGACGAGCAGACCTACACCGCCCAAACCACCATGCCCCGGCAAGTCCCGTTCGATTCCATCCGGATAGAAGAAGTAACCATGGGAGGCGATATTGAATACAACATCGTCCCTGTTTATGAAGACCCCATTGAAAAAGGTAACAATTACCGGTTTGTGTTGTCAATAAACGGCAAACTTATCAACCAGCACTTAGTCCTGAATGATGAAGTAAAAAACGGCGTAACAAACACCCTGAAACTCGAAGTGGATGATAGCGACTTAGACCTCAAGCCGGGTGACCTGATCAATATCGAAATGCAATGTATCGACAAACAAGTCTCCTTGTTTTACACCACCCTGGCGCTAATGGGTGACAGTGGACCCGGAGGAGGCACCACCCCTAATAACCCACCGAACAATATTTCGAATGGAGCACTGGGAATATTCTCAGCCCACACGGTAGAAACGAAACAGGTCTCCATACCTTAGTGTTACACCACATGCCGGCTCAACACCTTGCGGAGGGTTTCTTCGGACAATCCGCGACGCTGGGCGTAATCGGTCAGTTGTTCCCCGTCGATCGTACCGATCATGAAGTAGTAGGATAATGGATGGGCGAGGTACAGGCCGCTGACGGCTGCCGTGGGGATCATCATACCGTTTTCGGTAAGACTGATACCGATGCGCGAAAGATCGAGCAGCTGGTCGAGGACATGGTTCATCCACTGATCGGGAATCGAGGGATAGCCGACAGCGGGACGGATGCCTTGATAGTTCACTTTAAGGAGATCGGCGACGGTGAGGGATTCGTCCGGGGCGTATCCCCAGTATTCCCTACGTATCTTTTCGTGGAGGTATTCGGCAGTGGCTTCGGCCAGACGATCGGTAAGCGTCTGGAGGAGGATCAGGCCGTAGCTGTCACCATTTTTATCCATTTCATCGTGCAAATAGGCTGTTCCCGCACCGGCGGTCACGGCAAAGGCGCCAACGTAATCGGGACGTCCTTCGGTGCCCGGCATGACGAAATCGGACAAGGATTTATACACCTTGTCCTCGTTGATCACCTGTTGACGGAGCATGGGGAAGTCCACTTCGCCGATACGGATCGTATCCCCCGTGCTGTTAGCTGGGAAGATACCGTAAACAGCCTTGCAGTATTCGGCCTTCATCTCCACAAAGCGTTGTAACATGCGTTGTGCATCCTTAAACAACTGCATAGCTTCAGATGCCTTGGGGCGGTCGGCCTCCGGAAAACCGGCCAGCCAGGAAGCACGACAACTGTCACAGCCATGTAAAGAGGCGATTTCACCGTACTTTCCGCTCAGTTTCCAGGCATGAAAAAAGAATGTCCAGTTGATATACGGGATAACCTCTTCAATGGGGATATGGGGCAACACCTGAGTACCCGTCTGACGGGGTACGACTGGTGTATATTGTTTCCAATCAATGGCAAAGCCTTTCGAGCGGGCTTCCGCCAAGGATACATGGGGGACAACTTTCTGCTTCATCGACTGGCGCAACCACTCCTGTTCTTCACACAAATCCTTCACATACTCATCCCGTGTGTCGGGGTTGAGGTAACGATTGGCTATCAGCGGGTTCTGCGAGGCATCGAGCACATGGAATACAGGGTGGTCATAGTGCGGCGCAATCTTTACGGCCGTATGCAGCTTCGAGGTCGTAGCGCCACCCACCATAATAGGCGTAGTCAATCCGGCCTTCTGCATCTCGGCAGCCACATGCGCCATCTCTTCGAGCGACGGAGTGATCAACCCCGACAGACAAAGGAAGTCGGGCTTCTCTTCAATCACCTTTTGGATAATCACTTCCGCAGGCACCATGACACCGAGGTCGATTACCTCGTAATTATTACAGGAAAGTACGATGGAAACGATGTTTTTGCCAATATCATGAACGTCACCCTTCACGGTGGCGAAGACTACCTTGCCGGCCTTTGTCAATCCCGACACCGACTGTTCGGCTTCAATGGCTGGTTGGAGGATGGCGACGGCCTTCTTCATCGTACGCGCCGTCTTGACCACCTGCGGAAGGAACATCTTACCGGCGCCAAACAGGTCGCCGACCTTGTTCATCCCCGCCATCAACGGGCCGTCGATGATATCCACGGCACGGGAATAATGTGCGAGGGCTTCCGCCAGGTCGTCTTCGAGATAGTCACCCAAGCCCTTGACAAGGGCGTGTTGCAGGCGTTCGTCGAGGGGGCGCATACGCCATTCGTCTTGTTTTTCTTCTTTGACACCAGCCTTCTGCACCTGCATCTGTTGGGCATAGACCAGCAGTTCTTCGGCAGCATCAGGGCGGCGGTTCAGGATCACATCTTCCAGCAGTGTGCGGAAAGAAAGCTCGATTTCATCGTATAAAACGGAAGTCGACGGGTTCACAATCCCCATATCCATTCCCTTGCCAATGGCATGGTAAAGGAAGACGGCATGCATGGCTTCGCGCAGGTAGTCGTTGCCCCGAAAAGAGAACGAAAGGTTACTTACCCCACCACTCACTTTCGCACCTGGCAGATGCGTTTTGATCCATTCCACCGCACGAATGAAGGCGAGGCCATAGCCATTATGTTCTTCGATCCCGGTGGCTATCGCCAGTATGTTCGGGTCGAAAATGATATCCTGGGGCGGTATGCCCGCCTGCGTAGTTAATAAATGGTACGCACGGGAGCAGATCGCCGTCTTGCGTTCAAAGCTATCGGCCTGTCCCTTTTCATCGAAAGCCATCACCACCATGGCAGCACCTAATTGACGGATACGGCGGGCATGGCTAAGAAAGGGACCCTCCCCTTCTTTCAGGGAGATGGAGTTGACGATGCTCTTACCCTGCATGCACATCAGTCCCTGCTCGATCACATCCCAGCGAGACGAGTCAATCATCACAGGCACACGGGCGATATCCGGTTCGGAAGCGATGAGATGGAGGAAGGTCGTCATTTCTTTCACCGCATCCAGCATGCCTTCGTCCATATTGATGTCGATCACCTGGGCGCCGTCGTCCACCTGCTTGCGGGCGATGGTGAGAGCCTCTTCGTAGTTGCCCTCCTTAATCAAGCGGAGGAACTTACGAGAACCGGCCACGTTACATCGCTCGCCTATATTGATAAAGTTGTTCTCCGGCTTCACTTCCAGCAGTTGGAGGCCGGAAAGCCAAAGGCTGTCGGATGCCGGAACGGGCTGATGCGGCTTTGCTCCCCGTACCAGTTCGGGGTAACGGGCGATATGCGCCGGTGTCGTCCCGCAGCAACCGCCTACGATATTGACCAATCCATCAGCGATAAAGGTACGGATATGCGACGCCATCGTCTCCGACGTCTCATCATACGCGCCGAGGCTGTTCGGCAACCCGGCGTTGGGATGGGCGCTGATAAAGTAAGGCGCCCGGGCGGCCAGTTCACGCAACCAGGGCAACATTTCGGAAGCGCCGAACGAACAGTTCAGCCCGATACTCACGATACGGCTATGCCCGACGGAAGCCAGGAAGGCATCCAACGTCTGTCCCGACAACGTTCGTCCGCCCTGCGAGGCCAGCGTAAGCGAGAGCATCACCGGCAGGTCCAGTCCGCGTGCCGTCAGTACGGCATCGGCCGCTTCAAGACCGGCCTTGACGTTCAGCGTATCAAAGGTTGTTTCGAACAGCAGGATATCTACCCCGCCGTCGATCAATCCTTCGATCTGTTCGGAATAGCTTTCATACAAATCCATGTAGGTAACCGCACGATAGGCAGGATCATTCACATCCGGGCTCATCGACGCCGTCTTGTTCGTCGGACCGATGGAACCGGCTACCCATACCCGGCGTCCGGCGTGTTCGGCCATAAACGTATCCGCCACGGAGCGCCCGATACGGGCGGCTTCGCGGTTCATCTCCGTGACGAGCTTTGCCATGCCATAGTCGGTCATCGAGATGGCGTTGGCATTGAATGTATTGGTAGAGAAGATATCGGCACCCGCGTCGAGATACTCGCGGTGGATGGTGCCGATCACCCCCGGTTGGGTGAGCGACAGCAGGTCGTTATTTCCTTTCAGGTGTCCGGGAAAGTCGGCGAAGCGCTCGCCCCGGTAGTCTTGTTCCGTTAAATGATAGCCCTGAATCATGGTACCCATCCCTCCGTCGAGGATCAGGATGCGTTCGTTCAGGGAGTGTATGAATGTTTCTTTTCCCATGTCTGATATTTTATGTATGCATAGCCCCGGCGTGTCCAGACTACCCCCATTGCAAAGAACAGGCGGGTAGCAACGATCCACAGGGCCGGAATGCCTATGGCGACAAAGATGAGTGTATCTTCCAACATCGAATGGTTCATGGCTAGGTGATGGTTGAGCAGGTTGCCTTCCTGATAGGTCAGCTTCTTCTGTTCCATCTGCTCCATCATGATAGCACCACCGTAGGCCAGGCCGACCAGGTTGCCAACCAACCAGAGGAAGGCGGCATCTTTCGGCAACCCGAACACCTTCATCAGCGGAGCAAACACCGCCGAGAGGCCTTTCATCAGGCGGAACTCTTCGAGTATATAATGCAGGATCATCAACAATGTAACAATCCAAACGATCGTAAAGATTACTTGCAACGAACTAAAGAACCAAAGTGTGACCACTTCCCACACGCTGTTGCATGCGGCAGCGCTGGCAGCCGTACCCACCGTGCCCCACCCTTCGGTCGGCATCACCAGGTTAAGGCAGAAAGCAATCACCAAGGCCATCGTGATCCGCAGTACCGTCATTCCCCAGAACGACGAGCCGGTCCGTGCCTGTACCGACGATTCCACGACAAGGTTATGTGCAATCAGGCACATAATGGCCAGGATCGTAGCCTCACGCACCCCCAACGACATGGAAGCAATCAACGCAATCGGCGCATACAGCGGGCAGAAGATGCTGGTAAGAAACACAATCGCCGTCTCACCCGGTAACCCGATCAGGGAGAAGACCGGTTCAAGCAGCGACGAAAACTTTTCCAACAACCCAGAGTACTGTAACAACCGCACCAGCAGCGAGATCGGCAGAATGATCTTCAGCAACCACAGACAGGTGCGGCCGGCTTTCGGCAACGCCCGCTTCACACACAACCAGATGCGAGACAGTATCATGGAATTATTTCTTAAACATCCGGTCGATCTCGCGCTTGTCGTCCTTTTCACGGAGGGAGGCGCGTTTGTCGTATTCCTTCTTCCCCTTGGCAATGGCGATCACAAGTTTGGCCAGTCCCTTGTCGTTGATAAACATACGGGTGGGTATGATAGTAAAGCCACTGTTGCGTTCGGCCGCTTCGAGTTTTTTGATCTCTTTCCGGTTGAGAAGGAGTTTGCGGTCGCGGCGCGCCACATGGTTGTTGTATGTACCGTAGAAATATTCGGCAACATACATATTCTTCACCCACACTTCGCCCCGTTCCACCAGGCAGTAGGTATCCACCAGACTGGCCTTGCCCAGGCGGATGGATTTGATCTCGGTACCGGTCAGCACGATGCCGGCGGTGAAGGTCTCAAGCAGCTCGTAGTCGAATGTCGCCCGCTTGTTCTTTATCTGGACAGATGTCTGTATCTTTTCTTTCATCTTGTTTTATTCTCAGAAGCGCAGCCCGGGCATCAGTACAAAGAGGATCTTCTCGATGGCAAACGGGATGATCAGGATGACGGCTGTCACCAGCCCCACAAACTTGACCCGTTCCTTCTCTTCGATCTGCATAAACGACACTGCCCCTTCCCACACGATATAGAAGGTATAGAGTTGGAAGATCTTCAGGAAGAAGAATTCCGGCAGCAGTGTCAGCACGATATTCAGCGCAAACATCAGCGACGATGAATAGCCGACAAACCGTTGCCACAACCGCAGGTCTTTTGCCCGCTTATACACACCCAGCCAAATCTCATTCAGCAGGTGCGCACTCAGGTAAAATCCCCCGAAACCCGCCAGCAACGCACGGATAGCAGCCTTCAGCGCCAGTTGCACATCAAACTCCTTCCGGGTAAACAAGATACCCAGGAAGGCGGCGACAGTCACCAGCCCTATCAACGGATACACAAAGCGGGACAGGAACGCGTCCCCTCCTTCCTCCTTCTCCTCCGCCAGCATCTCCCATGCCTTTGCCGGCTGGGAAATAAGGAGGATCACCCACTTAACAATCTCTTTATACATGATTCCTACTCCTTAGAAAAGGCAAAAGTAATGAAAAGTTATGAGTTAGCTTCCAATTTATCCGAAATTGAGAGTAAATCCGGACGCAGGTCTCAACCCGGTAAGGCGCACAAGTCTGCGCTGGCGAGTCGCACGATCCAACAACGTGCATGTACACCGTAAATCGCCACAAAAAAGACGATGATGTGCGAAAACAAACATCATTATGTTTGAAAACAAACGCGATGATGTTTGTTTTCGAACATAATGATGATTTTTTGGACAGATTGTGACGAACAAAACGCCCATTCCACCGCATATATTACTCAGCTGTGAACAAGAGGACGCGGTTGGCGGGGTTGATCCACTCGTTAGTAAGGATACGGAGGCGGGCGTATTCGGCCGGTGTATATTGCGTCTTGTTGAGTTCGAGGCTACGGGTGATGATGACCTTACCGCCATCGGTGGTCAACGTTTGCGAGAAAGTACCGAAAGGAGCGGTGAGTTTCTTGTCGTAGGCCTTGACCGACAGTTTCAATCCAGCAGCCGGAGTGATGCTGTAAACGGCTGTCTGATTAAGGCCGGCAGGGATTTCGAGTAACTGTGTACGTTTACCTGTCAGCCCAGCAGCCCACTCGTCGGCACCGGCGGTGGATGCGGGAAGGGTGAAAACGACGTTTCCGCCCACGGCTTTATCAGCAGCGACGACGAGGTCGAAATTGTCTTTGACCTCCTTCGGCGAGGTTGTCAGAGTCAGTTCCTTGCCATCCAAGGCAACGACCTTATCCAATCCGCCGCGCAGGGTGAATGAAGGCGCAGTTGTTGATACAGCCGACAGGTATTGATCTTTACCGTCGATCATTACTTTGACGGCCAGAGTCTTGATGGCCTTCAAGCCACAGGCTGCCGGATCGAGTTGGGCGGGATAAACGGCCACGACCATAGCAGGTACGCCGGCGGCGTTGAGCATGGCCCACAGCAGTTGTGTCTTTTCGGCTACCGTACCGTAGGCGCTGCGTACGATGTCTTCATCATTCCGAATAGCATAGCCGACATCGGTCAAGGGAACCCCGCTGGTGCCCAGTTCACTCACCACATACTTCTGAATAGCGGCAACCTTGTCGGCAACCGTCTTTGCCTCTTCGGTGATAAATTGCGCATAGGTATCGGCTTCCATGGCCTTGGCGGCAACGAAACGTTTAGCTAGTTCGGTCAGCGTGGCCGTTTGTGACAGATAGGTAGAAGCTACCAGACGCGGCACACCGTCGCGGTTCTGCGGCAGCAACGGTTCACGCGAGGAGGCCGGCGTATTACGCAGTGTCCAGGTATAGGTCGTCACATCTCCCTGGCGGGATTCGGCCGGTTTCACCGAAGAGGCATACAACTGGCTGTGGAGTTGCTTGCTTTCGGGAACGGATACCGACAGTGTATAGGTCTTCACCGGAGAGGTTTCCTGTGCGAACTCATTCAGATCGAGGGCAGGATAGAAACCCGGTTTGGTGATCACCGAATAATCGAGGTAGATAGTAGCGCCCAGATCGAGGCCGGTATGCACCACGACCAGTTCCTTCAGACGGTTGTATGCAACGGCATCGGTAGCGTAGCGGGGAAGTACTTCGACGAAGGCATTCTCGGGTGTTTGGATCATTGTACCGTCTTTCTGTTTGGTGTAAGAGGTATGGATCTTCACTTCCTGGAAGTCGGGATTATACACGATGAAGCTTTCGCCATAGGTACTGTTCATCGCGGCATGCGTGAAGAGTGTCAGTTCCATGGCATAGCGGTATTCCTGGCTGCCGTCGGCATGTAATGTCCAGGCTTTCGATACTTTTCCGTACTCGGCTTCGGAAGCGGCGAAGAGACCGGCGCTTACCAGCAGGAGACAGAGAAGAAGAACGGATTTAACTGTATATTTTGTCATTTTCTGTTTCATTTAACGAAGTTCATCAACCGGGTTATTTAGTCACGATCAGGTATTCGCCATAGGATTTCTGCGTGTTCACTGCCGTGCGGAAACCATCCCAGTCGGCGGCTGTATAAACGCGTTTCTTGAGGGCAAGCTTCTGGTGCAGTTTCACCTTGTCGCCATCCTGACGGAGGGAGCCTTCGAAGTCGGCGGGGGCGCTCAGCTTCGTATCCGTACGGGCTTCATTAGCCAACTGATAACCTTTCGGCAATTGGATGGTTTCATCCAGTTCCACCAGGCGCGAGCAAGCGTCTTTGAATCCGTAGGCACGGGTTTCGAGGGCGGTGTTGATACGCAGGTGACTCATCACGGAGGCGTAGAGGTTGTTCATCACCATCGGTTTAAACACTAATCCGTTACCGGATACGACGGCATAGTCGGGTATCTCGTACGTAAAGGTGATACGGATCGGGGCGGCCTGATAGTCTTTCGGATTCTTACCGTAGTCGACTTTCTTCACGATCGCTTTCGGGGAAACGGCCAGCAGTTGGCGTTCCATAGCACTTTCCCAATCTGATTGCCAACCAGTGGTGAAGATGCGGCGGATATTGCTATCCGACTGTCCTTCGGCGTCAATGGTGAATTCGCCATACAAGGTACCGTTCGCATCGATGCGGTTGTTGGCGTTGATACGAACGTAGTGGTTTTCGGGGGCCGAGATCGGTGTCTCGCGAATATCGGAACCTTCGGGGATACCCGGCAGGTAGTTCTGCTGTTGTTCGGCGCTGCTCCACAACTCGCGGCAGAAAGGTACCCAGGTGGGGTCGAGCGGCATATAGGTGCCGTTAGACAGTTTGACTACGGCTACACAATGGTTGAAATGGTCGGCCGGAATCTTTTCCACACGGCTACCAGCCATCGTCATCGCCGGATAGGCTTCGAAGCCTGCCATGCGGAGGAAAGAAATGAGCGTTCCGGCAATATCCTTACACACACCGGCACGGTCGGTATAGTTCATCTTCGTATTATGCAATGTATAGCCTTCGCCTTCGCCCATCGAGATACCCGAATAGCGGATGTTATCGGCTACCCAGTGGGTCAGGACGGCGATCTTTTCCATCTCGGTCTTCTTGCCTTTGATCAGTTCATCGACCTTCTTCTGTGCTTCAGGCAGTGGGGCAAAGCTACCATAGTCTTCGTTCACCTTATTGAACCAAAGCGATTTTTCTACCCAACTCGGGGTAGACGACATAAAGAGCTTCGGAGCGGCGTCGAAGAGGTCGACCATGTTCGGCTCGCGTTTGAACGGCAACACGTTGGTCATGGCAAACGAATACAGTTTATTGTCGCCGGCCAGATACATTGATGAGGTACACTCGCCCTGGTAGAACTGGAACTGCAGTTCTTTGTCCTTCGGCAGGCTGACGGTATAGACCTTGCGCACCGTAGGATCGTCTACCCAGAACGACACGATATCGTAGAACTGTCCACGCATTGGCGGAATGAAACGGGCGTCGTCGTCAGCCATCAACCCTCCCTGCAACAGGGCATAGGTGAAGCCCTTCTTATCGATCTGGTATTCCACCACATCGCCCGGATAGAGACGTCCCACTTCGATCATGATCTGGCGGGCTCCCCAATAGATGGCGCGTGCCGGAGCAGCATAATCGCAGGCCTTGGTGACATCAAGGTTGATCTCGTCGCCATTGGCACGGTAGATCGTCACATAGCGGAATGCGGCAAACGCCGTCAGAGGATCGTAATCGTACGTGATCACCCGGTTGGCTGTTGCCCCACGGGGCGTCTGTACCTTAAACCGCTTGTAGATGGTAAACGAGCCCGAACCGGTCTCTTGCACCGATACGGACGTACTGTCGAGCAGGCTCACACAATCGTAACCTGCATACGCTTTCAGGACTTCAGCTGTCGGATCCTGCGGAAACCGGCACACCTCACCGTCCTGTCCGTAGACAGCCAGGCTGGCTAAAGCGCTGAATAAAAAAAGACATAGACTCTTTTTCATGATATTATGGATAATTACTTAAATAAATTCAATTCAGCCGCCAGGCGCTTGCAGGCGGACCGGTCGATCTTGCCGCTGGCCGTCTGCGGAATAGCGTCCACGACGACAATGTGTTTAGGCTGCTCATACTTAGGCAGCATACTGCACACCTGCACCTGGAGCATATCCATATACGGATACGGGCATACCAACATAACCACGGCTTCGCCCAACTGCGGATGCGGCACCGACGTAATTGCAAAGTTAACAGAAAGAACGCTACGAAGTCGTTCTTCGACCTCTTCTATTTGTATTTTTACGCCGCCACTGTTGATCGTGTTGTCTTTACGCCCTAAGATAAGAAAACGTCCGTTGGGCAGCAGTTCGGCGATATCGTTGGTCACGAGTATCTCGTCCGAGACATGTGGGGCGTCAATAACCAGCGTACAATCGTCGGATAGGGAAAGGGTCACACCGGGAAGCGGAGTGTAATACGGTGAGGCCTCCGGCCCATTCAATCGCCGGAGGGCGACATGGGAGAGCGTCTCCGTCATACCATACGACGCATACACGGGGTTGGGAAATGTCCGCATCTCGTCTTCCGTTATGGGATGAATTTCTCCACCGCCGATCAGCAAGACACCTACCCGGCGCAACCGCTTCAAATGCAGGGGTGCTTCACACGTCCTGATCACCTGCAAAGGGACCATGGATGCAAACTGAAGAGAGGTGGAGGTATGAGCCAGTGGATAAGTAGAACGAGAACCCGGAATCAGGTTCAGTCCATTCGTCAATGCACGAACGACCATCATCTTACCGGCAATATAGATCAGTGCCAGGCAAAGCAGGGCTTTATCTCCCGGACGCAACCCCATATAGTCGCAGGTCATCCGGGCACTGGCCCGCATCTGCTCCTTACGTACGGTCAGTTGCTTGGGAATACCGGTCGAGCCAGATGTCTGCACCTGCATAAACGGCGAATCGGAATACCAGTCGGCAAGGAAGCTGCGCAACTCGCCATAGCTCGGATTTCGATGTCGCGGCAGCAAGTGGAAGGTACCCTTCCTATAGCACTTCCCGTCCACCGTAATCGTCTCATTGGGATATCCCGCCGGATCGTGATACAGGCAATCCTGCCGGATGGTTAAAGGCATCTCTATGTTATTGGTAAACAACTGCCCTGTACCCAGTCCTTGCGGCAGGGGGTTGTGGAAGGTAGCAGACCACTGCGCAATAGCGTTCAGCCCTATATTCGATTCGAGGGCAGAGGTGATCCACCAACCGATGCGGCGTTCTTCAGCCTCCCGTATCCATTCGGTACAGCCGTGGATGCCTCCATGCAGGGAGGGCTTTAATATAATGTATTGGGGACGGATCGTATCCAACAGGTGGCGCTTATCGTCCAAAGGCGTGATGCCGATCAGTTCTTCATCCAACGCAATGGGTAAGGGAGTCGAGGCTGTTAACTTCGCCATTTGCTCCCATTGGCCGGCACGGATCGGTTGCTCAATGGAATGGAGGTCAAGGGTAGCCAACCGCGATAGTTTATCCATCGCATCTGTCGGTGAAAAGGCGCCATTGGCATCAACACGCAATTCGATAGCGGATGCCGGGTAGTGCTGGCGGATATATTTCAGCAAAGACAGTTCTTTTTCGAAGTCGATGGCGCCGATCTTTAGCTTCACGCAACGGCAACCAGCTGCCAGTTTAGCTTCGATTTGCGCCAACATCTGTTCGTATTCGCCCATCCAGATCAGTCCGTTGATGGGGATACCGGCTTCTCCCCTAGCAAACGGGGTATCCCACAAGGAATAGGAGCCGGCTTCGAAATGTCGCAACGCCGTTTCAAGCCCGAACAAGATCGACGGATAGCAGGAAAGGGCTTCGACATCAATCCGACTGTCGTTTTCAAACGACCGGCAGGCATCGGCCAACACTTGTTCATACGCTTCGCGCGGCATCGCATCACAACTCAGGTCGGGCAGCGGGGCACACTCACCCATTCCCACCCGTCCGGGCTGATCGCTGGCCGTCAGCAACACATACCACACATCCCGCACCTGGTACACACCGCGCGACGTACCTGCCGGTTGCTTAAAATGCAGGCGGTAGGGAATGATGGATGTATGGAAGCGGCTCACGGGAACTTCGGGTATTGCTTGAAATTGGGTTTGCGTTTTTCGAGGAAGGCTTGTTTACCTTCCTGGGCTTCGTCGGTGAGGTAATATAAGAGAGTGGCGTCACCTGCCAGTTCCTGGATACCGGACTGCCCGTCGAGTTCGGCATTCAGGCCAGCCTTGATCATACGGAGGGCCAGAGGGCTGAGAAGTATCATTTCTTCCGCCCACTGCACGTATTCGTCTTCTAGCTGTGCCAGGGGAATAACTTTATTGACAAGTCCCATATCCAAAGCATCCTGGGCATTGTACTGACGGCAGAGGAACCAAATCTCGCGTGCCTTCTTCTGTCCTACGACACGTGCCAGGTAGGAGGAGCCGAAGCCTGCATCGAAACTGCCGACGCGGGGGCCGGTCTGTCCGAAGATGGCATTATCGGAGGCGATGGAAAGGTCGCAGACTACATGCAGCACATGGCCACCACCAATGGCATAGCCGTTGACTGCTGCGATGACCGGCTTGGGAATCGACCGGATCTGCTTCTGCACATCCAGCACACTGAGACGGGGAACGCCGTCTTTGCCGATATAGCCGCCACGTCCTTTTACGTTCTGGTCGCCGCCCGAGCAGAAAGCTTTGTCGCCTGCGCCGGTGATAACCACGACGCAGATATCGGCCTCTTCACGACAGATACGCAGGGCGTCGCTCATTTCACCGGTCGTAGTTGGCGTAAAGGCGTTCCGGTAGCGTTCACGGTTGATGGTGATACGGGCAATGCCGTTATAGTATTCAAACAGGATATCTTCGTACTCGCGGATGGTAATCCATTCTCTTGTTGTTGACATGGTTGTATGTTTTTACTGTTGTTTTAATTGATGATAATAGTCTTTAAGCAGGCGCACGTCTTCGGTGCTGTCGGTGAAGACTTCCAGCAGCAGCGGTTGCGGGGTCTGTTCCGGTTGGGTAAAGACTGCCATGGCTTCGGCGAGGGTCGCCTCATCCCGGGCTACAGTATAGAGGAAGCCCCGTTCTTCGGCCCAACCCCGGGCGGAGGTCGAGTGGGGAGCCGTCACAAAGCGGCGGGTCTCCTCATTGGCCTCAAAACCGGCGATGGATTGGAATATTTCACCACAACCGTTATTGATCAGCAGGATACGCAGGTTGTTGCGGATATTCCCGTTCCAGAGCGCATTCATATCGTAGAAAAAGCTCAGGTCGCCGATCACGACAAAGTTGGGTTTATCCGAAGCTGAGGCATAGCCGACAGCCGTCGACAACGAGCCGTCGATACCGGCCGTTCCCCGGTTGCAGCATACCTCTACCGTTTCGGGCAGCGTGAACAACTGCGCATAACGCACCGATGAACTGTTAGCCAGATGCAGTGCCGACGTTGCCGGCAAGGCTTTCACCAGCGAACCGATAGCCGACATGGCCGAGTACTGAAATTCCGGTTCGGGGATCTGCTTCGAGAGTTGTTCCCACAGCTGCGGGTACGGTACGGACCGTTGTTCGAGCAATCCTGCTATCTTTTCGAGGAATTCAAACGGATCCATCTCGATCACGGTTGTCAGGCAACCGAAGAGGTCAGCCACTTCGCCGTCGAGCGACACATGCCAGTGTTCTTTCGGCGGATGTTTGCGCAGAAACTGTTTGAGGCGTTTGGATACGACATGTCCGCCGTAAGTGAGGACCAGCTCGGGCACCATCTTCTCCTGCTGATCTTCCGGCAGGGCATAGAGGATGGAATCGAAGTTCTTTACCGGCAGTCCGGGGATCACCCGGTTACTGATATGCTCGGTCAGCCAGGCAAAATGCTTGTAAAGCAATTTGCTGTATCTCTTTTCGTACAGGTAGATCAGGGTCATCTGTCCCACAATCATCATACGTTTGTTATATTTGTTCAACCGGGCGATCAGTTCGTCGTAGTTGCGGTCGTAAACGTTCAGACCCTGGTAGCGGGTGATGACACGTTCCTGGGGGAGTTCGGTTGCGGTAAAGCGGAACAGAGGTTCCGACAGGGGGACGTTGATATGTACCGGCCCCTTCCCGTGGTGGGTCAGTTCCATCAGGGCTTCGTTGATCAGGCGGTTACAGTACCAGGCGTCTTCTTCCGTCCGCACATCGGGAAGGGCGACGGATTTCTTTGCCAGAGAGCCGAATACGCTGGGTTGAGGCAACGTTTGTCCATCCATCTGCCCGATCCAGGCAGCAGGGCGGTCGGCAGATATTACGACCAGGGGCACCTGCTGATAAAAGGCTTCGGCTACGGCCGGATGCATATTCAGCAACGCCGTACCGGAGGTACAACATACGGCAGCCGGTCGTCCGCCATGCAAGGCCAGTCCCAAGGCAAAGAAGGCGGCGCTCCGCTCGTCTGTCACCGAGTGGCATACAAACGACGGGTGATTCACCAGCGTCTGTGCAATCGGCACATTGCGGCTGCCGGGACACATTACGATGTTAGTCACGCCATGTTCAAGCAGCAAAGCCGCCAATTGAAGGACATTTTTCTTTTCGGAATACATACCTATCTACACATTAATTCAGTTACTATTCGATAATCCGGCTCATGGTTTGCAGCTTGTCTTCGGTCTCCTTCCACTCTTCTTCGAGCAGGGAAGAAGGTAGTATCCCGCCACCGGCATACAAGGTCAACGACTCCTGTCTGATCTGCATGCAGCGCAGGTTCACATACAGGTCGCTTTCTCCGCGCGGATCTAACCGGCCGATGAAACCGGAATAATACTGCCGGTCATATCCTTCATGGTCGAGGATAAACCGGTAGGCTTCTTCTTTTGGCACCCCACACACGGCAGGCGTGGGATGAAGGGCCGCCAGCAGATCACCCAGGTGATCCGTATCCGATAGCGAAAAGTGGAAATCGCTCCGCAAATGCGCCAATTCACCGGCCCTTACGGTATAAGGGCCTTCTTCAGCGACCCGGATATCCATCGCCGACAAACGTTTACGGATATAACCCGCCACCAATTGTTGTTCTTCCTGGTTCTTCCCGTCCCAGGAAGTAGGCAGTTCGCCTTGTTGCAACGGCTGCGTACCCGCCAGGGCTACCGTACGCCATGCTCCTTCCCTACCCGCCAACAGGATCTCAGGCGTAGCACCCAACCAGGTACCCGTCTCCGGTGTATGACAGAGATAGACATACGAACGGATGTAGCGCGTACAGGCCCGCAAGAACGTTTCCACCGGTGAAAAGGTGGTGAAAGGCCTATGCGTCAACGCCCGCGACAGCACCAACTTAGTAAATACCCCTTGCTGAAGTGAATCCAAAAACAACCGGAACCGGGATTCATACACCTCCGACACCCGGCCGATGGTGTATTCTTTCGTCGGCATCGTGCCATCGACAACCGGAATCACTCCCGGCAGTTCTTTTTCCTCTCCTCGGATGACTACCACCGGATGACCGGCAGCGATCGAAAACGGCGCGATGACAAACCCTTCCTGTCCGTTCAGCGCCCTGATATCATTATATACGGAAACAGGACCGGAGCCTTGCCCGATATACCGTACCCGGTTCTCACCCGGCAAACGGTAAACGGCAAAACTCCCGCCCTGTTCCATTAGATGTTGAATCGCAATGTATAGCTCTTCCGTTGTCATTTCTTTTTGATAATACTATTCACTACCCGTATGGAAGACACCAGTTTGTCGGTGGATGTATACACATTCACATCCCATACGTGCGACGACCGTCCCTTATGGATAATCGTTCCGATGGCACGCACCGTATCTCCTTCATAAGCCGACGACATATGATTGCCGCTCACCTGCATGCCTACTGCAATCTCATCAGGTTTACAGATAATCATCGACCCGAATCCAGCCACTGTTTCGGCCAGCGCCAATGTCGCTCCGCCATGCAGCAGTCCGAACGGCTGCCGGGTACGAACGTCGACCGGCATGGTTGCCTCTACCCTGTCTTCCGACGCGTAGGTATATTGGATACCCAGGTTACCCATCAGGGCATGTTGTGCCCGGGCATTCAACTGATCGAGCGGGATATCCGCCGGACGCACTTCGGCCAGAATCAGTTTTTCTACGGCAGCGGCCACACCGTCTTCTTCGTTGGTGAGCGTCGTCAGGTCGGTGCATCGTTTCACCGCCAGTTCGGCGTTCCCCATCGCGATACCCGTACCGGCAAGTTGCAACATGGGAATGTCGCAGACGCCATCGCCGATGGCCATCACCTCTTCGCTCGTCACTTTCAGCTTATCCATCAATACGGCCAGTGTATTGCCTTTGTTAATAAACTGGGGTACCACTTCGAGGAAGAAGGTTTCCGACGGAAAAACATCCAACGTACCATTCAACCGCCTCTTCCAATGATTCTCCAAGCCGGTCAGCGCATCGATATCATCGCTCACCAACACACATTTGCAGGGAGAGAACGTGATCACTTCGGCAAAGTTATCGACCCCGATCACCCGCATCCGGTTCAGGGCGGCTTCAGACACCACATGCACATTGTCGGGCGCATTGGTGATGATCACATCTTTATGATACGTAAAAATAGGGAAGTCGTTCTTCTTCGCTTTCTTCTCAAGGTAGGGGATCATCACTGGATCGATCCGCTTTTCAAACAGCAGTTCGTCAGCCTGCATGTTGAATATCTGGGCGCCATTGTACGACATCACAAAACCGCCGTACTTATTCAATTCCAACGCTTCGGCAATCGGCATCACCCCATAGGTAGGCCGGCCTGAAGCCAATACGATGCGTACCCCCATCTGCTGCACCTTCTGGAGGGTAGCCAACGTATGGGGGGTAATTCCTTTACTGTCATTCAGCAAAGTACCGTCCACGTCAAGGACTAAGAGTTTGTACTTCATGACATCCTGTATTTATGTTTAGCATACAAATATACGTAATCCCGCAAGAAAGCGGTGGGAAAGCAACGATATCTTCAAAACTTTTCACTATATTCGGAGGTTGATATATTGTATATTGCGTAATCCCTAATAATAGTCGATATATGGAAAAGACTTTTGTGATATTGAAACCCTGCACCATTGAACGGGGACTGATCGGTGAAATCATCTCCCGGTTTGAGAAAAAAGGCCTGCAACTGGTCGGCATGAAAATGGTATGGCTCACCGACGAGATACTGAGCGAACACTACGCCCATCTGAAAGAAAAACCCTTCTTCCAACGGGTAAAAGACGCCATGCGCGTATGTCCCGTGATCCTCTGTTGCTGGCAGGGACTGGATGCCGTACATGTGGTGCGCACCATGGCGGGCCCGACCAACGGACGCAACGCCGCCCCCGGCACCATCCGTGGCGACTACAGCCTGAGTGTGCAGGAGAATATCGTACATGCCTCGGATTCGCCTGAAACGGCGGCCATAGAAATCGCCCGTTTCTTCGGCAGCGACGAGTTGTACGACTACCAGCCGAACAACCTCTGGAGCCTGTATGCCAACGACGAAATATAAAAATTTTACGCCATTACGGGTTGCATTATACGCCGTTTCGTCTATCTTTGCCTTCCGTTTACTGACACATGGAGTAATCATTTAAAAAGAAAAAGATATGCACAACTGGTTCGAATGCAAGGTTTCCTACGAAAAGATGATGGAAAACGGCATGCAAAAGAGAGTAACGGAACCCTACCTGGTCGACGCCTTGTCGTTCACCGAAGCGGAAGCCCGTATCATCGAAGAGATACGTCCTTATATCACCGGCGAATTCACGGTGACTGACATCAAGCGCGCCCGCCTGTCGGAACTGTTCTTTAACGAGAATGGCGACCGGTTCTATCGCATCAAGGTTTATTTCATCACCCTCGACGAGAAGAGCGGCGCCGAAAAGAAAACGGCGGCCCAGATGCTTGCACAGGCCAGTACATTAAAAGACGCCATTGCCGTCCTTGAAGAAGGGATGAAGGGCACGATGGCCGACTATACGATCGCCTCTGTGACGGAAACATCACTAATGGATGTCTTCCCGTTCAGTGCGGAAAAAGTACCTTCGGGTAATCCGGTTGGTGCACCTGTCAACGAATAATCATCCATCCGTTTATTGCCTGTTATGTCTATTGCCGATAATATCCAACAGCTACGGGCGTCACTCCCCCAAGGGGTGACGCTTGTGGCTGTATCCAAATTCCATCCGGTGGAAACCGTGTGGGAAGCCTATGATGCCGGTCATCGTGTGTTCGGCGAGAGCCGTGCGCAGGAGGTAAAAGCCAAAAAGGATCTCCTGCCCGACGATATTGAATGGCATTTTATCGGTACCCTGCAAACGAATAAGGTGAAAGACATCGCCGCCTGGGTGCATACCATCCATAGCGTCGACTCGGTCCGGCTGCTCGACGAGATCAACCGGCAGGCAGCCAAGTACAACCGTTTGATCCGTGTCCTGTTGGAAATACATGTCGCTCAGGAAGAGACCAAACACGGACTCACCCCGGACGAATGCCACACCCTGTTACAAGCCTTCCATCCCGCTGACTACCCGCATCTGCGGATCGCCGGGATTATGGGCATGGCAACCGACACCGACGACGAGACCCTGATACGCAGCGAGTTTCATCGCCTGCATGCTCTCTTCACCGCTTGCAAACAGGCCTATTTCGCCGACGACGACAGTTTCCGCGAGCTTTCGATGGGCATGAGCCACGACTATCCGCTGGCCATTGCCGAAGGTAGCACGATGATCCGCGTCGGCACCCGTATCTTCGGCCAACGGGAATAGTAAGCATTCACATATTTTATAGAGACGGATACGAAGCCGTCCGAATAATTCCCTACCTTTGTTATTTACCATTTAAATCAAATAGCCATATGATAGATATGAAGACCAACTACGCCGGTTTAACGCTTCGCAATCCGATTATTGTGGGAAGTTCCGGCTTAACGACCAAAGCCGAACGAAACAAAGAGTTCGAGAAAGCAGGCGCTGGTGCCATCGTGCTGAAATCCCTCTTTGAAGAACAGATCGAAATGCAGGGCGACGTCCTGATCGACTCGACCGATTTCCCCGAAGCGACCGATTATGTACGCCAGTACGTGAAGGCAAACCAAGTGAATAACTACCTCGAGTTGATCCAGTCGTCGAAGGCCGCCTGTACGATCCCCATCATCGCCAGCATCAATAGCTATAAGGCGGATGCGTGGATCGACTTTGCCCGTCAGATCGAAATCGCCGGTGCCGATGCGCTGGAATTGAATATCTTCCTGCTGCAAACCGAACTGGGATACGACTTCGACAAGAACCGTAAAGCCTATATTGATATCGTACGTCGTGTGAAAGATACGGTATCCATCCCGGTGATTGTCAAGTTAGGCAAATTCTTCAGTAATATACCTGATATGGTGGATACACTGAAAGTAAACGGCGCCAGCGGCGTAGTGCTTTTCAACCGTTTCTATCAGCCTGACATTGACCTCAACACGCTGCAACTGGTATCCGGCAACGTATTCAGCAGCCATTCCGACCTGAGCGACACGATTCGCTGGACGGCATTGGTGACCGGCAAAGTGCCCGGCATTGACGTATCCGCCTCTACTGGCGTACACGATTGGGAGGATGTGGTAAAATGCATCCTGGCAGGTGCCTCAACCGTACAGATGTGTAGTGCGCTGTACAATTGTGGCAATGAAATCATCTCACAGGTACTCACCTGCATGGAAGAATGGATGCACCATACCAACTTCAAATCCGTCTCCCAGTTCCGCGGCCGCCTCAACTACGCCAATCTCCCCGATCCGGCCTTGTATGAGCGCTCGCAGTTCATGAAGTATTTTGCGAATAGGGATTAAGTAAATAATGATAAGGGTTTCAAGGGCCTTAATGTTGTCATCTACATTAAGGCCCTTGAAACCCTTATGGCCCTTGAGGCCCTTATCGTTTTCTTCTACCGGATCATGTCAAAGCCTGTGTAGGGAACGAGGGCTTTGGGGATGCGGATACCTTCGGGGGTCTGGTTGTTTTCCAACAGGGCGGCGACGATGCGCGGGAGAGCCAGGGCACTACCGTTCAGGGTATGGGCGAGTTGGATCTTCTTGTTCTCGTCGCGGTAGCGGCATTTGAGGCGGTTAGCCTGGTAGCTTTCGAAGTTTGACACCGAGCTGACTTCCAACCAGCGTTCCTGGGCTTTGGAATAGACTTCGAAGTCGAAGGTCAATGCCGACGTGAAGCTCATGTCGCCACCACAAAGGCGGAGGATACGCCACGGCAGTTCCAGTTTGTCTACCAGCGACTGCACATAGTCGACCATCTCCTTCAGTGATTCGTAGGAATGTTCGGGGGTATCGATCCGCACGATCTCTACCTTGTCGAACTGATGCAAACGGTTCAATCCGCGTACATCTTTACCATACGAACCTGCTTCGCGACGGAAGCAAGCCGAGTAGGCTGTATTCTTCACCGGAAGTTCTGCTTCGTTCAGAATCACATCGCGGTAGATATTCGTCACAGGTACTTCGGCCGTTGGGATCAGATATAGGTCGTCGGCCGGTGCATAATACATCTGGCCTTCCTTATCGGGCAACTGTCCTGTTCCGTAGCCCGAGTCGGCATTTACGACATACGGCGGTTGTATTTCGAGGTAACCGGCTTCGCGCGCATTATCGAGGAAGAAGTTGATCAATGCCCGTTGCAGACGGCAACCCAGTCCTTTATAGACGGGGAAACCGGCACCGGTGATCTTCACTCCCAGTTCGAAGTCGATCAGGTCGTATTTCTTGGCCAGTTCCCAATGGGGCATGGCGCCTTCGTACAGTTCGGGGATGATGCCGCCGGTCTTCTCAATCACATTGTCTTCAGCTACACGTCCTGCGGGAACAGAGTCGTGCGGCAGGTTAGGTATTAGCACCAACAGGTTCTGCATTTCCTGTTCGGCAGCGATTTTCGCATCTTCGAGCACCTTATTGGCCTCCTTCATTTCGGCTACTTTGGCACGGGCGGCTTCAGCTTCTTCTTTCTTTCCATCCTTCATCAGCATACCGATGGATTTAGACAGTTGGTTCAGTTCGGCCAGGTTGGCGTCCAGCGTTGTCTGGCTGTTACGGCGCACCTTGTCTGCTTCAATTACTTTACCGATAATATCCCGTGCATCGAAATGCTTCTTGGTTAGCCGGCTGATTACTTCTTCCGGCTGCTCCGTGATAACTTTAAGCGTCAACATATTTTTATCTGTTTATATCTTTGTCTTTACTCTTCAACAACGAGCCAGAAATAGGACAACTTAAAAACAACTCGAAGTAATCGAGTGTACATGTTAAAAAGGTGTTAACCCTACTCGTTTTCAGGCTGCAAATGTACGTACAATTACCTATTATTCCTCACAATAAAGGCGATTATTTCACCCTTCCTCCGGTAATCCATGTCCGCATGTAATAGGGTTCGCTCAGGCTGCTCACCACCACGCCGCGTGAGGAACTGGTATGAATAAAACGTCCGCTCTTCAGATAGATGCCGACATGGTCGGGCGTCTTACGGCTACCGCTACCGGTTTTGAAGAATACCAGGTCACCTTCCTGTAGCCTATCGCGGTCTACTTTTTTGCAGTTATGTTTCAGCATATCGGCCGACGACCGTTTCAACTGCTTTCCATAAATCTCGCGGTAGATGATCACCACGAAGCCGGAACAGTCTACTCCTTTCTTCGTGCTTCCACCCAGGCGATGGGGGACACCGAGCCATTTGGCACCCTCGTTATAGAGATAGATATTATCCTCCGGCGTAAGGCGCACACCGTACAGACGGGATAGCTCCTTCGGCCCCTTAAAGTCGGCCGGCAGGATCACCTGTTGCTTCTTACTTCCGCACGATGCAAAAAACAATCCGGCGATAATACATAAAAGAGAGCGTAAAGCCCAGTTTCTATATTCCATACCACAAAGATACACACAAATCATTATTTCATCCGGCTATTGACTTTTTAGTTTCATATCGGGTCGGAATTGAAAGTGGTGAATCGAGGCGCAGGCCTCAGTGGGGTGGGATGCACAAGCCAGCAGGCTGAGATGCAGGCCTCGCGAAGGTGAGGCGCAGGCCTGGATTTGACGAGGTCTGCTTCCGATATCTCCCAATCGACGAATCGCCACACAAAAGAGAATGACGTTACTGAACGATCCTCATCGCGTTCGTTCACAAACACGATGACGTTTGAAAAAATCATAACGGTGAT
>JAVBUR010000094.1:0-48548 GCA_031555145.1 Tannerellaceae bacterium | reverse complement strand
TCAACCAGACTTGAAAGTAATTGGGTGTTCGTCGCGACGATGAATGCCCGGTCACGGGCATCGTATTCGTAGCCGTGGGTGCTGGCGAAGCCGAGCCCACGGTCAATTAGAATAACAACAATTATCATGCGCCGCGTCAGCGGTGCCGGCCTACAAATACGGCACCGCTGACGCGGCGCATAAAACACAATCCAATTACATGTCCGTGGGCTTGCACCCACGGCTACCAACACGATACCGCTGACGCGGTATTCACCCGCACAAAAATGACATCTTCGCAAAAACTTTCAAATACGGACAAGTTTGAAACGACCGCTTTACACCTTTATCCCGCTGAAATAGCGTATCTTTGCATAGATAAAGACGTATGGATTATGAAACGAATTATTATTATAGGAGCCACATCGGGTATCGGATATGAAACGGCCCGGCTATATATGCAACAAGGATGGCAGGTGGGAGTTGCCGGCCGGCGAATGGAGTTACTGGAAGCATTGCAGCGGGAAGCGCCTGGGCAGGTGACTATGCAGCAGATGGATGTTACCCTGCCGGAGGCAACCGACCAATTATACCGTCTGATCGACCGCCTGGGCGGGATGGATGTATTCCTGCTCTGCTCGGGAATTGGCAGCCAGAATCGCCTGCTGGATATAGAGACGGAGTTGGCCACGATGCAGACTAATGTGACAGGGTTCAGCCGGATGGTGATCACCGCCTGGCAGTACTTCCGCGGGCAGGGGTATGGACATATCGCTGCCATTACTTCGATCGCAGGAACAAAGGGGCTGGGCATTGCCCCGGCTTACTCAGCTACCAAACGGTATCAGAATATCTATCTCGATGCCCTCGCCCAGTTGACAAGGATGGAACGTCTGCCGATCCGGTTTACCGATATCCGTCCCGGTTTCGTGCAGACGGCACTATTGAAGAACGACCGTTATCCGATGCTGATGCACCCCGAACGGGTAGCCCGGCAAATCGTCGATGGAATCGACAAAAAAAGGCGGCGCATCGTCATCGACTGGCGATACGCCGTATTGGTATGCGGCTGGAAACTGATTCCCGATTGGCTGTGGGAACGGTTGCGGATCGTCCACACTTAATACCCTATCGTCATCCGCTGACGGTGATGGGCGGGATGTTCGAACTCGTCGAGCATGGCGACGGCATAGTCCTCTACGGAAATACGGCTTTTCCCGTCGGTGCCGACGATCAGGTCGTCCAGGCCGAGGCGGAACTTGGCCGTCCGTACGCCCGGCGAAATGTCGCCTGCGGGACAGAAATACACCCAGTCCACTTCTTTCTCCGGTTTCAGGAAGTCGGTATAGAACGAGGCCAGGCTTTTCACAATCGGCAGGTAGGCGGTAGGTATCGCGCCCGAATCCATCAACTGTACGCCGGAAGGCAGCAGCAGGCTACCGGCTCCACCGACCACCAGGAAGCGGTTGATCCCTGACTTCTTCACCGCACACAATATCGAAGGATATCCTTTAAGCGTATCTTCGGCTATATTCGGGCTCGTCCAACCTGGATTGTAGGCGCTGATCACGGCATTGATACCGGTCAACTTGCGCGACAGCAGGTCGGTATCCATTACATCTACTACTTCGATCGTCAACTTCGGATGCCGGATGGCGATTTTTCCGGGATTACGGACAATAGCAGTCACATGGATACCACGTCCGATCGCTTCTTTCAACAGGGCGGAACCGATAAAACCGGAGGCGCCGATCAGGGCAATTCTTTTCATATACAACGATATTTATGCTTCAACAATCAATCACTGTACATGTAACAATAGAAGGGCGAAAAAGGATATCGGCTCAGTCTTTTATTTTCAGCACACGATAGAGTTTCTCGCGGTAACTGTCGCCCACGGGGATATGCTCCTTACCGATACGAATCACATTCCGCTCAATATGGTCGATCTTATTCAGGGCGACGATATAGGAACGATGCACGCGCATAAAGTTATCGGCAGGCAAAAGGGATTCCATTGTTTGGAAGTTTTGTAGTGTCATGATCTTCGAGTGTGAGGTTACGATCCGCAGGTAACCACCCTGCCCTTCGATGAAGAGGATATCGGCAAAGTCGATACGCTCCATCCGGTATTCGGTCTTTATAAACAGGAAGTCGGTCGGTGTACGATGTTCCATTTCACCGGCCACTTTCTCTATTGCCTGTTGGAAACGGCTGAAAGAATAGGGCTTCAGCAGATAATCGGTCACTGCATAGTCGAATCCCTTCACGGCATACTCGCCATAGGCCGAGACGATCACTACATGCGGCTTGACAGTGAGCTGATCCAACAGGTCGAGTCCTGTCATTTCTTCCATCTGTATGTCAAGGAAGATAAGATCGACTGGTTGCTTTCTCAGGAAAGTAAGCGCTTCCCTGGCATTGGTAAACGACTGCCACAGATGCAGATCAGGACTGGCCTGCACAAAGTTAGTCAGTTTATCCACTGCCAGTGGGCTATCGTCGATGATGATACAGTTAATCTTCATGGATGTAAATGGTTAAGGATACCTGATAGGTACCGTTCCGGTCGTTGATCTCCAACGTATGATGTTTGGGATATAGCAATTCCAACCGGCGGCAAACCGTACGCAAACCGACACCTCCTATCTTGTCTTTATGGATATGCTTTGCCGGGTCAAAAAGGTTGACAGATGTAAAGTTGAGAACCTCTCCTTCGATGCAGATCGTGAAACGGATAGCTTCGGGCTGCTCTTTATCCGTACAATGCTTAAACGCATTCTCTACAAACGGGATAAACAGCATGGGAGCTATTTGTATCCCATCCGGGTCTCCCTGTACATCAAATGTAACCAGTCGGTCGTTGGTATACTGGATCTGCTGGATATTTACATAGTTGCGCAGGTATTGCAACTCACTTTTCAATGGAGCCCTATCTGCATCGGAGTCGTAAATCATATAGCGTAGCATTTCCGAGAACTTAACCAGGTAATCAGACGCTTTTGCGGCATCCTTACCGATCAACGCATCTATATTGTTTAGTGTGTTGAACAGGAAGTGAGGGTTGATCTGGCTCTTCAGCAACGCCAATTCACTTTGCAAACTCTGCTGTTTCAGTTGTTCATTCAGCAACCGGTCGTTGTACCAATTTTCGAAGATGCGAAACAACGAACCGGCTACAGCAAAAAACAGGGCATACGAATACACCAGTACCAGATAAGACCAGTAAAACCAACTAACGGAAAACGTACAAGTAGACAGCAACGCGACAAGCAGAAACGGAAAACCAAGCAGGAACGCTACCGGCCACACTTTGCTCATCACCGTTCCTTTACGGACTGCCTTGGGAATAAACACGCTATAATACAGATAAAACACACCGATCGCGAGAAATACATAGATCAGTAAACCGACCACAATCTCCCACACATTGAACAGGCTCCACATATCCCGGCCCATATCGACCTGCCTGAACAGTGAGGCCAGTTGATTGATAAAAATATCCCAAGGGCTTTTGACAGATGATTTGTCAAGTATAAAGGTTCTAAACTGTTCCGCCCACTGGCTGAATGTCAGGATAACAGGAAAGCATAACCAAAACAGGGTATGCATAACAACGATCATTGATTTCTTCATGACTGTAACTTTTTAGTGATAAAACATGAAGCAAATATCCTTTCTTCCTTTTCCAACAACAAAAGCATTTGATGAATAGCACAAATCTATGCACCAAATACTTCTTTTGTCAATTATCCCTGGAAAATTTATTTCTGGAATACCTTGGTGGAAGTCACCCATACGTCTTTCAGCGGGCGGTCGTTCTTATCGGTAGCTATGAGCGACATCTTCTCGACTATATCAAAGCCTTCGACCACTTCGCCGAAGATGGTAAGGGTGCCGTCGAGGTGTGGTACACCGCCAATCGTTTTATACACCTCGCGATGTGCTTCCGGTATGACGTACGGGCCTAAGGCTTCCAACGTATCTACCACCATGACGGAAGCCAGCATATGCAGTTCGTCTTCTTTCCGGCTGTCGCCCAGTTCGGGCTGTTCCTTTTTCAACTGTTTGCGGAATTTGTAGTAGAGCCAGTTGCGGCGCCGCTCGTTGATAATAGTTTCTTTCTCGGCTAATTCCTCATCAGTCAACACCTTCCCCTGCACAAAGCAGAACTGGGTGCCGGCTGAGGCGCGTTCGGGATTTACATCGTCGCCTTCTTTGGCATCGATCAGCGCACCTTTCTTATTGAAGTAGTGGGGCAGGATCTCAGCAGGTACGGTATAGCCGCCGTCGCCGTCGCCGTACAAGACGCCGGGTTCATGTGCTTTACTGGTCGGGTCGCCTCCCTGCACAACGAACTCTTTGATGATGCGGTGGAAAAGGAGGCCTTTATAGGCATTCGACTGGCAGAGTTTGACGAAGTTGTCGCGATGCAACGGGGTATCATCATAGAGCATCACGGTTACATCACCCATGGTCGTGGCGATGGTCACGTATACAGGTTTAGTGGAATCGAGCGGCTTGTCGGCACAACTACTCAGGGTGAACAAACATACGAGAGCGAACAGGAGGGGTGTTTTCATGATATGAATGATTAATGATTAATTAGGATTGGATGATGCGCATCTGGCATTGTTTGCAATCGAATTCGAGGCGGAGGCGGGTGTCTTTGTATACCAGGTAATAGGGCTCCTTGTAGGGAGAGGGTTGCTGCTGGTGGACAGGGCACCAGCCGAGGCTGTAGCGCAGGCAGTGCTTGGCAAACATCAGGGGTACATTGGCCAAGGGGGTCAGTTCAAAGGCTTCGTCTACCTGCGTGACGCCGTGGTCGAGGTAGAAGGAGGCGGCTTTTGTGTTGGATACGTTGCCGAGATAGGTCAGCTTACCAAGGGGGAAGAGGGGCTTCCGGCCGGCCTGTTCGGTGCTTTCGGGACGTGTCCATTCACGTTGGTAGCGTATCTTCCGGCACGATAACAGTTTCTCTACGCCCATCCGGCGCATATCGGCCAGCAAGGACGAAGGTACAAACCAATTGTCCGACAGGGAGATTTCTACTTCTGTTGCCAGAAAGGGGGTATTCCCCAATTTCGACAGTTGGGTGCGGATATTATCCGCCTGTTCCCGCTTCGCGGGCTCATGGGCGAAAGGTTGCGTGATCATTGCCCGGGCACCGGTTTCGTCTTCCAGACAGAGGGTGAAGCCGAAGGCGTTGTCGGCAAACGAGAGACGGACAGCTATCTTCCGCTCGGCTGAAGGCTTGGAAAGGAGCCGGTCGAAGTCCTGGTCGTAGTTGCGATACAGGGGTGTCTTAGGCGAAATGACGGGCATGTCGGCAGGATATACCCGGTTATCTTCCACCCGGTTGACGCGAAAACCTTCCAACTCGCCCCGGTTGTTGAAGAACGTCAGTCCGTCGCCGTTATGCAGCGACTTGATACCGGCTATCGTCAAGGAGTTGCCGCGCAGCTCCTTGACTGTCCCGACGGGCTCGCCGATCCACTTGGGCGTATCGAACGACGTGATATCTGCTGTCCGCCGATGCAGGAAGAAGGGCGTGAATCCCCGGTTGAAGCTTTTCTCCGGATCGGGCTCGAACGTATACACCGCTGTTCCTGCCGAAGCACGGCGGTATTCCGGCCGGCGCGCCAGGACGGTGTCGAGTTTTCGGCGATACCAGGCGGTTATATTCTTGACATAGGCGGCATCTTTCAGCCTTCCTTCGATCTTGAAAGAAGAGACACCGGCGTCCAGCAGGGCTTCCAACTGATCCGAACGATTCATGTCGCGGAGGGAGAGCAAGTGTTTGTTCCGGACGATCACCTGGCCGTCGGCATCCTCCAGGGTATAGGGCAGGCGGCAGTATTGGGCGCATTCACCCCGGTTGGCACTTCGTCCGCTCAGGGCGGCGCTCAGGTAACATTGCCCGCTGTAGCTGACGCATAAGGCGCCGTGTACGAATACCTCCAGGGGAACGGATGTCTCTGCGGCTATCTTCCGTATCTCCGTGAGGGAAAGTTCACGCGCCAGCACCACTTGCCGGAAACCGGCTTCCTGCAGGAACTTCACCTTTTCGGGTGTACGGTTGTCCATCTGTGTACTGGCATGCAGGGGGATAGGAGGGAGGTTCATCCGAACGATCCCCATATCCTGTACGATCAGGGCGTCCACGCCACAAGCGTATAACTGGTGGATCAGGCGTTCGGCTTCCGCCAGTTCGTCTTCTTTCAGGATGGTGTTGAGGGCGACATACACCCGGGCGTCGTAGGTATGCGCATAATCGCAGAGCGCTGCGATATCTTCGAGGCTATTGCCGGCTGCTGCACGGGCGCTGAACCGGGGGGCGCCGATATAGACGGCATCCGCCCCATGGTTGATGGCCTCGATGCCGCAAGCGAGATCCTTCGCCGGCGACAGCAGTTCGATCGAACGGACAGGCGCTGCCATGCTCAAAGGTCTCCGAGGTGTTTGATGTCTTCGATGCGGAAAGGCGTTTCCTGATAGACGTAGTAGTTCAGCCAGTTGGTAAACAACAGGTTGGCATGTCCGCGCCAACGGACAACCGGCCCGGAAGCCGGGTCGTTATTGCGGTAGTAATTCTTCGGAACGGAGATGGGCAGCCCTTTGCCGAGGTCACGCATGTATTCGTCGTTCAAGGTATAGGGCGCGTATTCCGAGTGACCGGTGATGTAAAACTCACGTCCGCCGCGGGTCATCGCCATATAGACGCCCGACTCTTCGCTTTCCGACAGGAGGCGGATGGCCGGTACTTTCAGGATATCGTCACGCCGTATCTCCGTATGCCGGCTGTGGGGCACAAAGAATTCGTCGTCGAATCCGCGGAAGATCGGCAGTTGCGGTTCGCGCAATGTATGGCGGAATATGCCGAACATCTTCGCAGCCAGGTCGTATTTCGGTATGCCGTGGAAATGATACAGCCCCGCTTGTGCCGCCCAGCAGATATAGAGGGTGGAGGTCACATGTGTCCGTGCCCAGTCGAAGATGCCGGTCACCTCTTCCCAGTACGTCACCTCTTCGAACGGCATCTGCTCGACGGGCGCTCCGGTGATGATCATACCGTCGTAGTAATCGCCTGCGATATCGTCGAAGTCCTTGTAGAACTCCTGCATGTGTTCGATGGGGGTATTCTTGGGGGTATGCCCTTTGATCTTCATGAAATCAAGCTCTACCTGCAGGGGTGAGTTACTGAGGAGGCGTATCAGGTCGGTCTCCGTCGTGATCTTCAACGGCATCAGGTTCAGTACCACCACACGCAGGGGACGAATATCCTGGGTGGAAGCCCTGAGTGCGTCCATCACAAATATATGTTCCTTCTTCAACAGCTCGATAGCCGGCAGGTTCTTTTGCAGGTTCAATGGCATAGTGTATCGTATTAACGGATGACTGTCTTTAATCAAAATTCTTTTTCTCTTCCACGATGTATTCAGGCCGGGCTTTGATCTCGTCGAACAAGATACCGATGTACTGCCCCAGTACCCCGACGGTGATCAGTTGCACCCCGCCAAAGAAGATCACAATGGTGATGATCGACGTCCAGCCCGATTCGGCACTTACATAGCCGTAGATCTTTCCGAGGGCGAACCACACCGCCAGCGCAATCCCGATCAATACGGCCAGGAATCCCATACCCATCGCCACCTTCAATGGTTTCTTGGAAAAATACAGCAGGGCATTCGAGGCAAACCTCAGCATGACCTTTAGCGGATACTTGGTCACTCCGGCTATACGTGCTTCCCGCTCGTAATAATACGGGATCTGTTTAAAGCCCAGCCAGCTGATCAGTCCCCGGATATACTTTCCTTTTTCACGCAACTTATTGAATTCGTCCATTACGGTACGGTCGATCAGCCGGAAATCACCTGTGTCGAGCGGGAAATCCACTTCGCTCATGGCGTTCATCGTGCGGTAGAACATCTTCGAGGAGAAGAGCTTGAAGAAGCTTTCGCCCTCGCGCGATTTCCGTACGCAGTATACCACATTGGCCTGTTCCTTTTCCTGCTGCACCAGTATGTCGGGAAATAACTCGGGAGGATCCTGCATATCGGCATCGATAATAAACGCCAGGTCGGCGTCGCAATGATGGATACCTGCCGTTACTGCCGGTTGGTGTCCGAAGTTGCGGGAGAAGTGGATCACACGCACTGTCGCATCCCGTTCGGCAATCTCGTCCAGCAGGATACGCGTCCGATCTTTGCTGCCGTCGTTGATAAAGATAATCTCCGTCGGATTAGGCAACGACTCCAACACCGCTTTGATGCGCCGATAGGATTCGGCTATCACCAAATCCTCGTTGTAACAGGGAACAATAACCGCCAGTTTTTTCATATGTGTTACGCTTTAAACGTATAATACTTATTCACCACAAAATTGATAGCCGTATAGAAGACCATCGCCAACAATTGGTTGTAGTATGGGTCAATGGGCACATACCTGTTCAGCACATATACCAGCAACACCAGTTGTAACCCGTAGCAGACGCCGAAAGCGACGGCAAAACGCAGTCCGCTACTCATCCAACCGGCATCGCTCTTGAATGTCCACTGCTTGTTCCACACAAAACTATTCAATACCCCGGCGGCATATCCCACCACATTGGAGAGCACATCCGAACAGCCCAGCCCTTTCATCATTATCCAGATCACCACCGCGGTGATCAACGTATTGCTGGCACCTACAATGCCATACTTAATTGCCTGCTTGACTGTCTCCATTCCTCCGCAAAATATCTTCTATTTCTTCGTTCGTTAACTCCTTTACATTGGTGATCGTGAACAGATCCGCCAGGAAACTGCCGTATTGGTTACATTCGGCGATCACCTGGTCGAGCATCGCCTTGATATCTGCCTTGACGGAGATAAGGAAAAGTAATTCCACATAATTGGCATTGATCTTCAGATACTCGATCTCGCAATCCTGCTTGGGTAAGGCAAACGTGAACTCGCGTTCGATCACATTCCGTTGGTAGTCCTGGAAAGGCTGGTTCTCGACTGAGAGTAGCAACACGTAAAAACGCAGCTTGTCTTCCCGTCCTCCTAATCCGGTGGATATATAGATCTGTTTTTCGTCCGACAACTCTGATTCGAGTGAGATGCGTGACTCCATCAATGCCAGGTAGGTCCAGTTGGCCACCGACGGATGCGGCTCTCTGGCATATTGTTCCAACAGGCGATAGGCCTTGACCGATTTCGACAAGGCAAGCTGGGTAAGGTAATCCTTTTTATCTTCTGCCGGGATTGCATCCAGTTGCAACAGGGCGTATATCTCTTCACATTCGGTATCTGTCAACGAATAATCAACCGGTTGTTTCCGCTTTAATTCCGAATGTTTGAAGTACTCCATCTGCGTTTCCACCGGGATACGCTGCTCCAACACATGGAAATGTCCTTCCAGCTTGCTGAAAGAGTCATGGAACTGTTTGAAAACATCGCCTTTCTCTTTATCCTTATCGCCCATCTTCGTTTATGTTTCGTTTTGGAACTAACAGCAAAAGTATAGCTTTTTTTCCTGATTAATGCAAAGAATCGAAACAATTGGACGGTAAGGGCTGTCGTTGATAGGGCTATACGCTATTTGATCCTGCCAAAAAGCATTCTGTGCCCCGGCGTAAGAATCAACATGACGGAGGGCATTACGGTACAATAGCTTTCTGTTTTCTCATCGATCAATCGCAGATTATAATCGGGATAACAGATAGAAGCGTGATAGCTATACCCGTAAGTTCCTGCAGTGAACCATTCATGATCACTGGTTACCTTCAACGTGCGATTGGCGGAAAATTCGTACATAATCTTGTCGCATGAAAGATCAATCGGGCCGGGGTTTATCCACAAAGCCAGGTAACCGGGACCAACGGTTAGCAGTTGCCATTTCCCGGTGATATCCGCTTTCTTTCCGGAAACTATTTGGGGCAGACAGGCTATTTCAGGGATTTCCAGCGGATCGGCGGGGTCATTGCAATCGTTTGTGTCCTTACATCCTCCCAGGCACAAGGCCGCCAGCAGGAGGAATACAATCGTGAAAAGAGAGGTTGTCTTCATAATCTAAGTTGTTGACTGTTTATACTTTATAGATGCAAAACGGATATCTTTTGTTGCATCGTGTATAGTTAATTGGATGGATGGACGGAAATTATGTGTAGTTTTGCAGGGTATAAAATTAATTATTATGAGTATCAAACGCATCTTTCTATTTCTGACCGTTTTAATAGCCCTCTCCGGGTGTAATGTAATGAAAGACCTGGGCGGCGCCTACAACATGACGCAGTGCAAGTACGACTACAATTCTATCTCTAAACTATCCCTCGCCGGTACAGACCTGTCGAAAGGAGTTACGCTCGCCTCGGCGCCGAAGCTGTTGGCGTTGTTGAGCGGTGTTACGCCGAGCAGCTTGCCGTTGGATATGACACTCAACCTGAATGTGAACAACCCCAATCAAACAGCGGCCGCTTTGCAGGGATTGCAATATATCCTGAGTATCGACGATGTACAGTTTACCACCGGTTCACTGAACCAGGCATTGAGTATCCCCGCAGGTGGTACACAGGTGCTCCCCCTGAATATCGGCGTTGACCTCGCCACCCTGATCTCCGGAGGCAGCAAAGAGGCAGTCATTGGTATCGCGAAAAACTTTATCGGTATCGGCGACAAACAATCCAGTGTCACCCTCCAACTCAAACCTACTTTCTCGGTTGGTGGCGTACCCATCACCTCACCGGTATACATCCCCGTCAACTTCTCTTTCGGAGGAATGAAGTAATTTATTCGCTGTCAGCATTCGTCTTTTCGGATAAAATAGTGCGACAGTAAAAACCCAAGCAGGGGCTTTTACTGTCGCACTATGTTTTAGTTCTGAGAGGACCTATCGCTTTACTTCAGCCACCTATCCAGCCAATCGAAGAAGACTCGCTGGAAGAGAATGCCGTTTTGCGGCTGGGCGATCCAGTGGTTTTCGTTGGGGAAGAGGAGCATTTCGGCCGGGATGCCACGCAGCTTGGCGGCGTTGAAGGCGGCCATGCCCTGGGAGGAGAGGATACGGTAGTCCAGGTCGCCATGGGTGACGAGGATGGGGGTGTCCCATTTCTCGACAAAGAGGTGGGGTGAGTTGGCGAAGGTCTTTTGGGCGACTTTATTCGTCTTGTCCCAGTACGGGCCGCCGAGGTCCCAGTTGGCAAACCAGAGTTCTTCGGTTTCGAGGTATTGTTGTTCGAGGTTAAAGATACCGGCGTGGGCGATAAAGGCTTTGAAGCGCTTGTTATGGTTGCCTGCCAACCAGTAGACCGAGAAACCACCATAGCTGGCACCGACGGCGCCGAGGCGGTTTTCATCGATATAGGGTTCTTTCGCCAGGGCATCAATAGCTGCGAAGTAGTCCTTCATATTCTGGCCGCCGTAGTCTCCGCTGATCTGTTCGAGCCACTCTCGTCCGAAGCCAGGCAGACCGCGGCGGTTGGGAGCGACGATGATATAGTCGTTGGCCGCCATCATCTGCAGGTTCCAACGGAAACTCCAGAACTGGCTCACAGTGCTTTGCGGGCCACCCTGGCAGTAGAGCAGGGCGGGGTATTTCTTGTTCGGATCAAAGTTGGGGGGATAGACGACCCAGGTCAGCATCTCTTTGTCGTCGGTGGTCTTGATCCAGCGGACTTCGCTTCGGGCGAGGGTGAGTTGGTCCATGATCGCTTTGTTTTCGAAGCTGATCTCCGATGCTTCACCTGTTCCCGGATTGATGTAGAACACTTCCGTGGGATTGGCGTGCGACTGGCGGAGGCCGATCATCTGTCCACCGGCGGCATCCATGCCTACGTAGTCATACTGGCCCGAGGTGACAGGGTGGAAATGGTTGTCCATGCCCACATGCCAGATATGCGTAAGGGCCTCCTTGCAGATAATGGCGTAGAACGACTGGCTGTCGTCTGTCCACTGGAAGGCGTCGATATTGTATTCGAAGCCGCGGGTGAGTTCCTTTTTCTCCCCGGAGGCAAGGTTGGCCACGAAGAGGCGTTTGAGGTCGGACTCGTAGCCGTCGCGTTCCTGGCTGATCCAGGCGATAGACTGGCCGTCGGGCGAGAAAGCTGGGGCGGTGTCGTAGCCCATCATGCCTTCGGAGAGGTTGTATGTCTTTTTCGTCTCTACATTATATACATAGATATCCGAGTTGGTCGACACGGCATACGCTTTTCCTGTCAGCTTGCGACTGGCGTAGGCAATGAGTGTACCGTCGGGGCTCCAGGCGAGGTCTTCGATACCGTTCATCGGCTTCATCGGACACTCGTAGGGCTCGCCTTCCATGATGTCGGTGGCGGCACCCATTGTGCCGTTGGCGTCGAACGAGGCGGTGAAAGGATGGGGAATGGTTTCCACCCATTCATCCCAATGCTTGTACATGAGGTCGGTGATGATACGTCCGCTGGCTTTCGGCAGGTCGGGGTAGATGTCGGCCGTGCGCTTACCATACTTGATGTCGCTGATAAAGAGCACCTTCGATTCGTCTTTCGTGAGAAGGAAGGCATTGACGCCGCCTTCATAGTTGCTCACCTGGTGGCGACCGCTACCGTCGGCGTTCATCACCCAGATTTGTGCCGAACCGCTTTCAGAAGAAAGGAAGGCGATCTGTGCACCGTCGTTGATCCAGACAGCGTTCTGTTCGCTTTGGCGTGTCTGGGTGATCTGCTGTTTGTTGGTGCCGTCGACGTTGACGGTGAAGAGCTCGCGGTTACCCTTGTTCTGTTCCGCGCTGATAAAGGTCACACCGTAGAGTACTTTCGTACCGTCGGGCGAGAGGCGGGCGTCGCTCACACGCGCCATGCTGTATAATACTTCGGGGGTCATCCTTCCACCCGGTACGCTTACTTCCGTGCGTCCGATCAACGGTGCCTGTTCGTCGGTTTTCTTCGTTTCCTGCATGCAGGAAGTGCCCGCAAGCACGGCTGTTGCGATTGTCATGATACTGATACTTTTATTCATCCCTATGTCGTTAATTAGCAAATATTAAAGTCACTTTGCGAAAGTAGTAAAATAAAATTATATCTTTGCGCGTTAGAAGTAATAACTTAATTTGCGAGATAAAAGGTATGAAGAAGATCTGGTTATTTGGAGCCGCAATCTGCATGGTGCTTTCATTCGGCTCATGTAAACCCAAACAAAGTGCATATAAAGCCGCTTACGAGCAGGCTAAAGAAAAAGAGAGCACCGCTCCGGTTGTGATCGTAGAAGAAACAGTGACGGAAGTAGCGCCGGTATCCAAACCGCGTACGAACGAAGCCACCCGTTCCGAACGTGTCAGCGCCGTACAGGGTGAAGATGCTTCCCGCCTGAAACGTTTCAGCGTGGTGATCGGTAGCTTCCAGAATCAGACAAACGCTTATTCGTTGAAAGAACGCATGACCGCCGACGGCTACAGCCCTGTTCTGGCTAAGAATGAACAAGGCATGCTCCGCGTGATCGTGACCAGTTACGACGATAAGACTCAAGCTGCCAACAGCCGCGATGCCATCAAGACCAAATATGCCCCCAACTTCCAGGATGCCTGGTTGCTGGAACGCGCCTATTGATCGATCCTGTATTCGTAGTAAGATAACAAAAACCACCCGCCCTCAATGGTCGGGTGGTTTTTGTTTGTATCTGTGAGGTCGTTCCATATCTGTCCGGAAGATCTGTGAGGTTAATCCTTGTACTGTACTTCCTTGAATGCATACCGGCGTACTTCATCGTTACGGAGGCGGAGTAGGAGGTGCCCGGTAGGTTCGATATCGTCGATGGCGGCTTCGAAGGTACCAGTGACATCCTGATAGGCATAGTAGCCGTCGCCGCGGTATAAGGAGGCGCGGTAAGCGGTGCGTATCTGCTCGGTTTTTTCCTGGAGCAGCAGGAGGTAGTAGGCATAGAAGCAGGAAAGGAACTCATCGAGAACGGCTTCACGATGATACTTTTTTCCGGCAATCTGAATGAGGGAGACGGGATTGGGGGCGTTACCCAGGAACACTTCCTGGTTGAGATTGATCCCGATTCCAATGATGGAGCAGTAGATAAAGGAGCCGGAAAGGTCGTTTTCAGCCAGCATCCCGCAAATCTTCTTGTCCTGCCAGTAGATGTCGTTCGGCCATTTGATACGGATGTCGCTTACATAGTTGTCCAGTGTCTTCTTTACGCTGAGCGCGGTGATTTGGGAGATGAGGAATTGTTCGCGGGCAAGAATGACATTGGGATAGAGCACAAGGCTGAAGGTTAGGTTTTTCCGTGCTTCCGATTCCCAGGAGTTGCCGGCTTGTCCCCTGCCACCAGTCTGGTAGTCGGCCCATACGACGCTTCCTTCCGGCAGGCCTTCGGCTTGCATGATTTCGCGCAGGGCAGCATTGGTAGAAACTACTTCTTCCAGATGGATCACTTGCGGGATATCTTCCTGGACGACTTCGAAGGGTTTGGACTCTTTATCAGACATGGTATTGTTCGCGAATTTTCTTAGGTAGCTTATGAATGACTTCACGGAAGGAATGGTCGATCCACGATTTGATCTCATGCGCAGGCATGTCCCTCTCGAGATAGATGGCATTCCAATACTTCTTGTTGAAGTGATAGGCAGGTTCTACTGCCTGATACCGTTCACGCAAGTCGACAGCCCGATCAGGATCGCATTTGACGGCGATATGCGGATCGGCGGCATCCAACGAAATAAGCAGATACATCTTGTTCTCTACCTTGAAAACAAGTGTCTCTTCATCGAACGGAAACGATTCCGTTGTGTTAGGGAGTGCGAGGCAATAGTTGCGGACTTCTTCGATATTCATGGAGGATAATGATGAATGATTTAACGGCAGGGGGCGAAGAAAGCGTCGTCGATATGGTCGATCGTTGAACCTTCAACGCTTTTGATCACGGTGATGATATCGAAGCGAACGGGACAGTCGATCTGGTTATAACGTACGTATGCATCGGCTGCGGCTACGATCCTGCGGATCTTTTTCATATCCACTGCCTCTTCGGGAGAGAGAAGGTAATCGTTTGCGCGGGTCTTGACCTCGACGATAATCAGCATATCGCCATCTGTGGCAACAATATCCAACTCGTAGTGATGCCAGTGCCAATTAGTGTCTAATACAGTATATCCTTTTCGAACCAGGTATTCTTTTGCGGCTGCTTCCCCTTCACGTCCGGTATCGTTTCGCTCTGCCATTATGGTTTAGTTTATACAAATGTAAGGGTTTTCTTTGTTTTTTTGCACTTTCGCTTGTACATTTGCAGCCAATGAAACAGGAGAAGAAGAATTCGGTGCCCCAGCCGCAACGACCACGTGTCCATAAGGTTACCTTTATGCTCAATGATGAGGAGCAGAAGGCCGTGACGCGGTATCTGGCCCGGTATAAGATTGATAATAAATCGCGATGGTATCGCGAGACGATCCTGTCGCATGTCCTCAAGATCATGGAGGAAGACTATCCCACGCTTTTCAACGAAAATGAAATGAGGCGATGACCCCTTTCAATGACGATTATTTTATGAAACAGGCATTGGTGGAAGCCCGTGCCGCCGCTGCCGAAGGTGAAGTGCCGGTGGGCGCCGTGATCGTGTGCAACGACCGTATCATTGCTCGTGCCCATAACCAAACCGAATTGCTGAACGACGTCACCGCCCATGCCGAAATGCTGGCCATCACCGCCGCCACCGGTGTGTTGGGGGCCAAATACCTGGTGGATTGTACACTGTATGTAACGGTCGAACCTTGCGTGATGTGTGCCGGTGCTATCGGCTGGTCACAACTCAGCATCGTCGTCTACGGTGCTCCCGATGAGAAAAGAGGCTTCCAGCAATACGCCCCCCACGCTTTGCATCCAAAGACGGTGGTCAAAAAAGGTATCCTTGAGCAGGAATGTGTCGAAGAAATGCAACAGTTCTTCCGAAAGAGGCGATAGCGATTTCCACAGATTTATAATAATTACTTCACTTCACCCGGTTTCATACTTGTAAATATGAAACCGGGCGTTTTGTTTTATCCTCATTTTCTGCGGAATATAATTATCTGAATTGCTTATCCATTAGTGCGAAACAAATCATCTAAACACCTTGTTGTACTAATATTATAATACAAAAACATGAACATAAATATCAAACAAAAACTGAAAAGTTGTGGAAAAATCGCTGCGGTTGGAATCATTCTTTCTGCAGGGACTGTGGTTCCTGAAAAAGTGAATGCACAGCAAACCACATCTTCAAAGCCTAATATTGTCTTTATATTGATGGATAATTTAGGCTATGGGGAAGTCGGTTGTTACGGAGGTGGTATTACTCGTGGTGCGCCCACTCCTAATGTTGACAAATTAGCAAAGGAAGGAAGTATATTTACGAATTTCAATGTTGAAGCGCAATGCACGCCCAGTCGTGCAGCTATTATCACCGGAAGATATTCTATCCGTTCAGGTACTCATACTGTTCCTATGGGAGGAGAGAAGGATGGACTGACTCAATGGGAGGTGACTATTGCCGAATTGCTTTCAGGCAGGGGATATACTACTGCTTGTTTCGGCAAATGGCATTTAGGTAGTGAAAATGGACGACTCCCTAGCGACCAGGGCTTTGATGAATGGTATGGCATTCCCCGAACGACCGATGAAGCCTTTTGGCCTTCAAGCCCTCAGGCTGTAGCCGAAGATGTATCGTTTACTCATATCATGGAAGGGAAGAAAGGAGAGGTAAGCCGGGAGCTTGCTGTGTATGATTTGGAACAGCGTCGATTGATCGATGGAGAAATAACTCGTCGTACGATTGATTTTATGCAACGAAGCGTACAGGCCGGAAAACCTTTTTATGCCTACATACCCTATACATTAGTCCATTTCCCGACACTGCCCAATCCTAAATTTGCCGGAAAAACAGGCTTTGGCGATTTTCCTGATGCACTGGCGGAGATGGATTCGAATGTAGGAGAATTAGTAGATGCCATTGACAGATTGGGGATAGCGGATAATACAATTGTGGTATTCACCAGCGACAATGGCCCGGAAGCTACATGGCCATGGCAAGGCTCGTCGGGGCCTTGGCGCGGGTATTACTTTACACACATGGAGGGTTCGCTACGTGTCCCGTTTATTGTTCGTTGGCCGAATCATGTTCCCGCAGGCCGGGTCAGTAATGAAATCGTTCATGAAGTAGATACATATACTACACTTGCCCATATCGCAGGAGCACAAATCCCGACTGACCGCCCTGTTGACGGTATCGATGTGTCTGATTTCTTGTTCGGTAAAACAGAAAAATCGGGGCGTGACGGATTTCCCATTTTCGTTTCAGACCGTTTGGAAGGTGTGAAATGGAAAAACTGGAAATTGGTTTTTTACGATGAACAGCGTGATTGGTGGACTCCTCCTACTAAGCTTGGTTCACCTAAAGCTTTTAATTTGATTACAGACCCTAAAGAAGAATATCCGCAAACAGGATTGCGCGAAACATGGAATGCTGTTCCTATTATGAAGATTGTAACTGAGTTTGAAGCAAGCTTGAAAAAATATCCACCAATTCTTCCGGGAACTCCTGATCCTTATACTCCTCCAACAGAGATACAGAAACATAAGAAATAAATAGTATGAATACTAATAGAACCAGAGGACTAATAGTCATAATCTTAAGCGTATTATGGTTGTTGGGGCACAGCATTTGTGGTTTTGCACAAATGAAGGGAGACCATTTATTGGGTGATTTTGGCTTGGCTGCGGGTACGCAACCTTCTCCATCTATTGTCGCGGCGCTTCCGCTATACGGTTACAATGCGTCCCGATTGGTAAACAATGATGGAGATGTGATAGACAAAAGCCCTGATGTAAATGCTTTTTTATTGGGAGCAGGCGCCAGTGTGGTGACGAAACTCAAACTATTGGGTGCAAATTATGGAGCCAGCTTGCTTTTTTGTTTTGCAAGTAATAAAATTGAAGGTAACTCTGTACAATCAAGTAGTTCATTTGCATTCAGTGACACTTATATTCAACCCTTGCAATTGGGTTGGCATTTGAAACAAGCCGATATCACAGTAGGTTATGGGTTGTATATGCCGACAGGGAAATATGAATTCGGCGGAGACGATAACAGTGGGATGGGAATGTGGACGAATGAATTCTCTGTCGGGGGTACATGGTATATGGATAAGAAAAAGTCTTTCAATTTATCCTCTATCATCTTTTATGAAATACATAGCGACAAAAAAGGTACGGATGTAAGAGTCGGTGATATTTTGACACTTGAAGGCGGATTGGCAAAGGCTTTTGATATCCCGATGAAAGGAAGCCCCATTCCGATGGTAATCAATGTCGGGCCTGTTTACTATGCTCAGTTTAAGGTAGGTAAAGACAGGATACCGTTGGATAATCAGATTTTCTCGGGAAATAGAGACCACATATATGGATTGGGATTAGAAGGTAACATATTGTTTCCCAAAACTTTTACATCCCTTTCTGTACGCTGGCTCGAAGAACTGGGTGCAAGAAACCGATTTGAAGGTAATACGTTCTTAATCACTGTCGGGCAACTGATTAAGTCGTTATAAGGATATTATTCTTACTTCATTTCCTCATAGTCCACATATTCTCCTTCGTCTTTAGAGAATATCTTCTTCTTCTGGGCAGCGTACTCATTTTGGGTCGTTTGCCGGGAAGAAGAACTGCGTCCGGTAGTTTGCTTGCGTTGTTGTGTCCGTTGGTTGTTGCCTCCTCCGAAAATACCTTTGATCATACGAACCACAGAGAACCCCAACAGTGACATCAGGATAAAGAATAAGAATGCGAGTGTGAATATGAACTTGATCATAAGGCGATTTTTACTTAAAAATGAATCTGTCGAACCGCAAAGATAGCAATTCTATCTATCGCTGTTTGTTAAAAATAGACAAGATAATATATAAAAGTATAGTGGTCGCGATCCCGGCAAAACCCCAGAGAACGACAAAGATAACGGCGCAGGCGACCAACAGGTAGCGCAATTCGTTCCCCTTTACTGCCAGTGATTTGATCTTCAGCGAGAACATCGGTATCTCGGATACCAATAGCAGAGAGGTAGCTATGGCCAGTACCACGGTAATGACGACGACGATCCGTTCGTCAGTCGATACAACTGCCAGTGTGTTGTAGGTATAGACCACAGACGCCCAGAACAGGGCATGTGCCGGAACAGGCAGGCCGATAAAGGACGTCGTTTGCCGTTCGTCGATATTGAATTTGGCCAGGCGCAGGCCGGAGAAGGCGGGAATCACAAAAGCCAGGTAGGGAATCAACCCGTTCATGGACCCCCAAGGCAATGCCTGGCAGATTTCACCCAATTCCCAGAACAGCATCATCCCTGGTGCGACACCGAAGCTGACGACATCCGCCAGCGAATCGAGTTCTTTTCCCATAGCCGAATAGGCTTTTAAGGCTCGTGCGGCAAATCCATCCATAAAATCCAGTATGGCGGCAATGATCACCCAGATGGTTGCCCACAAGATGTTGCCCTGAAGCGCCATCGCACTGGCGATACATCCGGATACGAGGCTTAGGGTCGTAATGGTATTGGGAATATGTTTTCGGATTTGCATATGCGATATTACCGGCCATGGGGTAGCCGGGCGATAGGAGTCTGGTTACCTGTTACTTTCTGATCCATTTCCACCAGCACTTCCACATTCAGCGGAAGGTATACGTCCACACGGGAACCGAACTTGATGAAGCCCATCTGTTCGTCTACATGACATTTCTCGCCCGCTTTTGCATAGGTGACGATCCGGCGCGCCATGGCTCCGGCGATCTGCCGGGTCAGGATATCCACGCCGTTACGGGTGGTGATGACGACGGTCGAGCGTTCGTTCTCCGTGCTGCTCTTGGGCAGGTAGGCAGCCATAAACCGACCATTGTGATGGGTGACGTATTTCACAGTCCCGTTTACCGGGAACCAGTTGGCATGTACATTAAATACAGACATAAAGATGGAGATCTGCAGGCACTTGGTGTGCAGCACCTCGTTTTCCATTACTTCTTCGATGGCAACGACGGTGCCGTCGGCTGGTGCGATCACCAATCCTTCCGAATCAAACGGGAAGCGGCGATAGGGGCTACGGAAGAAGTTGAGGACGAGCAAAAACAGGATCGTGGAGACGGAAGCCACCGAGTAGAACAGCATATTGCGGCCGGTTGTGTGGAATAAAGCCACGTTAATGACAAACAATACCGTAAACAATGTCAACAGTATGCCGGTTCCTTCCCTATGTACTTTCATCCGTTTTATGACTCAGCTCTTTTATTTGCTGCAAAAATATTCATTTTTAGTCAATATCAAAGAAACACCTCTTCGATTTTATCTAATTCGACGTACCAAAGGTACCCATTTACCTCTTTATACCCCATTTCGCGGATTAATTTCAAGTAATTCCGTACCTGCGCCTGGTATCGCTTGTCTTCTTTCGCCCCGAATTTATAATCGATAACGATCGCTTTTCGGTCGCGGATCATGACACGGTCGGGGCGACGGGAGGACCCTTTGTCAAACAAAATATCGACTTCGTTCAGGATACGGCCGTTTCCGTCGTACCAGGAGGCGACAGACGGTGAACGTAGTAATTCGGTCAGGCGGACGGTTAACTGTTCGGCTTCATTCCAATTGATCATCCCAGCCTGCCGGTAACTTTCCACGGCCGCGGGGATATCGTCAGCGATCCGGATCTTGCTCAATATCTCGTGCATCAGGGCGCCATGTTTGCGTTGTTCGTCGGCAAACAGGTATTCGCGAGCATGCAAGCGAAGGCGTAGACGGTCGCCGGGAGCGATGGAATCGAGATTTTTAACAACTTCTTCCGCCATTCCGCCGGGTATTTTTTCACTTTGGGGGACTTTCCACCAGTTGCCTGAATCGTAGATGCCCGTTTCCCAGTCAAAACGTTCGTTCAGTGGAGCCAACTCCTCGCCGGACTCCTCCATTTCTGCATCGGTAGATAATCCCGCCCAAAGCAAATCGCCGATGGAAACGATCTTTTCAATCGTTCCGTTGTGCTCGTTGAGCTTTTTTGGCCGGGGCGAGAATACGATTAGTTCCTCCTTGGCTCTGGTGAAGGCCACATAGAGCGTATTGAGATTATCAATACAGGCATGGAGTTTTTCCTTGAAATAATCGTTGGCGAAAATCGTTTGTCCCAATACCTGCCCATACCGCACAGGCACAAGATGCAACCGGTTGAAAGGTGCTTCCGTCGGGTGGCACCAGAGGATAACCGGTTTGGTTGGCTTGTGGTCGATCTCCCAATCGCCGAAAGGCACGATCACGGCTTTGAACCCCAGTCCTTTCGACTTGTGTACGGTCAGGATGCGGATGGCGTTCTGATTATCGGGCGTAGCGATGGTTTTCCGGTGACCCGTTTCATCCCACCATGACAGGAAAAGGTTGACGTCGGCGCTTTCCTTTTGGGTAAATTCGGTTACCATATCCAGGAATGCCTGGATGAATGCCTGTTCATTTTCTGCGAATTCACCGCTGAAAAGGCGGTAAATGCCTTCCGTTATTTCATACAGCGACAGGCGTGAGAGGGCCATCAACTCTTCTTTCAAGGCATCGGGGAAAGCGGGCTCCATCAGCGTCGTCTTCCGGATATAGACGAAATAGGAAAAGCGGGCGATTGCCTCCTTGGTCGGATCATCCGGCCGGCTCAGGTAGCGCAGGAGGACAATCAGGAAACGTACCGCCGGAGAGCTGTTCACAAACAGGGCATCGTCCGAGATAATATCGTAGGCATACCGTTTGGAAGGATGTGCTTCTTTCCAGGTCAGCAGTTTATCGGCCACCAGTGCTCCTTCCTGGTTGGTACGGGTCAGGATGGCGATGTCTTTCAACTGATAGCCGTTATCCTGCAATTGTTCGATTACACCGGGTAGCCGGTCGAGCGCCTCTTCTTTCCAGTCTTTTTCGCTTTCTTCCGTTTCACGGGCTAGGAATTCAATTCGCACATGCCCGTCTTTTTGCCGGAAGGGAGGGGCTATCTCCTGGCAGGTCTTCGCATAGGCGGAAATGATCTTGGAGGCAAACTCTTCCCGCTCGGTTGCATTCAGGGAAGAGATATCCAATGCCTCGTTGTAGAGGCTTTGCAAAATAGCCGGAGTGATGGTAAACAGGGTATTGTTGAAGGCGACGACCTCCCGGTGGCTACGCCAGTTGGCCTTCAGCGTTTCCTTTCGAACCTGTTCGGAGGGAAAGTCTTGTTCGACCTGTTGATCCAGCAGTTCCCAGTCGGAATTGCGGAAACGGTAGATACTTTGTTTCACATCCCCTACGATCAGGTTACTCCGGTCGTGCGCCATGCTTTCTTTCAGCAGGGGGAGGAAGTTACTCCATTGCATGCCGCTGGTATCCTGGAATTCGTCAATCATATAATGATCCACCGTCGTCCCTGTCTTTTCATAGATGAAGGGGGCTTCGCTCCCGTCGATGACTTTATGCAGCAGTTCAGTGGTATCGGCAATCAGCATGATGTTCTTTTCTTCCCGGTAAGCGGCTATCTGGTGAGAGATATCGGTGAGGATACCCAGGGTATAATAGTAGCGGGATATCTCCTTGGCGGTATAATAGGGGGTCAGATTGTTGAACAGCGCCAGGATGGAACAGACGCAGTCGTTCATTCCTTCGTCGTACACCCGGCTGATCCGTTCGCGTACATCCGTCGGGGTTGTTTTCTTGAAATAGCCATCTATGTTATCGGCCAATGCGGCAAAGGTGTTGGTCGGAGGTTTCATCTCGCCCCGTACCAGTTTGTCGAAATAACTTTGCAGTGTCTGGCTCCCTTTATTATAGTCGGAGGCTTGCAATCCATGACGATTCATCAAAGAAAGGCCGATTTCACCGAGTTTTTTGGCTTCAGTTTCGGTCGAACGGATGAGAGCGAAGAGATCGCCTCGGTAGGTTTCCAAGGCTTTCTTGTCGGTCATGCCCTGGGTGGTTTCCTGATCGGAAGCTTTGTAGCTTTCCTTGAATAGTTCGCCGGCCAGAATGCGGATTTCCCGTCGCAGGTTCCATTCGCCTCCGCCTTCGATCTTGTCTTCGGCAAAGCGCAGGAGCCAGCCCAGTAGTTCCCGGCTTTCGGGCTTTTCGAGGTTGGCGAGCAGGCGGTCGATTGTTTCGGTCAGCACCAGGTCACGGTCCATTTCGATTCCGTATCCGCCTTGCAGACCGATCTCGCGGGTGAAAGCACGCATCGTTTGCTGGAAAAAGCGGTCGATGGTGCTGATATGGAAGGCTGAGTAGTCATGCAGGATGCGGATCAGTGTGTCGTGTGCCTTTTTCCGAACCTGCTGTTCCGTTAACTCGTATTGTGAACGTATCTCCGGAATATATTCATTACTTTTTCCGGTAGCCATCTTGTACAAAGCCTCGATGATACGCCCCTTCATTTCCTCCGTCGCCTTGTTGGTGAAAGTAACCGCCAGGATATGGCGGTAGGCGGTGTCGTGGGAAAAGAGCAAAACCAGGTAATCTCCCGTTAGTCGATAGGTCTTACCGGCGCCGGCTGAGGCTCTGTAAACAGTCAGCATTAAATAATACGGCTTTTGGTGTATCCTTCTTTCTGGAGGATGTCTAGCACTTTTTGTCGCAGGTCACCCTGTACGATCATTTCTCCGTCTTTGGCCGATCCGCCGACACCGCATCTGACCTTCAGCAGTTTGCCGAGGGTTTCCAGATCCTCCGTCGTGCCCCGGAATCCGGTGACGAGTGTGACCATCTTGCCGCCACGGTTCCGCTTGTCGAGCGAGATGCGCAGCTGTTGCTTTTCCTTTGGAAGCGTGTCTTCTTCGGCCTCATTGCCGGTATCATATGCATAGTCCGGATTGGTGGAATACATCACACCCAAACGGTCTTTCCAGTCATTATTTTTCATATGCTATACGTATTTGAAACAAAAGTACGGATATTTCCCTATCTTGGATGCAACATTCCAGGTATGTTTTTCATCATACTACCAGAGAGCGTAGATACTATATGGACGAACAGCAGTTGATTGCAGGATGCATGCAGGGCGAATCGTGGGCTCGTAAAGGAGTTTACGAGCAATACGCTCCTGCCATGATGAGCGTTTGCATGCGTTATGTGAACGACAGGGATACGGCGCGCGATCTGGTACAGGATGGCTTTATCAAACTGTTTGTCAAAATAGAAACCTACTCGGGCAGCGGCTCGTTTGGTGGCTGGATCCGCCGGATCTTTGTCACCACCGCTCTCGAATATTTGCGGACATCCCATGCGCTGAGAGATAATGTCGTGTCGATTGATGATTGTGCGCATGGCGTGTCTGCTGTTGATTATACAGTATTGGACCAGCTTTCGGCCGATGATCTGCTGGCCTGTATTGCGGCACTTCCTCCCGGTTACCGGACGGTATTCAATTTATTTGCGATCGAAGGTTATTCGCATAAAGAGATAGCGGGAATGCTCGGTGTGGCCGAAGCCACTTCCCGCACCCAGTTTATCAGGGCGCGAGCCTTACTGCAACAGCGTGTCTTACAATTAATGCAACAAGAAGATGCAAGAGCAAATGGATCCTATTGAACAGCCCGACCGTTTTAGCGACTATCTCCGCCAACGGCTGGAAGACCACCGGATGCCCCTTGAGGCAGGCGGTTGGGAGGCTATCAATGCGCAATTGACTCGCCGGACGACGTTACGTCGACGGTTGCTGGCAGCCGGGCTGGCTACCGCTGCCGTACTGACGGGGCTACTTTGGCTGATTCGCCCGTCCGATCTGCCGATGCCGTCCGATACCGCTATTCAAACGGCCATTCATCCATCAGTTCCGCAGCAACCTGCTTCTGCTCCGGTGGAGGAAGAGCGTGCACCTGCTCTTGCTACTCCTGCCCCCTTTGTACCTTCCGAACCTTCACGTATGCTTGCTGCTACTTCCCGACCGGTAACGGAAGTTCCTATACCCGACCCCGTCGCTTTGATAGAAGAAGCAACGGAGGGTCAACCGGTTGTTGAAGAACCCCCAAAGGCTTCGGAAGAATCCAATGGAACTCCCCGTCCGGTTGATAAACGGCAAGAGCCAACTGTGCCGGTCGATAAGAACAGCCAATGGATAGCAAACGGGGATAATGTCCCAGCTAAGCGTCGGATGAAAGCAAGCGACCGTTCATCCTGGTTGGTAGCTGCGGGCATGGGTACGGGGAATAACGTCTCTCTTAGCTTTGCCGATTATGATAATTCTCAACCAGGAATGAGTGATTACCCCAGTGGAAGCGAGTCTTGGTATGGCGATGGGTCATGTAATAGTGGTGTAAAAGACCCTAAAGAGTATTTGTCTAAGAGTTTACCCAATCCTGAGAATTACCGGGATGTCACCTATCACCTGCCCCTTTCTTTCTCCCTGATGGTCCGGAAGAACCTTACCCCGTTCCTGGCAGTGGAAAGCGGCCTGATATATACCTACTTACATAATAGCTACCGGTCACACTATACCCTGCCGATGAAGAGCGACTATCACATGCACTACCTGGGTATTCCTGTAAACGGGGTGGTGTACCTGATGGATCGGTCGCTTTCACGTTGGAATGTCTATCTATCCGCTGGTTTTATGGGCGAAAGAAGCGTCAATGCGTATTATACGACTACGCAAGAAGGGAAAGACGGACCGAAGACACAAACCTCCCGTCCCTCCATCAAGGGCTTGCAATGGTCGATCAATTCGTCATTGGGCGTCTCCTACCGTATCCTGGATAACTGGAGCCTGTATGCTGAGCCCCGTTTTTCGTATTATTTCGATAACAACCAGCCCAAGACTACCCGTACCGAGCATCCTGTCACTCTGGGAATAGGCGGTGGTATCCGTTACGAATTCTAATTTTATGCCCGAAATGCAAACGAATGCCTTGTTCGTTTGTTATCTTTACGGCATGAAACTAATATATATTTATCATAGCGGCTATGTGATCGAGGGAGACGGCTTCGCCATCCTGATCGATTACTACAAAGACAGTGGGACCACGCCCGGCCACGGGTATGTACATGAGCACCTGTTGCAACGTCCCGGCAGGCTGTATGTTCTGTCGTCACACTTCCACCCCGATCATTTCAATCCCGAAGTACTCGCCTGGAAAGAACAGAAAGCGGATATCCGCTATATTTTCTCCAAAGACATCCTGAAACGGCGCCGGGCGAAAGCCGACGACGGCTTGTGGCTGCGCAAAGGCGATGAATATGCCGACGAGCATATTCGTATTCGCGCCTTCGGCTCGACCGATGTGGGCATCTCTTTCCTGATTGAAGCCGGCGGCAAGCGTATCTTCCATGCCGGTGACCTGAACAACTGGCATTGGAAAGACGAATCCACCCTACAAGAAGCGGCAGCCGCCGAAAAAGCCTGGCTGCACGAACTGGAAGATGTCGCCCGGGCTGCATTGGCTCTGGACGTGGCCATGTTTCCCGTCGATTCGCATATGGGAAGCGACTTTGCCCGTGGCGCCGAACAGTTTGTCGATCGTATCCGTGTAACCCTCTTTGCTCCGATGCACTTCGGCGAGCGATACGATTCGTTACCCGCTTTTGGCGCTTATGCCGAAGCCCGTGGGGTAGTCTATGCCGACTGGACGGATAAAGGGCAAAGCCGGGAGTTTTGACGCATTCAACGATATAAAATAAGAAAGACATGGAAATCAAAGGAAAATTCGATCACTTCAACATCAACGTTCTCGATCTCGAAAAGAGTATGGCGTTCTATCACAAGGCACTCGGGCTGACAGAGTACCGCCGCAAGGTGGCTGCCGACGGCTCGTTCATCCTCGTCTATCTTACCGACGAGCAAAGCCACTTCCTGTTGGAACTCACCTGGTTGCGCGACAAGACGGAGGCCTACGAACTCGGCGACAACGAAAGCCATCTCTGTTTCCGTGTGGCAGGCGACTACGACGAAGTACGTGCCTTCCATAAAGAAATGGGTTGCGTCTGTTTTGAGAACGACGCGATGGGCCTCTACTTCATCAACGATCCGGATGATTACTGGATCGAGGTATTGCCCGCATAAGACGATTTATTCGATGGGTAAGCCGCGTTATTTTATGTCAAAAGTATTGCATCTTATCGTAAACCGCTTATATTTGCTACCCAATCGAGACTTCATTATTAATCAATAAAAAGAATATCATGGAAAAGCCTTATGTAATAGGGATAGATATTGGTGGGACCAATACAGTTTTCGGAGTGGTGGATGCAAGAGGATCAATCTTGTACAGCGGCTCAATTAAGACCGGCAAACATGCCGACATAAAAGACTATATCGAAGAACTCGGTAAGGGATTGGATATGGTGATTGATCAGGCCGGTGGACATAACAAGATCAAAGGAATCGGCGTAGGCGCTCCCAATGGGAACTACTACAACGGTTGCATCGAATTTGCCGCCAATCTTCCCTGGAAAGGCAAGATACCTTTGGCACAACTGATTAGCGAACGCTGCAAGGGTGTTCCCGTGACGTTGACCAACGACGCCAACGCTGCCGCTATCGGCGAAATGACTTACGGAGTAGCCCGGGGCATGAAAGACTTTATCGTTATCACGCTCGGAACGGGTGTAGGTAGCGGTATCGTAATCGGTGGTAACCTGGTGTATGGACACGACGGTTTTGCCGGTGAATTGGGACATGTGATCATTCGTCGTCACAACGGACGCCTCTGTGGTTGCGGCCGTCATGGTTGCCTCGAAGCGTATACGTCGGCTACCGGCGTAGCTCGTACCGCCCGCGAATACCTCGAAATACGTAAGGATGAGAGCCTTCTGCGCGACATCAATCCCGAAGAGATCACCTCGAAGGATGTATTTGATGCCGCGATGAAGAATGATAAACTGGCACTCGAAATCTTCGAATCCACCGGTTCAATCCTTGGTGAAGCGTTTGCCGACTTCATCGCTTTCTCCAGCCCCGAGGCCATCATTCTGTTCGGTGGGCTGGCCAAAGCCGGCGACCTGATCATGGAACCGATCAAGAAGTCATTAGATAAGAACATCCTGAACGCGTATGCTGGTAAAACCAAACTGCTTTTCTCTCAACTGAAAGAGAGCGACGCCGCCGTATTGGGCGCCAGTGCACTGGGTTGGGAATCCAAAGAGATTGATTAATACAGTATAAGGCCGGAAAGGCGGACTCTACAAGCCGGGGGTATTTGCTCCCGGCTCTTTTTATAACAGACAGAGTTATCCCCCTGTAAATTATTTCCTGATACGATTCCTAATTATTCCCCGATACGATTTTTATTGACATACTTATTTCCTGGCATGATGGAGCATCCTTTACATCAATTCGTCTATTGTCCTGTTTGCGGACAGCGTTCGTTCAACGAGCGCAACGAGAAAGCCAAGCGTTGCGACGCCTGCGGCTTTGTCTATTACTTCAATCCTTCGGCAGCAGTCGCCTGCTTTATCCGTAACAGCCAGGGTGAACTGCTGACCGTCCGTCGTGCCAAAGACCCTGCCCGCGATACCCTCGACCTACCAGGTGGCTTTGTCGATATGCACGAATCAGCCGAAGACGCCGTCCGCCGTGAGGTAAAGGAAGAAACCGGCCTGGACATCACCACCTGCCGTTACCTTTTCTCCATCCCCAACATCTATCCATACGCCGGCTTCGACGTGCACACCGTCGACCTTTTCTACGAATGCCACATCGACGATTTCTCCACCGCCCGTGCTGCCGATGATGCCGCCGGCATCGTCATCCTCCCCCTTTCTTCCCTTTCCATCGATAATTTCGGCCTTCCCTCCATCCGCCAGGGTGTCGCCCGCTATGCTTCGTTACCCTAAAAATGTATCCCACGACTACAGACGTAGCCTATGGGCTTTGTTGCAAAACGACCTCGGATTATCTTCAGATTCTGTACAATCTGAAACTCCGGCAAGGTGTCATTTGTAAATAAACGGCTCTTTTTACCCCCCTCCTCAGCTACTCTTTCTTTTTTTGAGTCCACACTCCACCGTACTGACTGCCAACGAATTACAGTGAACTCTATAGAAAAAACTCCACCTTGATTCCACAAAAACATCCACAACCTGATTATTCAATCATCTGGCTATATTTGTTTGAACAACTACCTATAGTTGACAGAACGTTCGCCTATGGTCGTTTTGTGTCTAAGCGTTTGTCTATCTGCGCCTAAGAGTTGTTTCATCGACATCTGGATGTTGTTGCAACGACATCTAGACGTTGTTGCAACGACATCTAGGCCTAGATTCAGCAACGTGTACACATTGATTTTGGAAGTGTACCCGTGGATGTCGGGACGCCGATTCTACGATTTTTCCGGTGGAGTCAACGTGGAGTTTTTTTCTATAGAGTTCACCGTAATTCGCTGACAGGCAGTGCGGTGGAATGTGGACTCAAAAAAAGGAAGAGTCGCTGAGGAGGGGGTAAAAACACCACGGCCTGTCTAAAAAAATCACCGTTATGATTTTTTCAAACGTCATCGTGTTTGTGAACGAACGCGATGAGAATCGTTCAGTAACGTCATTCGCTTTTTTTGTGGCGATTCGTCGATTGGGAGATATCGGAAGCAGACCTCGTCAAATCCAGGCGTGCGCCTCACCTTCGCGAGGCCTGCATGTCAGCCGGCTGAGGCCTGCGCCTCGCGGTATTGGCTCGTGCGTCTCGCCGGGGTGAGGCCTGCGCCTCGATTCGCCACTTTCAGATTCGGACAAAATTGAAGAATCCAATCCGGACAAATCCGAAAACAGCGTCCACAGGGCTTTGACATTGATCCGGGAATAGAAATTCCTAATCCTGACAATAGAACTACCAGGTGCCGACAACACCATTACTTGAATAAAATGATCAGGAAGTTGAATAATTCAAAAACCACAACTTGAAGTAGTTGTAAATTCTATTCAAGTTTGGCTCAAAATCAGAAAAAACACAAAAATTGAGAGTTTTACCTTTTTTTCTTTCAGTTATTTTTCTCCCTCATTTTCAGCCGATCTACATTTGTAGAGTCAAAAGGATCTGAGGGGCTCCAAACGACATGAACTCTATTACACTGACTGATTACAGAATAACAAACAATTAAACTCTCTCTTTTAATGACCGCTCTACAATTTCAGACCAAATTGGTCAACATGCAAGACTATATGTTTAATGTGGCATTAATGTTGACTACCAACCGCGAAGAAGCATTTGACTTACTTCAGGAAACCTCACTGAAAGCATTGGACAACAGAGACAAGTATGTTGACAATGTAAACTTTAAAGGATGGGTGATGACAATCATGCGTAACACTTTCATCAACAACTACCATCGTACGGTTCGAAGCTACACCATGATCGATCAGGGTGCCGACCTTTACAACCTCGAAACAATCAACACTTCCACTTTCGAATCACCCGACAGCACTTGCGACTTGAAAGCCATCACCAGAGCGATCGACAGTCTGGGCTGCGAAGTGAGAGATCCGTTCACCCTCTATGTCAGCGGTTACCAGTATGTGGAAATAGCTGAGATGCTGAACATTCCGTTGGGCACGGTTAAAAGCCGTATCTTTTTTGCCCGTCAGGAACTGCAGAAAAAACTGAAAGATTTCAAGTATAACTAACATTTACCCCTAACCGTTTTAACAAGACACCCCCAATAACCGTTTTCGACATACACCCATCCGCCCTGTTTGTGCAAACTACAGGGCGGTCTCATTTTATGTGTTCGCACAAATGGAAGATGCGGCTGAAATCAGCGAAATAAGCCACATCAATACCTTAAGCGTTAAAATAAATGTTGTAAATTTGCACCGTCTCTGCATAAGGGAGAATTCGTCATTTCAATCATCAATTTTATAGGTAATGAAAAAAGACAACATCATTTTTGACATTATTGAAAAGGAGCATCAACGTCAGTTGAAAGGTATCGAACTGATCGCTTCCGAAAACTTTGTGAGTAATCAGGTAATGGAAGCCATGGGTAGCTGCCTTACCAACAAATATGCGGAAGGTTACCCGGGGAAACGCTACTACGGCGGATGCGAAGTGGTTGACCAAAGCGAAACCATTGCGATCGAACGCTTAAAACAATTATTCAACGCTGAATATGCCAACGTGCAACCGCACTCAGGCGCACAGGCTAATGCGGCTGTTTTTTTGGCGTTGATGAACCCCGGAGACACATTTCTCGGCCTGAACCTGTCGCACGGCGGCCACCTGTCACACGGTTCACCCGTGAACAGTTCAGGTATCCTCTACCGCGCCACTGAATATAATGTAAACGAAGCTACCGGACGCGTGGACTACGACCAGATGGAAGAAGTCGCCCTGCGCGAAATGCCGAAAGTGATCGTTGGCGGTGGCTCAGCCTATTCGCGCGAATGGGATTACAAACGGATGCGTGAGATTGCCGACAAAGTAGGCGCCCTGTTGATGATCGACATGGCTCACCCCGCCGGATTGATCGCCGCCGGATTGCTCAACAACCCGTTGGAATATGCGCATGTCGTGACTTCCACTACACATAAGACACTTCGTGGACCGCGTGGTGGTATCATCCTGCTGGGTAAAGATTTCGAAAACCCATGGGGTAAGAAGACGCCGAAGGGTGAGATCCGGATGATGTCGCAATTGCTCGACTCGGCCGTATTCCCCGGTATCCAGGGTGGACCGCTCGAACATGTAATCGCTGCTAAAGCCGTTGCTTTCGGTGAAGCATTGGAGCCCGAATACAAAACATACCAGGCACAAGTGAAAGCCAATGCTGCCGCTATGGCAAAGGCCTTTACCGACAGTGGCTATAAGATTATCTCCGGAGGTACAGACAACCACAGCATGCTGATCGACCTGCGCACCAAATTCCCCGAACTGACAGGTAAAGTAGCTGAAAAGGCATTGGTAGCTGCCGATATCACCGTAAACAAGAATATGGTACCGTTCGACAGCCGTTCGGCTTTCCAGACTTCAGGTATCCGCGTAGGTACACCGGCCATCACCACCCGTGGGGCGAAAGAACCGTTGATGGGAGAAATCGTCGAACTGATGGATACCGTATTGGCTGCACCCGAAAACGACCAGGTCATCACATCTGTTCGGGAAAAGGTCAACCAGATCATGGCGGCTTATCCGATCTTTGCCTGGTAAATAAAGCTATTCACCTATATAAAATAAATATGAAGAATCTCATTGCATTTATGTGCACAGGTGTGGTATGCGCTCTATTGTCCGGTTGCAGCCAACCGGCCGAGCAGGCAGCGTACAACAAAGGGATCAACATTATCCCGGCACCTGCAAGCCTCACGCAGAACGAAGGAAACTTCACACTGCCCAAAAGCGTCACATTCTACGCTCCCACACAGGAAGCTCAGACGGTGGCCGGTTTCTTTTCCACTAAAATCCAGACAGCCACCGGTTACAAGCAAACCGTTACCGACCAAAGCGGATCTGAAACGATTGCCCTGATACTGGACAGCGCAGCAGACACTGGCGAAGAAGGATACGAACTGGACGTAACACCCCAGGGCGTAATGGTAAAGGCCCAAACCCCGGCAGGCCTGTTCTACGGTATGGAAAGCTTTATGCAATTGCTTCCCGCTGAGATTGAAAGTCAGTCGGTGGTGAAAGGTATCGCCTGGACAGCGCCGGCAGTAAGCGTCAAGGATAGTCCCCGGTTTGGATACCGTGGCCTGATGCTTGATCCGTGCCGCCATTTCATCCCGGTTGAAAATATGAAAAAGCATATCGACGCCATGGCTTTGTTCAAACTAAACACACTGCACTGGCATCTGACCGACGACCAGGGATGGCGTATCGAAATCAAGAAGTATCCGAAACTGACCGAAGTAGGAGGCAAACGCATCGAAGGTGAAGGCTTTGAGTATGGTGGCTTCTACACACAGGATCAGATTAAAGAGATCGTTCAATATGCCGCAGACCGCCATATCACGATCATTCCCGAAATTGAACTTCCCGGCCACGGAATGGCGGCTATTTCCGCTTATCCGGAACTATCCTGTAAAGGCGAACCGGCAACCCCGCGTATTATCTGGGGTGTAGAAGATATCGTATTCTGCGCTGGTAAGGAAGAAGTATTCCAGTTCCTCGAAGATGTACTGGATGAAGTGGTGACTTTGTTCCCCGGCGAATATATCCACCTCGGTGGTGACGAATGCCCGAAAGCAAGCTGGAAAGAATGTCCGCTTTGCCAAAAGCGTATTCGTGAAGAAGGCCTGAAAGCGAAAGACGGCCACTCCGCTGAAGAACGTTTGCAGAGCTATTTCGTACAACGGATGGAAAAGGTTGTAGCCAAACACGGCAAGAAGATGATTGGTTGGGATGAAATCCTGGAAGGCGGCCTGGCTCCTTCGGCAACCGTTATGTCATGGCGTGGTGAAGAAGGCGGTATTGCTGCTGCTGCAATGGATCATAATGTGATCATGAGCCCGAACCCTGTAGGCTTGTATATCGACCAGTTTGAAGGTGATTCGAAGATCGAACCGGTTTCTATCGGTGGATATTCTTCCGTAGAAAAGATTTACAAATACAATCCGGTGCCCGAGGCATTGCAGACTTCAGGCAAAGGCCATTATGTACTCGGCGCACAGGGTAACGCCTGGTCTGAATACATGTATCAACCGGAATTAAACGAATACCGTGTGTATCCGCGTATCCTGGCCTTGGCTGAAATCACTTGGACACCCCTCGACAAGAAAGACTACAAAGACTTCGAACGTCGTCTGGACAATGCTTTGGTTCGCTTGGATGGACATAACATCAACTATCATATTCCGCTACCCGAACAACCGAATGGTTCATGCAATTTTGTAGCATTCACCGATAAAGTATCCTTGGAATTCACAACAAAACGTCCGGTGAACAAGATGGTTTATACACTGGATGGTACAGAGCCTGTAGCTACGTCTGCGGTGTATAAGGCGCCGATTGAATTTGCCGAATCGGGTGTACTGAAGATCCGTACGGTATTACTTTCAGGCAAAATGAGTAAAGTCCGTGAAATCACTGTTGAAAAACAGGAACTGGCTCCTGCTAAAACAGTAGAAAGTACAGAACCGGGACTTAAGATGGAGGTAGCTTATGGCTATTTCCTCGAAACGGCTCAGATGGAAAGTGTTTCGGAACGGGTATCGTCAGTTATTCCGTCGTTGCGTGAACTCACCCGTGTGGAAAAAAGCGACGAATCTATGCGCGGCGTGAAACAATATGGTGCTGTAGCCACCGGCTATGTAAACATTCCGGAAGACGGTGTCTATTTCGTTTCATCCGATAATGAAGAAGTATGGATCGACGGAAAGCTGTTGGTGAACAACAAAGGTGAAGTGAAACGATTCTCCCGTCATGACAATTCGGTGGCACTCGCCCAGGGTTTGCATGAGATCAAGGTGGTATTCCTCGGACATATCATCGGCGGATGGCCATCCAATTGGAACAACGGCGGTGTGATGCTGAGAAAGTCTGATGCGGAGAAATTCAGTCCGGTCTCATCCGACATGTTGGTACATTAAACGGGATTTAAAGAAAATTAAGGGAAAGCGGTGAACAAATCACCGCTTTCCCTGTTTTAAAGAGGCTTTGAGATACGCATTAAAATTATTGTATTTCATACGTGCCTATTAGTTTTTTTCTTATTTTTGCCGGATAAGAAAAAGGATAATATATATAATTGATACTCATGAAGAAATTAATTCTCTTACTTGACGACAAACCGGAAATTGCGAAGATCATAACCCTCTATCTGTCAGCATATGACGTGAAATATGTTGAAAACCCGATCAAAGCAATTGCCTGGTTAATGGAAGGTAACATACCCGACTTAATTATTTCTGACATCAACATGCCGGAAATGAATGGGGAAGAGTTTCTCATGTACATAAAGGCAAACGAGATGTTCAGCGACATCCCTGTTTTCATTTTATCAAGTGTGGATGGAAGTGAAGACCGGATTCGTTTATTTGAAAAAGGAGCAGATGATTTTATCTTGAAACCATTTAATCCCGAAGAATTAAAGGTAAGGGTACGCAGAGTGCTAAAACAATGAAGTATATTTTTTTTGGAAATACCGCACACGTAGAATCCCATCTGAAAACCATATCAGGAGAAGACATTGTCAGTTGTTCTAACCGAATGCAACTGAATACTCTTTTATCCCAAATGAAAATCTCTACCGAAGGTGAGATTGACGGTTGTGTATTTCTGGAAAGAAAAAATTATCAGTCAGACGTACTGACCATCAACCTGTTAAGGAGTCAGAAGATCGAAACATATATTATCCTTATCAGTGCTATTCCCTTAGTCAAAGAAGAAAAACTACAATACCTGAAAGCAGGCATTGACTGTATGGTTTCCGACTCTATTTCATCGGAAGAATTACAGCGGATATTATCTATTGCTAAAACCTTTAAAGCGAAAAAAAGACTGACCTCATTCAAACCGGATATAGATCCGGCCAGTCTCAATTTCAAATTGCCGACATGGAAACGGGCCTTTGATATTTTCTTTGCATTGATGGCGATACTTTGCTTGTCACCGATTTTCATCTTTACCGGCTTAGCCGTACGGTTGGAAAGCAAAGGCAAAATCGTTTATAAAGCCAAACGAGTAGGATCAAATTATAAAATATTTGATTTCTATAAATTCCGTTCCATGTATTCCGATGCCGATAAACGGCTCGCCGAGTTTAAAAAGAGCAACCAATATGCCATGGAAGAGGCCGAAGCACAGGAACAACCTGTCATTGTAACATCAACTGAACCAATGGTATCAGATGTGCTTGTGGATGAAAACAGCATTATTCTTTTTTCCGACAGCGAAAGCACCTCCGAAACGGCCTATCTGAAAACAAAGCGAACGGAACGCTCCAACGCTTTTTTCAAATTAAAAAACGACCCGCGTATCACCAGGGTTGGACATGTTATCCGTAAATACAGTATTGACGAATTACCTCAATTGTTTAATATTCTGAAAGGGGATATGTCGGTAGTCGGCAACCGTCCCCTACCCTTGTATGAAGCCGAACTGCTAACCAGTGACGAAAGCATCCTCCGTTTCATGGCCCCCGCCGGTCTTACCGGACTCTGGCAAGTGGAAAAACGGGGAGGCTCCGAAGCCATGTCGGCCGAGGAAAGAAAACAGCTCGACATCAAATATGCGCGCACATTCTCCTTTTGGGGCGATGTGATGATCATCATAAAAACCTTCTTTGCCTTTGTGCAGAAGGAGGATGTATAAGCAAATAACAACTCATGAAACATCTCTTTCTCATTCTTCTGACCCTTTTTGCCAGTACATGTTTCTCTCAAAATAAAAATAGCACCGGCACAGGCTTAGAACGTAACAACTCGATCACGGTCACTACATCCGATGATGAATCCATCCAAGCGTTGCTGGGTGATTATGAACGCGTGCAGTTACCCCCGCTTTCCGTATTTCTGCAATCAGTGTTTGAACATGCTTCCGTTCAGATCTTTGAGTCAAGCCGTGATGAACAGCAAGCCAACTATAAAGCTGAACAAGCAAAATGGCTAAATTATTTTCGTATCACCGGCTCCTATCAATATGGCAGGATATCGTCACTCTCTTCCCAATCTACCATTGAAGACCCGTTGTTTTTAACCAGTTACGGTAATGCCCAACATACCTATTATGGAGGGGCATCCCTGAGTATTCCTATTGGAGACCTCGTAGGACAAAAGCAAAAAGTGCGGGCACAAAAGGCTAAACTACGCCGGATTGAGTATGAATATGAGATTTCTATTGAACAACGCAAACTTAAAATATTGGAAGCATACAATCAGGTAGTCAGTGAGTTGGCCGTATTAAAAGCCAAATCAGACGCTGCTGCTCTGTATAATGCCCAGATGAAAATATCAGAACAAGATTTTATTAACGGTAGGATTGATATTATCACTTTATCCATGGAAAGAGCCAGACGTTCAGGCGCTGTTGTAAACTATCAGGAAGGAAGGGCGAGACTCCACAACGCGATTACCTTGTTGGAAATGCTCACAAATATAAAAATCATAAACAGATAATATGGATATTACTTTATTTATCGCTCGCTTCATATATCGTATCCGTTATCAGATGATATTGGGGGGGGTATTCGTTACCGCTTTGGTTGCCTATTTTACCCAGTTCCTACCAAAAACGTACACCGTAACCACCAGTATTTATACCGGGATAGCTTATAACTCCACGCTAGATGATGATAAGCCAAATACCGTTGTGTTGAATAATATATTCGACAACCTGATCAATCTGACAAAAGCCAAGGGTACGTTGGAGACTGTTTCAACGCATCTGTTTGCTTTAAACATGATACATGGTAATCCCAATGAGGATAATATGTATATCACAGCGACCCACTTTAATGAACTGCAAAAAATCGTACCAGAAGAAGTAAGCCGGCTGATAGATCATGACTCATTCGATAAAACAATCGACAATCTGAATGCATACAAAAAAGAAGAACCAAAAAACTTTTTGTATGAATTGTTCAATGGGAAGCATTCTCATTACAGTTATGAAAGTTTACGTAAAACGTCGGTTAATCGACTTGACAACAGCGATCTTGTAGAAGTTTCTTATCAGGCTAATGATCCGGGGATTGCCCAGAATACGGTAAAACTGATCCATAACGAGTTGGTGGTCACGTACGACGGCATCCGCTATCGGACGGTGAATGACATCATCAAGCACTATGAAGAAGAATTGGTAAAACAACAAGCATCCCTAAATGTCTTGGAAAATGATTTAACTCAATATAATGTTGAGCAAGGTGTGATCAACTACGCAGAACAAACCAAGGCATTATCTGCTGCTTATACTAATTTCAATGACAGATATGAAGATGTATTAAAGGAATATGAATCATCAACCGAGTTAGTCAAGAAATTGGAGAGTCAAATTGAGACAAGAACAAAACTATTCAGGGCCAATACCAACTTCATTACCACGCTGAATGAGTTATCAACGATTAATGGCCGGATAACAGAGATTGAAGCCTTTAATACAACCGGTACTGATGAAAAAGTCAATAAAGAGTTAGAGGACTATAAGAATCAGTTGAAAGCCGCAGAACGTAAAATCTCTACCATTACGGATGAAATGGATGAATACAAGTACTCAAAAGAGGGTATTGCCATTGATGATGTAGTAAGCAAATGGTTAGAAGAATTACTTCAAAACACGCGAGCAAAGGCTGAATTGGATGTCATGAATGCCCGCCGGGATGATTTTATGGATCAATATAAAATGTTTTCTCCTGTAGGAACCCAGTTGAGCCGGCGTGAACGTGAAATCAAGGTAACAGAACAGGCTTATCTGGAAGTATTCCACTCGTTGAATGTGGCCAAACTCAAACAGAAGAACCTTCAGCTTACCTCTGCTAATTTAAATACGATCTCTCCCCCTACTTTCCCGCTGACAAGTGACAGTAATAAACGATTGTTGTTTGTGATTGCCTCTTTCTTCGGAAGTGTGATTTTTATTATCGGATGCAATCTGGTGATCGAATTACTTGATCGCACATTGAGAGATGCCGAACGGACCAGACGTTTAACTAAAATGCCTGTCTTGGGAGCCTTCACCGGAAACATTCAGTTAAAATACCGAGGATATATTAAAGCCTGTAACCGTATTTCAGCCACCTATATCTGCAATCGCCTGAACAGCTACCTCAAACCGGGGAAAACCATCTATATTAATGTGCTGAGCATTGAATCCAGAGAAGGTAAAAGTTTTGTTTCCAGTTATCTGTTGGAGCAATGGGAAGAACAAGGGCTAAAAGTGAAGTATGTCAACATTCATGAAGACGCCACTTTGAGAAAACAGTATCTACAAGCTTCTGCTTTCGATAGCATTTTGTCTGATGTGGATGGTGACGAGAATATTGTTCTGATTGAACACCCGGCCATATATCGGAACAGCATTCCGGTTTCCCTATTGCAAAAAGCAGACATAAACATATTGATAGCCAACGCACAACGTGTATGGAAGACAAGTGACGATGAATTCATCAAGTATCTTAAGGATATGGTAAATGGAACCCCGTTGTTTATCTACCTGAATAATGCCATGCGTGAAACGGTAGAAGACTTCACCGGGCAATTACCTCCCGAAACGTCTGTACGTACTGTAGCAAACAGGATTATCTATATGGGTCTTACGGCCAGAGAAACGCATGTAAAATGACATGAAGAAGAATCAGGTAACAGAGACAGCACAAAGTAATGTAAAGGTTGTGAATTTGGTCCTTATACCAGGGCTGATTGGCATAGTATACTCATTGGTAACTAATAATGTTGTTTTAATGGGAACTATCGTGGCATTTCCGTTACTTGTGATCATGGCTGTTAAAATATTACAATTACCTCTTCTGTTATATTTCGCCATATTTGTAGTAAATTATCTCATTATGGGTATTGCCCGCTATATTAATATATCGGGAATTAGCGTATTGATGGATGTTCTGATGATAGCCACGTTAGTCCTCATCATTGTGCATTCGGCCTTATTAAGGAACATCGAATGGAAGCATGGAGTTAATGTATTGACGGCTGGAACTTTCATCTGGATGTTATACTGTCTGGCAGAGGTGTACAATCCGACCGGTGTAGTCAAAGGTTGGGTCCTATCTCGCGGATTGATTGTGAACGGATTCTTTGTTTCTCTGATCGTAGCTTTACTCTTTGATAAGTATAAATGGGTAAAGACTCTTCTCCTGATGTATGCCTTATTTACACTGCTGGCTATAATAAAAGCACTTATGCAAAAGAGGTTTGGCTTTGATTGGGCAGAGACTGAATGGCTGGATAAAGGTTCGTATAGAACGCATTTGCTTAGAACCGGAACGCGTTATTTTTCTTTTTTTACCGACGCTGGTAATTTTGGATCAAACATGGGATGTGCAGGAATCGTCTTTTTTATCGTTGCCTGTTATATCAAAAGTAATAAGCTGAAGCTATTTTATGGATTAATCTCCATATTGGCAATTTATACGATGTTTTTATCCGGTACACGAGGCTCAATGATTGTACCTCTTGCCGGTCTGGCCCTATTAGCTGTTGTGAGCAAAAACATACAAGTGTTGGTAACCAGTGGTATTGCTCTTCTGTTTATCTATTGCTTCTTTGCTTTTACCAACATCGGACAAGACAATCAACAAATACGACGCATGCGCACCGCATTCAGGCCTACAGAAGATGCGTCATATATTGTACGAAAAGACAATCAGAAAATTTTGGGTGAATATCTGAAAAACAAACCTTTTGGAGAAGGACTGGGTCTTTCCGGCCCGGAAAACCAGGATATCTCTATTCGACTGACTACGATGATCCCCAATGACTCTTGGTATGTAAAGTTATGGGTAGAGACTGGTGTAGTAGGATTGACATTATATCTGGGTATGTTGTTCCTGGCCATAGGACGTGGAGCGTATATTATTATGTTTAAGATTCACAACAGAGAGTTGAAAGGAATCTTGTCAGCGCTACTCTGTGGCATTTTCGGCATGCTGGCCAGTGCATATGGCAATCCCTTTTGGGGACAGTATCCAACGGCTATTATTGCATTTTCCGCATTGGCCATTGTCCTGAAAGGGGAGTATTTCGATAACTCATTAGAAAAACAACTTGTGTATATAGATAAAAAATAAAAAGATGGAAGAGTATTTCTATTTAGGCAGTGAATGGATTCAAAAGAATGAAAACATATGGGTAATTGGGGAGGCTATCGTTTTCCTCATATTCCTGATATCAGTTTTGTATCTCTTCATTTTTGCTGTCTTCTCGCTGAAGAAGCGTAAATATCATTACCCGGAGGCAAAGAAGAGATATCGTTTTGCGGTCTTGTTCCCCACCGATAAGGAAGATGTGATTATTCTGAATTCTATTCGTTCGTTTCTTTCGCAGGACTTTCCGAAAGAGAACTATGGTATATATGTAATATCAGAAGGACTATCGCCCACTACCCAGAAAGAATTAAACGAGCTATCGGCTCATATCGTCAATTTACAAGGGCAGAAGCATTCTAAAACAAACGCACTCCGGGCTGCCATTGATTATATAGACCAACAAAATTGCACGTATGATGTAGTAGTGGTAATGGATGCAGACAATGCAGTAGACACGAATTACTTGAATAAACTGAATGATGCATTCTATTCCGGCTGTGCAGCGGTGCAAACACATAAAGTAGCCAAGAACAGAAATACCAGTATTGCAGTACTTGATGCTGTCAGCGAAGAGATCAACAACTCTATCTTCCGTAAAGGACATACCCAATTAGGTTTCTCTTGCGGTCTGATGGGATCAGGAATGGCATTTGAATATGAATTGTTCCAAAACAGTATCCATGTTGCATCCGATCTTGGAGTGGAAAAGCAGCTTGAGTTGATTCTTCTCAAACAAAATATATATATTGAATATCTTGAAGACGTATATACATACGACGAGAAAGTAGCCAGCAAAGCCGGTTTCTACCAACAACGTCGCAAATGGTTGGCTACACAATTTGCCAATTTATTCTCAGGGATCGGATCTATGCCTATGGCTATGCTACGAGGGAATTGGGACTACTGTAACAAGCTCTTCCAATGGATGATGCTCCCGCGTGTGATCCTCTTCGGACTCATTGTGCTAATATCCCTGTTACTGACTTGGTTCGACTGGATATTGGCTATTAAATGGTGGGGGGTGTTGTTGTTACTTTGCATTACGTTTAGTATCGCTATCCCCGATTATCTTGTAGATAAAAAACTCAGAAATGCCATATTAAGTTTACCCATTCTCTTTATTTTGATGTTCTTCAACCTCTTCCGCTTGCGGGGAGCTTCAAAAGGATGATAGATAAATAAGATAAATTCAACTAAACATATCAGATATGAGGATAGCGATTGAAGCACAACGTATTTTCCGCCCAAACAAACACGGGATGGATTTCGTGGCACTTGAAACCATCAAAGTATTGCAACAGATTGATAAGGTAAATGAGTATTTCATTTTTGTCAGTCCCGGCGAAGATCGTTGTTTGTCTGAATCGGAGAATGTGCATATCATCGAAGTCAAATGCCCCTCTTACCCGCTTTGGGAACAAGTGGCACTACCAAGAGCTGTACAGAAAGTCAATCCCGATATACTGCACTGTACCAGTAATACAGCTCCATTGTATTGCTCAGTCCCACTCGTACTTACGTTGCATGATATTATCTTTCTACAGCCACGCGAAAGTAAAAGTGCCTCCATGTATCAGAACCTGGGTTGGTATTACCGGAAGCTGGTCGTTCCGCGTATTTTAAAGAAATGCCGGAAGATCATTACCGTTTCCCGGTATGAACGAAATAATATCATCCGTCTATTGGGACTCCCGGAAGATCAACTGGTAGCTATCTATAATGGTTTCGGATCTCATTTCCATCCTATTGAAACCCCTTCCACTGTTACTTATAAATACCTGCCGGAAAAAGATTATTTGTTTTTCCTTGGTAATACAGATCCAAAGAAGAACACATCCCGTATATTAAAGGCTTATGCCATGTATGCAGACCAATCGACTAAACCGCTCCCCTTATTGATTGCCGATCTGAAAGAAGACTTTATTGATAACATACTCTCCCAACAGGAGATATCTCATATCAAGCCATTGTTGCGTTTCCCGGGATATATTCCTAATGCCGATCTGCCCTATATTTACAATGGAGCAAAAGCATTCCTGTATGCATCCCTGCGGGAAAGTTTCGGTATTCCCCTGCTTGAGTCCATGGCTTGCGGCACACCAGTTATTACCAGCAATATCACGGCTATGCCTGAAATTGCAGGAGATGGTGGTATATTAATAGACCCTTATCAGGAAGAAGAAATGACTAATATGCTATTGAAGCTGGAAACAGACTCTGTTTTTTACGACCAACAGGTAGCATATGGACTAAATCGTTGCAGTAATTTCTCATGGGAACATACTGCTCGTTCACTACTTGTGTTGTATAACGAATTGCGGAAATAATCGTTAAATTAGTTGCAATGCCTCAAATCTTCTTTTGATTTGAATATCGTCCGACCATTATCATATTATTCCAAAGGAGAGAAACACGCCCACATCCAATAAATGTAGTCACTTCAAATCCATTCTCTCTAAAAAGCCGCCCGAGCGTGCTTTTTGACCAAAATTTGATATGCCCTCCATCCCATAGAGAGGAGTGATGATAATCCCATTTATTGAAAATTGACAAGAATAAATTTTTCACATATCCATGGTATGGTGTAGAAACAAGTAAATATCCATTAGGTTTGAGTTTGGCTGATGCAAATTCCAGTAATTTTCCAGGGAAAAAAAGATGTTCAATAACCTCAGTTGATATAACTGCATCAAAATCAGCCTCAGCCATCGTAGAAGGATCGTCATAAATATCCATCTGATAAATTCTCACTTCTGGTAATAATCTGCGAAAATTTGACACACTTTCAGAGCCAGGATCAAGACCAACAACTTCAAAGCCATGGTCAATCAAAAATTTTGCCATGATTCCATTACCACATCCGATATCTAATATTCGTTTTGCTCCTATCGACTGAAGAGTTAATAACATTTTCCCAGCAAGTCGATTATGCGTACAAGGAATATAAGATGAGTGATTGAACACTTCTCCTGATGTGATATTTTTCATTTTTTTTTTGCAAAGTAAACACTTTTATTGAGACAGAAAAATACCTGAGCTCAGAATATGATCGTATCAGGACTAAAAGTATACTAAATGTATCTAAAGTTTATTCTTGACCTTAGTTACGATATCATATTCATTCGTTAGCTGTAGATAAAAACCCAATACAGTAAAATAAAGCGCCCCCTTCACACTAAGGGTAAGAAAAATATTACTCCCTGACAAGAGAATATGTACAGGTAGTAGCACAATGACAATGACTACACTTACCAATAATGGTGAAAGTAATTGTTGTATGAAAGGCCATAAACTACGCTGTATTGTCACGCGGTACATCTGCCAATAACATTGCAGGAAGTTGATTGTAAATGTGATACAGATACACCAGGCCACAGCCACCAGCGTACCAAAGTAAAACACCCCTACCAGTATACCACTAACATTGAGTAGAGAAGAAAATAACCCGCAAATAAACAAACTGCGTGTATCGCCTGCTGCCTGAAAAATGGAACCGGATGATGAAAGAACAATCTGTACACCTACGGATAGTGCAAGAATACGAAATACAGGCACCGATGGCATCCATTGTTCTCCAAAAATAATAAGTGTGATTTCTTCTGCTGTAAAGAAAAGCAACACACTGAGCGGAATACCAATAAAAGCCAATAATCGAACAATTCGTTCGTATGCTGATGATAACTGTTGCAGGTCGTTTTTATAATCACTGAAAATCGGATGCATAACCGGCGTTATCACTTGTGTGATATTTTGTAGAGGAAGCATCATCAGCCTGTATGATTTTTCATAATAACCCAGTTCAGACAGATTCATATACTTGCCAATAAGCAGTTTGTCAAGATTACGACTGAAATAGTTGATTACATTGAACAAAAACTGATAGGCTGAGTAACTGAATATCTTGCGTAACGGCGATATCCCTGCGGTCAGTTTCATTCGCTGTGGATACCGATATATCGAGATACCAAACAAAAGAATGGAAGACAGGATAGGATTAATAATCAACGCATACAATCCTGCGCCACACAAAGCAGCGGCTACAGATATACTCCCAATACTCAGTTGAATAGCTAAACTACGGAGGGCGATAAACTTAAACTCCTTATTCCGATAAAACAATGCTCCCGGAACGATGGTAGCCGAGGCAAAAAACAAATTGACAGATAGAAGCTGACATAATGTTCGCAGAGTAGCACTCTTATACCAAGCTGCAATTGGCCATGAAGCAGCAAAAAACAGTACACTTAAAACCAAGCCCATCCAGATGGTAAAAGAAAAGATGCCCGATAAGTCTTCATCAGACAAATCTTTATGTTGTATAATAGCCGGAGAGATACCCATATCTGTAAAAATGGCAAAAAAAGCAATGATTACAGTAGCAATAGCCATCACTCCAAAATCTTCAGGAGCAATAAGACGAGCCAGTATTCCGGCCACAATTAACGAAATAACAATATTGGAGTATTTTCCTATGGCAGTATAAAATACCCCGGACACAAGTTGCTGTTTCAAACTACTCATAAAGCGTAACGGTATATGCTTCTTTATACAAAGCGGCAATTCGCTTCAACCCCATTTGTTCACATGCATAAGAGTAGTTTTTTTCTCCCTGACCTTGGTTTTCCAGCGAAAAGGTCTGCTTGATAGCATCGGCTATACTATTTGTATCATCTGCATTAAATACCGGGTTACCCGTGAGTCGCAATAGCTCACCTACATTTCCACAGTCGGGTCCAATGACAATTTTATGAAATAAAAAACCAAGCGGGATATTACCGGAGTTCAAAATATGTTTCCGTTGTACAACCACTACATTCGAAGCAGCAATATAATATGGCAAATCATGGTCACTCACAATTTCCTCGTTGGAACCTGCTCGTATATTCCATAATCGCATGAATGGTATCACGGTATAGTATCCCAGTTTAGAGATCATACGTTTTATAAAGTTACGTTGCCATGGTTGGCGAGAGAATGGGAGTAAACGAGGAGCCAACAGTAGCTTCCCCTTCACGTCTGCTTTGAAAAAAGCACTCAACATCATCCGTATCTCCTGATTGTTTCTAAACTTACCAAAAGCCGTAATCACAAATTTATGTGCCGGTATTTTCAGATAAGCGCGTGCTTCTTCGCGAGTAATATCCTCACGATAAGTATCCTCATATATATGATGTGGAATAAGTACATTGCGTTTGTCAGGATATCTTTTCGCAAAATCATCATAACTGAACTGCCCCATATGTACTACAGTATCGCTGCACGACTCGATTATATCATATGCCTGACCAATAATCTTACTTACATAATGCGGATGCGTATTATGCCGGGTATAAACAAAGCGTACCCCATTAGCACGTAATTCATCAACACGCTCACGCAACTGAAGAATCACCTGTTCATCTTGATGTGACCATCCCACCACTTCTTCAGGCCATTGAAAATGTACAATATCATACTTTGTTTCATGATCGTTCCAAAACTTGTCTGTTGAGCAACACACATCTACACCAACTTCTCTAATACCTTTAGCCAGAAGGTGTACAAACAAATTATCCGTTTCGATATCATTAAAAACGATGAGAACTTTCATGTCATATATTATTTATTTCATTCAGGACCTTCCCCATCTGCACTTTCCACGATAGCGTACCTTCGATCGAAGCCCGTATCTGATGCGGATCACGTAACGTAGTCTGATAGAAATTTACTAACTGTACGATATCCAACGGTGTTTCATCGGCCGGTGCTTTAAGGATGTAAGGCATTTGTTCGAAATCGCTATCTATCTCCGAATATACAAAGGGGATTCCACGAGCGGCATATTCCCTGTTCTTCAGTGTCTTGATCTGTGTGATTCCGCTTCGGTGACGTCCCAGGCTGGCGATACCGACATCAGCCAGTTCGAACATTTCATCCAACTCCTTGCCGGATTGATTTCCATGGAAGACGATATAGTCGCTCACCCCCGCTTCAACAGCCTGTTGGTATAGCTTCTGTGCATAGCCCTGATAACCTTCTCCCACGATATGGAATGTCACTTCGGTTTCCGGTTGTGAGCGGTAATAATGCTCCAGTCCGGCAATTACCCGATCAAAGCCATGCCAGTAATGAATCTCGGCTACGCCCAGCAGATTGATATGTTTCGAATCCTTGTTGATATGTTGTTTGACCGGTAACATATCAAAGTCAATCCCATTGGAGATGGTAATCACCGGTGTACCGAAAATCTCTTTTTCATCCACAAAGGCAATCATCCGATACAGCTCACGCGCCATCGCCTTCCGATACATCTTGTCAATATAGAAACCTGCTTTTGAATAAAAAGGAATATCCTCGTATTCCTGATCATACGGATAAGTGGGTATCTCCATCACAAGCCGCACCCCTTGCTTCCGAAGGCGACGCACGAAATGAAGCAGAAACGGATTTGCATTATGATACGACCGCATATAGACTAATTCAATCTGGTGGTCAAGGATATACCGATATAACGAATCCCAACACATCCGTTTCTTGAACTTAGCCATCAGCCCATTGCCGAAGTTCTCTACGACTTCGTCATTGCCTATCATCCGCAACTGATTACCGGCGGCATCGAAAGAGGTATGGCATAACACCGCCTCCGCCCCACATTGACGCAGTGCTTTTACCTGGCTCATTATTTTCTTACTGATACCATTGTATTCAGCAAATCCGTGGAATACGAGAAATAAAACATTCATAACTTTTGTAATTCCTACAAAGGTATTTTATTTTTAGTATCATTCCCGTTTTAAGGACTCTTTTACACACGTAAAAGCCGTATCTTTGTCCATCCGGTCACATCCGGCCCTACAATAACACACAAATGCTATGGACCACACGTTAGTATCCATCATCACTGTCAATTACAACGGCTACAAAGACACCTGCGAAATGATTGAATCCTTACGGCAGCATGAAACCTGTCCGTATGAGGTCATTGTAGTCGACAATGCCTCACGGGGAAACGATGCGGCGTTGCTTCAACAAAAAAACTATCCCGATGTCACCGTCGTAGCTAGTTCAGACAACCTCGGCTTTGCCGGTGGCAGTAACCTCGGTACCCAACATGCCAAAGGCGAATATATCCTGTATCTGAACAACGATATCGTCATCGACCGCCCCTTTCTTGATGCCCTTGTCGGCCGGATGAATGCCAGTCCGAAAGTAGGCCTTGTCTCAGGGAAGATCTTATATGAACACCATCGCACTATTATACAGTATGCGGGTTACACTCAACTGACGCGTATCCGGATGAAAAGCCACCAAATCGGCCAGGGAGAAGAAGATCTCGGTCAACACGACCAGGCATCCGTTACCGGTTCGGCGCATGGTGCCTGCATGCTCACCTCACGACATATCATTGAGGAGGTTGGCCTGATGACCGACATTTATTTCCTCTTCTATGAGGAACTTGATTGGAGCTTCCGCATCCAGCAAGCCGGGTATGAATTGTGGTACGAACCTGCCGCCGTTGTCTACCACAAGGAAGGCATGTCGATCCGTAAAAACAGTCCGCTGCGCAACTACTATCTATCACGCAACCGCCTCATCTATACCCGACGGAATGGCCAGGGATTCGAAAAAACACTCTCCCTACTCTATCTGACCTTTCTGACCTATCCAGTCAACATCCTTCGCTCCGTCGCCTCTGCCTATTGGGATAATATCAGCGCCCTAACCCGCGGATTGCGGGATGGATGGATACAGCAAAAGATATAAGTATCAGTTTCATATCTGTCCGAATCTGAAGATCGTTCAGTTTCAAGTCTGTCCGAATCTGAAGCTATTTTGCAACGACACGGCTACCAGCAATAGTTTCATTAGGATGAAACTGTTTGTTTCACCTATTGAAACTGTCTGTTTCACCTATTGAAACTGTCTGTTTCACCCTATGAAACTGAAAGTTTCA
>JAVBUR010000116.1:0-25305 GCA_031555145.1 Tannerellaceae bacterium | reverse complement strand
ACAATTATCATGCGCCGCGTCAGCGGTGCCGGCCTACAAAGACGGCACCGCTGACGCGGCGCATAAAACACAATCCAATTACATGTCCGTGGGCTTGCACCCACGGCTACCAACACGATACCGCTGACGCGGTATTCACCCGCACAAAAATGTTCAAATGCTGTACAATCTGAAGATCTCCCAGCTCTTATTACAACCCTAACTTAAAACAAAAAATACAATAATCCTAAATCTGGGGAAACCCGAAACTCACATTCCATAGTATCATAAACAGCTGAATCACAAATTCTTAATATCATTTTCTACCCCGCATATCATTTGCCTTCGTGTTGCCTATAACATGCCTATACCATTCCTTCGTGTCTTTTACCTCTTTTCAACACCCCAAAACACCCTGCGCCTCTTTTTGAAAATAACAATAACCCTGCGCCTCAATTTAGCTTCAAATACGGATAGACTTGAAGCTGAACGATCTTCAGATTCGGACAGTTCTGAAAGTGGTTCCGGATGAATTGGAACAAAAAGAGGGCAGGAACACCAGCGTTCCTGCCCTCTTTTTTGTTCCTGCGGAATGGGTTAGTTCCGTCGGCCACCGGGGTTTTGCCGCTGGTTTTGCATGGCTGTCTGATACTTCTTGAACTGTTCGTCGGTCATGATTTTTTTCATGTCGGCGTTGCGTTCTTTGTTCATAGCCTGCATTTTTTCACGCATCTTGTCACGATCCATCTGGCCTTGCATGGCTTGCCGTTCTTCATCCATTTTCTTCAGATACTTGTCGTTGATCTGTTTGAACTCAGCCTTCTGCTTGTCGTCCAGTTTCAGGTCGGAGGCGATGCGTTCGTTCATCTGTTCCATCCGCTGTCTTCTTTCCTGTTGATTTTGTTGTGCGTAGGCGGAAATACCACCTAAGGCTACAATCAAAAGCATTACTAAAACCTTCCTCATACACTCTCGTTTTTAAATTTATAGGGAACTCATAACATATAAACCTTACAAGAGAATAGACTGTGGAAATATTCCAGGGTTTAATCTCCCAACAAACAAATTGTTAGTTCGCGGATATAGGCCTGTGGCATGGCTCGGTAGCTGTCAAAGATGGAACGGGCCGTGCAGCCGACGCCGGAGGTGGCATAGTCGAGGTTCAACGTCACGCCGTCTTGTTGCTGTAGCTCGTAGGTGTAGGACGCTTTGGTCAGGTTGTCGGTGGAGAAGGGTGAGGCGTTGAAGTTGAACCATTCGTCCATCCGGAAGAGGAGGCCAAGACCCTGTTCGTCGGTCATTCGGAGCCAGCGGTTGTCTGTGCGCAGTCCATAGTCTTGCGGGATGAGGTAGGGTTCGTACATTGCCTCCACGGTGGATCGGTAGATCCCTGTTTTGTAGCCGGTCTTACGATCGGGGTAGTTTTCCTGTGGGCCGCGTCCGTACCATTCCACCTGCCGGAGGCTATTGTCGAGTGTCATTGTCAGTCCGATCCTAGGCAACCAAAGGGGCATACGTCCTTGGGGGAGGACGGTGTGTCTCAGGGTGATGCTGCCATCGCCTGTGATGGTGTAGGCATACAGGTTTTCGAATCCATTGGCCTGCATTCCCCAGATATAGAGGTCTTTCTTTTCGAGTGTGCTGCTGTTGGTGAGGCGGAGTTCGCGGATGAAGACATATACCTTGCCGTCGAGTTCATAGGCTTCGAACGAGAGCGGGACATGGATCAGGGAGTCAATCCCCAGGGAATAGAATTCGGTGGCGACCTGGTTACTGTAACCTTCTTTCCAGTTGTTTGTGCGGGCTGTCCCGGAGCACCACTCGTCGAGTTCGTTTGCCAGTGGGGCACGCCATACGGAGAGGGTGAGCGGAGTGCGGAGTAATTCCTTCCCTTTATAAACGATGGATGATAAGGTCTGCTGTTGCTTATCGAAGGTATAGGTGAAGTCTTGCCCTGCTATCTTTGCCTCCTGTTGCGTCTGGTTGAGCGTCAGCATGCCGGAGACGGTGGCCGGTTCGAGGGCTTTGCGCCAGGGCAGTTCCAGTTGATCCCAGGCGACTTCGTGGCCGGCGGGCGCCCACATTTCGGCCTGCTTCAGGGTGGTGCTGGTGGTGATACGGTACTCTTTTCCCGGTTGGATGACGGGTTTATGACAGGGTATCTGTATCCGCTTCTTTGTCAATGGGTCTACCTGGAGGTTCAGGAGGCCTTCTTCTAACACTTCACCATCGGCTTCAAGGAACCAGCGGGTAGTGTAGTGCGAGGCGTTGAGAAAGTGATTGCGGTTCCATACTTCGATCCAGCCTTTTTCGGCGTCGATCAGCGTGATGGAGAGGGGTTGGACGGTTTTTTTCATCTGCCACATTTCAGGCTGTACACTCCGGTCGGGCCAGATGCTGCCGTAGGTACGGGCGCCGATACCGTAGCTATAGAAGGTGCCGGCAATGGTTTCGGCTTCGAAGTCGAGCCATAGAGCAGCCTCGGCCGGACGGTAGGTGCCGGGGAGGACGGCCTGGGTGAAGATGCCGACGTTGTCCAGCAGGGCATCGCAGATATAGACATCCGTTTCCTGTCCGTGCCATTGTTCATTCCGTCCGATATTGATAGGAACGGGGAAGTTTTTGATGGTGCCGGTGGTTTCGCAGTGGCCGACTTTCCGGCTGTCGATGTATACAGCCATCTGCTGCCCGTCGTAGACGCCGCTCAACTGGTGCCAGCGGTTTTCCCAATCGGTGGGCAATGGTACACGGAGGGTGCATTTGCGGTCGGTATAGAGGTAGAAGTCAAGTGAGTCTTTGCCGTGTTGTTGCAATCCGAACTGGTTATTACCTTTGGTGATGAATGAACCGCAACTGCTGACGAGTTTGCGGGGGTATACCTCGCAAGTGAGGGTCAGTTGGCCGGAGGTGACTTCTACATTTGCTTGCCGATAGACTTGCGCCCATTGGTCGTGTCCGTTCAGGTCGAGCGCTTTTCCATGAATACCTTTGACCAGTCGGGCATTCCCCATGAGATGAACGGGGGTATGATGGGGCGACTGGTCCGGAACGGTCCGTATGCGTTCGGTCAGTCCGGGGCTGACAAAGTCCCAGATGGCGCCGCCCATCATGCGGGGATGGGCATAGATCACTCGCCAGTAGTCGTCCAGACCGCCACCGCCATTACCTGCGACGGAGAGGTATTCATCCATAAACGACGGGCGCATGTCGGCGCTGTCGGGGATGATTCCGACCTGCATTTCCACTTCCATCGGGGTGGGATAACGTGGGCCGATGATCTCTTCGGCAGGATGGGCGAAAGCATTTCCGCCATACATCCAGTAACGGGTATGGTCGTACTGACGTCCTTCTTTGATTACTTCGCCGATATTGAATCCTTCACCGCTTTCATTGCCTGCACTCCAGAAGAGGATGCAAGGGTAGTTGCGGTCGCGTAGCACCATACGGTTCACCCGCTCGCGGTACATGGCGGTATATTCGGGGCGTCCGGAGACGTATTCCGTGGCATGGGCTTCCACTCCGGCTTCGTCGATGATGAAGAGGCCATATTCATCGGCCAGTTCCAGGTAACGGTTCACGGGTGGGTAGTGTGATGTGCGTACGGCATTGTAGTTGAATTGTTTCAGGATTTCGAAGTCTTTGCGGATTACCTCTTCTGTCATTACATGTCCCCATTCGGGATGTTGCATGTGTGAGTTCTGGGCATTTACTTTGAGCGGTACGCCGTTCAGGTAGAAGGTCTCGCCGCGTATTTCGGTCTCTTTGAAGCCGATCCGAATCTGTGCCTGGTCCTGGACGCGCCCGTCGGTGGCAAGTAACTGCATCTTCAGGGTGTAGAGGTTGGGGGTTTCGGATGTCCATTTCTTCGGATTGGTGATGTGTTTGGTGAGAGTCAACTGTTTTCGGCCGGGTTGGTCGATGGTGAAAGGTTCGCCCGACAACTCGGCTACCGGTTGGTTGGCAGCATCCAGCAGTTGAGCGCTCAGTTGGAAGGAGGAGGTGGAGACCGGGGTGTATTTCTTTATATCTACTGTAAGGTTGAGGTCGGCATCCTTGTAGGCGTCGTCGAGGTCCGTCACCACCTGCCAGTCGAACAGGCGTACGGCAGGGGTCGCATAGAGCCATACGTCGTCGAAAATACCGGCCAGGCGCCAGTAGTCCTGCCCTTCCAGGTAGTAACCGTCGGCGTATTTGACTACATGGACGGCGATCGTGTTTTGTCCCGGTTTCAGGTATCTCGTGATATTGTATTCGGCAGGTTCCTGCGCTCCCTCATTATAGCCTACTTCCTGTCCGTTTATCCAGACAAAGGAGGCCGATGCCACTTTCTCCATCCGGAGGAATATCTGATCGTCTTTCCAAGCCACCGGCAAGGTAAACACTTTACGGTAGGCTCCGGTCGGATTGTACTCTCTCGGCACGAACGGCGGGTTGGCCTTGAAGGGTGCATGTACATTGCGGAACAATTTATCGCCGTATCCTTTCATTTCCCAATTGGAGGGGACTTCGATCTGATCCCACTTCCGGTCGTTGAAGCCTGTATCGTAAAAATGGGAGGGGATGCCTTCCGGCACATCGCTCCAGTAGAACTTCCATGTTCCATTCAGGGAGAGTCGTTTTTCGGGGATAAAGTATGCCCGCCCTTCTTCCTGGTTTAACTCGAAGACTGTTGTGTTCTCAATAAAATCATACAGGTGATCCATGTAATTGACCTGTTGTGCCGAAAGTGGCAATAGGCCTAAACAGCCGACAAGGCCGACCAGCGTGATCCGGGTGATTCTTTTCATAAATGCATGTATTAATCGAACAAAGATAGACAAAACAACAGAGCCAAAGTGGCATCCCTACTAATATTTGTAAAACCGTCAACTGTTAATTCGTTTATTTTTTTAAACCGGGCGGCCTTTCTTCTAAAAAAATAGCCATATATTTGCCCCCCGCAATACTGCGCCAAATTAAAAACGAAGACAATGACTTAAGCAAAAACGATAGCACGATTTACATATACGCTAAAACGCAATTGATAAATAGACTAAAACGTGACTGGTAACTGAAACGTGACTGGTAACTAAAACGCGACTAAATAATAGGTATGTATGAAAGTAATAGTCTTTTCATGCGGTGGCTTTCCGGCTACTGCACAAGGTATGTCTAATTTTTATTGTTAAATTTAAATGTCATTTTTGGTATGATGAGATTTTTTAGGTCTGTCAGCTCCTTGCTGTTGGCTGTAGCTTGCTGTTCTTTCGGGAACGCTCAGGCGGCGACTAAGACAGTGAGTGAGAGTGTCACCGTTGCCCAGCAAAAGCAAACGGTGAAGGGGAATGTGAAAGACGTGCTTGGTCCGGTGATCGGCGCGACTGTATTGGTCAAAGGCTCCACGAACGGTACGGTTACCGACCTCGATGGAAATTTTACGCTGGATGTGAATGAGGGTGATGTCCTCAGCTTCTCGTATATTGGATACCACCCGCAGGAAATCAAGTATGCGGGACAGGCTGTGGTCGACGTCCTGCTGGTGGAAGATACCCAGAAACTGGGTGAAGTGGTAGTCACTGCCTTGGGGATGAAACGTGAAACCAAGGCGTTGGGCTATGCCGTGACAGAATTAAAAGGGGACGAATTGAAGACGGCGAACACAATCTCCCCGGTAGCTTCACTGCAAGGGAAGATTGCCGGTGTGGAAATCGCACAGTCGGACGGCGGTATGTTCGGTTCTACCAAGATCCAGATCCGTGGCGCCTCTACGCTGAAAGGGAATAACCAACCTATTTATGTGGTGGATGGTATTATCCTCGACAACTCAGTCAGTGCATCGGGAGATGCCGACTGGGATGCGAATATCAATGACTATGGGAACGAACTCAAGAACCTGAACCCCGACGACTTTGAGTCGGTTTCCGTATTGAAAGGGGCAGCTGCTACGGCGTTGTATGGCTCACGCGGTTTGAACGGGGCGGTGGTGATCACGACCAAGTCGGGCAAAGCCGGACAAGGACTGGGCGTCAGTTTCTCGCAGACGTTCGGTATCGACCATGTATACCGGGCGCCGGACCTGCAGAACGAATACGTGATGGGCGCCTTGCCCGGGTATACGTACTATTCGGATTCGGGCAACAAATGGGACTACACATCAGCCTATAACAGAAATGCCGATGGCATGTTGTCGCAGATCTCCCAGAACCTGAACGACGATGCTACCGGTTGGAGCTGGGGCCCCCATATTTCAACCTTCGAAGGCAAGCAGGTGCAGTTATACGACGGTAGGGTAGGCACCATGCAAATATATGATGACAATTATCTGGACGCTTACCAGTTGGGATTCAACTCCAATACCAACGTTGCCGTACAGGGAGGGAATGAAAAAACGACCTTCTATACCTCCATGTCGTACAAAACGGCCCAAGGTACGGAGCCGAATAACACATTCAACCGACTGTCCATGTTGGCCAAAGCAAGCCATCAGATATCGAAGGCAGTGAAACTGGAAGCATCTATCACCTTTGCCAATTCGACGCCGCGGAATGCCGTCCGCAACCTGGGTGAGAACTTTGTCAATGGTCAGTTCCCCCGTGAATATGACGTTACTTATTATCGTCACAAATACAAAGGCAGTCACGGTGGGATGGCCGATACGGCTTATGGTGACCTATACGGAACCGTTCCGGGGAAAGACGTTTGGTGGGGATACTATGAAACCGACTACCGGCAGAAGGAAACCTCTGTACGCCCTACCCTGGAAATGACCGTCGATTTTACCGATTGGCTGGATATGCGCTTAGGTGGTAACTATAACTATTATTACAAAAGAGGCGAAAAAAAGGAATTAGGTTCGGGTTATGCCAATGAAGGTGGCTACTATTCCCTGTCAAACTATACCAAAGAGCAGACAAACGCCTTTGCTCACTTCAACGCCAACAAGCAGTTGAATGATGATTTTGCCATACACGGATTCCTTCGTGGGGAATACTATAACCAGTTCGTGCAGAACAATTCGGTGAACACAGAAGGAGGACTGATTGTACCGGGACAGTATTTTATTGACAACTCGAAGAACCAGGTGACTTACGATGCAACCATCCAAGGCACCAAACGTATCCTCTCGGTGGCTTTCCAGGCAGGTGCCAGCTATAAAAATCAGTTCTTTGTGGATGTGACCGGACGTAATGACTGGTCGTCGGCCTTGGTGTATACGAATGCCAGTGGTAACTACTCCTACTTCTACCCTTCTGTTTCGGGCTCCTGGTTGCTCCACGAAACATTCCACAACCAACTGCCGTCGTGGGTTTCTTTTGCCAAACTGCGTGCTTCATGGGCACAGGTAGGTAACGATACTGACCCTTATTACATCAATACGGGGTATACACTTGGTTCTACCCAATTCGGTTCAAACTATATCTATAGTTTATCGCTGCCTGATCAGATAAAGAGCACCGACCTGAAACCGGAGCGGAAAAATGCCTGGGAAGTTGGTATCGACTGGCGTTTCATCAACAACCGTATTGCGTTGGATGCTACCTATTACAAAGAAAATACCAAGAACCAGATCATGCCGATCCCGCTTCCTTATGAATCCGGACTGAGTTCTCAATTGATCAATGCTGGTAATATCCAGAACAGTGGGGTCGAGATTGCATTGAACACCATTCCCATCCAGACAAAAGACTTTGAATGGGCGGTAGACTTGACCTGGACAAAAAATAACAGTAAGATTATTTCACTGCACGATAACGTTGCCGACTATGTGGTGCAGCAAGGCGCTGTCGCGGGAGGTAACTACCGCATCGCTTCGGTGGCGAAAGTAGGAGGAGAATACGGTCTGCTGATGACTGACTCCAAACCCAAGATCGATGAAGCTACCGGCCTTCCTGTCCTGACATATAACAACAGTGTCCGTACGGCCTATGCCCAGCGCTCGGGCGAGGCGGAAGAAGTAGGTTCCATGACGCCCGACTTCCTGGGTTCGCTTGCCACCACGCTGTCTTATAAGGATTGGAGCATGCACGTAGCCTTGGATGCCCGTTTCGGTGGGTATGTAGCTTCGTATAACTCCCGTTATGCTACGGCGTATGGCTTCTCCGGGTCTTCGACGCAATATCGTCAGGGTATGACCTGGACCAGTAACTATGCCGACCGTCAGGGTATGACCTTCACCGATGGTTTTATTCCGAACGGCGTGTTTGCTCCCAATACGATCGTCGATGCCGTAAACGGTCAGAAAATGGATGTGAGCGGTATGACCTACCAGGAATGTTATGACAAAGGTATCCTGGAACCAGCACACATGGAAAGTGCCGCCTATTACAGCAACAGCTGGGCTACCGGTACCTTGAACGACAACTGGTTTAAAGAACTGAACTATATAGCCCTGCGTGAAGTCAGTGTATCCTATCGCCTCCCGGCATTGGCTGCCGCTAAGGTAGGTGCCAAGAGCCTGTCGCTGAGCCTCGTCGGACGTAACCTGGGCTACTTGTTGAATACGGCGCCCAATCATGAGAATCCGGAATCTATCCGTGGTACGAATGCGGCTGAATTCCGTATGCGTTCGTTCAGCCCGTACACGGCCAACTATATGTTCACTATCAACGCAACGTTCTGATAACAGATGTTACATAATCACATAAATAAAGAAAGATCATGAAATATAAATCAATCGTATCCTTATTTCTGGCCGCTTCGATGTTGGCAATGACCGGATGTGAAGACGATTTTGCAGAAATAAACACCGATCCCTCTTCGATCAGTGACCCGAATGTGCCTTACCTGTTTACGCAGGGTATCCTGAACTTCGAACCCTCCGACTATTATATGTGGTTCTATGCCGGCAAGTATATGGCGCGTTGGTCGCAAGCCTTCCTTCCCACCGACGGCTACCGTGACCGATTCTATGATATGAGTGCCAATGGTGGTATCGGCAGCCAGAATGTGTCTGTATTGAACATCAAACGGGAAATCGACCATTATGTATCTTCGCTGAGCCAAGAAGAAGCGGCCAAATACCAAACGATCCAGGCCATGTTGCAGCCGCTGTGTATCTACCTGGGTATGTTCGATACGGATATGTATGGCTCTATGCCCTATTCCGAAGCCTCTCTCGCCCGTTATGGCGGAACGATAACGCCGAAATTCGATACCATGGAAGAATTATACACCCAATGGGCTATCGAATTGGATGCCGCCATCAAGGTACTTTCATCCGATCTGCCCGACCAGATATCGGTGGTCAATCAGGATTTTGTCTATGGTGGTGATAAAGCGAAATGGCTGAAATTTGCCAGTGCGGTCAAACTGAAACTCGCCGTCCGCCTGTTGTATCAGGACAAAGCACAGGCATTGAAGATGGCCGGGGAAGTAGGATCGAGTGCCGCCTTCGTGATGAGCGGACAGGCCGATGACTTTGTGTATAACAAAGGTACGCTGAACTATCATTTCGGCGAGTTGGCCAATCTGGGCGCTGCCAGTAAGAATGTGGTCGATTTCATGTTGAAGAACCGTGACCCGCGTGTACGCTTCATGTTCACCAAGAACCAGTTCAATTCCGAAGTGATCCAAGCGTTCTTCGATATGGAAGCGGAAAAGATGGCGGCAGGTGTTACTTCTTCATTCGCTGTTCCGCAATACATCCTCGACAATGTAGCGTATACAACGGATGCCGATGGAAAGAAAATATTCGTGAAATGGAAAGGCTTGGGCGAACCTTGGGTACGTTTCTACGGTATTCCGGTGGAAATGGATGCCGCCGACAAAGCGGTTTACCGGGACGAATACAACTATTTCGACGAAAGCAAGTTGCAGCTGACAATCGGGGAAGCGACCAAGACCTATACGCCGTACTCTGCCTTCAATGAAGAGATGATACACGGACAGCTCGACTTTACCTACCCGACTAAACCCGGCGGGGCAGTCAAACAAGATCTCATAGATGTGCCCTGGTATGGGATGGCCCTTTCTACGGCAGAAGTGAACCTGTATCTGGCTGAGATGAAACTGTTGGGCGCCAGTCTTCCCGAGTCGGCAGAGGTATATTATGAAACCGCTGTCAGGGCTTCTGTCGAGGTATACGACCGTCTGGCTCGTCTAAACAAGATTCCGTATTACGACGAAGAACATATCTATGATGTTAACGAGAAACCCCTGCAATTGCAGGCGGGTGAAATCGACACGATGATGGAAAATGTGGATTACCTGTTGACCGGCTCTACAGCTGAGCAACTGGAGAAAGTATACCTGCAACAATACCTCCACTTTATGTACCAACCCAACGATCAGTATGTCGCCGTCAGACGTTCGGGTGTACCCATGGCAGGCAGCGAACTGATCCCCTGGGTAAACCTGGTAAGCAATACGCTGATTCCAAGACGCTTTGGTGTGACGCCGCCGAATGAAACCGATTTAATGTATGACATCAAGAAAGCGGCCTATGAAGCCGAAGGATTCACAACCGGGGTGAACAACTCCGCACTGCTGAACTCCGAACGGGTATGGGCTGATAAGGGAGCTCCCAATTTCGGGGAAGGACCCATATTCTAATTCTGTATTTTATTTTTTTTAAGTATTATTGGAAAGGGAGGTAGCTGCTGTGAAGCAGTTACCTCTTTATGTTAGCGCCCCTCAAAAGGGTCCACCTGTTTTAGTGTAAGGCAGTTGAAAGTCCGGCGGGTAATGAGTGGCGGGCTTACTTATTTTTTTTCGGTGGCTTCCGCCTTGAATGCATTGCTGTAGGTAGTCATCAGCAGGATGCAAAGGCCTAATAGACCCACCACGATATAGGCATATTTCATATTGAATGCCTGTGTGATGGCACCGATCAGTAAGGGGGCAATCAATGAACCGATGAAACTGATGCTCGACAGGATCGTCAGGGCAATACCGACAGGCGTTTTGGATTTGGCGCCTACCAAGCTATAAATGGTCGGCACCATGCTGGAGATACCCAGTCCCACACACATAAAACCAAACGAATTGACCACTACACGGGCAGCCATCGAATCGAATACCATACCCAACAGAGCGGTGATAAAGAAACCGACGAAGATCAGTAAACCGGAGAGTTGCAACACGCGTTGTTTACCCAACAGGTTGTAGGCCCAGTTGGCCAGGAAACGTCCGGTAGTCATCATCACCATAAAGACCAGGAAACCGATCTGTAATGACTTAGGCACCTGCAATACGGATTCGAAATACACGCCGCTCCAGTCGAACATGGCACTTTCGACGATCAGGGCAAACAATCCGACAATACCCAACTTGATCAACAACATTTCCGGCTTACGGACAAAACTGAGCAGGGCGGGTGTTTCTTTCTTTTCTGTAATGAGCACTTCGCCTTCGGTCTGTTCGGAGGCTACGGAGGGCGAAGCCTCTTTGTCTTCTTGCAGGAAACGGCGGCCATACAACACGCCGAGCATGATCAGGCCGGCTATCAGTGTAAAATGCCAGAACGGAGAAATGCCGGTAATAATCATAATAAAACCAATCACGGCACCCATACAGGCAGCCAGGCTCCATCCGCCGTGGAAAGAGGCCATGATCGTACGTTCGCATAAGCGTTCGATACCGATCCCCTGCGTATTCAGTGAAATATCACACAAGTTCCAGAACACCCCAAAGCAAAACAGGCAGGCACCTAACATATAAATGGAAGAAGACAGGCCGACAGCAAACAACGACAGGGCATATCCTACGATGCTAACCTGTACCATGATACGGCTACCGAGTTTGGAGACCAGATATCCGGCCAGCGGAATAGCGATAAATTTACCAGCCGGTATCAGGAACAAGACCATCCCCCAATAAAAAGCATCGTTTCCCGAAAACAAGTCTTTGACATCCGGGATACGGCTGGCCCAACTGGAGAAACATAGCCCCTGAGCAAGGAAAAAGGTTAATACACCGTATCGTATCTGTTCACTCGAATAAGTAGCTGATAAGTTGTTCCGCATTTGTATGATTCTTTATGTGGTTACGTTGTCTGCGGTGCGATGCGTGCAGGCTCGCAGGGTAGAGTAAACCAGAACTCCGTTCCTCTTCCTACTTCCGATACCACGCCGATCTCTCCGCCGAGGTACTGGACAATGGTTTCGCAAATGGAAAGCCCTAACCCGGTACCCGGCACAAAGCTATCAAATTTCGCGAAACGATTGAATACGGAACCCAGATTTTCGGCGGCAATGCCTTTCCCCGTATCACGTACGTAGAAACGGAGGCCGCTTTCGGTATAGGAATAGCCCATGATAATCGATCCTTTGGCAGTGAATTTGACCGCATTGCTTACAAAGTTGGACACCACCTGGGTGAGCCGGTTCAGTTCGGAATGAATCCTACAGTCGGTATCGGGCAATGCACATTGTAATTCGACTCCCGGCTGTAGCCGACTTTCATACACCTGCCGGAGATTATTGAAGATAGCACTGACGGGGAAGTCGGTGAAATGGAAATCCAATTGGCCGGCTTCAATCTTGGACAGGTCGAGGATATCGTTAATGAGTTGCAACAAAAGATCGTTGTTTCGTTCAATGATAGAGAAATATTCCTTTAGTTCTTCATTCTGCTCCGTGGATTCCATAATCAGGTTCGAGAAGCCGACAATGGCGTTCAGCGGTGTACGTATCTCATGGCTCATATTGGCCAGGAAGGCGCTCTTTAACCGGTTGGATTCTTCGGCTCTGTTCCGAAGCTCAATCAACTCGTTGGTGATCTTCAGGGCGGTAATGTCACGCCTCAGGCCGATAAGGCGGGAGACCGTCCCCTCTTCATTCCGTTTAGACACGACGGCATGTATCTCAAACCACCGCTGTTGTTGTCCGGGGAAGGTAATACGGGCCTGTAGACTCATCGATTGTTTCTCGCCTTTCAGCAACTGATCCATTCCGGTCATAAAGAGAGGAGCGTCTTCCTCTGCAAAACACTCGGCATATTGCGGGATGGTGAAACCTTTGGATTCGAAGACTTCCGGATAGTCGGAAGAAAAGACGCCTGTCTGTGCATCAAACTCCCAATGGGAGATCTCGGCCGATTCGAAAGCCAGTTCGAGTTTGGATTTGGCTTCCTGTAGCTCTACTTGCTTTTCTACCTCTTCATTGACATTAAGCTCGGATCCAAGTAACTGGTAAACATTGCCGTTTTCGTCTTTCAACGACATCACAAAAATTTCATACCAGACATAAAAACCGTCAATCAGGAAACGGACCCGTTCATGTTCTTTATCCGTCAGACCGGAGATCAGGCGGTTGAAGATACTTGCGTATAAAGACTGATCTTGTGGATGGATGGTTTTGATAATTTCATCGTATGTCATGCCTTCCTTGGCCACCAGTTGCTTGTAAAAGCTTTTGAACGTCCGGCTTGCCACGTCGTATGTCCCGGCTCCCAGGTTTCCAACATCGAGGGCAAGGGAAAGATGTCGCCGGGTCGATTCCAACTCTAACTGTTTTTTCCGAATGTCGGTGGTTTCGACTACGGTGGTAATAATAAAGGTGTTCCCCTCACTGTCGGAGAAATGGCTTTTAGTCGCGTCGGCCCAATAGGCAGGTGTACTTGTTTCGTTGTTGTAGAAGACACGCTCAAACGTAAGAGGCTGATCGCAGTCCAGCACCCGAAGATCCTCCTGATGTAACTTTTCTGGATTGGGATCATTGGCTTCGAAATCGTTCAAACCCAGTTGAATCTTACGATCTGGGAATAACTCCAATAATCTCTGATTGTGAAAGTAATAGCGAAAGTTGTCGGATGCATTTTTAACCATCACTCCCACCGGCAGATTATCCATTATCGACTGAAGGAATGTTTTCAGCCGCGAGATCTCTTTTTCAGCTTCTACGCGGGAAGTGATATCTTGCGAATAGTAAATAACGTCATTCTCTCCGAACGGGGCGGTTCGCGAGTGGGTATAATACCTTTTTCCGTCTTTGTTTACCTCAAGATCAAAATCATACGTTTGCTTATTGGCCAAGGTAGCCTGCAGGTGTTGCCGGACAATAATGGCTACCTCCTTAAATATCTCCAGTTCTTCCAGTTCGGTAATTGTCTTCCCAACCAAATCCTCGCTTGAATAACCATAATGCTCCACGGTCCGTTTCTGGTTGATAATTTCCATGATCCGTTGGGAAGAATCAAAAATAATCACTATTTCGGGCATGGATTCCAATAGGTCCAACATCCAGGTACTGGCCGTATGATAGCTATGTACCCTGGCTCGCTTTAACCGAAAAGCTATCCAGCCCAGTAGCAGGATGATTGCTGCAGCCAGGATGAGTAATACAATCTCTATGGGGCGTATAGCGGCAAAGGAGGGTGTCATATCAAGTTTCTTTTCTTTAAACGGTTCTACTGTTTCCCGGTTAGGGAAGCGATTCAGAGATCAGGAAGCCGTTGTCCAGCCGTCTGCATGCAATGCTGGATATCAGTGTTACTCCCGGCAAATGGGCCGAGCCGTCCGATCTTGATCGTCGACATGGCGGCAGCGAAATGACCGGCTTCTTCAATGCCGGTTTTCTTTGCACGTTTATACAGGTAACCGGTCATATACGTATCCCCGCAACCGGTAGCGTCCACAACCTCTTCCGGGATATAGGCCGGAATACGGTAGAACGTACTTCCATCATAAATGACGGAACCCAGGCTGCCCAGCGTGATCAATACTTCTTTCACACCCCAGTCATACAACTGCTTGGCTGCATTGGTGATATCGTTGTATCCGGTCAGCACTTCCATTTCATGTTCATTGGCTTTCAGGAAATGGATATAAGGGAGTACCTCCTTTTTATCCACCCAGTCAACGGCAAACACGTCGGTGTTTCTTACTTCACGCAGGTATCCTTGTGAGTCAACAGATATTTTTCCTTTTCCAGCAACATACTTCACTACTTCCAACGAAAAATCATCGGCCAGCAGACTTCCCAGGTGGAAAATATCAGCGTCAACATTATACAGCGACTCTACAGTGAACGGATCGGCTTTTGCCAATACCCGTTGTGTACGGTTATCCTGATTCTCTCCGTATATATTCTCAAAATAGACTGAGTGGCGGCTGGGCATTACTGATACGTCGATCCCTTCGGCACGTAGCCTGTCAACTTCTTTCATCTCCGATGCTGCCAGGGCAGTGACCAGGGTATAATCGATATCATCAAAGTGCTTGATCGCATGTGAAAAATAAAATGATGTCCCACCGGCCATATAAACGGTGTTCTTTGGTGTCACTACCTTATCCAGTGTGATATGCCCCACACAGCAAAGCTCATGTTTTTTCATACTTCATTCTTTTTTAAAGAATCACAAAGATAGAATAAACAACAAATGAAGGGGCAAAATGTTTAAACTATTTGCCGAATAGCATATATTTGCAGTAATTATCATGTCTGCCAGAATGGGAGAAGAAAAACCACTCATACATACTATCCGACAAGGAGACCGTAGAGCATTTGATGAGCTATATCAGCGGCTTTATCTTTCGTTACGTGGCTATGCTGAACTGCTGCTCAGTGAAGAGGAGGCGGAAGATGTAGTGCAGGACGTTTTTCTCAACATTTGGCTGAATCGTGAAAAGCTGGACGAATCCCAATCCATACGTGCTTACCTTTACCGGGCTGTGTATAACACTTCGCTGAATGTGATCAAGCGTAAAATGCGGACAAGTGATTACTCAAACACCGAAAAAGAACTCGAGGAACTGCGTTCAAACTACTTCAACCCCGATACATGCGATATTATCCGTACGCTTTACAATCGGGAACTCCGGGATGTGATCGAAAAAGCGATCGACAGCCTACCGCCCCGCTGCCGCGAAGTGTTTGTTCTTAGCTACCTGGAAGACGTTCCGAGTAAGGAGATCAGCGTACGCCTGGGCGTTTCGCTCAGCACGGTGGATAATCATAATTACACAGCGCTTAAACTGTTGCGTGAAAAGTTGTCGAAATACAGGTCGGAGACAGTCGCACTCTTGTTGCTTTTTGTCGGATTGTAACATAAAAATAACAGGAATGTAAAAAAGATGTCAATAACAAGATCATATAATAGGTAGTTTCAGGCGCTTAATTGTATATAAAGCAAACCCCTATATAAGCAAACGGACATACATGGATGACTCTATATTGTACAAATATATAAAAGGTACGCTTACCGAAGAAGAAAAGACGGCCTTACTGGCTTGGTTGAAGGAATCTTCCGAAAACGAACGTATCCTCTTTGAGGCAGAAGCTGTCTGGAAAGCCCGCCGTTGGACTAATCGTGAACAGGTGGAAGCTGGAACGGCTGTTTCGCTTGCGAACCTGAATAAACGTATCGATACATTTGAACGGAAGGCCACACGTGTACGCTTGTGGAAATGGACAAGTGTAGTTGCCGCCGTGCTTGTATGCCTCGTGGTTTCGACTATATTCCTGGTGCGTCAGCAAGAACCGGACCTTATTACCGAAGTGAATGCTGAAAATGCAGATATCGTTCGCCGGATAACCCTTCCTGATGGTACGCAAGTATGGCTTGCGGCAGAGACCAGACTCTCTTACCCGGAATCGTTTGACGCTAACGAGCGTAGAGTCTCTCTGGATGGAGAAGCTTTTTTTGATGTCATAAAAGACCCTGACTGTCCATTTGTTGTCCATACTGAACATCAAGATATCCGTGTACTTGGCACTTCTTTCAGTATCAATACACGTGCTGGGGAAAGATATACAGAAACCTTGCTTATGCATGGCTCAGTGCAACTGGAGGCAGATGCTGCCCCCCTGGCTGTATTGCGCCCCGGGCAGCAGGCCCTTTATTCTCCGGTTGACGGAACGATCGAGATAAACGAAGTGGATGTCAATTCCCTCACTTCATGGCGTTTCGGCCTGGTCTCTCTTACCCATGTCTCTATTGAAGAAATAGTGGCACATCTGGAGAAAACCTATGAGATTAGTATTGCTATGGATACGACCGGTATTAGCAATAAAAAGTATAATTTCTCTTTCAAACGCGACAAAGGCGCCGCAACAGCCTTAGAACAACTGTCCTATGTCACCGGAAAAACCGCTCGTATCCTTCCCTAATTAGGAATAGAGGAACGGTTATACTTTCGCTAAATCGGTTTCTTTTCGGACAGTCGTAAAAAAAAGCACAAAAAAGTATAGGGTTGTCATCGTTTGGTGTGTCATACCTAAAAATTCTAGTGCTATTTTAATGAAGAGAAAAATAATACCCTGGAAACTCATCATTTCAGGACTAAAGCAAGAGTTAAGTCCCGATGATCAAATCCTGTTGGATCGATGGCTTGCTTCTTCTGACAATCATCGTTTATATGACGAGTTAGAAAATACATGGGAAGCTATAAAAAAAGACGCATCAGATTATTCTCCTGATCCCGATTATTACTGGAAAGAACTTCAATCTCGCTTAAAGAAAGACAAGAAATCACTTTTTTCCCGAATGGGAGTCAAATCTGTTATTTCTGTCGCTGCAGCAATTGTCCTAATGGTGATATCGATTTCCACATGGATGGTTACTTCTTACACAAAGGAGCACGCGGGTCTGCAGACCTTTACTTCCCTCTACGGAAAATCGAAAATAGCATTGCCGGATGGGAGTACCGTTTGGTTGAATAAAGGATCGACGATTTCATATTCCTCCTTGTTTTTGAAAGACAGGAGCTTGGAATTGGATGGTGAAGCCTTATTTGATGTGACAAAGAATCCGGAAAGCCCGTTTGTCGTTCACACGGCAGGCATTCAGATTAAAGTACACGGTACCCAGTTCAATGTCAACTCTTACAATCGTGATGCCGAAGTGAAGGTTTCTTTGATTGAAGGATCTGTATCCATTATCTCAGACAATGAAGAAACCCATTTGGTTCCGGGCGAAATAGCCTCTATCAATAGGGTAAGCCATAACCTTGCCATGATTAAGGAAATAGAAAAAGAGATTAAACCATTGGAAAACAAATTAAAACCAAAAGAATTTGTCAATACAGATACTGAAGAGTTAAGGTTTGAAAGTTTCTGGGCGAATGAATCCGTATATTTTGACCATAAAGACTTAGGATACATCTGTAAATATCTCGAAAAATGGTATAAAGTAAAAATCGTTCTTGATCCGGATTTGCTCAACAGCCAGTACTATACCTTCACGTTAAAAGATGAACCCCTGGAATTAATCTTACGGATCATGAATAAGATTAATCCTATAAGTTACTCATTTACAGATGAAAATGCTGTATATATAACAAATGTGAAACCTTCAACAAACGTATTGCCTATGAAGTAGAATCTATCGAATGGAAACATAACACAGGCCTGGATCTTGCGCCTGTATTTGTTAAGTCACTTAATCACGGGTATGTCATGATGGTTTACATATCTCGAAAATTAATCATCTCAAACCACACAAAAACATGAACAATTCAATTATTAACAGAAGGAATCTTTGTACTCTTTTCGTTTGGACCTTTTTTCTATCATTTTTATTTCAACCGACAGGAGCATACGCCCAAAATACGTCGAACAACGTATCCTTAAAACTTTCAAACGTTTCGTTGAAAGATGCAATTAAAAAAATAGAAAACATCAGTGCATATACTTTTTTCTTTGATGCACAGAAAACAAATCTATCTCAGAAGGTGAGTGTTGATGCTGTTAATCTCCCTTTAGAAAAGGTGCTGACAAACATGCTGGCCAGCACGGACTTGACTTTTGAAATAGAAAACAATCAAATTGTCTTGATTGCAAAAACGGCAAATACGCCTACTCAATATGCCAGAAAGTTGGCCGGCATTATAACAGATGAAAAGGGAGAACCGCTTCCCGGAGTCGCTTTCGGCATTAAAGGTACTACACGGGGAGGCATCTCTTCCATTGATGGAGATTATGCAATAGAGATTCGCCCGGGTGAAGTACTCTTCATTTCTTATATGGGTTTCAAAAACCAGGAGATTGTATACACGGGACAGACTAAATTAGATATTGTTCTGAAGGAAGATGCACAATTGCTGGGTGATGTTGTCGTTACGGCATTGGGTATCAAACGTGAACAAAAAGCGTTGGGATATGCTACCCAAAATGTAAAAGGCGATGATTTAACGACCGTTAAAGGAATCGACGTATCGACTTCGCTGACCGGTAAAGTGGCCGGGATGAACGTACGGAATAGTACCGAATTCAATTCAGCTCCGACGATCAGGCTGCGTGGAGAAAACCCGTTACTGGTCATTGATGGTGTTCCTTCCAAGAATCTGACATTGAATGATGTGGCTCCTGATGATATTGAATCGATTTCTGTATTGAAAGGTGCTACTGCTGCTGCTTTGTATGGAGAGATCGGACAGAATGGTGCAATTATGGTGACGACTAAAAAAGGCTTCTCTGAAGATGGCAAAATAAGTGTCGAAGTAAATAGCAGCTCGATGTTCACTGCCGGGTATTTAACACTTCCCGAAGTCCAAACCTCTTACAGTAGCGGTATCGGCGGCAAATATGCGACAGGCCAATATGTATGGGGAGACCGTTTGGATGAAGGACGTACCGCTGACCAATACAATCCGTTCACCTACCAGATAGACAAGAATGCACCTTTAGTCTCTAAAGGGAAGAACAACCTGAAAAACTTCCAGCAGTTGAGTTATATCCTGAACAATAACGTCAGTGTGGCGCAGCAAGGCAAATACGGTGGTTTCCGTACTTCGTTGACGTATGTGTATAACCAGGGTCAGTATCCCAATACTAAGTTGAATAAATTCACGGCATCCGTATCCGGTAACATCAAGTACCAGAAATTTGATATGGATGCAGGGTTCACCTATAATAAAAGGGTTTACCCCAATAGCGTAGGTTCCGGTTATGGACAGAATGGATATATTTACAACCTGTTGATTTGGTCGGGTGCAGAATATGACATCCGGGATTACAGGAACTATTGGGTATCCGGACGCGAAGACTACGAACAAAACTGGATGGACTATTCCTGGTATAACAACCCTTATTATATTGCCAATGAAATCATTCACGGAGAGGATTATGATATCCTGAACGGCTATGTCAATGCCAATTACCAGATCATCCCGGGACTGAAAGCATCGTTGAGATTGGGAGTGGATAATTATTCGGATAAGAACGAATGGCGTAATCCGGTGGGTGCTTTTGGCGGATGGAATAAGAAAGGATATTATTACCTGAAAAGGGGAGGAAGTATCAAGTCAAGTAATGACTTTATCTTGTCGGCCAATTACAAAATAAAGGATTTTGGTATTGATGCTGTCGGTGGAGCGTCTTTATATTATACACAAACAGACGATTTGTGGATCGAAACCCAGAACGGATTGATCGTACCGGGATATTATTCAATTTATGCCTCGGTTGATCCGGCTAAAACAGGGCAGAATATCATTCAGCGACAGACAAACAGTTTGTATGCCCGGGCTACCTTGTCATGGAAAAGTTTTCTTTTCATGGATGTCACTGGCCGTAACGACTGGACTTCTACCTTGAGCCACGAGGAACGTTCGTATTTTTATCCTTCTGTGGCCGGAAGTTTAGTATTATCGGATTTAATCAAAATGCCACAAGAAATCAGCTTATTGAAACTTCGTGGGTCATGGACAATGACAAAGAGCACTCCGGATGTCTATGAAATCAATTCGACATATAGTGTAACCCCTAATGTTTGGAATGGATACACAGCCGCTTATTATCCGTCATTAATCAGAAGCTCTGTGATATTACCAGCCAGTACCCGTACGTACGAGGTCGGTATGGCAGTGAATGGTTTTGTCAACAGATTGCGTTTCGATATCGCGTATTACGACAAACTTTATTATGACCGTATGGCCAAAGCGGGCGTAAGTGAATCTTCCGGTTTTGCTGAAAACTATATTAATATCAAAGAAGACCTGGTGAGAAGAGGTGTTGAAATTACGTTAGGTGGTACTCCGGTTAAAACCAAAGACTGGAGATGGGATATCGATTTGAACTGGTCGAGCGACAGACGTTACTATGCTTCTCTTGACCCTGATTTCTCGGCAGACAAATCTTGGGTAAAAAAAGGTGCGCGTTATGACTGGCTGGAGATCAACGACTATGAACGGGATCCTTCCGGTAATATGATTTACAACAATAGCGGTATGCCTATTACGTCTAAATATAAGAGTGTTATTGGATACACAGATCCCGATTGGATTTGGGGACTTAACAACACCATCAAATGGAAAAGCTTCACATTGGATGTCTCCTTTGACGGACGCGTAGGTGGTAAGTCTTATAATAACACCGAAAGTTATATGTGGAATGCGGGCTCGCATAAAGACAGTGATAACCAATATCGTTATGATGAAGTTGTCAATGGCAAGAAAACGTATATTGCTCCGGGTGTAAAAGTCGTTTCCGGCACGGTAGAAAGAGACGTGTATGGCAACATTACTTCGGACACCCGTCAATTTGCACCGAATGATGCAGTCGTATCCTACGAAACATTCATGAAAACCGTATGGGCAGATCCTGCCAAAAACAAAGGTTTGGGATATTACGAACAAACATTCTTCAAACTCCGTCAATTATCACTCACATACGATTTGCCGGTGAGCCTGGCTCAGAAAATGGGTATGCAGAACGCATCCGTTAGTTTTATCGGACAGAACCTCTTTTTGTGGACAAAAGAATTTAAGTTCTCCGATCCGGATGTAGCGTCAGATAATTTGAACTCGCCTTCTATTCGCTACATCGGTGGAAGTTTAAAAGTTAACTTTTAATTGATTATGAACATGAAAAAAGTAATAATAGCAGCACTTTGTTTGGGACTCTTATTCCAAGGTTGTTCGGATTTTGATGACCTGAATACCAATCCAAACGCGACTGAGAAAGTAACCTCCGGCCTATTGGCTACTGGTCTGATCCTGAATATTACCCAACTGACCGGCGGTGGTAAAACGTTTACCAACCACGCCATGATGAGCAAACACATGGCATGGGGAGAAAAAATGGAAACGCTCCAATATAATTACATCGCCCGTACCGAATTTAAAGAGTATATCACCTTGATTGATGCGCAAAAAATGGCGGATTTAGCCAGTGGTATCGACAAAGATGCCTATACCGGTTTGGCTTTATTCATCAAAGCGTACAAGTTATTCTATCTTTCTCTGTCGTTGGGCGATATTCCTTATAGCGATGCTATGAACGGAGAAACAGGGAATATGACTCCCAAGTACGATACGCAGAAAGAGGTCATGGTACAGGTTTTAGCGGATCTGGATACTGCCGAGAAATCCTTTGCCGCTGCTACCGTGAATTTCACCGGAGATCCTCTTTTTGGTGGGAAGGTTAGCCTTTGGAGGAAGTTCACAAATTCGTTCCGCCTCAAAGTATTGATGTATCTTTCGAATAAAACAAATGAATCTGATCTGAAAATTGCAGCCACCTTTGCCGATATTGTGAGTAACAAGCCATTGATCGCTTCCAATTCGGAGAATATGCAATTGGTTTACTCCAATAAGGCCGGGCAGATTTATCCGTTTAATAGCACAGTGAATAACTTCCACTATTATCCGATAATGACGACTACGATTATTGACAATTTGAAGCAATTGGGTGATTATCGTTTGTTTTATTATGCAAATCCCTCTAAATACAGCCTGGAGACCCTTGGCAAAGCTGAAAACGATTGGGATGCCTATCCGGGAATCGATCCTTCTGCTCCATTTGATGAGATCGCAAAGGATTTTACGGCGAATAAGCATTGTGGATTTAACAATCGCTATACCGGTTATGAACCAGGCGAACCGTTGATGCGGTTAAGCTTTGCGGAACAGAACTTCATTATTGCCGAAGGCATCATCAGGGGATGGGTTAGCGGAAGTGCGAAAGAGTATTATGAACAGGGTATCAGAGCGGCCATGCAGTTCATCACAAGCAATACGCCGGCGGATATCAAATACCATCATGGACGCCCCATCACCGATGAGTATATAGCAGAATATCTGGCAAGCAATCCGGTTTCTTTCGCTTCTTCTTCCGATACTCAGTTAAAACAGATATGGATGCAGAAATATATCTTATATTTTATGCAACACCCATGGGAGGCTTATTATGAGCACAGAAGAACCAGTTATCCGGAATGGCCGGTTAACCCGTCGACGAATCAAAATTCGGAAAATCCGACAGGTATTCCCAACAGATGGCTATATCCTCAAAAAGAATATGACACCAATATGGACAATCTGAAGGCAGCACTTGATCGCCAATATAGTGGGCAGGATAAAATTAACGATTTGATGTGGATCTTAAAATAAACGGATGAGACAGAGGCCGTAAAGGACATAGATTGTATCTTTATGGCCTCTTCCCTTTAAACAGATAAAACGATGAGATATAGAGCTTCTGTTATTCTACCCGTCATTTTTTTGACGTTGATCTCTTGCGGTCTTAAAAGTGTGCCTGATGAGCAAAAAGAGCCGAAGGAAATAAGTGTGCTGCAATTTAATATCTGGCATGGAGGCACTTCTTTCGAAGGGGCATACGATGCCGTGGTGGATGAAATCGTTCGTCTGGATCCTGATTTTGTGACTTTCAGCGAAGTGAAAAATGAGGAGAGCAATCCTTTTTGCGAGAAGATTGTCGCCTCATTGAAGGCCCGTCACAAAACATACTTTTCCTTTTATTCCGAGGATGTGGGTTTGCTGAGCCGTTATCCGATCACGGGTACCATGAAAATATTTCCTCCCGAGGGTGTAGGTGGTAATGCGACGTATAAGTTAATTACCCGTATAGATCAAATGGAGATTGCCGTCTATTCCGCCCATTTGGATTATACCCATTATGCTCCCTATTTACCTAGGGGATACGACGGATATACGTGGAAAAAGCTGCCGGCTCCGGTGACTGATGTCGATAGTATCCTGACCAGTAACCTGGCCTCACAAAGAGACGAAGCATTAACCGCATTTCTCAAGGAGGCGGAAAAAGACAGACAAGCCGGCCGGTTCGTCATCATCGGTGGCGATTTCAATGAGGCTTCTCACCGCGATTGGACGGTAGCCTTGAAAGACTCATTCGATCATCGGGGCTGCGTGCTACCTTGGACGTCTACCATCCTGTTGGAAAACGCCGGTTTTATCGACAGTTTCAGGGAGAAATATCCGAACCCTGTGACACATCCCGGATTTACCTATCCTGCTGATTGCCGCCAGGTGGAGGTCTCCAAATTAGCGTGGGCGCCCGAGGCCGACGACAGGGACCGGATCGATTTTATTTTCTATTATCCTCACCTGGGGATTACACTAAAAGACTGTGCCATTGTCGGCCCTAAAGGTTCCATTGTCCGTAATCAAAGGGTGGAAGAGACATCTCAGGATGTTTTTATTGAACCGGCAGGCGCCTGGCCAACTGACCACAAAGCAGTATTTACTATATTTTCTTATGATTGATGATATATTCATATTGCAACAAATAAAGAATGGTGATAAAACAGCATTCAGATATTTATTTGAATGCTATTTTTCATCATTGTGCCGTTTTGCTCGTTTATACGTGAAAGACAACGGCATAGCAGAAGAAATTGCATTGGACGTCTTTACCTATATCTGGGAAAATAAGCAAACACTTCACATCCGGATTACCTTTAAAACCTATTTATTCCAAGCCGTCAAAAACAGGGCGTATAACCACCTGAGGGATAATGGTAGGTATATCGCCTTAGATGATTTTTCCGCCTTAGACAAATTTGAAGAAGACTATCAGTTGGAATACCGGGAATTGGAGCGCCTGATAGAAGATGCTATTTGCTCCCTTCCATCCAAAAACCGCGAGATATTTGAAAAAAGCCGGGTGGAAAACCTTTCCAATAAAGAGATTGCAACCGAAATGGATATTTCCGTCAAAACCGTGGAAGCCCAAATCACCAAAGCATTAAAGCATATCCGAGTTTATATAGGCGATTCCTATTCCTACTTCTGGTAAGCGGCGCTCATACTTCTCAATACTCCCCAGTCACAGGGAGAGATTCCCTGTATCCGGAGGATACCCGAATGGGAAAGCCGCCCGGTTTCAGATTTGGCCGTATTTGAAGCTATTTGCCACGACACAGCTACCAGCAATAGTTTCATTAGGATGAAACTGTTTGTTTCACCTATTGAAACTGCCTGTTTCACCGTTTGGAACTCGGAGTTTCACCCTATGAAACTAAGAGTTTCATCCTACTGAAACTCTTACGGCACCATCGTCTTTCTTTTGATGCCCCGTGTGACAGATGTGACAGCAAATTGTCCTGAAAACGGATCTGTCACGGGTATCTGTCACGCATCCAATCCGCTCTCAATCAGAACGATAATGCCCTACGTGTGACAGCGTGACGGATAAATTCGAAAAAAAA
>JAVBUR010000124.1:0-8746 GCA_031555145.1 Tannerellaceae bacterium | reverse complement strand
CGGTACCGCTGACGCGGCACAAGAACATCAACCAATCACCTGTCCAGGGGCTTACACCCCTGGCTACGAACACGATACCCCTGACGGGGCATGCACTCTAAAGCTAGTCAAAAGATGTGTATAGAGAGTAGCTCAAGAGGGGAATCGCAAGCACCCCTTCAGACTTTTGACACACCCTTCGACTTTATATATAATGTATAATCTTTAGATCTGATTTGTATGGAAAAGAAAAACGCACAACGATTGGAATCACTGGATGCCCTCCGTGGTTTCGATATGCTATGGATTGCCGGGGGCGCCGGGATCATAGCCGGGTTGGCCACACTAACCAACTGGCCACTCTTCATCACACTCGAAAAACAGTTTCACCACGTGCCTTGGGACGGTTTTGTCTTCTACGACATGATCTTCCCCCTCTTCCTGTTTATGGCCGGTGTATCGATGCCTTTCTCGCTGGGTAAGTTCAAACCGGGAACGACGAAGGGTGCGATGTATCGGAAGATCATCCAACGCGGGCTGACGCTGGTGCTTTTCGGGATGATTTATAACGGACTGTTGCGGTTTGAGTTTGATACGCTGCGTTGCGCCAGTGTGCTGGGACGTATTGGCCTGGCGTGGATGTTTGCTGCGCTGATCTTCGTCAATACCCGCCAATTCAGGACACGGGCCCTCTGGTGCTTTGGCCTGATGCTTTTCTACTACCTGCTGAATATAGGCTTCAAGGCTCCCGATTTTCCCGAAGCCGGACGTTTTACGCAGGAGGGTAATATCGCCTGTTATATCGACCGTATCCTGTTGCCGGGCCGTCTGAACAGCGGCATCTTCGATCCTGAAGGTATCCTGGGTATTATCCCGGCTATCTCGACCGCGTTGTTGGGTGCATTGACGGGCCTCTTCGTTGTGATGACCAAGCAAGGACTGACGATGTTGAAGAAGGCAGGCCTGATGGCCGCCGCCGGTGCGGTACTGGTGGTCATAGCCCAGGTATGGAACCTGTTTTACCCGATCAATAAAGCGTTGTGGAGTAGTTCGTTTGTTTGCATGGCAGGCGGTTGCAGCATGCTGCTCTTCGCTTTATTCTACCTGATGGTGGACGTATGGGGATGGAAGAAAGGATTCTTCTTCTTCAAAGTGATCGGTATGAACTCGATTACGATCTATATGGCCAACCGTATTGTTCCTTTCCAGAAGATTTCAGACTTCTTCTTCGGCGGCTTTATCAAGCTCTTCCCCGAAAACTGGTCGATGTTGCTTAACTGGATGGCGTTTGTGACCATCATCTGGCTTTTCCTCTACTTCCTTTACAAGCACAAGGTCTTCCTGAAGGTATAAAAAGTAAAGGGAGCTGCCTCATATGAGACAGCTCCCTTTACTTTTGTGAAGTGGAGCGAAAGACGGGACTCGAACCCGCGACCCTAACCTTGGCAAGGTTATGCTCTACCAACTGAGCTACTTTCGCGATAATTGTAATAGTAGTAATAGTAACTGGGTGCAAAGTTAAGTAAAACTTTCAGTTGTGCAAACGATGGTAAAAAAGTTTTTCTCTGTTTATCCGTGAAAAAAACAGTCTAAAGAAGATGTCGGGTTGCGAAAAACCGTAATTTTGTTTGCCTGGAATAGAGAACTTAATTTTTGAAAAATAGATTGCGACCAGTGTAAACTGGTATTTGACTATGTTAAAACACTATTTACTGCTGCTGGCCGGCCTGATGATGATGTGCAGTTCGTGCGGGGATAAGCCGCTGCAAATCCAATCGGAAACCGACGAACTCACCGCTTTGCTGGAGGAATCGCCCGACAGCGTGTATGCTTTCCTGCAAACGGTTGAGCATCCTGAGATTCTGCCTCTGGAGGAATACTACTCCTATGTATTGCTCCGCATCCGCGCAAAAGCGAAATGCGATCTTGACATTTCAGCGGATACGGCCATCTTTGCCGCCAACGATTATTTTATTCGTATGGGTGACGACGTGCGTGCGGCTTATGCGAGTTTCTACTGCGGACGAATCCTGCGTAAGTTCCGGGAGCATGAGCGGTCGTTGGCCTATCTTCGACAAGCTCAGCAGATAGCTACGCAAATCGACGACAGCCGGCTAAAAGGTGTGATCGAGTTTAATATCGGTGCCGTATTATCTGAAATTCCTGAAGGGAAGGAGGAGGCCTTGTCGCATTTCTTTAAGTCGACCGACTATTTCATGGACTCGGGCAATGACCATGCCGAGAAGCTTCAGCATGAGAATAAACGGTTGCATACCCATCGGGTATGGCTGGGCTTTTGTGCCGCCGTCTTACTGCTGGCTACCATCCCGGTACTTTGGCTACTGCACTACCGGGTTTGCCAGAACCGCCGGCGTACGCTTGAAGCACAAAGCACGATCCGTGAACTGCGGCAGATGGCCCATAGTTATAATGAGAAGGAAAATACCTTTCGCACCACCCTGTTGCATCATTTCAATATCCTTCGGAAAGCCGCTTCCCTCGAAATCTATATCTCGGAAGAAAGCAACAAACGCGACCACCACCTGTTGAAGGTGATCAACGAGATTGTCTATGGGCAGGAAACACTCAATTGGGAATTGTTGTATGAGACGATGAACCAACTCCACAACGGTTTCTTCGACCGCCTGCATGAGCATTTCCCTGAACTCGACGAATCGGAATTCCGGATTTGCTGTCTGTCGTATACCAAGTTTTCCAGTTCGGAGATTGCCTTGATCATGAAACTAAGTATAAACACAGTGCAGATGAAGCGCTCCTCCATCCGTAAAAAAATCGGCGTTGAATCGTTCGGTAGTCTGAATCTTTTTTTCGACGATATATTAAAATAAAGCTTGTTTACCTGCCTGGTCGCATGGTGTATTGCTTGTATTGGACTCTAACTGCTTGTTTTATTGTGGTGTCGAAGCGTAGAAAAGCTATATGGAGGTTATATTGAAAAGCTGTAACAGGCTGCTATCTAACGAATTGAAAAAATAAAGCGTTTATTAATCCTATATCTGGCATATCCCCTGTTGCAAATCTTGTCAGTTTATAATTCTTTTGTAGGGAAGAAACCAACGGTGTTTTAGAATTTATTATAAGGTCCCCTTGCGATGAGGGGTGTTGTTTGTGAGGTTCAATAGTTTTTCGTTTTACTCCTATCTCCTTCCCTGCCTGTTTAGCCAAAGCCTGAGTTTGGTAGTTTCGTTTAAGGCAGGGAAGGAGATTTTTTATGCCCCTTCCTTTCAATAACGTCTCGATTATTTCGTATGTTTGTGGAAAACAATAAAACACGTATCATGAAAACACAACAATGTCTAATCTCAGTCTCTGTTTTCGTTGTTGCCTTGGGCCTATTGGCCGTCGGCGGATGCAAATCCGGTACGGCGCGGACGAATGAACAGGAAACCGTCGCCGGCACGGAAGCGAATGCGAATGCGCAACCAGTGTCGGCGGCGGACACCCCCGAGGTATTTGCCGAAGACTATAAGCCGGCGGCAGGTATCCGGTATCAGTCGACCATTATCGATGAGGGTGCCCTTCGCCTTGATGCGGAAGCGGCGCTGAAGAATGTCCGTCCGTTCCAGGCAAGCAGCCTGGGAGGCGAACTGTCGTACCGGGTGATCGGTCACTTTGAAGATTCCCATACCCTTACCCTTGTTCCGATTGAGGAGGGGTATCTGGCTTGCGGGCTCAATGGCCTTTGGTTGCTGGACAAGGAGATGAACCTTCAGCGGATGTTGTATCGCAGTCATATAAAGGTGGAGAAACATGGCGACCAACAGATGGTCTCCGTCTTCCAGGCGCTGTACCATCCGTACTACGACCGTTCTTCCGGCCTGATCCGTTTTTATTGTAGGGAACAGGATGCATTGATGAAGAAGGCGTCGACCTCGATCGTCACTCTGTCGAAAAACGACTTGCTGGCGTCGACCGAACCGCTGACATCGGCCGATGTGCACAGTAAGCTGCCCATGAAAGGCGGCAGTTGGGCGTTTTCGGGTTCCTTTATCGGGATGGAAGGCGGCTATGCGATGCCTGTCAGATATACCAACGACCTGCTGACGTTTAGCTTCCGGGGCGATACTCTTTGCCGTTTCACGTTGGGCGAAGCGGTGAACTATACCCCGACAGGTACGCACCGGAGCGGAGAAGGTGCTGACGCGTATGATACGAATGGGCAAACCATCATCCGCCTGGCTTATGGCAACACGTTCTACCGCCTAAAGGATGCCTCCACGGCCGAAGCTGTCTATACGCTCGATTTTGGTTCGCTGCGCCGGGTGACGGGGCCGGAAGTCGTAGCAAGCATGCAGGATGTAGACGATGGTTACTTCGTTTCTTCCTGGTTGGATACCGATGCGCATCTGTTTATGAAGATCGACCGAGGTTATGATACGCCGAATGCCCGTGATAGTAAAGCGGTGGTCCTCCATGCCCTGGTGTACGACAAGCAGAAGCGGGATTTCTTCTCCCTGCCCCTCCGCACAGACAAGGTAGCCTATCCGGCCATGGATGGCGGCCTGAAAGACAGTTTCCCCTTCTGGCCTACCCACCTGATCGACGGCAGGCCGGCCATGCTCCTGTCGGCAAGCTGGCTGAAAAAATATTATCCCGAGCAACTGACACGTATCCCCGCCCTCAAGGAGATACAGGAAGGCGAAATGATACTGGTTTCCATCGGCAAATAGCCGATGGATCGCTAGCCTATCACATAAGAACCGACATTATCGTAAGATTAGCGCAAAAGATCCAGGATTGTGTCGTAAGATTATTGCAGAAGAATAGCGCAGATAAAGTATTTATTACCCCTAATAAACTATTACCTGCGCTTTCCTGTCTAACGGCTAAATTTGTGTTGAAAATCTTCTCAAATTATCTCTATACTGTACACCTCTTTCATAGCCTGCCTTGGATTCATAGCCTCTGCTTTGGTTCTTAAATATAACTAAGATTTCCGATAATAGATATACCGTTTATGCCCTATATAGCTTTTTGTCAGTATGTTAACTCGTAATTGACAGGAAAATAACAGATTAAGTAATCACCTATATAAGTTTTTCCTATAAAAAAGAGGGGAACTCTCACGAGTTCCCCTCAACATACACCCTCAATAATTATATACTTTGGCGGAAAGCGGACTTTCTGTCAAGCAGATAATTTCTCTAATTGTTTCTTTTTCCATTCTGGAAAACCTTCAACTTGCTTATCTAACAAGAACTGAAGTTTGTCGTCCGCCAAACTTTTTAACGCCACTCCCGGAGAAGTGAGCGGTAGATCCATTTGGTCTATACGGAAAAAAGCTTTCAGCAGTACTACATCGTATCCCTCTCCGATCACTTCCTTTTTCAGGATGACGGACGATACTTTTTCTGCCAGGTAATACGCTGAACGTTCATAAGCACACCATGCATCCCCCTCAAGATACATGAACACGTTGTTCGGGTTATCAACCTCGTTCAACAGTACGTTTTCAATGTTTGCAATACGTTCCATTTAACATTAACTTAATTAATAATTCACTAATTTGTCCCTACCCTAAATACATGCATATAATTTTTGTATACATTTCAACCCTCAAAAAGTAGCTGGCGGTTAACGGTGCCAGCTACTTCTGTATGTTTTTGCGTTACTCTCCGAAGGTGTCGAAGAGCGCGTTGTCGTCGAGCTTCTTCTGGAGTTCCTTCAGGTTGGCGTCTGCTTCGGTTACACCACCGGCCTTCGCTTGTTCCAAATAGCGTTTAGCGTCGGTGAGGTTTCCTTTGAGCAGTGCCAGCGCTCCCCGTGCATTGGCGGCCTGCGGCGAGTTGCCGGCCTTGTCAAGGTAACGTTCGGCGGCGGTGTAGTCGCCTTTCGTCAGGGCGATGTTACCGGCGTTCAGGTTGGCTACCTCGTTGTTGGGGAACATCCGTACAGCGATGTCGAATACTTCGTTGTATTCCTGGCTTCCCTTCGGATAGCTGTTTGCCACGGCAAACATTTCATCCAGGCTCAGGTGTTGCGGGCGCGTTTTGATCACTTCACGGGCTTCTTCGAGGTTGAATCCACGTACCGTATAGTTGATCTTGTAGTCAGTGCGGCGCAACGACGGGAAGATGTTCTCCAGTACATACTTGAAGGAAGCGGGCAGTGCGCGAAGTTTGGCTTCTTTGGCATCCGGTTCGTCGCTACTGTTAATGATTGCCATCACCTTGCTGCGTTCCGGGATCTGCTGGTCGGCTTCTGCTTTGGCCAGGAATCCTGCCCAGTCTTCGGGTTCGGAATCGATGGTGAAGAAGTCGGTTTTGTATTTGTACTTGTTGGCCAGATAGGTGCGGAGTGATTTCACGCGGTTGTCGGCCAGTGTAGCGTTGCTCTTGTAGGAGCCTTCCGGCGAGGCGAACCCTTTGAGGTAGATGCCGTCGGTGGTGATGTTGCTGTCGTCGATGACGAGGTGGATTGATTGGTCGATCTTCGCCAGTTCGGCTTCGTTGTTACGGAAGGTGGGCCGGATCTCGTATTTACCGACTACGAATTCGAGGTAAGCGGTACCCACTTCAGCGCGTTCCTTACGTGTTTCCACCTCGGGCTGCACATAGGCAAAGGCAGGGGCGGGGGTGTAGCGCTTGTCGGGACGGCGGAGGATACGGTCGGCCAACGGGATGGTGCGTCCGGCTTCCTTACCGCAACCGCAGAGGTCTTCGCTCAGTACCAGTTTGGCGTCGGCCATCCACGGTTCCCAGGGGATCGTAGTCTGGTAAGCGATGGTATGCTCGGGCGCTTCGCTGGCGCGGATTACGGCATAGTGTGGATGTTCGTCCTTGAGGTTATTGAAGTGGACTTCGCGTTCGTATACCTTCTGGCGGTTTTTACCGTTCAGCAGGATGGACGGAAGGCCTACCTTCTGGTTGTCTGTTTCCAGCACCGGGGTAAGTTCCAGGTATTGTTTGGATTCCACATACTTGGCGTCGACCTGGATGGTAGCGTCGATGTAGACGGTCTGTCCTTTCAGGCGGAGGTCGTTGCAGTGTACGTTAACCGGTTCGGCTGTCTGAGCAGCGGCCGTGACGGACCCTGCTCCCAGCAAGGCTACGGCCATATATACTATATGTAATGTCTTCTTCATAATCCCGATTATTTAAAAAAGTAGATAATAGAGAGAGCGGCCTTCGTTACGCCGAAGTAGTCTTTCACGTCGTTTGTCTCAACCGTTCCGCAGCTGGCGCAGGGATATTTGTCGTAGTCGAGGTGAGCCCAGCCCACACCGATGACGGCTTCCATGCTCCAATGGTTATTCAACAGCCATTGGTAACCGTACGATACGCCGGCTCCATAGAGGTAGCCCTGGTAGCGGTTGTTTTTCAGGTTATCGCCCAGGAATTTGATTCCACCCACGTTATAGTCTGCATAGTGTGCGTGTACACCAAAGAAGTGTCCGTTGAATTTCTCGCACAGCCAGTAGCGTGCTTCGGGTTGAACCATCCAGTGTTTCAGGCGTGCTTTGGGTTCCGTACTGCCGAATGTCCAGGGGTTGTAATTCCCCGAAATGTCCATTGTCCATTTCTTGCTCATTGCAAATTCCACGCCCGCGTTGATGGTGGTCGTGGCGTCATACAGCAAATTAGACTTCACCGCAAACTCCTGGCTGTGGGCGGTCGTGATGCCTGCCAGAAGAAAAAAGAGGAAAAGTACCTTTTTCATATTCATAATTTTTAATGTCATTATCCGCCAAAGTATTAACTATTCAATAATTTCCGCTTAAAGTCAGTTGGTCGGTTTTTATTATCTGTCTGCTTTCGTTGCAAAGATACGATATGTGTTTAGTAGAAACAATAGGCATACGTTTCAACTTTATATGGTAAAACTACCACGTACGCATCTGTTTGCTATGGTGAAACTATCAGCGATATTCCCGCCTTCCGTATGAGAGTAATACCGCTGCGAATGCCGGTCGGGCGGTATCGGGGGCCGTTCGCAGGCAAGGAAGGGGGCGGTCTCCCTAAGAGGGGATTGTTGGCTTGCCGTGAACGACAGGCCTGGGAGACCGCCTTTTCCTTGATGGGTATCCGGGTAGAATATCCATGGAACTGTATATGTGAGTTTGCTATCTTTCATGCTTTTTTGCGTGGACATATATCACGTAGGTGGGAAAAGATCCCTTTTTTCTCTATAGGCTTCTTTTTTTCTTCTTCCATCATTTTATGGATGAAATAATTTTTCAGATGCTCTCTGCTTTGTTGTGTCATGTGAATACGTGTTTCGTTTTTGTCGATGATGCAAAGGTATTGGGGATGTCTTATTGGTAATATAGGCGAAAAAATCAAATTAGGACGGGAAACATATCAATCTCTTTTATTGATACAAAACTGCCTGTTTATGAGAAGAATAACCATGTAGTCTCACTTTCATGCAAAAAATAATCCCCCACGATTAGTTCGCAAATAGGCGAAATGAACCGTGAGGGATATAACGGTAGTTTGTTCTTTGTTTGTCTCAATAATTTTACGATATGACAAAGGTAAGGTGCATTTGTTTACTTTTTGATAGGTGTTTTTTTCAACTTTTATAGGTGATTCTTCCATTTTCCGAAAGGTGAAATGAATACCTGCCCTGGCTGATAGGAACGGCTCTTCTCCCTCTTTATGTACTACTCTCTATACACATCTTTTGATGCGTGTATGGGGCTAACTCGAAGTCACGATAGAGAAAATGCCCCGTCAGGGGTATCGTGTTCGTAGCCAGGGGTGTAAGCCCCTGGTATATGTGGATATCATATATAAATCGCGCC
>JAVBUR010000110.1:0-36801 GCA_031555145.1 Tannerellaceae bacterium | reverse complement strand
GGGCGGCGTTTTCTGTCATTGCGGGTGCAAAGGTAAGGTTCTTTTCTGTACTTCCAAACAAATACCAAGAAAAATGTGCTGAAAAACAGAAAATAATTTCAGCAACACGGACAAGGGAAAAGCTTACATTATATAATATAGAAGGAAGGCCAGGCATACCCTCGGATTTTCGACACTCCCTTGTCCGTGTAAATCCAGACGCAGGACTCAACCCGGCGAGACGCAGGACTCGGCCGGTTGAGATGCAGGACTCAGGATCGTGAGGCCTGCGCCTCGGGGAGGTGAGGCCTGCATGTCAGCCGACTGAGGCCTGCGTCCGGATTTGGTGAGGGCGGCATGTGGGATTTCATCAAGATGAATTGCACGAAAAAAGACGATGATGATCCAAATCGTTCATCATTATGTTTGTTTCGGAACATCATGAGGATCGAAATGGAACATAATGGTGATTTTTGAAACAGGCCGTGGTGAACAAAAAGGCCCATTTCACCGCACAAATAGTCGATGTACGCACAAACCCTCCAACCCTCCATGTTGAGTGTAACTATACTTTTGCCAGCCATTTAACTGTTGGATAGTTGACAAAAACTATCCACACAACAAAACTATCCACCTGCCTCCTACAGCTCCTTTCCCTTCTTTTCATGTCACATGTCAAAGTCGCTTGCAGACAGGGATTGGGTATGACATCATAGTGACATGACATAGAGGCCAATGTCACTCGTAAATCACAGAACAACAATGCGTTACTACAGAAAATGACATGTGACATCAAAAAAAGGGAAAAGTGCCTGTAGGGAGAGGGTTGATTGATCTGCCAGGAGTTATTTCATGTCTTATACTTTTATTCTTTCGCGCGTGCAAGCTCTAATCCCTGCGAGGTGATATAATACTTGGTAATCATATTCGGGACTTCCCAGGCAGGAAGAGCGCCATCAATCAGGTATTGCAGGTAATTTTCGGTTACTTGTCCGAAATGTGCTTCATGCCCTGTATGATAGGATGCAGGTATATCGACCTGCCAACTGGTATCACTGAGCTTGACTGCTGTCACACCGGGATACTTACCGGCTACCTGCGCGAGCGCATCCTGAAACTCTTTCTCGAAAGAGGCCGGATCACTACCTGCTACCGCTTCAATATACAATACGGGTTTGTATCCCTGCTCCTCACCCTGCCGGATAACCAGATTGGCTTTGGTTCCCCGCATGATTGAATAATGTGTATCTCCCGTTCCTTCCGGCGCCATAAAATTCCAAACGACGGAAACCTTCGCATGTATGCCGTTTATTTTGTAACTGATATCACCATTGCAATACACTGGCAGCTCGCCGTCCTTTACATCCTTCGACAGATAGTCCGGGAAAGAGTCTGCACCGGTCGACAATTTGAATTGTTCAGGGGTAAGCCCCGTATACCAACGATTCGCATCCAGCATTTCTATATCTTTCGTGTAGTCGATTATTTGTCCGGGGAAACACTCCCATTGCACCAAATCAACCAAATGGGTAGTCACATCCACGATACCTTCTCCTTCCTGATTGACATCATAAAACCAGGTGGGCCGGATCAAGGGATTCCCCGAAACGGTTTTAAAGAAATGATGCACACTCTCTTTGACCACAGAGGGATTGTCCGGAGAACCCACCTCATGTACCCCATATAAAGAGGGGATAAGTGAGAACTCTTTCTGGAGCATCGTAGTGATCTCGAAGCGTTCGGTCATGATATCATAAAGCAATACTCCTTTTTGATCGGCCAGCGCAAAGCATTCCTTCAACAACTCAAAATTCTGCCGATCAATAGCCATCGGCTTGTCGGCCAATACATGGATACCGACGGCAAGCGCTTCTTTGATGTAGCTGGTTTTCTTGCCGTTATTACCTGCCATAACCATTACATTTCCCTTTTTCTCAGCCACCATGCGTTCAAGGTAATCGCTACCTAAATAAACAACTTCGTCCCAATGTGTAGGGTTGTCAGTTCGGGTATTATACCCATTGACCTTCTCCAAATGCAATTTCACATCCTCCCCTTCAGGAGCATATACATACACGGTATCAGACACTTGCGGATACGGTATTTTCTGGACCAAAGCCGCATGAAAATGCCCCGGATCCAACGTGATCAACCGAACCTCTCCTTCAGCACCCGTAAATGCGCCCGTTTCTGTACGGGAAAAGGAACACGAAACCAGTAATGCGACAGAAGCCATAACAGCTATCCAGTTTTTAGTTATTTTCATTTAATGTGTTATTGTGTTAGAAATCGTTCAATACCTTCTTGCAAGCCTATAATTTCAGAGAAACCCTTCAGCCGGCCAATCAATGGATAACCCGGATTGGACGAACGTGTGTAATCATCCAATATCTTCAATCCATGATCAGGACGGAAAGGCATCCTGGTATCCTTACGCCCTGCCGCCTTTCTGCGAAGCTGTTCTTCCAATAAGGCCTTCACTAGCGCAAACATGTCTGCGCTCCCAGACAAATGCCCGGATTCGTAAAAGCTGAAAGGAGACAAATGAGCGGTATTGCGGAGATGGATAAAATGAATGCGATCGCCCAAATCCTTTACAATCTGCACCAGGTCGTTATCCGGACGCGCCGAAAGCGACCCCACGCAAAAAGTGATCCCATTTGCCGTTGAATCATGTTGCTCACAAATCCATTTTAAATCGTCGATCGTACTGGCAATACGCGGTAATCCCAACAAAGGGAAAGGAGGATCATCCGGATGAATGCAAAGATAGACGCCACAAGCCTCAGCGGCAGGGATAACATCATGCAAAAACAAGGACAGGTTACTCCTCAATTGATCACAACCTATAGCCTGGTAGGTCTTCAGATAATTCAGGAACATTATTTTATAATCCATATCGCCTTCACCCACTACACCATTAATAAAGGCCTGGGTCACCACAATAATGTTATGTGCCAATTGTTCCTGTTCATCGACAGACATGCCGGAGAGAATGGACTGTGCCTGTTCCCTTACGTCTTCGGGATAATCCTCTTCAGCGTTCTCCCGTTTCAGTATATACATATCGAAAGCGGCAAAGGTCGCATAATCAAACAACATCGACTCACCGCCCGAGTCAGTTTTGTAGTGCAGGTTTGTACGCGCCCAATCCAAAACCGGCATAAAATTGTAGCATACCGTATCGATACCACATGCGGCCAGGTTCTGTAACGATTGTATATAATTGGAGATCAGCCGGGGTCTGTCTGCCGAACATATCTTGATTCCTTCGGCTACGGGCAGGCTCTCCACTACACTCCAACGCATGCCATACTCCTCTATAGATTCCTTTACTTTACGTATCTCCTCTACAGGCCAGATTTCTCCGGTGGGAATATGATGCAATGCGGTAACGACCCCTTCAACGCCCATTTGCCGGAGATCCGACAAGGTGACGGTGTCTTTGTAGCCAAACCAACGCCATACTTTTTCTAATGCCATACGATACTTTATTATTAATCAAACACCACTAAAAGCGCTAAATCCACCGTCGACAGGAATGATCGCCCCGGTAATAAAGCTTGCACCCGTAGAGCAAAGGAAATGAACCAGTCCATTTAATTCTTTTATATCTCCAAAACGCTTCATGGGTGTCCGAGCTAATACTTTCCGGCTCCGTTCGGTATAGGAACCATCTTCATTAATCAAAACGGCCCGGTTCTGATCGCCGATAAAAAAGCCGGGAGCCAACGCATTGACACGTATTTTTTCGCCAAATTTCAGTGCCATTTCCATTGCCATCCACTGGGTAAAGATGCTCACTCCGCTTTTAGCCACGGAATAACCGGGCACACGCGTAATAGCAGACAAAGCCGCCATGGAAGAGATATTCACGATACTGCCTTCGCCTTGTTTGGCCATTGCTTCGGCAAATACCAAGCAGGGAAATACGGTTCCATTCAGGTTCAGGTCGGTAACCTTTGTAAAATCGGTAATCTTCATGTCAAACACCGTTTCATCTTCCGGCAGCGTGGCACCCGGCATATTTCCACCTGCGGCATTGATTAATATATCGATCCGTCCCCAATGGGCAAGAATCTGGTCACGCGTATGCTTCAAACTGTCGATATCCAGCACATTACATTGAACCCCTATCACCTCCCCGCCCAAGTCGGTTAGTTCGGCCACACGTTGATCCAACTGTTCCTGGCGAATATCCAAGATAGCTACTTTTACGCCGTTTTCGATAAAACTGCGTGCTATACTTCCGCCTAACACGCCTCCTCCACCTGTGACAATAGCCACTTTATTCATCAGATCAATCTCCATGACATCAAATTTATATCTATCTATTATTCGGATTTATACGTCTCAAATCTCGAAGCGATCCCTGCCGTTTGGCTATCGCCTCCATGTACCAACACACGATAGCGGAGCTTCAGTACTTCTCCTTTTTTCAGCAACGTGTTTTTATCATTTTCCGGCCAATACATAGGCGTGGGTGAGATAAAACCATAATCTCTCGTAAACCAGGGAGAGGGATACCATGGATTGGAAGGATGCTGCATGAGGGCTATACCTTCCATACCGGTCTGGCGTGTGCCATAGCAATCAATCCAGGGTGATCCTACGCCGAAAGTACCTTTCTCTGCTTTACCACCTTCCGCATTAACCATTACACCCCCTTGTTTAACAGTCAGATCCGGATCAATCCGGGCACTGAATAAAGAATGGTTCGTTTTAATGATCGTGACATCCATCAACATTTCCATCTCAATCTCAAAATCGAGTTGGAAGAGTTTCTCCGAAGGAGCGGATATGGTGATCTTACGCTTATCCTTCACCGGTGCATCCGCATCCGGACGTTTCCAGATACATTCATCCTCAATAACAACCCGTTCGCCACCCGTTTCTACAATGCGGGCGCCAATGGATATGATCTGTCCGCGCTCCAAGCCTTCCTGCCAATAGTTACCACCATTCACACGATCACAGCCGAAGAAAAGCGAGCTATGATGAGGATATTCGCCATTACGCATGGATGTTACCCCCGCTCCTGAGACCGGCCCGTTTACAGGAAAGAAAAACGGATATTTTTCATCCGGCTGAAAACGGTAACTGGTAAAAAACGTATTGCCGATTGTAACATCAATCCGGTTACCGATTTTCGTAGCGTTGACTACCGGTGAAGCGGCATATACGCCCACCGCCACACACAGTGCCATGCACACTGCTAATGCTTTATTCATATTCATATGTAAGTATTTGTTAGTTAGTTACTAATTCCAGCATGAACGGTGACGAGAGGAGGAAATGCAAAATCAGTCCACAGCCTTTCAGCCTTTTCCTTTGTCATTTCGCCATCATAAGAAAACACCCGGTATTTCAAGCTATACTGTTTACCGGGAGACAGTTTCCAATCCATATTTTTAGTGGGGGCAAAATTAATAAAAGCATCTCCCCTACCACCATTTTGTTTCTCATCCCAAATACGTAAAGGTTCAGGATAGTTATAGTTGTCCGGATGCCCCAGAAAGAGTAACCCCGAGCGTCCTTCGGCACATTGGCCGGTAATATAGATCCACCGGGCGTTTGTTCCGTCGATCGTTTTTCGATCCCTTCCTTCCGATGTCATCATTTCACAATTCTCTTTCGTCCATTCACCGGTAGCCCGATAACTAAAACCGGCATAACGATACGCTTTAATAGTCAATGGTATGGAAGTAGATGGATACAGTTCCGATTCAAAGTCCCAAAGAAAACCTTCGGGCACATTCCAGGTCTTCACACACCACCACTCATCCATAATTTCCTTTTCAGCGGTTGGGGTGAATACATAATGTGATAATTTGGCATCATAGCCGGCAAACACATCCCCTTGCGACGCATTGGCAATGGTTTTTGCACGTACGGTGCCCTGTTTATCACCCAGGTTCCACAAATCATATATTTTTCCGGCATATTCTACCCGTGTCCATGGGTTCCATATCCCATAATGGTGATAATGGTCCTTGGGTTGGGTATTGGTGAGTACATTCCCTGAAGGTGAATATACAGGATGCAGATAGCCGCTTCTGCGATAAGCCATACTGACTCCCGTTGGAGGATAAGTAATACGATAGTTATATTGCATGACCGCTTTGTCTTCTTTTCTCAGGATTAACGCATCCCCAGTGTCTTCGACCTTCATCACGGCCTGTTGTACGTTAGACGGGCGATGTGTCGTCTCCACTACATAGTTACGGCTTATACCGGCTTTTGTCACGCCGTTCAACACCCAAAACAGAAGCGTTTGGTGATTACGTGTTATCGACAATTGACAGGGAGTTTTCTTCTTTTCCCCATTCACTATTTCATACAGTTCAACTTCGTCACCGGAAGTGAATCCGAACCGGGTGAGATCAGCAGAAACGACACAATCAATCCGGTCATATGCACCTGCGTCAACCTTCAAACCGGCCTTTACTGCTGCATTTGCTGAATGCAATACGAATAAAAGAAGTATTATTATTCCTGATTTCTGCATGTTATTATATGTGTTGTTTAGTATTAAAAAGACTGTAAAGAGAAGTAGAAGGCTGATCAAATAACTGTCACCCATTTGAACAGCCTTACTACTTATCTACAAAGACTTAGATTCAAAATCCGTTTATTACTGAGGCCCCATTACTGTGCCTTCTGCCGGAACTTTCAACGGCGGTTTATTATCCTCCGCACCCGGATAACCGATATTTTGATTGATAACACCCAATGTATTCGATGTAATTGCACCAGCAGGAACCGGCCACAACATATGATGTACGCTGATCTTGTATTCCGCCCATTTGTGAACAACCCCTTTATTATAGAAGTTTGAAGTAGCCATGATACGGTCATACCAGAAATTAACACCTATCTGCTTCACATTCGAGTTCGTACCGCCGGGACCGGAAATATTTTCTAATTTATATACCCGTCCGCCCATTATTTCGCAAGGCTTTCCTGTTTTGGCATACGTATAGGAAATACGCGAGAGTTCCACGTGGCGGTTTTCTTCATAATATAATTCACGGGCACGTTCATCCAATATGGCGCCTATGTTGATATCCGATCCCGTCAGCGGATCAGCTCCGGCTCGCGTCCTAACTACGTTCAAAGCGGCGGCGGCTTCATCCAACTGATTCTTCCAATAATAACATTCGCCCAACATCAGCCATACCTCGGCGGTACGATAAACGTACCAGGGTGATTCACCACCATTCCACTGCGCTTGCAACGGATCGGGGACAAACAGCTTGTAATGAGGCCATGAGAACCAACAACGAATGGTATCTTCGGGCGACATAGCAGCCGGTTTGACAATGTTTTTACCGTACCATTCACTGCCTGCGCTTAACAAGGAAGGATGGTTATACTTCAAATCTTCGGGTCTCTTCCAACTGTCCTGGTTGTAAATACCACGCATGTCATTTTTCTCCTTTTCCGTCCAAATGGTATTGGTAAAATACCATTGTGGGCGTAAACGACCGATACCGCGTCCATAATTTCGATTATTATCCAAAGACGAATCCGTTTCTTTCGGATCGAGTGTCTGATTCGTCCCGGCTTTACCATCAGGGGTTTTCATATTACCTGAATTCCAGAAAGGAACACCGTTCCGCATGGTATAGATTCGATCGGAGCCATCAAATTCGGGATAAGAGACCACATACATCAACCCCTCGGTATTCGTCATATCTAATTTAGCCTCCACGCTATGCAAATCGAACATCAGGTTGGTATTCGGTTTCGTTTTTGCGGTAGTAAAACGGGAAGTCATCAGCGGATTTGCTGCAGTAATCTCTTTTCCCACCTGAATGGCACGGTCGAAGTCGCAAAGCGCCATACAAATTTTCATCAGCAGCACTCCACAAGCCGCTTTTGATGTACGGCCCCTGTCAACCTTGGCAGGCACCCATTGATAAGCGAACTCCATATCGGTTTTCATCCGTTCCAGTATCGTCCAACGGTCATAGGAGTAAAAATCGAACTTTGGAGCTGTAATTTCCCAATCCAAGTAAGGAATGTCCCCAAATTGATGTACCAGTTTATTGTATCGGTAAGCCCGATGGAAATAAGCAGTTCCTAATACCGCGTTTCGCTCGGCCTCATCCTTATATTGGGCATTATCAATCTGTGCAATAACTACATTGGCATATTTAATACCTTTATAGCCTTCATACCAATACCAACCGACTTTCGTCCTGTCATTATGATTCAACTCCACGTCGGGCAACAGAGACACATCCATATTCATTTGAGGGCCGGCTTTATCCGTCGTCCCTTCGACCGCTAAATCAGAGTGTATCATTTCGGTCAGTATAGGAGCTGCATCGCCAAAAAATTCGTGGCGCATGTTTCGTTCGCAAGTGGTCAATGCCGAATAAAAACCGGCGGCATCAACATAGGAGTTTTCCGGAGTATAAAACGACAGCGGCTTCGGCGTCAACCATTCGTCGCTGCATCCGGATAAAACGGTGACTAATGCAGTGAATGCGATCACGACACTATTTCTAACTATTTTCCGTTTCATATTTTTGATATTATTTATTTAGCAATTACAAATTAAAGCTTATCCCTAAGGTATAAGAAATAGGAGAATGTTGCGCATCCGCATTTTTCAGGTCAGAAGTGTTCTTTTCCGGATCCCAGAATTTCCAATCAGGTGCAAACATAAACGGATTACGCACCGAACCGGATAGCCTTAAGTCTGTCACACCAATCTTCTTCGTAAAAGAGGCGGGAACACTATAAGACAGTGTAATATTATCTACCCGGATAAACGATCTGTTCAGATAATTGGTGCCGAGGTTTTTAGATCCGATACGAGCCCATTCGTTATTGGGGTTATCTTTGGTCCATCGTGGGAACACATAGTTCGTACAACGATCGGGGAAAGCGTTCGTGTTTGAAACCCAATTGAAAACAGCATAATGCCCCCATGCAGAGTAAATTAAGGATGACAACGAAATGTTCTTATAGAACCGGAACTCGTTACGCCATGACCAATTGAACCGGGGAGAGCGGTAACCCTGGAATACCTTATCGGCATTCGTCATTACACCATCGCCATTCTGGTCAATATACTTTAAGTCGCCAGGAGCCAACCCATATACAGCGGCTTCCTTTTCTTCGCCCAATTGCCATACACCGTCACGTTCAAATTCCCATATACGGTCAGGGTCCTGTCCGATAAACCATCCGTTGGTAGGATCGTCGGCTTCTTTTCTCCCGATTACATTATCATTCTCATCCAGCACATCCACCATATCTCCATACAATTTTTTCAGTTTACGACGGTTCATAAAGAAATTGACGGAAGTATTCCATTCAAAATTATCGATACGGACGGGAGTGGAATTCAACGTAATTTCGAGCCCCTTGTTTTCTAATTGTCCCAGATTAGATAACACATCAGTAAAACCTGTGATTTCGGGAAGTTTCCGCTTCACCAGCAAATCATTGGTCGTATTATTATAGAAGTCGATAGAACCACTCAATAACTCATCTAAAATACCGAAATCCAACCCGATATTGATAGCTGTGGTTCTTTCCCATTTCAAGTTGGGATTAGACATTCTGTTGACATACAACTGGGAGGAAGTATAGATACCACCACTTTGGTTGATATACGGATGCGGGCCGGATGTCATATCAGACAACGCGTCATAACGCCCGATATCCCTGTTACCGTTCTCACCCCAGGATACACGTAATTTTCCGTAGTTAAACCAATGTTGTATGGGCTCAGCAAACTTTTCAGATGTAAACACCCACCCTAAAGCGACAGCCGGGAAGATGGCACGCGGATTTTTTTGTCCAAAAGCAGAGTAACCATCACGTCTGACAGATGCTGTCAACATATATTTATCCATAAGCGAATAAAACAAACGTCCCATCAGCGCATCCCCGGTTTGATACCAGTCGTCCGATTCCAACTTGGGAGGAGTGGTTCCGGCCTGTACACGATGGTAACCGAGTATATCACTGGGCACAAAACCCGTCGCCGTCATTCTTGATCTCCACGATTGAGCCTTTTCCGCATTGGCAAGTAAGGTAACTTCTACATTATGGATGTTATTGAATGCCTTTTTCCAGCGGATAATATTATCCACCTGCCATGAAAATCTTTTTGTATGTTCACGCATGGCTTCACCACCTTTGGCCGCCCAGTCAGGATGTGCTGAAGATTCATGATAATAATATTCCCTCCAATAGTAATAGGGCAAGAAATTCATCTGATACTCAATGCCAAAGGGCAATGACACTTTTGCATAAATGTTTGCATTCAATGTATTATACAAATCCTTCCGGTCACGATACGATTGGTCGAAGAATGGATTTACCGGAGTCTGGTCGCCTGTCGGATACTTACGGTAAGGGCTGTCAAGGTCAGCCATATTATCCGATCCATACGGGGATATATTTACCATTTGTCCCCATGATGCGTATAAGAACCTATCTTTATCACTATCTTTTCCCGAAAAATAGGTTTCATTCCGGGAGGAGAAGTTTGCATTCACCCCAACGGTGAGGAATCTGGCCACTTTAGATTCCAGATTCAACCGGGTACGGAAAATATCATATTTCTGATCGGTAACCATCCCTTCACGATTTGCATAGCCCATCGACCAATAATAAGATACGTCTTCTTTATTATTTGAGATACTCACATTGTAGTCTTGTTGCAATCCGTTTTGGAACACTTTATCCTGCCAATCAGTAATATTATTAGCCAAATAGTTGTCAATTTCAGGTGCCTTCAACTCCAAACGGGTCAACCATGTACGAGTCAGGTCTTCCTGAGTGACGGATGTGGCAGGCGTTTTTTTGTCGTAGTTATACCATGTCAACTGGTCAACACCATTCAACTTGTCCGGAGCCACAAACATTTGCGGATATTGCGCCAGATAGGCATCTGAATTCTTACCCACTTCATAATCATACCGGAATTGCAGAAACTGCTCCGGGCTTAACACGCTTGGCATACGTCCCGGAGTCATTACCCCAATACTTGTATTAAAGTTAATCTGAGGCTTTCCGCTTTTTCCTCTTTTTGTATTGATCATAACCACACCACTGGCTGACTTTGCACCGTAAACAGCAGCCGAACTCGCATCTTTAAGGATGTCTACCGAAAGGATATCGCTGGGGTTGATATCAGCCATTGAACCTTCAAAAATAGTACCATCCAATACGATCAGCGGGGTAGATTCAGCCGTCAATGTGTTTTTACCACGAATCTGTATATTGGCGTCACCCTTCGCATTGTTTGCCAGCGTGATATTCACCCCGGCCGAATTACCCCGTAAAAGGTCGGTCACCGAACGAGGAGCCTCCGCAGATAGTTTTTCCGCCTTTACAGAAGAGATGGCTCCTGTCAGGTCCTTCTTCTTAGCTGTACCATAACCGATTACGACGATGTTTTCCAGATTATAGGAATTTTCAGCCATCGTTACATTCACCACTTCTTTACCATTTACCTTCACTTCTTGGGGCTCATAGCCAATATACGTGAAGACCAATATGGCATTTTGGTTGCTCACCCTTAGCACATAGTTGCCGTCCAGATCGGTAATAGCCCCATTCATAGAGCCTTTTTCCTGAATGTTCACTCCAGGCAAAGTTGCCGTGGCATCTTTCACCACCCCTTTTACTGTAAACTCTTTCACCTGAGAGAAAGTCTTCACTTGTACAAGCGGATAGAAAAGCCCAAAACATACCAATAGAAACACCGATAGCTTTGGAGGATGCAAAAAAGATTTGTTTCGCATAATTCAAATAGTATTAAGAAATTAAAATAACAAAGGTTTAAATATTATAAGGAAATCTCTGTGGTCTTGAAAGCATGCTATTCGCTTCATCATCGTTCTTAAACCGTTCTGCGGCTGGATCCCAATAAAGTTTGCGCTTAAGTTTCATGGCGATGTGTTGCAGTAAACAAGCAGAGCAAGAGCGATGGGCTACCTCGGCAGGAGTAATGTTCAATGTACGGGTACGTACACTATCCAGCCAGTTGCCATGATGATCTTCACTCTTATATAAATGTATTTCATTCTCGCCAATCACCGAGCTAAGTATTTTCGGATCAGAGGCCATCAACGCTTTGGATTTGCTTGAAGAAGGATCATTGGCTGATGCGCTATAGGCGCCACGGCTTACAAAAATCCAACCTTCTGTCCCTGTAAATAATACTCCATTCGGTTTTTCTTTACTATCAACTCCTCCTGTCACCACTACGCCATTGGCATAAAGCATTTCCGATTCAAATAGCCCATGAACATCCCATAAACCACTCGTCGGGAACTCAGCTTTTGCCGTAATTTCAACAGGCCCGCTGTATTCAGTACCCATTGCCCAATGTGCAATATCAAAATGATGGGCGCCCCAGCCGGTAATCATACCTGCTCCAAATTGTTCGCAACGCAACCAGCCGGGACGGCCGTATCCTTTCGGCGGATGCACCCTGTCTTCCGTATAGGGCATATAGGGAGTCTGCCCAAGCCACATATCATAGTTGAAACCTTTCGGAATAGGCATCTCTTCCGGATTTCCTCCCGCCGGATCACCCGGTAAACGCACGTCAATAGATTTCAACTGTCCGATACGGCCATTGCGCACCAACTCGCAAGCAATTCGGAACTGGGCCATCGACCGCTGTTGGCTTCCAATCTGCAGAATACGCCCGGTCGCATTTACCGCGTTACTCATGGCCCGTCCTTCTTCAATCGTCAGCGAAGTAGGTTTTTGTAAATAAACATCCTTACCCGCATAAACTGCATCAATCGCATTCTTTGCATGCCAATGGTCAGGCGTACTGATCAGTACCGCATCCACCTCTTTATTTGCCAGTAGTTCTCGATAATCTGTGTAAGTAGTTACACCCGAATAAGGTTTCCCTAACTTCTTCGAGTAATAGTTTTCTACCAAGACTTTGGCATCTTGCACTCTATCAGCACTTAAATCTGCTGCGGCAACAATTCGCACATTGTCATATTTCCATACACCCGGCATATCATGGTCACGGGATATACGTCCGGTTCCAATTGCACCTATATTGATCCGATTGGAAGGTGCGTTTTGCCCAAAAGCAGAAGCTGGGATAATAGTAGGCGCTACAATCATTCCTAAGCTCGCGGACAAAGATCTCTTGATAAAACTTCTGCGTGTTGTGTTCATTTTGCTAAATTTAAGATTTAATGGATATAAGAGTTGCTTTTTTGTATAAATTTATTTAAAATAGGTTTGCTCTCGATTATCTAATCCTCAGTTGAAGGTTTTCTTGACAAGACAAAGATACGCCCGTATAGATAATTAGTGATTTGTTTTTTTTCCCAAATTATAGCACTATATTTGCATGTATCAGAAATTAACATCAAAAAATATTTTGTGATATGGGAATGCAGAAACACAAACTAATGCACGAATTGGTAGCACTACAAGCTTCTAATCCTATCATTATACGGAGTTTTGATTACGATTACTTCAAATACCCCTGGCATTACCACTCCGAATATGAAGTTATGTATATTTCCGAAGGGGAAGGTGAGACTTTTGTTGCCGATGACTTCATTACATTCGAACCAGGCACTATCGTATTTATGGGCAGTGAAGTACCGCATTATTCAAGATGTCTGCCTTCTTATTACCTTAATCAACCCCACCTGCGCGTAAAAGGCATCATCCTGCATCTGGAAAAAGAATTTATGTCGCACGCGATTTCAAACTATCCGGATTTAAATAACATCAAGATGCTCCTGGAAAACTCTTCACACGGTATTTCTTTTCTGAAACCCGAGAACCAGGCATTAATCGGCCATCTCAAAAAAGCATTAACCAACCCGGGGCTGGAACGCTTCATCGCTGTGTTGAATTTGCTCAACGAGATGAGCAATTCCACACACTACAAGATGATAGGGTCACATATCTACGGCGTTAACTATTTAAGATGTACAAATAAACGCGTGGAAAAGGTCCTTGCTTATCTTTCCAGCCATTTTCTTGAGCCGATCAATCTGAATGAAGTAGCAGAAATAGCTGCGATGAATATCAGTGCATTTTGCCGCTTTTTCAAAGAAAAAACCGGAAAAACATGTATACAATATGTATTGGAACTGCGGATATCACATGCAAAAAAACTCCTTTTGAATGAAAGCCTTGATATCAATCAGGTTGCTCTGGAATGCGGCTTCAATACGATCACTCATTTTAACCGTTCATTTAAACGTATAACCAAAGTAACTCCAACTTGTTTCCGGGAACTATTCAAAGCCTGATCAGGCAGACTCAAGGTTGACTGTTGTTGTCATTTGGGAGGAATACACTTTTCGTTTACCTTTGTAGGCATAGAATAGATATGGTACTTTTCGACGCTATTGTCATCCTATTTTCTCACCCTTTAACCGTAACGCATTCACGATAACACTGACTGAACTGAAACTCATGGCCACGGCGGCAATCATGGGCGACAACAAAATACCGAACGCCGGGTACAGTACCCCAGCGGCGATGGGAATACCCAGCGCATTGTACACAAAGGCAAAGAACAGATTTTGCTTGATATTCTTCATGGTTTTGTGACTCAGGCTCTTGGCTTTGACAATACCTCGAAGATCGCCTTTGAGCAGAGTGATGGCGGCGCTTTCGATGGCGACGTCGGTGCCGGTACCCATGGCAATGCCGATATCGGCTTGTGCCAATGCTGGTGCGTCGTTGATGCCGTCGCCGGCCATGGCTACTATTTTCCCGGATACTTGCAGGCGTTTTATTTCTTCCAGTTTATCATCGGGCAGACATTCGGCCTTGTAGGCGGAGAGCCCCAATTCCCGGGCGACGGCTTTGGCGGTAAGCGGGTTATCGCCGGTGAGCATAATTACATCAACACCCTGTGCCATCAACGCTTGTACGGCTTCGCGACTGGTGCTTTTGATGGCATCGGATATGCTTACATAGCCCGCTACGAGGTTATCTACAGCAAGGTAAGAAACGGTTTTGCCAAGGCTCTGCTCCTGCGTTACTTCTTTTTCCACTTCTTCCGGGACGATGGCCGATACCTGTTCCATCAGGGCTTTGTTACCCAATGCCAGATGCCTCCCTTGCACCATGCCGGTAACACCTTTTCCGGCAACGGCTTCAAAATTCTTCACTTCGGCGATGACGCCCTGCTTTGATTGCCCGAAATCGGTCACTGCTTTGGCCAACGGATGTTCACTGTGTTGGTTGAGCGAGGTACTGAGGTCGATAACATCAGCTTCGGAAAAGGAGCCGAAGGCTTTCATTTTTTCCACAGATGGCTTGCCTTCGGTGAGGGTGCCGGTTTTATCGGTGATCAGTACGTTGACCTTGTTGAAATTCTCCAACGCTTCGGCATCTTTGATAAGGATACCGTTTTGTGCGCCTTTTCCGACTCCGGTCATCACAGACATGGGCGTGGCAAGCCCCAAGGCACATGGACAGGCGATAATCATTACGGCTAAGGCATTGCTGAACGCGAAGATGTAGGCGGGTTCCGGCCCCCAAACGATCCATGCGATAAAGGTAAGCACGGAAATGAATAGCACTACGGGAACGAAAATGCCCGAAACTTTGTCGGCCAGTTTTTGAATGGGCGCACGGGAACGGCTGGCGCTTTCAACCATTGCGATGATTTGTGCCAGCAGGGTTTCGTCGCCCACTTTTTCGGCAACCATAGTGAAAGAGCGGGTTCCGTTGATGGTTCCTGAACTCACTTTGTCGCCCGCTTTCTTATCTACGGGTATGGGCTCGCCGGAAATCATCGACTCATCGATGCTCGTTGTCCCGGTCTCGATGTAGCCATCCACCGGAATTTTTTCGCCGGGTTTTACGCGTAGGATATCTCCTTTTTTAATATCGTGGATAGAAATCACCCTATCATGTCCGCCGGCAACGAGAGTGGCATCGGTAGGTGCGAGTTTGAGCAGTTCCTTCAAAGCGGTATTGGTCTTGCTGTGAGCTTTGGCTTCGAGTACCTGTCCCAGCAGAACGAGTGTGAGAATGACGGTTACGGCTTCAAAATACAAATGCACGCCCCCCGAATGGCTCTTGAATTCATGTGGAAAGATGTTAGGGAAAATGAGTGCGACGATACTGAAAAGGAACGCAGCCCCGGTGCCGATGCCTATCAGGGTAAACATATTCAGATGCCCGGTTTTGAAGGAAGTCCATGCCCGTTGGAAAAACATCCACGTGGAATAGAAAACTACGGGCAGGGAAAGGGCCAACTGTACCCAGCCCGAAACTTCCGGGGGCAGAATTGCCGACAATGGATTACCCGGAATCATTTCGATCATGGCGATCAGAAAAATCGGAACGGTAAACCCTACGGCTATCTTGAACTTCTTCACTAAACCCTTGTAGGTCGTCTCTTCTTCCTGCGGATTCAGGGGTAGTAAATCCATGCCGCATACGGGGCAATTGCCGGGTTTGTCATACATTTTATCGCCTTCGCAATGCATGGGGCAATAATACTTTATTGGTTGTTTTTCCATGATCATTCATTTTTTTATTCAATGGTTTCCGTCAGGCTGCCACAAGTCAACATGGATGAACCATAATACGGATTCTTGATTTCTTTATCCAAACTCAACCAATTTGCTCCTTTGTTATACATCGGGCAATGCTGCCAAAACACTGTCTTTCCGTATTTGATGACCTTCATCACTGCATAAATATGCTCCGAAAGGGATGCAAACGATTTCCGTTGTTTATCCACTTTATCGGATTTCTTGATTTGTCCGGCATCGTCACTCAACTTTTGCATGTATTTCATCCATACCTCATGCTGCTCCGGCGACAACTGTTCCATCGACACAGCAGCAATACCATCGAATAACAATCCTGCCGTCTGTTGAGCAGATTGTCCATTGCTTTTTACCAATGCGTCTTTTAACGCAAAGTAGGATTCGTAAACGGCGGCAAGCGGATTAACCGATGAAGCCACGTTCTGAACTGTTTGGCCATACAACACGGTAGTGAATATGATGGCTGCGATAAGGGTGATTAACTTTTTCATGACTTTACTTCCTATATTTACAGCAAGCGGGCAAGAGGTTGTACGTGACGTCCGGTGCTTTGTCACTTTCGGTGTCGTGACCGGCTCGGGCAATCTTTTCGCTTACGATAAGCTGATTCGTCAGCTGAGGGTCGAATTCAAACTCAAGTTCTTTTTTCTGCAAATCCCATGTGGCGGATGATACACCATCCACGCTCATGGCGGCTTTTTCAATGCGGGTTTTACACATTCCACAGTTTCCTTGTACTTTCATTCTTGTCTTCATGCTTAGTTGTTTTGATGTTAAAATGGATGATAAATCAGGTATGGGTCAATACGTGACTACTATGCCTCCGCCAAAACCCATATCGCTGTCATAGTTTCCGGCAGCGGAAATATATTTGGTCACGATATATCGTAAATCAAAACGGTATTGCAGATCGGTATTAAAGGCCATATCCAATCGCAGGCGCGAAGTAAGGGCAAGGTCTTTACGTGCCAGGTTCAACCGTACGTTCCCTTTGATGTCGGCCTGTACATCGGCCACCACCATCCAGGGCAAGGTGTATGCAACACCAAACATTAAGGCGTTACGATTGTTGTCCGTGTGCATCGAACTATAATGATAATCCCATGCCACATACGGAAACCACCATTGCATTTTACCCAGATACCGGCCCAAACGCACGGTAGCCATATACCCGTCTTCGTTATTCCAACCCGTATGCCAATTAGCTGTCAGTGCATAACGCGTGTTAGCAAGCATCGCCTCGCCATGTGTTCCATTGCTCGCAACCCCTACGTGAAACATGGGATGAATCTCGCGGTCGTCACTCAGGAATTTGCGATAAGACTTCTTCGGGTCGGGAATATCGGGATTCGGCGGCGAGTCTTCATAAGTGAACACACGCCCCATGCCACTCATCATGTGATACAGGATATGGCAATGGAAGAACCAGTCACCGTCACTTTCGGTAGCCGCAAATTCCAGTGTATCGGTCTCCATCGGCATGATATCCACCACATTCTTCAACGGGGCATAATCCCCCTGCCCGTTCAGTACACGGAAGAAATGTCCGTGCAAGTGCATCGGGTGGCGCATCATACTGTTGTTGTAGATAATCATCCGCACGTTTTCACCTCGCTTAATTAAAATGCGGTCGGCTTCAGACAATACCTTATCGTCCAACGACCACACATAACGGTTCATATTCCCCTCCAACTTAAAATGCAATTCCTTCCACGACGCATCCGGTAACGTTGTCCTGACCGGCGACCGCAACATCCCATAATTGAGTGTGACAACTCGTTCGGACGTTTCAGACGACATATTCATCCCCTCATGATGAACGTGAGCTTCATTAGAGGCACTCCCTTCATCCTGCAATTCAGGATACATTACCTCGTTCATATCCATCTTCTGCACGCTCATCTTCATGCCCATATCGTCCAGATCCCCGTTCATCTTCATCATATCATTCATCATCTTCATACCGGCAAAATAATCAAGTCTGGGAAGGATTGGCGCAGGCATCTTCATTCCCTCGCCCAGCCACAGCGAAGTATGTTTGGTACGGTCTTCAGCCGTAGCACGGAATTCATACGACATATCGTCGGGTATGGATACAACGACGTCGAACGTTTCCGCCACGCCTATAATCATCCGGTCAACCTCAACGGGAACAACATCTATACCGTCACTGGCCACTACCGACATCTTACCGCCAGCAAACTGCAACCAGAAATAAGTGGATGAAGAGCCATTGATCACACGTAAACGAATCTTTTCACCCGGTTTCAACGAGGGAAATTCCGTCGATTGCTTTCCGTTAGCCAGCATCGCATCATAATACACATCACTGACATCCATCGCGTGCATCCGCTTCCACTCATTTTTTAGCTTTACACCCAGATTACCGGTTTCCAGTGCTTCCCAATAGTTTTGTGTCGCTCCCTTTTTAATCATATACCAGTCGTTGGCAGCCCGAAGGCTTCGGTGTACCTCCGAGGGGCGTTCGTTTGTCCAGTCGCTCAGCAACAAGACGTATTCCTTCATCGGCGGCTCATTCCGCTTATGGATAATCAGGCTGCCATACATCCCGCTCTGTTCCTGCAATCCTGTGTGCGAGTGATACCAATAAGTTCCGCTTTGTAGGATTGGGAATGTATAAATCGCCGTCTCCCCTGCTTTAATCGGTGCAGTAGTCAGGTAAGGCACACCGTCCATCCGGTTAGGCAAAAGCAACCCATGCCAATGCAACGAAGTCTCGGTTTTTAACGTATTGCGTACGTGAATTTCGGCTGTGTCACCTTCCGTAAAATACAATGTGGGGGCAGAAATTTGCCCGTTGATGGCAATGGCTTTACGTGTTTTTCCGGTATAATTGACAGTAGTATCGGAAACATGCAAGTGATAGACGACGGTTTTAGGTTGCGCCATTCCAGTAAAGCAGGAAATGAGGCATAAGAAGATGAATATGATCTTATTCATGGCGTTTTGCGTCTATTATGAAAAATCCACAAGAAGTACTTCCTCTCTATAAAAAACGGTTTTCAAGTGGCTTTGGTTTAACGTGACTTTTTAATTAACATTATTTGGATATCCATATATTGGCGGGAAGCATAAGCCCATCAATATCCAGTACTTTCTTGATCTCCGTGTCAAATTCAAATTTCTTATTCATATTGTTATAAGATTTATAAATGAGTGAAAATGTAATATTTATCAATGAATTTTGTTTGTAACGTTTAGCTGCTTAACGAATAACGCAAACACTACTAGTAGCAAGCATAGTGGGATTGAAATAACTGAAAATGAATTATTCCTTATTCCGATGGGAATTTTGCGCAAAACTTGAAGAGATTGAAACTTTCGTTTATTTGAGGTTTAAGAGATTTTGCCTACATTTGTGAAAGTGTTATTTAAAGTGGTGAAAAATGAAGCGTGGTAAAGCGCTTAAGTAGTTTCTAAGTCATTACCTATTGCTAAATACTAGTAGTTCAAACCCCTAAATTCTACAGTATTTCTAAAGAATCACTACCTTTGTCCGCATGACACAGATACGTATCTTTTTTTTGTTTTTGCTTTCGGGAATACTGTCGATTAGCGGACAAACACTTCCAAATCCCTTTAATTTTCCTATTCTGCTGAGCGGAAATTTTGGCGAACTGAGGGCAAACCATTTCCATTCGGGTATTGACTTCAAGACGCAAGGGGCGGAAGGGAAACCGGTACATGCGGTAGAGAAGGGGTATGTATCGCGCATCTCCGTCAGCCCGGGCGGGTATGGGAATGGGCTTTATATAACACATCCGAATGGAACCACCACTGTATACGGACACCTGCAGCGGTTTTCGACAAAAATCGCCACCTATGTAAAGGCACAGCAGTATGCGCAGGAACGATTTGCCGTGAACCTCACATTGACGCCGGACGAACTATCGGTAGAAAAGGGCGAGGTAGTCGCCTTAAGCGGCAATACCGGCAGTTCGGGTGGCCCGCACCTGCATTTTGAGGTTAGGGACACGGAAACGGAAAAAGCCCTCGATCCACTGCCCTACTATCTGGCATCCGTTAAGGATACACGCCCACCGGTGATACAGGGCATCATGATCTATCCTCAGGAGGGAGAAGGCATGGTGAACGGCAGCAGCAGGAAGATGGAGATCAAGTTGCCGACGACGAAAACAGGCGCGACAGCACCCATCGCCCGGAAAATAGAAGCCTGGGGCAAGGTAGGCATTGCGGTGAAGGCATTTGATTATATGGACAATACGTCGAATATCTACGGTGTAAAAGAGATTACACTGACAGCAGATAGCCAGGTACTCTTCCAGAGCAAGCTGGATCGTTTTTCGTTTGATGAGTCACGGTATATTAACAGCTTTATCGACTATGCCGAATGGATGGATCACCGTTCGTTTTATATGAAGAGCTTTATTGAGCCTGGCAACCGGCTCTCCTTTCTGGACAGCCATAACCGGGGAATACTTACGATTGACGAAGAGCGTACCTATTATCTGGTGTATCGGTTGACCGACGCTTTGGGCAATTCGTCACGCCAGGTAGTGGCGATCGAAGGAAAACGACAGCCTATCTCCCAACCCGACACCATTCGTGCCGAGCGGTTCCATTGGGCAGGGTTGAACAGGTTTGGCGCCAAAGGTATCCGGCTGACAGTACCCAAAGGAAACCTGTACACCAACCTGTGGTTCCGATACAGCGTACGGGAAGATAGCATGGCGTTGGCCTCCACCCACCAGCTACACGACACTCCGCTGGCACTGCACCAAAGCGCCCGGTTATCTATCCGATTGCAGCGCGACACGCTGGCCGTCAAACGACAATATGGCCTCATACGCCTCAACAAGGGACGAAGCAGTTGGGTCGGAGGCACGTACCGCGACGGTTGGATCGACGCCGATATCCGGGAATTCGGACAGTATACAGCAGCACAAGATACCCTTCCACCCACGATCATCCCGCTCAACCAGGCGACCTGGCAGAAAGACGGCCGGATGGCCTTCCGGCTGACCGACAACCTGAGCGGCGTGGCCACCTACCGGGGTGAAATAGATGAGGCATACGCCCTGTTTGAGATGGACAACCGGGGCGTGATCACCTACCGCCCCGACCCCGAACGGCTGGCGGCAGGCAGGCACACACTCCGTCTGGCAGTGACAGACGGCTGCGGAAATGAATCCGTACAGGAATATGTGTTTGCTACAAATTAATAAGTGAAAAAGCGTTTCATTCGGATAAATGTGTATATTTGTTTGCCAATTTTTTTGGTACATACACGATCACAAACACATATAATACAAAAGCAAAATGGAAAATAAGGAATTGATAGAATCAGTCAGACGAAAAGCAGAAGGTTGGCTTTCAAAGAGCTACGATGCCGAAACACGCGCACAAGTACAGGCACTTCTCGACAATGAAGACCCGACAGAACTTATCGAATCTTTCTATAAAGACCTCGAATTCGGAACGGGTGGTCTGCGCGGCATTATGGGCGTAGGCTCCAATCGCATGAATATCTATACCGTGGGGGCTGCCACACAGGGTTTGTCTAACTACCTGAAGAAAGAATTCGGCAAGTTGCCGGAAATCAAGGTAGTGATTGGACACGACTGCCGCAACAACAGTCGCAAATTTGCTGAAATATCTGCTGATATCTTCTCTGCCAACGGGATCAAGGTGTATCTGTTTGAAGACCTGCGTCCGACGCCGGAAATGTCGTTCACGATCCGCAAGTTGGGTTGTCAGAGCGGCATCATCCTGACGGCATCACACAATCCGAAAGAATACAACGGCTACAAAGCCTACTGGAACGACGGCGCACAGATGATCGCACCGCACGACCGTAATACGATCGCCGAAGTGAACAAGATCCGCACTGCTGCCGATATTCAGTTTAAAGGCAATAAAGAACTGGTCACCATCCTCGGTAAAGAGATCGACGACCAGTATATCGAAGCATTGAAGACGATATCGCTTTCTCCGGAAGCCATCGCCCGTCACAACGATATGAAGATCGTTTACACACCGATCCACGGAACAGGCGTTGAACTGGTGCCAGCAGCATTGAAGGCATACGGTTTTACCAATATCATCCATGTGCCCGAGCAGGATGTCGTGAGCGGTGATTTCCCCACCGTGATCTCACCCAACCCGGAAGAACCGGCTGCACTGGCTATGGCCGTAGCCAAAGCGAAAGAAACAGATGCCGAACTGGTACTGGCTACCGACCCCGACGGCGACCGCGTAGGTGCCGCCGTGAAAAACAACGACGGCGAATGGGTGCTGCTGAACGGCAACCAGACCTGCCTCATGTTTGTCTACTACCTCATCACCCGTTGGAAACAACTGGGCAAGATTCAGGGCAAGGAATATATCGTTAAGACCATCGTATCTACGGAAACAATCCGTACCATTGCCGAAAAGAACGGCGTGGAGATGTACGACGTATATACCGGTTTCAAATGGATTGCCGACGTGATGTTGAAGAACGAAGGCAAGAAAACATATATCGGTGGCGGCGAAGAAAGTTACGGCTTCCTCTGCGAAGACTTTGTTCGTGACAAGGACGCCGTTTCGGCCTGTGTAATCCTTGCTGAAATCGCTGCCTGGGCAAAAGACCAGGGAAGTTCGATGTATCAATTGCTGCAACAGATATATGTAGAATACGGCTACTCGAAAGAAGTAGGTATCTCCGTTGTAAAGAAAGGCAAGAGCGGCGCCGAAGAGATCGAAGCGATGATGAAACGCTTCCGCCAAAATCCGCTGACGGAGATCGCAGGTTCGAAGGTAAGCCTCTTCTACGACTACGGCAGCCTGAAAGGTATCAGCTATAACGACAACGAGACACTGACGCTCGATTTTCCGACCACCTCCAACGTTCTTCAGTACTATACTGAAGACGATACGAAGGTCTCCATCCGCCCGTCAGGGACAGAGCCCAAGATCAAGTTCTATTGCGAAGTACACTCGAAGATCAAGAGCATCGCCGACCTGCCCAAAGCCGAGGCCGAAGCCGACGAAAAGATCCAACAGATCAAGGTGTCGCTTGGAATCTGAAAAGTAAGAGGGACAAAATAAGAAGGGGCTGTCAAAAGCCCCTTTTTTCATTCATTACTTCAAGTCGGCCGAGCCGAAAGACAGTGGCAACAGGTCAGTGATAGATGAAATGGCCTGTACTTTTTCCTTTCCGCACATCATGACGCGGATCGGTGCTTTTCCCCGTTGTTCGGCTTCCAGCAGTACTTGCCGGCAGGCTCCGCAGGGGGAGATATGGTCGACAACCACTCCATCTTTCACCGCAACCAGGGCAATCTCACGCACCGGTACTGTCGGATATTGGGAAGAGGCATTGAAGATGGCCACCCGCTCGGCACACAGTCCGGAGGGATAGGCGGCATTTTCCTGATTATTACCGGAGATGATCCGTCCGTTAGTCAGCATAACCGCCGCACCGACATGAAATTTTGAATAAGGTGCATACGCGTCCTTTGCTGCGGCAATAGCCCTGCTCATTAGTTCCACCTCCAACGGTGAAAGTTCATCAACAGTCAATTCCTGTACTTTAATTTCCAACTTGGTCTCTTTCATATCGCAAAGATTAGTGCGAGCAAATATAGCGTTTATTTCTATAAATGAGACCAATAAGAGAAAAAAAGAGTTGTTGGATTAAAGCAATACGAATCGCGTCTGCGTGACATCGAGTATCTTATCTTTCAGTTGCCGGGCATTGATAGGCTTGGACATATAGCCGTCAAAACCGTTTTCCATCACCCGCTGCTCATCTGAGGCATAGGCAAATGCCGTCACGGCAATGATCGGTACCTGCGTAGACAATTTACGGATTTCACTGGCGGCTTCGTATCCATCCATGACAGGCATGTTAATATCCATCAATACGATCTGGGGATTATGTTTTTGGAACAACTCCACCGCCTCTTGTCCGTTCCAGGCATGTACCAGACAGTAGTCGCGCTCTAATGTTGTTTTAAACAGCATATAATTACTGGAGTTATCTTCGGCTATAAGGATCGTCAGCTTATCTTTCTCCACCTTGATAGGGGTGACTTTCTCCGCGTTGTCATCTTGTTTGATTTCAACAGGCTCATAAGGCAGTGTAAACCAGAATGTCGACCCCAGTCCTTCCTCAGAATGTACACCAATCTTTCCACCCATGGTTTCTACCAATGTATTACAAATAGACAAGCCTAACCCTGTACCCTGGGCAAAAGCATTCAATTTGACAAAACGCCCGAAAATATTTTCCTGTTTATCGCGCGGAATACCACAACCGGTATCAGACACATAAAAATACAGTTCGCCCTTCTTGATTTCGTAGCCAAAACGAATAGAACCTTCTTCTGTGAATTTGATTGCATTGGTTACCAGGTTAATAATCAACTGCGACACCCTGTTCTTCTCTAAACGGACAAAACATTTGTCGATGGCCGGAGGCATAAATGACAGCAATACTTTATCCGATTTTGACTTGAGCCGTAACGTATTCTCCAACTCCCTCATCAGGCCGTTCAGTTCGACATTGGTATAGATAAATTCGAGGGTACCTGCTTCGATCTTTGACAAATCAAGGATGTCGTTGATCAGTTGCAACAACAAGGTATTGTTATTTTCAATAATGCTGATATACTCTTGTCTTTCCTGTGCCTCATCAGCGGTGGCAAGTATATTGGAAAAGCCGACGATCGCATTCAGCGGTGTCCGTATTTCATGGCTCATATTGGCCAGGAAGGCCGACTTCAGACGGTTCGATTCCTCGGCACGGTCTTTGGCGGAGGTCAGTTCGAATTCCAGATTTTTCCGTTCAGTGATCACCAGCGATGAGCCAACCAGAGAGAGGGGTTTCCCTTCCGCATCACGTTCGCCGATGGCGGCCTGGGCTTCCACCCACTCCGTCTTGTACGTATTATTTTCGATAGTCACAACCCGGAATTCTTCTTTTACTTTCTTCGAACGACCTTCCAGCAGGTCTTCGTATGCTTGTTCCACCCGTGAACGGTCTTCCCGCAATATCCGGGAGAAATAATGTGAATCGGGTATTTCAAGTTGCTCTTCAGCTATTTCTTCGCCAAACACCTGAAGTTCGAGAGGACGGTTGATATCACACAGTATCTTATGATTAACCAAATCCCATTTCCAAGGGACTATATTCGCAATATCAAGCGCCATGGAAAGCTTGTTGTTGGTAGTGCTGATCAGTCGTTGGGCTTTTTGCAATTCGGTGCTATCCAAACAGAACACATCCACAAGCCCCTCATGAACAGTTCGCTTGAGCACGATATTGAAAAACGAATCGACCACCTTCACGTAATAAGGAAATGAAATAGCTTTATTCTCTTTCAAGGCAAGTTGTACAAAGTGCAAGAAATCGGGTAACATCTCCGGGAATAAGTCACTCATCTTAGCTCCGATTGTCGTTTTATCAAACCGGAAAGCCTGTTCGAATACGGGATTCATCTTTCGATAGATCAGATCGACCGGTACTCCCTGTTCATTCATGATCAATTCCTTTTGGACATACAAGACCGGCATATTGCGGAACAGGCTTTCGAACTCGGCCACCACATCCAGTCGCTTCTGTTGTACGTTCTTTAATTTGTTCACCGCCGAAAAGCGATAAAGAACAAACAAGATACCAACAATTAGAAGTATTGCTATGCCAAAAAGAAGATCACCATATTCTTCAAGGACGGTAAGCGGCTTGTTAATAAATACGGTATCGGCCGGACAACGATCCGGAGAGAGGTTCTTGAGTAACAGATTCTCATAGTTGATCATCGGACGGCCTGTCGTTGGACGATAGAAAGGAATATCACGAGGCTGTTTACCGCTGAGTATTGCAGTCAGTGTATTTTCCAGCTGTTGATAGAAGATCTTCCGATCGTAAATGTATCCGCCTACCATACCGGCTCTGTCATTCATCAGATCGATAATACCCAGTGAGAAAACAGGGGGGACAGTCGTTCCGATAAGTTTGTAGGCATTCGTGTGTATGGTAGTATAACCGGCAAACGTATATTTGAAATACCAGGAAGAGAAAAGTATTCCGGTCGTCTTTGGATCGACGGTATTCAGTTCATCGATTAATTGGTTGGCCTCCTCGATACTTTTGGGAGAGATGTATTCATAGTCAACATCCGGGTATTGCTGCCGGACAAATGTGCGGGTTATTGACTCGTTTTCCAAATTGATTCCCCGCATATCACCAATAAAGATGAATTTTTTCATGCGTGGAATCATCCGGCTGATCAACCGGATATTCTCTTCCACAAAAAAATCCGAATGCATCAGGGTGAGATTGTAAGGTTGTGCCAAGTCGGACAACGGTATCCGTTTCTCTTCGGCAATAATCTGCTTTTCAAGATAGGTATCTAAAGATGCCGTAAAGTTATTTTCGGAACAAACCAAAAGAGGAATATCGCCCCAATGCTCCCGGATATCGTCACGTAACACCAGCGAAAAGCTACCTAAAAGCAATACGATCCGGGGCGGGCGGGCATCGTATTTCCGGAAGATTTCGTCTTTAAATCCCTGCAAATCCGTACTATCGGAGATAAGCAACATGTTCATATATTCCGTATAGACAGCCAGCCGATTATCTTTCTTGGCAAATTCGGTCGCAGCCGAAGTGATACGTCCACTCCACGTGTCATCTTCTATATACGACCCAACGACCAGGATATAATCTATCGCCTCTGCATTCTCTTTCTGAGCATACGCAGATGTCACGGCAGACATACACATACATACAATTACAATTAGTTTTTCGATGGTCGTCCTCATCGGCTTAACGGCTGAAATACCCCTCATTTTAGCTTTTTTTCTTTTGTTTTTAACTCTATCCTTCGTAGCAACGCACACACGACAGTCCATCATTGCATATTGAATGCATACATCCTCAAAACGGTTATTACAAAACTGGGGAACAGGTTCTTTACTTTCAAGTGCAATCTTATCGTTCCATTATATACCCCGTACTCCGTTGGCAACTCCCTCAAAAAAATACCATAAAACATAAATAGATAACTTGTGGCCGACGTTCTCGAATCAGGGTGCAAAAATAACAACTAAACTCCACTGTACCAAACATTGCAAACACAATTATCATCCTGTTATGCAATTATTTTCAGGTTTATATCTACCTTTGGCTTCGAATCCATAAGCAGAGACATCGATGACAAGGTTTAATCTCCGATCGAAGCTATTCATGCTCCTTGTATGGGTAGTTTCTTTCCCCGTATGTAGCCAGGTGCGCATAGCATCGTACCAGCATTATATTGAACAATATCGTGACCTGGCAATACGCCATCAGCAGAAGTATAAGATACCTGCCAGCATTACGCTGGCACAGGGGATATTGGAATCGGGCGCCGGACAAAGCGAGCTGGCCCGTAAATCCAATAACCACTTTGGTATCAAATGTCATACAGACTGGTACGGGCCGCGGGTCTACCATAATGACGACCTGCAAGGAGAGTGTTTCCGCAAATACACCAAGGTGGAAGAATCGTACGAAGACCATGCCCGTTTTCTTGTCGAACGTCCGCGATATGCACCATTATTCAAACTCAATATCACCGATTACAAAGGATGGGCGCGCGGGCTCCAGGAATGTGGCTATGCCACCGACCGGGCGTATGCCAATAAACTGATCAAGGTGATCGAGGATTATGAACTGTACCGGAACGACACTGCTAAAGACAGCAGAACCACTACACCGGGCAAAAAACAGGAAAAATCCATCATTACCCAGACATTCAAAAGAAACATCTACAAGACATATGGCCTGATTTACGTCTATGCCCGGGAGAACGACAGCTTCGACCAGATTGCCCATGACCTGCAATTCGAGGTAAAAAACCTGATCAAATACAATGAAGTGCCCGAAGACTTCCCGCTACAGCAAAATGAGATTGTTTACCTGCAAAAGAAAAAGAAACAAGCCGACAAGCCGCACTATGACCACGTAGTGCAGATCGGTGAATCCATGCACAGTATCTCGCAGAACTATGGCATACAGGTTGGCAGCTTGTATAAGATGAACAAAAAACCACTGGATTATGTACCGGAAGAAGGGGATGTATTGAAACTTCGTTGAAACAATTCCACCCCTTAAGTTCGAACAGAATCTGAAAAGGATGTAAAAAAGTATTACCTTTGCAGACCAAATATGCAACACCATGAGTGACCAGCGTTATAATCAACGTGGCGTATCCGCCTCCAAAGAAGATGTGCACAATGCGATAAAGCACATCGACAAAGGTATTTTCCCCCATGCATTCTGTAAAATCATCCCTGATATATTGGGCGGTGATCCGGACTATTGCAATATCATGCATGCCGACGGAGCAGGCACAAAATCGTCCCTGGCCTATATGTATTGGAAGGAAACAGGAGATATATCCGTATGGAAAGGCATCGCTCAAGACGCGTTGATCATGAATATCGACGACCTGCTGTGTGTGGGTGCCACCGATAACATCCTTGTTTCTTCTACCATCGGGCGCAATAAAATGTTGATTCCGGGAGAAGTTATTTCGGCCATCATCAACGGTACAGACGAACTGCTGGCTGAACTCCGCTCGATGGGAGTCGGCTGTTATGCCACCGGCGGTGAAACCGCCGACGTGGGCGACCTCGTCCGCACGATCATAGTGGATAGCACGGTAACCTGCCGCATGAAACGTGCCGATGTAATCGATAACAGCAATATACAGGGTGGCGATGTGATCGTAGGCATGGCCTCTTTTGGCCAAGCCTCCTACGAAAAGGAATACAACGGCGGTATGGGCAGCAACGGATTGACCTCTGCACGCCACGACGTCTTCGCCAAGTACCTGGCATCCGGCTATCCGGAAAGCTACGACCAGTCGATCCCCAATGATCTCGTTTACTCCGGCGGATTGAAACTGACGGATCAGGTAGACGAGGTGGGTATGACGGCCGGCAAACTGGTACTCTCCCCCACCCGTACATACGCACCTGTGATCAAAGTATTACTGGATCAATTGCGTCCGCAGGTACACGGCATGGTGCATTGTTCGGGAGGCGCCCAGACAAAGGTGATGCACTTTGTGGAGAACAAACGGATCACGAAAAACAACCTCTTCCCCATTCCTCCCCTGTTCCGGATCATCCAACAGGAAAGCCATACCGACTGGTACGAGATGTATAAGGTATTCAACATGGGACACCGGATGGAAGTCTATATCGCACCTGAATATGCCGAACAGGTAATTGCCATTTCGCAACAATTCGGTATCGATGCACGGATCGTCGGCCATGTGGAAGAAGCGGATAAGAACGAACTGATCATTGAAAGCGAAAACGGACGCTTTGTATATTAATAGTAATGGCTGAAAATAGTTTACTTGACAGATTAGACGGACTGGTAAGTCGTTTTGAAGAAGTCGGTACCCTGATCACCGACCCGGCTGTGATAGCCGATATGAAACGATTTGTCAAGCTGAACAAAGAATACCGCGACCTGGAGAAAATCACCCAGGCACGTGCTTCCTATATCCGGACACTCAACGACATCGACGGCGCCCGGCAAATACTGGACACCGAGCAAGATCCCGAAATGAGGGAAATGGCACGCGAAGAATTGGACAGTTGTACGGCACGTATCCCCGAACTCGAACAGGAAATCAAGTTTCTCCTTGTTCCCGCCGACCCACAGGACGACAAGAACGCCATCGTGGAGATCCGCGGAGGAACAGGCGGCGACGAAGCTGCGATCTTCGCCGGCGACCTCTACCGCATGTATATCAAATATTGCGAAAGCAAAGGATGGCGGATCGAGGTAACCAGTTATACGGAAGGTACTTCCGGAGGTTATAAGGAAATGATCTTCACCGTAAGCGGGGAAGGTGTTTACGGTATCCTCAAATATGAATCCGGCGTCCACCGTGTGCAGCGTATCCCGCAGACAGAGACGCAGGGGCGTGTACACACTTCTGCTGCCACAGTCGCCGTCCTTCCCGAAGCCGATGAATTTGACGTCGAAGTCAAAGAATCGGATATTCGTACCGATATCTTCTGCGCCTCCGGGCATGGCGGACAGTCGGTCAACACCACCTACTCGGCCATCCGCCTGGTGCATATCCCGACCGGGATCACTGTACAATGTCAGGACGAAAAATCACAGTTGAAGAATAAAGCGAAAGCGCTGATCGAGCTCCGCAGCCGTATTTACAATATGGAATACCAGAAATACCTGGATGATATTGCGTCGAAACGGAAAACGATGGTATCGTCTGGCGACCGTTCGGCCAAGATACGCACCTATAATTACCCCCAGGGACGTATTACCGACCACCGCATCAACTACACGATCTACAACCTTTCCGCCTTTATGGACGGCGAGATACAGGAATGTATCGACCAACTGATCATTGCAGAGAATGCAGAGCGGCTCAAGGAGAGTGAACTATAAAAACTATCTAAATCATGACAAGACAAGAGTTAATTGACAATATCAAAAGGAAAGGTTCCTTCCTCTGTATCGGACTGGATACGGACATCAAGAAAATACCGGCACACCTATTGGGTGAAGAAGATCCTGTGTTCGCATTCAACAAAGCAATTATCGATGCTACTGCCGCTTATTGCGTAGCCTACAAACCCAACCTCGCATTTTATGAAAGCCTGGGTTCCAGAGGTTTGGTCACGTTGGAAAAGACAGTGGCCTATATCCGCGAACAGCATCCCGACCAATTCATCATTGCTGATGCCAAACGTGGCGATATCGGCAATACGTCGGAGATGTATGCCCGCGCCCTGTTTGATTACTCCGACTTCGACTCGGTCACCGTCGCTCCCTATATGGGCGAAGACAGCGTGAAGCCGTTCCTGGTATATCCCGGCAAGTGGGTGATCCTGTTGGCGTTGACCTCCAACAAGGGATCGCACGATTTCCAGTTGACTACCGATGCAAACGGGGAACGGTTGTTTGAAAAAGTACTCCGCAAAGCACAGGAATGGGCTACCGACGAACAGTTGATGTTTGTGGTAGGCGCCACCCAAGGCAAAGAGTTCCTGAATATCCGCCGGCATGCTCCCCGTCATTTCCTGCTCGTGCCCGGCGTAGGTGCACAAGGTGGCAGCCTGAAGGAAGTAGCCGAATATGGTATGAACGACGACTGCAGTTTGTTGGTCAACTCCTCGCGCGCCATTATTTATGCCGATTCATCTACCGAATTTGCCACTGCCGCCGCGAAGGAAGCAAAGGCCGTACAAGAGGAAATGGTTACATATCTGTGCGAGAAAGGTATAATTCCGTGTAATTCATAGGCGAAACCAAGTTTTTTTATCATTTTTGCACGTTGAACATATTATATACATAAGAGATGGAATTTTCAGCCCGACAAATTGCGGACTTTCTCAAAGGGACAATCGAAGGCAATCCGGAAGCCACAGTAAGCACATTTGCCAAGATTGAAGAAGGAAAACCCGGTTCGCTTTCTTTTTTGGCTAACCCCAAGTACGAGCAGTTCCTATACGAAACCGAGTCGAGCATTGTTTTGATCAACAATGACTTCACGCCCTCCAAACCGGTCAAGGCTACTTTGATCCGGACAGCCAATGCTTATGCCGGACTGGCACAGTTGCTGAACCTGGTTGAACAGATGAAAGTCAAAAAAACGGGGATATCCTCTACGGCCTCGATCGCAGCATCGGCCACGGTGGGCGAAGGCTGTTATGTGGGTGACTTTGCCTTTATCGGCGAGCAGGCACGCATCGGCAACAACTGCCGGATCTATCCCAATGCGTATGTAGGTGACTTTGTAACGATCGAAGACAATACGATCCTCTATCCGCATGTGTGCGTATATGAAGGATGTAAAATAGGCAAAGATTGTATCCTGCACGCCGGAGCGGTGATCGGTTCCGATGGTTTCGGTTTTGCTCCCGAAGGAGAGAATTACACCAAAATACCACAACTGGGCAACGTAATCATCGAAGACCAGGTAGAGATCGGAGCCAACACAACGATCGACCGTGCTGTAATGGGATCTACCATCATCCACCGGGGTGTAAAACTGGATAACCTGATCCAGATCGCGCATAATGTAGAAGTAGGTGAGAATACAGTGATGGCAGCCCAGGTAGGTGTTGCCGGATCGGTAAAAATAGGCAAACACTGTATGTTCGGCGGACAAGTCGGACTGTCAGGTCATATCCAGATCGCCGATCAGGTCACACTGGGAGCCCAGGCCGGCGTGATCAGCAGCATCAAAGAATCTACCACCGTACTGGGATCACCGGCCATCCATGCCAAAAACTTTATGCGTTCCAGTGCCATCTTCAATAAACTCCCCGATATTTACCGGACGATCGGACAGTTACAACGGGAAGTGGAGGAATTAAAGAAAAAAAATCAATAAACAGACATATGCAAAAACAACAGACGCTTGCCGCCAGTTTCTCACTGGCAGGAAAAGGGCTACACACGGGATTGGAAATCCAGATCACGTTTCATCCGGCTCCTGAGAACCACGGGTACAAGATCAAACGGGTGGACCTGGAAGATCAACCGGTACTCGATGCCCTGGCAGAAAACGTAAGCGGTACGCAGCGTGGTACCGTACTCTCCAGAAACGGCGTTCAGGTCAGCACAATCGAACATGCCATGTCCGCCCTGTATGCTTACGGTATCGACAACTGCCTGATCGAAGTCAATGCCCCTGAGTTCCCCATTTTGGACGGCAGCTCACGCTACTACTCCGAAGCCATTCAAAAAACAGGCTTAGCAGAACAAAATGCACCGAAGGATTATTATATCGTTAAGAAAAAGATCGAGGTCAAGGACGAAAAGACCGGTTCGTCGCTGGTGATCCTGCCGGACGACAAGTTCAGTATCAATGTATTGATCTCTTTTGACTCGCCTGTATTATCCAACCAATATGCAACGCTGGATGATCTCAACGATTTTTCGACCGAACTGGCCGCATCACGCACCTTCGTCTTCGTTCGTGAAGTGGAAACCTTATTGCAAAACAATCTGATCAAAGGAGGTGACCTGGACAATGCCATCGTCATCTACGACCAAATAATCCCACAGGATACAGCCAACAAATTGGCCGATATGATGCATATCCCACATAAGAACCTGAATGAACTGGGATATATCAACAATGCTCCCCTGGTGTATGACAATGAACCCGCCCGCCATAAATTGCTGGATGTGATCGGCGACCTGGCTCTGATCGGCAAACCCATCCGTGGCCGTGTGATCGCTACCCGTCCGGGGCACAAGATCAATAACGAACTGGCCAAACTGATCCGCAAAGACATCAAGTTGAACGACGTGCAGGCTCCTGTATACAACCCGAACGATACTCCGGTGATGGATATCAACCGCATCCGCGAATTACTCCCCCATCGTTATCCGTTCCTGCTGGTCGACAAGATCATTGAGATCGGAGGCGATTATATTGTGGGCATAAAAAACATCACCACCAATGAGCCGTTCTTCACCGGACACTTCCCGCAGGAACCGGTCATGCCGGGTGTGTTGCTTATCGAAGCGATGGCACAGACTGGCGGATTACTCGTACTGAACTCCGTAGACGAGCCGGAACGGTATTCCACGTACTTTATGAAAATCGACGCGGTTAAATTCCGTCAGAAAGTAGTCCCGGGCGATACGCTAATACTTCGCCTCGAAATGATATCCCCGATTCGCCGCGGCATATCCACCATGAAGGGATATGTATTCGTCGGTGAAAAGCTGGTCAGCGAAGCTGAATTTATGGCACAGATAATCAAAAATAAATAAACAACCCAATGAACTTATCCCCTTTAGCCGTCATACACCCCGATGCAATAATCGGACAGAATGTAACTATATCGCCATTCACCGTAATTGAGAAAGATGTAGTCATCGGCGACAACTGTATCATACATCCACACGTGGTGATCATGGATGGAACTCGTATCGGAAACAATTGTACGATCTCTCCGGGAGCCGTTATCGCGAATATACCCCAGGATCTGAAATACAAAGGTGAACAAACGACCGCAGAGATAGGCGACAACACCAACATCCGCGAATGTGTGACGATTAACCGGGGTACAGCGTCCAGAGGTAAAACAGTCATCGGCAGCAACTGCCTGATCATGGCCTATTCACACGTAGCTCATGACTGTATACTCAAAGACAATATCATCATCGGCAATTCTACACAGATCGCCGGCGAAGTAGAAATAGACGACTATGCGATCATCAGCGGGGGCAGCCTCGTACACCAGTTTGTCCGCATCTCCAAACATGTAATGATCCAGGGCGGCTCACGCATTGGTAAAGACATCCCGCCTTACACATTGATAGGTCGTGATCCGATCGTATATTGCGGGATAAACATCGTAGGCCTGCGTCGCCGGGGATTTACCAACGAACAGGTTTTCCTTATCCAGGATATCTACCGTACCCTGTACACACGTGGACTCAATAATACAGAAGCATTGAAATGCATTGAAACAGAATACGAGACCAGTGTGGAACGCGACCTGATTCTGGACTTTATCAAATCGTCGAGCCGTGGTATCGTACGCGGTTCCATTGACGAATTATAAGTTCCACCATCAAAACACGCTGTATTTGTTTTCACTTCTGAGAATTATCACTACTTTTGAAGTACTAAAACTATAATTGACGTATATGCTATTCAGATTTTTAATCCTGTCAGATGAAGTAGACGACTTCCGTCGCGAGATCGTAATTGATTCCGAAGCTACTTTCCTGGATCTGCAAAATGCGATCCTTGATTCGGTAGGGTATACCAAAGACCAGATGACTTCTTTTTATATATGCGATGATGATTGGAGTAAACGAACCGAAATCACATTGATCGAAATGGACACTTCATCGGAAGTGGACAGTTATATCATGGGAGACACCGTATTGGATGATCTGTTGGAAGACGAACAACAGAAACTGCTTTTTGTCTTCGACATGCTCACCGACCGTGCCTTCTTTATGGAATTGCGCGAGATCATCACCGGCAAGTCACTCGACAAACCGACGATCAAACGCTCCGAAGGTGAACCTCCCGTACAAGTCATGGCGTTTGAAGATATCGATATCAAAACGATCACAACCGAACTGGGCGAAGACTTCTACGGCGATTCAGACTATGACATAGACGAACTGGACGAGTCAGGCTTTGAAGGCCTGGGCGGTACCAGCGAACCGTCTTTTGATGACGAGCGTTTCTGATGAAAACGCTCGTTGTCTTACTGGGGCCTACGGGAGTCGGTAAGACCGAATTAAGCCTGCGCCTGGCCGAACACTTTGGTTCGCCCATTATTTCAGCCGACTCCAGGCAACTATACAAAGACCTACCTATCGGAACAGCCGCACCGACACCCGCGCAAATGGAGCGGGTAAAACACTATATGGTCGGCACCCTTGCACTGACCGATTATTACAGTGCCAGCGAATTCGAAGAAGACGTCCTTTCCCTTTTAAACGAATTACATCAAACAACCCCTACCGTTATCCTGACGGGTGGATCAATGATGTATATCGATGCGATCTGCAAAGGCATTGACGACATTCCTACCATAACGCCCGATATCCGCATAGCCATCTACAAGCAATTTGAAGAAGAAGGCCTTGCCAATATCCTGCAAGAACTAAAAGAATGCGACCCTGTACATTATGAAGAAGTAGACCGTAACAACCACAAACGGGTGATCCACGCGGTAGAGGTCTGCCGTATGACAGGCCGCCCCTACTCCATCTATCGTACGAACATACAGAAAGAGCGTCCCTTTCAGATCATCAAGATCGGCCTGACCCGTGACCGTGACGAACTATGCGGACGCATCAACCGCCGTGTGGATCAGATGATGGCCGACGGCCTGCTCGAAGAAGCCCGTCGGGTATATCCCTTCCGACAGTACAACTCCCTCAATACCGTAGGTTATAAGGAACTCTTCCTCCATCTCTCCGGCGAATGGACACTCGACTTCGCCATCGAAAAGATCAAACGCAACAGCCGTGTCTATGCCCGCAAACAAATGACCTGGTTCCGACGTGATCCCAACATCAGCTGGTTCCACCCCGACCAGGAAGCTGAAATCCTGCGCTACATAACCAATCACCTGTAAGTATTCATTTTTGTCCGAATCTGAAGATGCCCCGGGCTTTCCAATCTGTCCGGAACTGAAGATTTTTTAGTGTCGTGTGTATGTGGTATTTGATAGGTGAGAATGAGACTATCCCGGCTCCCCGCCTTGAAAGGCGGGGGGGACCACCGCTTGC
>JAVBUR010000054.1:0-123203 GCA_031555145.1 Tannerellaceae bacterium | reverse complement strand
CCAGGGGCTTGGCTTCGCCTGCACCCCTGGCTACGAACACGATACCCCTAACGGGGCATTATGCCAAAGCGCCACAAAAAGATGTGTATAAAGAGTAGCTTGAAAGGCGGGGAGCCCAGATAGCCTTACACACTATTATCCAGGATACTCTCCTTGCAACAAACAAATACGCTACGCACTACACCTGAAAAGCATTCAAGTGCTGAAGAATATCCGGTACCCTGCCCTTTGCGGATCGACGGGCTTTTTCCTTCTACACGAGGTTTTTTTTGGAAATTATCTGTCACGCTGTCACACGGATAGTATTATCGTTCTGGTAGCGAGAGGATTGGGTGGGTGACAGATACGTGTGACAGATCCGTTTTTGGGGCAATTTGCTGCCACATCTGTCACAACGCAGCATCACTGTGTCGTCCTGATTTTGGTTGACAGTTTTTTGTGTTAATCCTAAAATAGGCTTACAAATTATAAGCTGTCTGCATGCGAAAACGTGTGTGCGAAGTCGAGACGATGGTGCCGGAAGAGTTTCATCTGCATGAAACTTTTTGTTCCAAAGGGTGAAACACTTTGTTTCATGCTGATGAAACTTTTAGTTCCACACGGTGAAACTTTTAGTTCCAAAGGGTGAAACTGAGAGTTTCAATAGGTGAAACTGAGAGTTTCAATAGGTGAAACAAAAAGTTTCATGCTAATGAAACTACTGCGAGTAGCCGTGTTGTGGTAAATAGCTTCCAATCCGGATAAAGCGGAGCTGTGTAACGGGGGATGTAGGATGGGTGTAGGGTTTGGGACAGGTATACATCGGTTAAGTGGTTGGGCACGAGTATGGTTATGCCGGAAATGTAGGAGTGTAGGAGGTTTGTATGTGTCGGTTGTTTATAGGGTGAGAGGGGCGGTTTTTTGCGATGGAATGGGCGTTTTTTGAATGCGATACACTGCGGCTGTGAACAACTGTGAACCGGCGCGGTTTACTGCTCGTCCGGTTGCCCGAACTGGCGGAGGGTGAGGGTGTCGCCATCCCATTCGATGTAGGAGAAGAGGGTCATCCAGTCGCCGGCAACCAGGAGGCGGCAGGTGGGTGAAAGCGCCTGGTCGAGCAGCACGTGGCAATGGCCGAAGAGGAAGAAGTTGATGTCGGGGTGGGTTTGGAGATAGGACGTGGCGAAGTGGACGAGGTAGGCCGAGTCGTCGCCTGTTTTGTAGGGTTGGGTGGCTTGCTTTTCGAGTCCGCTTTTGCGGCTGTTGTGCGACCAACCGAGGGCGAAGCCGAACGTCCACCGGGGATGGATACCGGCATAGAGCCATTGGCAGAAGCGGTTGCGGAAGATGGCGCGGATGAGGCGGAAGCTGCGGCTGCGGTCGTCTACCTCGTCGCCGTGGGCGAGGAAGAAGCGACGGCCAAGGAGGTCGACGGTCAGCGGTTCGCGGTGGATGGTGGCGCCGATCTCCTGCGGGAGGTAGTCGAACATCCAGATGTCGTGGTTGCCGATAAAGAAATGGATGTCGATGCCGCTGTCGGACAACTCGGCCACTTTGCCGAGGAAACGGACATGGCCTTTGGGGGCGACATACTTGTATTCATACCAGTAGTCGAAAATATCACCCAGGAACCAGACAGCAGCGGCGTCGGCCTTGACCTGGTCGAGCCAGCGGACAAGGTGCTTCTCTACCACCCGCGGATCCCGATGGAACCGGGCGCCGAGGTGGGCGTCTGATACAAAATAGATTTTCTTCCGGGTGGTTTCCATGCGCCGTATCTGTTTAGAAGAAACCGAGTTCGAGCTTGGCTTCTTCCGAAAGCATATCCTTTGTCCATTCGGGTTCGAACACCAGGTTGATATCGACGCTCCGGATGCCTTCCACCGATTCGACTTTCATCCGTACGTCTTCCACCAGGAAGTCGGCGGCCGGACAGTTGGGGGCGGTAAGGGTCATATCGATGCGGACGTGCATCGCGTCGTCGACGTCGATCTTATAGATCAGGCCCAGATCATATACATTGACCGGGATCTCCGGGTCGTATACGGTCTTCAGCATGGCGACGATCGCTTCTTCTGTCTGCAGGAATTCGTTGTTCATCTCTTTTCGTTTGCTCGTTCGGCTACAAAGATACATGATTCTCTTTAGTAAAACCGGACGGCGGCCGAAAATGTTTCCGGTCAGAGCCGTCCCTCGTCGGCGTAGCTGTAGTAGAGGTGGTCGGCGATGATGATATGGTCGAGCAGACGGATGTCGAGCAGGCCGACGGCTTTTTGCAGGCGCTGCGTCAGGTCGTCGTCCTGCGGGCTGGGGCGGTGGTTGCCCGACGGATGGTTGTGGAAGAGCACGATACCGGAGGCGCGGACGTCGATGGCCGATTTGAGGATGATACGCAGGTCGGCTGTTGTACCGGTCAGTCCGCCCTGGCTGATGCGCGTCTTACCGATCACCTTGGCGGCACGGTTGGTGAAGGCGGCCCAGAGTTCTTCGTGCGGCAGGTCGCAGAGTTGGGGGTGGAGCAGGAGGTAGCCGTCTTTGCTACACCGGATAGCCGGTCGTTGGAGGGGCTCGCCGGCATTGCGTCGGCGGCCGAGTTCGAGGGCGGCGGCAATGGTCACACCTTTGGCCGTACCGATGCCTTTGAAGCTGTCGGCGAGTTCGCTGACCGAGCGTTTGCCTAGTTCGTTCAGGTTGTTATCGACGGAGTGGAGGATACGTTGAGAGAGTTGTACAGCCGATTCATCGCTGTTGCCCGATCCGATCAGGATTGCCAGCAATTCGGCGTCGGAGAGCGCAGAGGCTCCCTGTTGCAGCATTTTCTCACGAGGCCGGTCTTCTACTGCCCATTGCGTGATGGGGAGCTGTTTGGAGGTTCTTTCGTTCATAGATTAAGGAATAAGGCTAACGACTAATATAAACGATCAACGATGAAGTGGGGGGCCATCCGGCCTGCCCCACTACTCATTACTCATTAATCGCTAACCATTGTACTATTTTACACGACCGATGTATCCACCGGTGCGTGTGTCGAGTTCGATCTTTTCGCCTTCGTTGATGAACAGCGGAACGCGTACTTCGGCGCCTGTTTCAACGGTTGCGGGTTTCAATGTGTTGGTGGCGGTATCGCCTTTCAGGCCCGGTTCGGTGTAGGTCACTGTCAGCACCACGTGAGCGGGGAGCTCGCAGGTCAGGACGGTTTCACTGGCTGCATGAACCATTGCTTCCACCATATCGCCTTCGCGCAGGAATTGTACGCCTTCAATCAGGTCGCCGTTGATCGTGATTTGTTCGAACGATTCGGGGTGCATGAAGTTCAGACCCATATCGTCTTTGTACAGGAATTGGTACGGGCGGCGTTCGATGCGTACTTCTTCTACCTTCACGCCTGAGTTCCAGGTCTTGTCGAGTACGCGGCCGGTTGTGACGCTTTTCAGTTTGGTCCGTACGAAAGCCGGTCCTTTTCCTGGTTTTACATGCAGGACTTCGGTGATAAAGAAGTATTGACCATCGATATCGAGGCACATTCCGTTTCTAAAATCAGCAGTAGTTGCCATAAATTCTGAATCTATAGATTTAATTAATATAATACAATGTATAGCGGGGTTTGCCCCCATCCGAGTGCAAAAGTAAGACATTCATCTTACAACCACAAGAAAATCATATGTTTCCGGTGTAATAAATCTCCAAAAAACGGTTCAAAGCAGCATGGAAGCGATGAACATATAAACCATCATCCCGATAATGTCGTTCGTGATACTGATGAAAGGGCCTGTGGCCAAAGCCGGATCGATCTTCAGCCGGTCGAGCGTCATCGGCACCAGTGTACCGAACAGACTGGCGAAAATAACGACGGCAAAGAGGCTCAACGAGACGGAGGCCGTAATCGCCCGATCGCCCAGCGTAAAGAAGTTGTATATGAACACCACGAGGCTGATGATACTGGCGTTGATCAGCGCCACGGCCGATTCTTTCAATATCTGCGGGATGATATTGCCGGCCTTCAGGGAGTTGTTGGCTAAGCCCTGCACCACGATAGCCGACGACTGGATACCGACATTCCCGCCGGTGCCACCAATCAACGGGATGAAAAGTGCCATCTTGGGGTTGTTGGCAAAGCTGCCTTCAAATCCACCGAGGATGACGGAATTGCCCAATCCACCGATCATTCCGATCAGCAGCCAGGGCAGGCGGGCGGCGGTTTGGATGAAGACGTTGTCGGTTGTTTCCACGTCTTGCGAGATACCGGAAGCCAACTGGTAGTCGCGTTCATGTTGCTCGCGGATTTCGTCCATCACGTCGTCGATCGTGATACGGCCGATCAGGCGTCCGATGCTGTCAACAACGGGAAGCGCCACGAGGTCATACTTCTCGATCGCCTGCGCTACTTCTTCAATACTGTCACTGTCGCGCACGACGATGGGTTCTTTCTTCATCACGTGCTTGATCTTGGAGATGGACGGGTTGGTGATGAGACGCTGGAGGGGAAGGACGCCGCGGAGGCGTTCGTCGTCGTCTACCACATATACGTAGTAGATCTCGTCCATATCTTCGGCCTGCTTGCGCATTTCGTCGATGCATTGGGGCATACTCCAGTTTTCGTTGACCACAATCATCTCGGTACCCATCAACCCCCCGGCGGTGTCTTCGTCGTATTTCAAGAGGTCGACAATGTCGCCGGCCTGTTCCACGTCTTCGATATGCGAGAGGATCTCTTCCTGTGTGTCTTCGTCGAGTTCACGCATCAGGTCAACGGCATCGTCGGTTTCCATATTGTCGACGAAGCGCTTGGCGATAAATTCGGGCGGAAGCTCTTTCAACAGCTTATGGCGTTCGTCGTCGTCGAGTTCCATCAGGACGTCGGCCGCCTTTTCGCCATCGAGCAGCAGGTAGAGGTATTTGGTTTCGGCGAGGTTCAGTTCATGGTACAACTCGGCGATATCTGCGGGGTGCAGGTCGTCGAGCAGGACTTTCAACTGGTCGTCGCCTTTTTCCCCGATCAGGGTACTCAAGTGTTCTATGTAGTCTTTGGTGATTTCAATCATCCTCGGTTTGTTTTACGGTGGTTCCTGTTTCATTTACAGTTCTCAGGTAGTCGTTCGACAAGAGGGTCAGCTCGATAAACTGCTCGATGGAGAGTTGCTCGGGACGTTTGTCGAAGATTGGTAGGGCGTAGTGCGGACAGTCTTTGCCCAACAACGGCTTCATGGAATTACGCAATGTCTTTCGTCGTTGGTTGAAGGATGTTTTGACCACTGTCTTAAACAGTTTCTCATCGCATCCCAGATCGGTTCGTTTGTTCCTTACCATGCGCACCACGGCGCTTTTCACTTTCGGCGGAGGGTCGAACACCTTTTCACTCACGGTGAAGAGGTATTCCACATCATACCATACCTGGATCAGTACGCTCAGGATACCGTACGTCTTACTACCGGGGCCGGCAGCGAGCCGTTCGCCTACTTCTTTCTGGATCATGCCCGAACAGCAGGGGATACGGTCTTTGTAATCGAGTACTTTGAAAAATATCTGGCTGGAAATATTGTAAGGGTAATTACCGATCACGGTGAATTGATCGGGAAAGAGGCGGGAAAGGTCGAGACGGAGGAAATCGTCGGCTACGATCTTCCCTTCCAAAGCGGGGTAATGCTGTTCGAGGTAGTCGACCGACTCCATATCCAGTTCCACTACCGTCAGGTCGTGACCTGCTTCGAGCAGGAACTGGGTAAGCACACCCATACCCGGCCCTACCTCCAAAGCAGGCAGCGACTGGTAAGCCTCCAGCGTATCCGCGATGCGCCGGGCGATCTGCAGATCCTTCAGGAAATGTTGCCCGAGGGCTTTTTTAGGCTTAACGAATCTCATTTGAGCGCGGGTGTTTAAAATTAATGTATATCTTTGCGGGTGTACAAAAGTACAATAAAAATTTAAAGTACTCTATTCGGGATGGATTTTAAAAGCATACTACGTACTGCTGCAAAGGTTATTCTACCCTTAGCTTTCGGCTGTTTACTCCTATGGTTCCTTTATCGCGACCTTGATTTAACGGAGATATGGCTGGTTATTAAGAAGGGTGTGCGCTACGATATTATCCTGTTTTCGTTGTTGTTCGGGCTGGGCGCCAATATTGCGCGCGGATTCCGTTGGGCGTTGTTGATCGACTCGCTGGGCGAGAAATACAAGAAAAGTAATGCGATCCATGCCGTACTGGGAAATTATGCCGTCAACCTGGTATTGCCGCGCGTGGGAGAGATCTGGCGCTGTGGTGTGCTGACTAAATACCATAAGATATCATTTACCAAACTGTTCGGCACATTGTTGATCGACCGGGTGTCGGATACGGTCATGGTTGGGTCGATCACCTTCTTTATCTTTGTGTTCAATATCGGTTTCTTTAAGCGCTTCTTTGCCAAGAACCCGGATCTGGTGGAAGGCTTTTATACGATGTTCGATTCCATGTGGATTTATGCGGTGGTGATTGTGGCCGCTACCATCATCTGGTTTGTATTCTCCTATATGCAGCACTTTACGTTGGTACAGAAAGCACGTAAGATGCTCGGCAATATCTGGGAAGGGATCAAGTCGGTGTGGTTGATGGAACATAAGCTTCGCTTTATCCTGTACACCCTGATGATTTGGGGAGGCTATTTCTTCTTCTTTTATATTACCTTCTATGCCTTCGACTTTACCCGCGACCTGGGGATCGTGGTAGGGCTTATTGCCTTTACGATGAGCAGTATCGGGGTGGCCGTTCCCGTACAGGGCGGTATTGGCCCCTGGCATTTTATGGTGATCGCCACGTTGGTCTGCTTTGGCGTGAATGAGAATGACGCCGCTGCTTTTGCTCTCGTGGTACATACGGCACAAACGGCCTGGACCGGTCTTTGCGGACTGTTCAGTATCGTAGCTCTGCCGCTGACAAACAGAAAAGTGGAGAATCTGGAACCTGTCCTCGAAACCGAATAAGGAGACGAGCCGGGAGTCAGATGACCATTATATAAACTTTTAAACACACACTTCTATGTCAACTGAAATCAAAGAACTATCTCCGAAGCCCGTATGGGGTTATTTCTATGACCTTACCCAGATTCCGCGTCCAACCGGACAGATGGAAGAAGTTGCCCGTTATGTTGTTGCATTTGGCAAAGGGTTGGGACTGGAAACCTTGCAGGATGAAGTTGGAAACGTATTGATCCGTAAACCGGCTACCCCCGGAATGGAAGGACGTAAGACGGTAGTCCTGCAGTCGCACCTGGATATGGTTCCGCAAAAGAACAGTTCGGTGCAACATAATTTCGCCACCGATCCGATCGATGCCTACATAGAAGGCGAATGGGTGACCGCCCGCGACACTACCCTGGGTGCCGACAACGGCATCGGAGTGGCTTTTGCTATGGCTGCCCTGGCTGACACGACACTGACACACGGCCCGCTGGAGGCCCTCTTCACGATAGACGAAGAAGTCGGTATGGACGGTGCTTTCGGCCTGAAACCCGGTTTCCTGAAAGCGGAAGCACTGATTAATTGCGACTCGGAAGAAGAAGGCGAACTCTTCGTCGGCTGTGCCGGTGGCGCCGATCTCAATGTCTCGTTCCAATACAAAGAAGATACCTATATCCCCGAAGGCGATGTGGCAGTGAAACTCAGCCTCACCGGATTGAAGGGCGGCCACTCCGGTGTGGATATCCACCTCGGACGTGCCAATGCGAATAAGCTGATGTTCCGTTTCCTGAAAGAGGCAGTCAGCGACGGCGCCCGTCTGTCGTGGGTCGATGGTGGATCGTTGCGTAATGCCATTCCCCGCGAAGCGTTTGCTATTATCACTGTTCCCGATGGAGAGGTACAAACCTTGTGGGAACTGGTGGCTGATTATGAAGAACTCTATCGTACGGAGTTTGCCGGCATAGAAGATAATATCCATTTCACGGCTGAAATGGTTGACCTGCCCGCCACCCTGATACCCGAAGAGATTCAGGACGACCTGATCAATGCGGTGGAAGGGTGTCAGAACGGAGTGATCAGCATGTTACATGACTTCCCGGGAACGGTCGAATCATCGTCCAACCTGGCGATCGTGAAATCATCGGAAGGAATGATCGAAGTGAAGTTGCTGATCCGCAGTTCATCCGAAACCCGGAAGGATGCCGTTTGCTCCAGTCTCTCGAGTACCTTTGCCCTGGCGGGTGCCAAGGTGGAAGAAGCCAGCGGATACAACGGTTGGCAACCCGATATCCAATCGCCGATCCTGCAACTGATGAAGGATACCTATAGCGACCTTTTCGGCAAGGAACCTTCCGTCAAGGTGATGCATGCCGGACTGGAATGTGGTATTATCCAAGGCGCGTACCCCAAAATGGATATGATCTCCATCGGTCCCGACCTGCAATTCCCCCACTCGCCGGACGAACGTATCCATATCGGTTCCGTCGGTAAGGTCTGGGAGTTCCTGAAAGCTACGCTCGAACGTGTATAAAGGGTTTTGTTAAAAACGGTAATAGAAAAGGGGACGCTTCACCGACGAAGCGTCCCCTTTTTTATTCCATCCGGTGGTAGTACCGGGGAATGTAGTCTGGTAGTAATTCGGGATGGAAGATCCAGACTAGGTCTTTTAATAAATAGTCAGGGTAGAGGGGAAACTCTTCATAATACGGGACGTTGCCGGTATTGCAACCGAACACCTGTCCTTTCTTGAATGCATCGAAGTTTTCATACGGAAGATATTCCGCCCGCAGATCGTTACGGGTCATATCCTCAGCCAGGTTATATTTGATTAGCCAGTAGTCGGCATGGATCGTCTTTTCGAATACCTTTTCGAACGGATAGGGGTGGCTGGCTGATCCCGGCAGGTCGGCATACAAGTAGCTGGCACCGGCATCGCGGAAAAGATGGGCGATATAACTGTCACCCCCCGATATATACCAGGTGGCTCCGAACCGTTTCTCTGAGAAAACGGAGGGGCGGGTAGTTACGTCGGCCGCCAATTCCTTCAAGGCCAGGTAACGGGCTTCCGTGGCGGCGAATATCGAATCGGCCACGGCTGTTTTTCCAAACAGGAGGCCGTAGAAGCGGATCCATTCCGTCCGTCCCAAGGGCAGTGGTTCCATGTAGTCGGCGCCTTCGATGATGGGTATGCCTAACTTCTCCACTGTGCCGTAGTTGGTATGTTCAAAGGGAGAGACGATCACGACCTCGGTGCCTGCCTCGAGCATCTTCTCCACATTGGGCGAAGTGGCTTCGCCCAGATCAGCTATTTTTCCTGCCCGCACACCTTCCAGGATAGACGGGGTATCCATATAACGGGGTTCGCATACGCCTACAATCTTATCGGTCTCGCCCAACAGGTCGATAATCCCGGCATGGACGGCGGTATACACCGCTACGTTCCGGATTGGAACGCGAACCACCGTCCCTACGGGCAGATCAGTAGGGATCGGTTGGTTGCGCTCCACCAGTATATATCGTTGTAATAGTTGTGTGCTGTCCCAGGGATCCGTCACTTCGACAGCTGTATAGCCCTCGAAGTGTCGGATACTGAGCCCTCGTGCATAGCAGATAGAATCAGCGGCAAGCGGCGTGTCGTCGCTTGTTTGCCGGCGTACCTGACAACTGCCAAGGAGGCAGCAAATAACTATGATGGAAAGAATGTGTCTCATTTGGACCAGAAGGCAAGACCCTTAGCGTAATATCCTTTTGTATCCATGGAGCCTCTATCCAGCTTGCCGTCGGCGGAGAAGATAAACAACTCACTGGTCTCGCCCCAGGGAGCGCTTGTAATATAAATCTTCCCTGTAGCCGGATCTACAGCTATGGCTTCGGGCGATGCGATCTTGATGTCATTGACGATGAATTTGTCGCTGACAATCTTTTCAGTCAGCGCATCATATATTTTGTACTTTATATCCTGGGAGCCATCCTGGGCATAAATATAGTACAGTTTGTCTTTTGTCATTGTCATCTGTGTGCCATAGTCGATCACGCTTACTTCGCCCGTCTGACCGTCGATACGTTGAAGGGTGTTCTTTACTGTGTTGTAGTCGCCTTTTGAAATGACATACACATCTCCCTGGCTGTCTGCTGCCAGACAAACGGGGTTCAGTTCTACTTCAATCGCTTTCTCCACTTCGAAAGAAGCCAGGTCGATAACGGATACGGTCTTTCCATAGTTGGGGAAATCCACACCGCCGGAATTGGCTACATAGAGTTTGCCGTTGGCAACAGCCAGTTGCTCGGGGTAGCGGCCTACTTTGACCATTTTCTCAACTGTCAATGAAGCTGTATCCAGCTTGGCCGCCTGGTGACCGTCAAAGCAGGTAAAATAGATTTTTCCATCATGTGCCGTCATGCGACGTGGGTTTAAGGGATTGCCGGCTATCGGGTTGATGCTTTTCAGTAGTTTCTGATCCTTGTCGAGTACGACCAGGCGGTTGGAGCCGGTCACCGTGATATAAATCTTTGATCCGTAGATCAGGATTTGTTCGGCAGAGTCGCCCAACCCGCTACCATTGGCTGTACTGTACAGGTTGCCCGTCATTGTGCCGGTGTTGATGTCGAAGAAACTGAGCGAAGCATTGTTCTCTTGCCAGTTTCCCGCGTTCAGGATATAGATGCCCTCCCGTTGGTAGGCATCCACGGATATACCGGCCTGATTGTTGGATTCCCCGAATGCATTTACGGCCACTACTACTAACCAGGGATAATAATCGGTGCCGGCGGGTACATCAAAGGAGGTGGTACCTTTTGGCACGATCGCGAGGGCTTTGTCTCTTGCAGTGGCACTGTCACTCAGATAAATGGCGTAGCCGGTGATATCGCCTTCAGGAGAAGGGAGGTTCCAGGCGAGGGGACCGCTGATTTGACGGGAGTCCTGCGATGTATTGGTAAAAGCCAGGTCTGTGACTACTTCCACAGGGGGGATGTCGGTTTTGTCGTCATCATTACAAGCTGTGAATGTCACGAAAAACAGGGCACAGCATGTCAACAGGTAAAAAAGGTTCTTTTGTTTCATCATTTTACGAATTAATTATGGTTAGAAACTATATTTCACGGTAGCCCGGAACGAACGTCCCGGCATGGGATAATAACGGATCACGTCGTAGGTCACATCCGTCAGGTTCAGGATCTCGGCCTGTAGCCGCAGGGACGAATGCCGGATGGAAACTGTCTTGTTGAACGACAGTTGGTGTTCTGTGTATCCCGGTATCCGGTTCATCTCGATATTTTGCGGCAGTGCATAGCGCTCGCCGACGGAGGTCAGTGTCCAACTGACGTTCACCCACGGGTTTTCGAGCGATGCCGATACCGAGCCCGAATGTTCAGGGGTATAGGGCAACTGGTGCTTGTAGGTCTTCCCCGTCGGGTCGGTCACATCCTGTGCTTGCTGCCAGGTATAGGAACCGTCCACTTGCATATAGAGGGAGGCGGGCAACGATATTCGTGCCGAGAGATTGGTGTCCAGTCCTTTGATTGCTACCTCACCCATATTCATCATCTTCCAGATAAACAGGGTGGGGAGGGCAACGATCTTGTCCTTGACCGAATTGTAATAACCGTCGGCGGTGAGGCTGATATAATCGAGCCGGATGTTGGGGAAGGCACTGCTCCAGGTAAGCCCTACGTTGTATTGCGTGGCTTTTTCCGGTTTCAGTGAGCGACTACCGATACGGTCGTAATAGAGGTCGTTGAAGGTCGGGGTGCGGAAGATATCTTTATAGGATGCCCGCACACGAAGATTCTGGCTGCGCAGTATCTTGTACGACACGCTGGCGGCCGGGGAGAGGCGTTTACGGTCGTCGGCAGGATCACCCGTTTGGATGTCTTCCGTGATAAAGGTACCCAACAGACTGGCGGTTACCGACAGACGGCTGTTGCTAAACTGTGCCGCCAGGGCAGTGAGCGAGGTTAACCGCTCGGGGAAGACACACTTCGGCGTTGTCGCATCGAGCGTACTGCGGAAGACATCCTCCGCCAGCGAGAACGACAGGTGTTCATGCGGGCGGTACAGGCCGGCAGCCGAGAGGTAATACTCCCGTTGGGTATAGACATCCGTCTGCTGCCCGTCAATATATTTACTGTGGAAGTCGCGGTAACGTGTCCAGGCATAATCGAACTTCGCCTGTGTTTTCAGGGTGAATTGTTCGGACAGTTGATTCTCATACAATGCTTGTGTGAATCCGTTGCGGTTTTGCAACCGTTCCTTATGATAATCGTTATAGAGGATGACGGAGCCGGGCAATCCCCGGTCGGAATCAAACCAGTAGCCCTTGAGTTGTAACTTTCCATACCCTTTCCAGTCGGCGAAGAGGTTCAACTCTGTGCGGAAGGTCTCAATATCACTGTTCCTGCGTTTTTCTTCCGTCACGATATCGCCGTTGGTAAGCGTATAGGGGTATTGTCCGTCGGCACGCATCCAGTCGCCGCACCAGCTGAGGCTGTAGGTCTTCGACAGTTGCTGCTCGTATCGTACAAAGGGATTGATGAGTCCGAACGAACCGGCTTTCACACTGGCTTGCGCATGGAAGGTGTGGTCGGTGAAGCGGGGTGTTTCCGTACGGATATTGAGCGCACCGGCCGAAGCATAGGTCCGGGCGGTCTGGAAGATCTCGTCGGTTTGCCCGATCGTCAACGATACGCTCTCTACATTATCTAAGGAGAAACGGCTGATATCCACCTGTCCGCTCTGTGTGTCGGAGATCGTCACGCCATCGTAACTCACGGCCGTATGCTGTGCCCCGAGGCTGCGGATGGAAACGGTCTTTAATCCACCGATTCCGCCATAGTCTTTGACGGTCACGCCGGAGAAGCGTTTGACGGCATCCGATACTTCCTGCAATCCCAGCCGGTCGATCTCCGTCTTACCCACCACCTGCAACGGTGCGGCCTGCCGGGTGACCGAAGGACGCGACTTCGCCACGACCTCCACCTCATTCAACACGCGGGTAGTATCGGCTTCCTGCCCATACAGGCAAGTGATGCCGACAAACCATGCACCCACTATGCATAGCATCCTTTTACGAACAAAAAAAGACATAACACGTTCGGTTTACCAACGCCTTTACCCGAGGAATTGCTAAGTTTAAATCATGGCAGGTTTTCTGGCTCGTCCACCCTTCCGACTGCCTTCCCATCTCCGCCGGGCGGAAACAGTGGCAACGAGTTGTGCCGGGGTATACTGGACATACAGCTACGGGTACAGCTCCGGTTTTACACCGGATTCCCTTTTACTAACTTTTCCCGGACAGGAAAAGTTACACCATCATTTGCGGGCAAAGGTAGTATTATTTTCTAAAGAGAGGCACAAGACGGAGGAAAAAATATACTTTCTGGAAAATGCATGTATATTTGTATCCGTAGAAGAATGACTATAAAAGAATATGAACAGGATATGCGATTTATTTGGGATTCAGTATCCCGTGGTACAGGGAGGAATGGTATGGTGTAGCGGTTGGCGGTTGGCTTCGGCTGTCAGTAATGCCGGAGGGCTTGGTTTGATCGGAGCCGGGTCGATGCATCCGGAAGTCTTGCTCGAACACATCCGCCAATGCAGGGAGGCAACCGACAAGCCGTGGGGGGTGAATATCCCGTTGATGTATCCCGAGATTGATCGTATTATGCAGTTAGTGATCGACGAGGGCGTGAAGATCATCTTTACCTCCGCCGGTAACCCCAAGCTGTGGACGGCCCGCCTGAAGGCCGCCGGTATTACGGTCGTTCATGTCGTATCCAGCGCCAAGTTTGCCGCCAAGTGTGAAGAGGCGGGGGTAGATGCCATTGTCGCCGAAGGCTTTGAAGCCGGCGGGCATAATGGACGGGAAGAGACAACGACCCTTTGCCTGATCCCGGCTGTCCGGGAGGCAACTACCCTTCCGTTGATAGCCGCCGGCGGTATTGCTACCGGCGAAGGGATGTTGGCCACTTTCGCCCTCGGCGCCGAAGGGGTACAGATTGGTACTCGCTTTGCCCTGACCCAGGAAAGTTCGGCACACGATGCCTTCAAGCAACACTGCCTCTCTCTCCAGGAAGGCGATACCCGCCTGATGCTAAAGAAACTGGCGCCTACCCGCTTGGCTAAAGGCCCTTTCTATACGCAGGTGGAAGCCGCCGAAAGCCGTGGTGCAGCGCCGGAAGAGATGCGTGAACTGCTCGGCCGTGGCCGTGCCAAGAAAGGTATCTTCGAAGGAAACCTGGAAGAAGGTGAATTGGAGATTGGACAGGCGTCAGCCTTTATCCGCGAGGTGAAGCCGGTGAGTGAGGTGATGGAGGAGATTATCGCTGGGTTTACTAAGGGCTTGGCTGGTCTTAAAGGGTTTTAAAGCCCTTACTTCTTGCTCCTTGGATGATGCTCCAGTATTTCCTTCCTGAGGAACTCGCGGTCGATATGGGTATAAATTTCCGTCGTGGTGATGTTCTCATGCCCGAGCATGTCCTGGATGGCGCGGAGGTTAGCGCCTCCTTCGAGCAGGTGGGTGGCGAACGAATGCCTGAACGTATGCGGACTCACATTCTTATGGATGCCGGCCAGCGCTGTTTGTTTCTTAATGACATGGAACACCATAATCCGTGATAGTCCCGTTCCCCGGCGGCTGAGGAAGAGGATATCCTCATATCCCTTCTTTACCTGCACCAAGTTGCGGTCGATCAGATAATTGCGTATCTCCCGGATAGCCAGGTCGGAGATGGGCACCAGCCGCTGTTTGCTTCCTTTGCCTTCTACCTTGATAAAGCCTTCGTCGAAGAATACGTCCGAATACTTCAGCCCCGTCAGTTCCGATACCCGCAGTCCGCAACTGTACAGCACTTCCAGCATGGCGCGATTGCGTTGCCCTTCCGCCAGGGAGAGGTCGATGGTGCTGAGGATGGTGTTGATCTCGTTTTCGGTAAGTACTTCGGGTATCTTCAGCCCGATCTTGGGGCTTTCCACCAGTTCGGTGGGATCACTCTGTATGATGTCTTCGAGCAGGAGGAAACGGTAAAATGATTTGATGCCGGAGATGATACGTGCCTGCGAACGGGGATGGATACCGATATCATGCAACTGCGCAAGGAACTGCTGCATATGGTCGTACGTCAGTTCCCGGATGTCCAGCTTTTCATCGGTGGTAAAGCCGATCAGTTTGTCCAGATCCCGCATATAGGCTTCCACGGAATTGGGTGAGAGTGATTTTTCCAACCGCAGATAGACCTGATATTTGGCATATATATTACTTTTTCCTTTCATTGTTCGTCTTATTCCTACTGTGTGTACAAGATAATCACTACCTTTGCACCACCAATCAAAAGTGATTCGTATACTCCGCAAAGGTAATAAATTCGTGTAACATGAAGAAGATCCAGCTCATCAATGGCCCCAACCTCAATTTACTGGGCAAACGAGAACCGACCGTCTATGGCAGTGTTTCGTTCGAGTCATACCTGGAACAACTACGCGCCCGCTATCCGGGTTGTATCCTGAGTTACTACCAAAGCAATGTGGAGGGCGAACTGATCAACAAGATACATGAAACGGGATTTGACTACGACGGCATCATCCTCAATGCCGGCGGTTATACGCATACGTCGGTAGCGCTCCACGATGCAATCAAATCCGTTACGACCCCGGTGGTAGAGGTGCATATTTCGAATGTACATGCCCGTGAATCCTACCGCCATCACTCCATGCTTTCGGCTGCCTGCAGAGGGGTGATCGTTGGCTTCGGCATGGACTCGTACCGTTTGGCCGTGGAGGCTTTTATGGGCGAGTAACCGTTTTTCGTTTTTTAGATAAAGCAATTATAGTATAAAGGTGTCAAGACTTAATTTAGGTATATGTTAAAGCATACAAAGATTGTAGCAACCATTTCAGACAAGCGTTGTGACGTAGAGTTTATCGACTCACTGTATAAAGCAGGTATGAATGTAGTGCGTCTGAATACGGCGCACATGATGCAGGATGGACTTAGCCAGGTGGTGAATAATGTCCGTGCCGTGTCAGACCGTATCGGTATCCTGATGGATACCAAAGGCCCGGAAGTCAGGACCACGATCCTGAAGGAGCCGCTTCCCTTGCGTACAGGTGATATTATTAAAATAGCCGGAAATCCCGACGGGGAATCTTCGCGCGAATGTATTTATGTGTCTTACCGTAACTTCGTTGCCGACATGCCGGTTGGGGGCGATATCCTGATCGACGATGGCGACCTCGAACTCAAGGTGATTGAGAAGCAACCCGATAGCTTGGTATGCGAGGTGTTGAACGACGCCACCCTCGGCAGCCGCAAGAGCGTGAACGTGCCGGGTGTACGTATCAACCTGCCGTCGCTGACCGAGAAAGACCGGATGAATATCCAATGGGCCATCGAGAATGACCTCGACTTCATCGCCCACTCTTTCGTCCGCAGTCGTCAGGACGTACTCGATATCCAGCGTATCCTCGACGATCAGAAGAGCCCCATTAAGATCATTTCCAAGATCGAGAACCAGGAAGGGGTCGACAATATCGACGAAATCCTGGAAGTGACCTACGGTGTCATGATCGCCCGCGGCGACCTTGGTATCGAAGTGGCGGCCGAAAAGATCCCGGGTATCCAGCGTGTGCTGATCCGCAAATGCGTGGAAGCCAAGAAGCCGGTGATCGTGGCTACCCAGATGCTTCACTCCATGATCCAGAATCCGCGTCCGACACGTGCGGAAGTGACCGATATTGCTAACGCCATCTATTACCGCACCGATGCCTTGATGCTGAGCGGTGAGACGGCCTATGGTAAATACCCCCTCGAAGCCGTGCAGACCATGGCGAAGGTAGCCCGTGAAGCCGAGAAGACGAAGCTGGCTGCCAACGATATCCGCGTGCCCATCTCCAGCGACCTCGATGTGACGTCTTTCCTGGCTAAACAGGCGGTGAAATCGTCGTCCAAGCTGCATGTGAAAGCCATTATCACCGATAGCTATACCGGCCGTACGGCCCGGTACCTGGCGGCTTTCCGCGGAACGGCTACCGTGTTTTCGATCTGCTATAATGAACGGGTCATGCGTATGCTTTCCCTTTCGTATGGTGTTTGGGCCACTTATCAGCCTTGGAACGACAGTCGTCGTGATTACCTTCACGAAGCCCTGGTGCAACTTATTAAGAGCGGCTGGATCACACAGAACGATATGGTGGCCTATCTCAGTGGCAGCTTCGGCGAAGGTGGCGGTACTACCTTCCTTGAAATCAACAATGTGGCCAAAGTATTGAACGCCGGGCATGAATTTATGCTCCCGACTTTCAACGACTAAGCGATACGACCGGAAATCAGTGCGATGACGATAGAGGAATACATCCGTGCGTACAGTGATGAGGAGGGCGAGTTGCTTTCGACCCTCAATCGCGACGCCCATGTGAACCTGCTTCGTCCCCGCATGATCTCGGGGCATGTGCAGGGGCGTATCCTGAAGATGTTTTGCCGGATGCTCCGCCCGCGGCGTATCCTCGAAATAGGCACTTATACAGGTTATGCCACCCTTTGCATGGCCGAGGGACTGGACGATGATGCCCTGATCCATACCATTGAAATCAACGATGAAATGGAGGATTTTATCCAGCGCTATCTGCTGCACTCGCCCCATAAAGCAAAAATCAGGCTGCATTTCGGCGATGCCATGCAAATTATTCCTATCTTGGACGAGACGTTTGATATGGTCTTCATCGACGCCGACAAGCGGATGTATGGCGACTACTTCGACCTGGTCTTTCCCTATGTGCGGCCAGGCGGGCTGATCCTCGCCGACAACACGCTTTGGGACGGAAAGGTGGTCGAAGACATCCATCCTTCCGACCAGATGGCGATGGGCATATTGGCGTTTAATGAGAAGATAAAGCAGGACGACCGGATCGAGAAAGTAATCCTTCCCCTTCGCGATGGCCTGACAATGATGTGGAAAAAGTAAAAACGAAACAAATATGGAAAGTACAAGATTAAACAAGATCGGACGCCTGCTGCAAAAGGAGCTAAGCGATATCTTCCAGAAACAGACACAGGGCATGCCGGGGACGCTCGTCTCCGTCAGTGTGGTGCGTGTCAGTGCCGACCTGAGCGTAGCCCGGGTCTATCTGAGCATCTTCCCGTCGGATAAATCGAAGGAACTGCTGGATGCGATCCGCAAAAATACGAAGAGCATCCGGTTCGACCTCGGCCAGCGTGTCCGCCTGCAACTGCGCAAGATCCCCGAACTGACGTTCTTCGTGGACGACTCGCTCGACTACCTCGACAATATCGACAAACTGCTCCAACAGTAACCTGTCGTCTCGCCCGTGAATCTGCCGTTCCATATCGCCCGCCGCTACCTCTTTTCGAAGAAGTCGCACAACGCCATCAATGTCATCTCGATGGTTTCGGTCTGTGGCGTGACGGTGGCTACGATGGCGATGGTGGTGGCCTTGTCGGTGTTCAATGGGTTCAGCGATATGGTGCTGACGATGACCAGCCATTTCGATCCGGAGCTGAAGATCAGTCCCCGCTACGGCAAGGTCTTTGATCCGCAGGCCGCCGAATTGCAACGGCTGCGCCAGATGCCGGAAGTGACTCTGGTGTGTGAAGTGTTGCAAGACAACGCCATGGTGCGCTATCGCGACAAGCAGGACATCGCCGTGGTAAAAGGCGTTGATAACCGCTTCCCCCAATTGGTGCCGATCGACAGTGTCCTCTTCGATGGACGCTTTGCTCTTCGCGAAGATGTGGTCGACTATGCCACCTTGGGTATCGGCCTCTCCGCCAAACTGGGTGTACGGGCCGGTTTCGTCTCGCCCCTCGATATCTTCGCTCCCAAGCGCAATGAGCCGGTGAATATGGCAAATCCTGCGTCCTCCTTCGATATCGAACATGCCTTTGTCGGTGGTATCTTCAATACCAACCAACTGCAATACGACGAAAGCTATGTGCTTGTTCCGCTCGAACTGGCACGTTCGCTCTTCCGCTACGAGAAGGAAGTCTCCTTCCTCGAACTCCGTCTGGCCGACGGTGTCAGCCTTTCCTCCGTCAAGCGCAAGATCAAAGACGCGATCGGTGACAACTACCGTGTTGAAGACCGCTATGAACAGCAGGCCGATTCCTTCAAGATGATGCAGATCGAGAAGTGGGTAACCTTCCTCATCATGTGCTTTATCCTTGCCATCGCCCTTTTCAATGTCGTAGGTTCCCTATCGATGCTGATGATCGAAAAGCAGGCCGATATCCGTACCCTGCGTAATATGGGGGCCGACGAACAATTGATCCGCCGCATCTTCCTCTTCGAAGGCTGGATGATCTCCGGTGTGGGGACATTGGTCGGCCTGGTGATCGGTGTCGCACTGGCCCTCGTCCAACAAGAGTTCGGCCTGATCCGCCTTGGCGACGTATCCGAAGCCTTTGTCATCGATGCCTACCCTGTCCACGTCATACCGACCGACCTCCTCGCCGTCTTCCTTACCGTCATGGCCATGGGTCTGCTGGCCGCCTGGTACACCATCCGCTACCCCGGCCGTCGCTGGCTGCAACGACCGACGGCGTAACCCTCCTTACATAGTCTATCTTTATCTTTTCTTGTGGAAAGGACGTTAAGATGCGGTAAAACCTGTTGTATTTTTTATTCTTTGCACCAAGTTACTGGTTTGTTAAAGTGGGGCGTATTCGAAGTTGTATAATCTTCAATTCTGGCCGGAATTGAATGTTTTTGTTGTGGGGTCGTGTAGTTGCTTTTGTCGCGCCTGCAACCATCCGGAGTTCCATCTGCATGGAACTAAAAGTTTATCATAAGGAACAAAAAGTTCCATCAGCATGAAACAAAAAGTTTATGCAGGTGGAACTTTTAGTTCCATGCTGATGAAACTCCTCGTGCATCACAGCCTCGATTTCAGAGGCTGGTCATGCCGGTTTGCCTCGTCCTGCACAAAAGTAATACGCGTGACAGATAAATTTGAAAAAAACTTCGTGTAGAGAGAGAATGCAGTTGATCCGTAAAGGGCAGCGTGCCGGATCTTCAGATTTTCCAGAATCTGAATATTTCCAACGTAGGTAATGGCGTGTGTGGGTGCGAAGTCTGCTCGCCCGATGCGACGGTGAATGCCCGATCACGGGCATCGTGTTGGTAGCCAGGGGTGCAGGCGCAGCCAAGCCCCTGGTTTAGGTTGGGAGGGGGGTTTGGGCCACGTCAGTGGTGCCGTGGTTGATAGGCCGGCACCACTGACGCGGTGCAAAATCATTGAGGGTAATCCCATTAACCGTGGGCTCGGCTTTGCCAGCACCCACGGCTACCAACACGATGCCCCGATGGGGCATTCACCGTCGCTACTGGGCACTAGGGCGCCAGACGCACCAATCACTTTCAAATATGGTTGAATCTGAAGGTTTCGTGATTCGCCCTTGTGGGCTAGAGACAAAACACTGCCATTGGCTTCAAACTAAATGGAACATAAATTAATGTAAACGAAGTATCATAATTACCGGGTTATCTTCCGGGTCCAATTTGTTCACCATCTGTTGGTAGTGGGCGAATTGTGATCCGGTGATCCGGTGATTTTTAGTTGTATTGCCAAGGATATCTGCCGTATGCCGGTACGTTTGGATAGAGTTGCCTGATACACAATCAGGTAATGGTTTGATACCCGGGCCTCCATAGAGATCGTCGGTATGATTGATCCCGCTCTCAGTCCATTCGGCAAAAGAAGTAACTTTTTTGACTTTGTCATGGCAAATAGTGCCTTTGTTGGTAGCAAAGAACATAAAGCGGCTTGTTTCCATGATTCGGTATATTTCAATGACAAGCTGGTCGTTCGGCGTGGTTTTTCCGGTATAAAGTGAAGTGTCATCGGTCGTCCTTGCTGTCAGTTTTCCCCTGTTTACTACTGCATAGGCTTCCAGATCTAGGGGCGTTTTTACACGATAAATCGTGTCAGACCAAACATCCTTTACGTATACTTCATTATTGAACAAATAGGGGAATGGGGCGCTCATACTTAGTGGGATTCGTTTCTGCATATGCTCGCAGGCCATCCGCGCTACAAATTTTCCCTCTTTTCCGGAGAAGAAGTAGATGCCATAGCGATCACCCGGTTTCCCATAATCGTATCCTCGGTTTTGTATGGCGAATTGTTGATCGCCATAGAGCAATGCTTTGTGTGTAAACAGATCGATTTTTATCCTGCTCAGATACTTCCCGTTGTAGTCGTACATCACCAGGTAAGGTCTGTCAATAAAGTATACACATTTGTTTGTTGTGTCCACCTCCATGCTCATCGGCTTGATTAATTCTTCCGGACCTTGTCCGCGTTTGCCGATGCGGTTAATGAATTTACCTTTCCGGTTGAAGCGATAGCCCAGGTTATAGTCAAACACAAGGATGTTTTCGGCAGTGACGACAATATCTGCCAGGTTTCCGTCCAGCAGGCAATTGTCTGTCGTTTCCAATGGGATGAATTCGATATCCTCGACTAGATCGCTCAAAGGTGGTGCAGTCGTTCTATGCTGGTAGGCCGAGTGTACATCGATTGTGATCAATTGACCGGATGCAGGCTGCTGTTTTTGGCTGACGGGCACCTTCTGTCCATAGCCAAAGGAAGATGAAAGGAGGACGAGTAGTATCAGAGTAGGCTTCATTTCAGTGTTGGATTTGATGTGTTGAATGGTTTTCTTTGACCCTGTAGGCCACCATTTTTTTTATCAGCGGTATCGGGAGTGGTTTGTTGAGGGGGAAGCGGATGGTGCCGCCGGCGGTCTTGTAGGGTGCCAGTTCTTTCTGGAAGGCGGTGATGGTGGTTGGACCAGGGTAGAGGCTGACGTGTTGGGTGAATCCACCGAAGTAGAGCAGTATGCCGTTTTGGCGGTATACCGGTAGCTCGTAGTAGACGCTTTCTTCGGCATGAGGAGCAGCTTGGAGAATAGCAAAACGTAACCGTTCCAGGTATTCTCTTGCCTGGAGGGGAGCGGTGGCGATATATTCGTCTACGGTACGAGGCTTAGGGGTTTCCATCTGTATAAAAAGAAACGGGCATAAGCAGTTGGATAGTTTGCTTATGCCCGTTGGATGGGGTTGCTTATTTGCTTGTTTCAAAGGTGGGTTTCATGCCCAGGTTGTACATGATGAAGGCGTAGATGTCGGCTTGTTCTTCCAACACCTTGGCCAGGGGCTTACCACCGCCGTGTCCGGCTTTGGTGTCGATGCGGATGAGGGTAGGGTTGGTACCGTCGTTACATTCCTGCAGGGTGGCCGCAAACTTGAAGGAGTGGGCGGGTACTACACGGTCGTCGTGGTCGGCTGTCGTCACCAGGGTGGCCGGGTATTTGGTGCCGGCTGTCAGGGTGTGCAGCGGTGAGTAACCTTTGAGGTATTCGAACATTTCCTTACTATCTTCGCTCGTGCCGTAGTCGCTGGCCCAGTTCCAACCGATGGTGAACTTGTGGTAGCGGAGCATATCCATTACACCTACTTCGGGAATGGCTACGGCGAAGAGTTCGGGACGTTGTGTCATACAGGCACCGACGAGCAGGCCGCCGTTCGAGCCGCCCACGATGGCGATCTCTTTCGGGCTGGTGTATTGCTGGCTGATGAGGTATTCGGCAGAGGCGATGAAGTCGTCGAAGACGTTCTGTTTCTGCATCTTTGTACCGGCTACGTGCCAGTCTTCACCGTATTCGCCACCACCACGGAGGTTCACTTGTGCATAGATTCCACCATTTTCGAGGAACGGGATACGTGAGGTCGAGAAGCCCGGGTTGAGACTGATATTGAAGCCACCGTAGCCGTAGAGGTAAACGGGGTTCTTGCCGTTTTTCTGCAGTCCTTTCTTATAGGTGAGGAACATAGGTACCTGCGTGCCGTCTTTGCTGGCGAAGAATACCTGTTCGGTGGTGAAGTCTTCCGGATTAAAGTCTACCTCGGGAGCACGGAAGAGTTCGTAGGTGTTGTTGTCCATGTCGTAGGTAAAGGTGGAACCCGGGAAGGTGAAGGAGGTGAAACTGAAGAAGCATTCCTTGTCATCCTTGTCACCGCTGAAACGGGCAGAGCCGAGTCCCGGCAGTTTGATCTCCTGGATCTGCTTGCCATCAAGCCCGTATACGTAGGCATGGTTGGAGGCATCCTGGTCGTAGGTGAGGAAGAGTTTGTCGCCGATGACTTGTGAACCGGAGAGAACAGATTCGGATTCAGGAACGAGTTCTTTCCAGTTCTCCAGTGTAGGCTGTTTGACGTCGGCGATCATGATACGGCCTTTGGGGGCTTGGTAGTTGGTCTGGAAATAGACCTGGTCGCCAATGACTTCGACGGGATAGTAGTCGTAGTCCATGTCTGTGGTCAGTTGCACGATAGGTGCGTTGGCCTTTGTGAGGTCTTGCATGAAGACGGTATTGCCACGTCCTGCACCCGACTCAAAGAAGAAGAGTACGTGTTCATCTTCGCTCACGCTGGCTCTGTAGAAACGTTTCGGGTAGGCGGGGTTCTGGTAGACGAGCTTGTCGGCTGTCTGCGGTTCGCCCAGCTTGTGGTAGTATACCTTATGATTTTCGTTTACGTTGGAGAATTCTTTTCCGTCTTTGGCCGTATCATAGGCGCTGTAGTAGAAGCCGTCGCCTTTCCAGGAAGCACCGGAGAACTTAGCCCAAAGGATATGGTCGTCAAGCAGTGTACCGGTTGCGAGATCCATGACAAAGATCTCCTGCCAGTCTGATCCACTGCGCGAGATGGTGTAGGCGGCATACTTTCCGTCGTTCGAGAAAGAGAGTCCGGAGAGGGCCACGGTACCGTCGTCCGACAGTTTGTTCGGATCGAGGAAGACGCTGGGGGTATCCGTGAGTGAGTCTTGTACGTAGAGTACGCTCTGGTTCTGCAAACCGTCGTTCTTGTAGAAATAATATTTGCCATGTTTCTTGAACGGGGTGCCGATCTTTTCATAATCGGCGAGTTTGGTGAGTCGGTCGAGTAACTGTGCACGGTAGGGGATGCGCGCCAGGTATTCGTTTGTCACTTTGTTTTCGGCTCCGACCCATGCGGCGGTGGCGGCGCTGGTGTCGTTTTCAAGCCAACGATAGGGGTCGGCTACCTGTGTTCCGAAGTACGTGTCTACGGTGTTGTCTTTCGCCGTCTCAGGATAAACCAACTGCGGCTGCTTGGGGGTACATGCTACTGCCATGATTCCGGTAAGTAATAAGATTGCTTTCTTCATGATGTCCTTGATTGAATGGGTTTTATAGGTGCAAAGATAGTGATTGCAAATCAAGTAGTGACATCCGGCTGAACTTTTATTAACAATATGCGATTCTTTTGTTGTTAACAACAGAAGCCCTGCCTGACAGCAGAGCTTCCCTTTGTTGTAATAATGAATAAAAGGTTTATCCGGCGACAAGGCAGGCAATGACTGAGCCGGTGGTCAGCACGATGCCGATTGCCGTTTCGTAGGGGATGAGTTTGAGGCGGTTGTTGATGTTTGTATTGGTCACGCCTCCGGTGGCATGGAAGAAGGATCCGTGGGGAAGGTGGTCGAGTACGGTCGCACCGGAGTTGATCATAGCGGCGCCCCATACGGCAGTGATACCGGCGGCGGTGATCGTTTCGGCAAACGAAGAGGAAGCTACGGTGGCCCCGGCAGTAGTGGAGGCTGTGGCAGCCGACATCAGGGCTCCGGAGAGGGGGGCGATCAGTATTTCTCCCATATTAGTGTAAGCCAGCACGTCGAGCAACACATCTTTGATGGTGGAAGCCTTTATCACGCCGGCGATGGTTCCGGTACCGATGAGGAGGACGGATACGACGGACATCTTTTCCAATCCGTAGGTGAGGCTATCGCGGAGCAGGGGTAGTTTCCGCATCGCCAATATGCCGGCGAGCCCGCCAACGGGGAGGGCGATCAGCGGGTCGATCACGATACCGAACAAGGGACGGAAGGATAGGAGCAGGATCGTCACCAGGGGAGCTACCATACTGGTGCCGAACGAGGGAAGGTCTTCCTGCCGGTCGCTGATCTCCTCGGCTGTGATCAGATCGCCTTTCTTCGGGAGGAGGCGGGAGATGAGGTAGACGGTGAAGAAGAGTCCGACGATGGCGGGGATGATATTGACATACATCACGGACGATAGATCGGCCTGGAAGTTTTCGGCGGAGATAATGGTGTTGGGGTTGGGCGAGATGATATTACCGCACTTCCCTCCCCCGATCATCATCAGCAGTACACTGGCGCGGGGAACGGCTAACTTGCGTCCAAGGCTGAGGGCAATGGGTGCGACGGTGATCACAGCCACATCAATAAAGACGCCGATGGCGGTGAGCAACATCGTGGCAAGCGCCAGTGCTAAGTAGACGTGGCGTTCGCCGAGGCGGTGTACGATGGTATTGGAGATCGAAGCTGCCGCTCCGGTTTTGACCAGTACGCCGGAGAGTACGCCGGCGGTGAGGATACGAATGATGGCGGGAGTGACGTCTTTGACGCCGTCGATCATCAGTGTGACGGTGGCCGGAAGGGAAACGCCGCCGATCAATCCGCCGATCAGGGCTCCGAGTACCAGGCTGTAAAAAGGTGAGACTTTGCGGATGATGAGAAAGATTGCTAACAATAGGCCTATAAAGGCTCCCCATGCACTCATACGTGGATCTATTTAATGGTTATTGTAATGGCGGATGATCCGCAGTTGTTGTTCCAATGTCCGCGTGATGTTGCAGCGGGTGAAGTCCCGGTCCATAGCCTGCTCCAGCGTGGCAGGGGCGGGTAGGATAGGGAGTACGGCGAGGAAGCCCTGGCGGTTGAGCGCGTCGGTTTCTTCGACCGATCCTCCGATGGCGATGACAGGGATGTGCTGGTTGAGAGCGGCTGCGAGTACGCCGGCGGGGGTTTTGCCCATGCCGGTCTGCCGGTCGAGCTTACCTTCGCCGGTGATGATGAGGTCGGCGCCTTGTATCCGTTCGTCGAAATGGAGGGCGTCGAGTACCATTTGGATGCCGTGCTTGAGGGTAGCATGGAGGAAGGCGATAAAGCCTCCGCCCAATCCACCGGCGGCTCCTGCACCGGGGATGAGGTCGACGTCGATATGTCCGGACTGACGGATTATGTCGGCGAAATGCTTCAGCCCTTCATCGAGTTGGAGGATCATGGCGTCGTCGGCTCCTTTCTGCCGGGCGTAGACGTGGGCGGCGCCATTTGTTCCTGAGAAGGGATTGTTGACGTCGCAGGCTATGGTGAAGGAAGCTTCCCGTAGTTGGGGAAGCGCTTGTGAATAGTCGACCGTGTGGATGTGTTCAAGTATCCGGCCGCCTTGTCCGAGTTCATAACCTTCTTTGTCGAGGAAACGGAAGCCGAGGGCTTGCAGCATACCGGTACCGGCGTCGTTGGTGGCACTTCCTCCGATACCGATCAGGAACCGGCGGCATCCGCGGGAAAGGGCGTCCCGGATCAGTTCGCCGGTTCCATAGGTGGAGGTCAGCATAGGGTTGCGTTTACCGGCGGGGACAAGGGTAAGTCCGCTGGCCGCTGCCATTTCGAGGATAGCCGTCTGTCCGTCGCCCGATATGCCGTAGCTGGCCTGGATGGGGAGCATCAGTGGGTCATGTACGGTACAGGGGATGGTTTCTCCCTGCATGGCGGCGATGAGGGTTTCTACCGTCCCTTCACCACCGTCGGCTACGGGTATCCTGACTACTTCACAATCCGGGAATACTTTCCGGATAGCTGTTTCAGCGCTCCCGGCCACTTCGGCCGATGAGAGGGAGCCTTTGAACGAATCGGAGGCAACGACTATTTTCTTCATTTTCTGCGTGTTTTTCTTATGGCTTCAAAAATAGATAATAGGAATTAAAATAGCCGATAAATTTATCGGCTATTTTAATTTCATCTAATTATTGCTCCAGAAAGCAGAATGATCACCTGTCTCTTGTCTCCATCGGATCATTTTTTTGCGGAGTTGTTCCATTTTGCGAAGATACTTTTTATCTTTGCTCAGGTCATGGGTCTCCAATGGATCTTTGCGGAGGTTGAAGAGTTGGGTATGGGTAACGCCTTTTACGTGATAGTCTATCAGCTTCCATTCGCCATCACTCAGGGCACGTTGGAAATCACGGTAACCATAATAGAGATCGTCCCGGACAGATCGGTTCTCTTTCAATACCGGTAACAGGCTTACTCCATCAACCGAAGACGGGATGGGTTGTCTTGCCCAATCGCAAATAGAAGGAAAGAGGTCGATAAGATAACACAAGCGCTCGGTTGTTGCGCTTTTCTGCTCTTTACCTGCTGTTTTGATCATCAGAGGCACGTTTACGCTGTGTTCATAGACGTTCTGTTTTCCCATCAGGCCATGCTGACCTACTGCCAGTCCGTTGTCTGCGGTGAAGATAATAATAGTGTTTTCGTATAGTCCGTTCGCTTTCAATGCGGCGATCACATCGCCTATCCGGCGGTCGAGATGGCTGATCATTGCATAATATTCGGCAATATGGGTTTTCACTTCCGCATCTATCCGGGGAATAGCAGCCAGTACTTCATCGCGTATGACCAATTCGCCGTTGTCGAAGGGATGCTCCGGCAGGTAATTCGCAGGCAAGACGATATCCTTCGGATCATATAGTCGCATGAACTCATCGGGCATACTTCGTGGATCGTGGGGCGACATATAGCAAAGCGACAGGAAGAATGGTTTTTGTCGGTCTTTCTGCTCTTCAATAAAGGAGACGGCTGTTTCTGTGAATATATCTACCGAATGCCGGCCCGAATAGGCATACTCACCCGGCAGTATTTCTACCTTGTTGTTTGCCCCGGGTTCTTTAATAACCCGGCGTCTGTTTTCATACTTACCCGACGAATCATAGCTGAATAACGGTACATTCCAATGATCGGCCATTCCACCGAAGAAGATATCCCGGCCCGAGCCGAAACAACGGTTGAAGGCTGTTTTGCCGTTGTGCCATTTTCCGGTATGAAATGTTTCGTAACCCGCCTGGGCCAATACTTCGCCAATCATCGTATGACCGGTAGGGATATTCGCTCCCTGCTGTTCCAGTTGATACAGATATTTTCCGGTCATCAACATGGCACGGCTGGGCATACTCACAGCACCGCTTGTCCCACCCATAATATGCGCGTTCAGGAAAACGGTGGATTCTTTGGCTAGTTCGTCTAAAACCGGTGTCTGGTTTTTTTCTTTACCCAGGAAACCCATAGTAGATCCTCGCATGTCATCGGCTACTATGAGGACAATGTTAGGCTTCTGTTGTGCCAGTAAAGAGGAGGTACATAAAATACCTCCTGTTATTACTAATAGATTCATATAGTTGGATACTGAGTTAAATTTACCAATTAGGATTCTGTTTCAGATTCGGATTCAGGATCAACTCTTCTGTTGGTAACGGGAAATAGTAATGTTTACTTTCATCGAATTTCCTTCCGTTAGGCAAAATGTTTTTGTAAGGCAGGATAAATCCATCTTTGTCAAGCCAGATATGTTTCCCGACTACAACCGTTGGGTATTGGGTTTGCACGAATTTCATTCCCCGCACCTCTTTCTCCATCAGTTTTCCGGCCTTCCAGCGCATAAGATCGTCGTATCGCATATCTTCAATTGCAAATTCAACCCTTCTTTCTCTTCTGATTTCATCGATTAGAACTGGTATGGATGGGAAGTCAGATGAGGGGTCTTTTTGTAACTGATCGCTTCGCATATCCGGCATTCCGGCTCTTTTACGAATCAGATTGATGGTCTTATCCAGTACGTCTTGTGTACAGGTTCCTAATTCCGCCATTGCTTCCGCCTTGATCAGCAACGTTTCAGCATAGCGGAATATAGGTGCGTCGAGAATACCGTTTTGGTAACGAAGGTACTCTTCGCGGTCGTCTACCCAGTATTTAATAATCTGATAGCCGGATGGTATCACTCCGGTGGAAATATTTGACCCCGGAATGGCAGGCATCTTGGTCAATCGTTGCAGGTCTTTACCCGGATAACAGACGGTTTGTGTCAGACGCGGATCCCGGTTCAACATTTCCGACTGAATACTGTCATGACCTAAAAAATCATCTGCCAGCGAAATTGGCTTTCCCGATTTACACAGATAGGCATCTATCAATGATTTCGAGACACTAAAACCGAGGTTTGCTTCTCCTCCTTCGACCAGGTTACTTGTACGGTTACCCAGTAAACCGGTCTCATACGCTTTGTAGTAAATCATTTCTTTATTGTCTTTCAGATCCAGTGTGGAAAATACCGTACGATAATCTGTTTCCGGCTTGCCCGTATTATACAATGCATAACGTCCTCCTGTAATAAGCAGATCGGAAGCCGCTACTGCCTGATTCAGGAATTTTTCATATCCATCTATTCCATGATATTTGCGGAAAGTCCCTTCGTGCAGGCATATCCGTGCTTTCAAGGCGCAGGCTACATCTTTGTTAATTCTACCCTTAACAGCATTTTTAGCTGCCGGTAACTTATCAATAGCCCAGTCTATGTTATGCAATACGGAATCCATCACCAACAAGCGTGAGTCGCGGGGTGCATAGAGTTCTTCGGAATCTACATTCAAGTCACGGCTTAACCAGGGAACATCTCCATATTTCTTCACCATATCGAAATAGGCCCAGGATTTAAAGAACAGCACTTCGGCTGCATAGGTGTCTTTTGCTTCCTGTGCAATATTCGCTTTGTGATAACGGACCAGGAAATAATTACATTTCCGGATGAACGTCCAATCCCATTCTCCACTTCCTCCTTTTTCGGGGACAATATGTTCGCCCGCCGCGATCCTGTTATAGGTGGCAGGAGCCATATTGTCGCTTTGGTTATCACCTGCCAACATAGGGCTTTGGGCATATCCTGTCGCATGTCCGGCTATAAATGTGTACAAGCCGTTGCAATAGATTTCCATGTCTTTTGCTGAATTCCAGAAATAAGCATCTGTAATACTGTCTGTCGGAAAACGATCCATAAAATCATTATTACAGGATGATGCGAAAAGGAACAGCGCGAAGAGCGATATTACCGTTATATATTTCTTATTTTTCATGATCGTATTAAATTAAAAAGTTACTTGAAGTCCGAATAACAGCGAGCGTTGCAAGGGATAGTATTCCCCTACGTTACCGATAATTTCCGGGTCAAACTTACCTTTGATATTCGTGATTTCTCCCAGATTCTGACCGGAGAAATAGAAACGAACCTTACTGAGCCATATTTTTTGCGTGATCATTTTAGGCAACGTATAACCAATTGTCAGGTTTTTCAAACGCGCGTAAGCTCCGCTTTGCAGATACTTTGTCTGTACCCTTGCGTTATAACCCGCCGAACCGGCTTTCCACACCGGGTAGAATGCGTCTGTATTTTCGGGTCGCCAGGCATTCCGATAAACCTCATACGTGCCAACCGCTCCCGCGTTGTTTATCTGTCCCCAAAAATAACTGCCGGAAGGGAAAAAGTCTCTCTTGCCTACTCCCTGTACAAAGATGTTCAGGTCGAAGCCTTTCCAGTCAATATTCCCTGTGATACCATATTGAAAACGCGGGGTCGTGTTACCGATGATTTTCGTATCCCCTGGATTGTTTACCGTTTTATCACCCCAGTTTATCACATTATCTCCGTTCAGGTCGGCGTAACGGATATCACCTGGTCCCCACTTGTCGCCATTACCCAGTTGAGACTGATTAGCCGCTGATGCCACTTCTTCCTTAGATTGGAAAGTACCGACGGTTTCGTATCCCCAAATCTCACCCAGGACTTTTCCGACATAGTAATTATCATACAGTTTACTCGGGTTATTGTCGAACTTGGTAATCGTGCTCTTGTAGTCGGAAAGTATGAAACCAATATCATAACGTATACCGTTTGTAAGACGGTCGGTCCACTTCAACGACAACTCCCAGCCCGTGGTTTTCATATTGGCATTATTCCGTTGAGGAACACTGGTTCCGATCACTCCGGGCAGTTTTTCCCCGACAGTAAGCATATCGACTGTTTTTCGTTCATACCAGTCGAAACCCATCGACAGTTTACTCAATATTGACATGTCGAGCCCGATGTTGACAGTTTTTGTCGTTTCCCATGATAAGTCAGAAGCGACTAATCCCGGAGGATTTACGGATATCGGCAATTTGCCGTCGATGATAAACTGTGTCTGCTGAGTCACTCCGAAAGACGCGATATAAGGATAATATTCTTTTACATTCTGATTTCCCAATTCTCCATACGACGCACGTATTTTCAGATCGTTCAGCCAGTTGGTGGTAGAACTCATGAACTTTTCCTGTGAGAGCCTCCATCCGGCAGAGAAGGAGGGGAAGAAACCAAAGCGTGAATCGTGAGGGAATTTGGATGTTCCGTCATAACGTCCGTTCATTTCGAACAGATATTTCCCTTGGTAATCATATTTCAAACGCATAAAGGCTCCCCGTATTGCCCAGGCATATTCACTGTCTTTCGTTACCGTATTTCCAACACCCAGGTTAATTGTCGGAATATCCATCGAGATCAATTCTTCTTTTCGGATCGTTTCCGAACGGTAATTTTCCCACTCCTGGTTGAATCCGACCAGCGCGCTGATATTATGATCTTTATTAATTGTCAGGTTATAATCGGCAAATATGTTTCCGGCGAAATAGTCTGTATGGCGTGTTTCCGTTGCGATAAAGGAGGGGAAGGTCGCGCTGTTCTGAAGCGTCCACGAATCACGGATATATCCGAACTCCCGTTGTACATCCTTATCCCGGTAATTGATTGTAGTATAACTGAAATCCCCTTTCAATTTCAATCCCTTGAAAATATCCCATTCTCCGTTTATCATAAAGACAGCGAACTCCCGATTACTTACTTTTCTGGAACCACTGGACAGGAAATTATAGAAATGTTCTGTCGGCGCATTCGGAACCGGAGCATCTGCCGGTGTCAATATGGGAAATAGAATTTGGGGTTCGCCCCGCGTCATCTGTTCCCACCAGCTACTGCCTTTTGCCGAATAACTATGTGGTTCGTCGTACACTGTCTGCGAATAAGAGGCCTTGAATCCCAACCGGAATGTTTCGGATACATTCGCATTGATATTGGTAAGGAAGTTGTAACGCTTAAACGTGTCGGTATAATCTTTGAACATACCGTCCTGCCCCATATAACCTGCGGAAGCATAAAAGCCGATCTGTTTGCTTCCTCCGTTGATACTTAACGTATGTTTCTGGGTGGGAGCCCACTGCTGCAACATCTGCCGGTAGTTATTATTGCCGCCGTTCCAGAATATTTTCCCGTTTTCCAGGATATGATAGACGGGATTGTTCAACGGATCAGCGTTATATTCATTGACCCATCTCACCTGATCGTCTGTGTATTTGTTTTTCCCCGTACTATAAAACGACGATTCGTTGGAGGCAGCCATATAATCGACCGCATTCAACAGGTCCGGCAAATAGGTATGTGTGTTCAACTGGATACTACCTGAATAATCGATGGTAGGTTTTCGTTCCATATTGCCCGATTTGGTGGTGATCAGAATTACCCCGAACGCACCTCTTGCTCCGTAGATCGCTGCGGAAGCGGCATCTTTCAGTACGGATATACTTTCGATATCCTCCGGATTGAGCAGGTTCAGACGCATCTGAACGCCATCGACAAGTATCAGCGGTTCGCTGTTGTCATTTGCACGGATCGTGGCTATTCCCCGGATATTCAACGACGGATCATTATTTGGACTACCGTTGGAGAAGGTTACATTCAGATTGGGTACAACTCCCTGCAGACCCTGGGCCAGATTGGTTATAGGACGGTTTTCCAATACTTTGGATGTTACCTGTGTAACAGCTCCGGTCAGGTTCACCTTCTTCTGTACGCCATAACCAACGACCACTACTTCATCCAGCGTTTGTGTATCTTCCTTAATGATTACATGTAATGAGGTTTGTCCGGTATAGGTTATTTCCTGAGGCAGATAGCCGATATAGGAAATCTGGATGATATCACCGTTTTTTACATCCAACGTGAAATTACCATCAAGGTCTGTGATACTTCCTACGGTAGTACCTTTGACAATTACGCTGGCGCCAATAACCGGTATTCCAAACTCATCGACAACAGAACCCTTTATCTGTTTCTTATTTTGTTGGGTAACGGAATAAGAAGTATCCGGTTCTTTAGGAATCAGCAGGATATTCTTGTTGTCGATTTTGAACGTACAGTTTGTTAATATACCATTCAATATATTTTCTATGGTCTCTTTCTGTACTTTCACATCTACCACGCGGTCCAGATCGATCACCTCATCGTTATAGAAAAAGGTATACTCGGTTTTCGACTCGATCTCCTTAAATACCTGTTTCAGTGTGGATTGTTTAATATTCAGATCTATTCGTGTGCTTTGTGCGTAAGAGGTTGCGGCGCTTTGGAACACAAACAAGATTAACAAAAAACACGTGTGTTTCATGATACGAAATGATTTATTCATAACTTTGTATGGGTTTTTAATTGATAGCTGACATGACTCTGGGGAGAGAAATGTTTGTTAGTTTAAAAATCTTTCGGATAGGTGAGTGTTAGCGCATTCGCCTATCTTTTTTTTCTGTTGTTTTTTCTACATAAGCAATTGTTTTAGAGGTTGATACTATTTTTTTTCTCACTTCTTATTGGAGGGAAACAAATATAAGATGCCATTTTCCCATTTATGACCAATCGGAGAAGTCAAAGCCATATTGGTAAGTACTTCCTCGAGCGACTCCCGGCGGATCGTAAACGACATGTGAGTATTGCGGACTAATTCCGGTGTGGCAATGATCTCGACATCAAACCATTTTTCCAGGTTTATTATAATCTGAGCGAGATTGGTATTATCGAACACCAGTTTGGAATGAATCCAGTTGGTGTAGTTGTTCGTATCGACCTCATACAATGCTGTTTGTTTGGTCTGTTTGTTATAAGTCAACAATTCACCGGGATGCAGCATACGGGGTTCAGCAAAATAGTCGCCGTTTAACTTCACACTCCCTTGTACTAACACTGCCTCTACTATATTTTTTCGGGAATAGTTGTTGACTAAAAAACGGGTACCTATGACTTCAATATCCAGTCCTCCGGCTTTGACGAAGAAGGGGGTACTTTTGTCTTTCTTTACTTCAAACAGGGCTTCTCCTTCCAGATATACTTCTCGCTTTCCTTCGGTAAATAGTTCCGGATATGTCAATACGCTGTTGGCATTCAGCCACACAGTAGATCCGTCCGGCAAAAGATATTCTCCTTTCCCATCTGTCCCAGTCAATAGATGATTCATTGTAATAACTGGCTGTTTCTCCCCATTGCCTATCCAATATCCCAAATAACCGGCAGAAAGCAACAGAAGTATGGAAGCCGCTATCCGCAGCAGATACAAGCGGCGAGACGCGGAAAAATGGACATTCTTCTTTCGATCGCTAGCCGTTCGTTCCCGGAAACGCGCCAATGCGACTTCTATCTCCGCGTCATCGGTTAATAAGGCATTCGAATGCAACCAAAGATCGTAAGTCTCCTTAAATTGTTTTCTGTGTTCTTCCTTTGCCTCCAGCCATTGTAGAAGAGACACTTTCTCTTCCTCAGTTGCTGACCGGCTCAGGTATTTGCTTATGATATCCTCTATGTTCATCATGTTTAGAATATAGTCTTTTTAGTAAAACAAATGACACCGGAGATACCCTACCTTACAGAAGAAGTTTTTTACAGGAAAAGAGGAAGTAATAAAATGAGACTTACGTCTTTTAGTGATAAACGTAATATAGACAGCGCTTTAGTGATGTGTTTCTCCACGGATTTTACCGATATTCCTAACTTCTCAGCTATCTCCCGGTTCTTCAATTCATATTGTCGACTAAGGATGAACACTTTCCTGCATTGTTCGGGTAGTGAGCCTATGGCGGTATTTACCCGGCTTTGCAACTCCCTGTACATTAGTTCGTCTTCCAGATCCGAAGTGTAAGATTGCAGGTGTATTTGTTGAATGCGTCCTTCGGTTGAATGTTCAAAAGTTTCCCGATCCGTATAACTCTTGCTGTTCAGATAATTTAAGGTTTTAGTGTAGATAGAGCGAAACAGGTAATACTTTATGGATTTTTCCATTACAAGCTCGTCTTTTTTCTTCCACAACTCATAATAGACATCTTGTACAATATCTTCGGCAATGTCCTTCTCGTTTACCAGGCGATAGGCATAGGCACGCAAGATTTTGTAGTATTTCCTGAATAGTTCCTCTACCATTCGCTGATTAGAGAGTGTTTCTTCATCCTTCATTTTAGAGTAGGTTACAGCACAAACATACACAAAAAAAGACTGGTATATATAGTGGGGCTCTTGCCAGTCAAACCGCGATAATCTTTTTTAACAAAACAAGTGTCTTTTTCACAAAATAGTATTACTTTTGCCTAAAGAGAAGTTTGGTAAGCGTGTATATGGTAGATCAGGAAGTAAACAATTTCAGTTCCCTCTATACAAATTACTATAGGAGGGCTTTTTTGTTTGTCAAATCGTATGTGCATGACGAGTTGGCGGCTGAAGATATCGCATCTGATGTGCTGCTGAAGATGTGGACACAGCTGAAAGATGAACAACTCGTGTTTTCGAAGGTACTACTCCTTACTATGTTGAAAAATAAAGCGCTTGACCATCTGAAGCATCAGCGTGTCGAAGCCGAAGCATTTCATCAGATCACCACAAGACAACAACATGAATTGGAGTTTCGGTTGACAACATTGGAGGCTTGTGATCCGGATTACATCCTTTCCCGTGAAGCCGAACTGATCATCCAACAAACACTGGCTTCCCTTTCCGATCAAACGCGTAAGGTATTTGAAATGAGTCGTTTTGATGGAAAAAGTAATAAAGAAATAGCCGCAGAACTGGATATTACGATCAAAGCTGTGGAATATCATATAACTAAGTCGCTGAAAGCCCTGCGGGTAGCACTTCGCGACTATCTCCCTTTTGCCGTTTTTTGTTTTCTGTTTATTGACCAGTTTTGCTGATCCAAGAGGGATATGCCGTTTTTTTGATAAAAATGCAAAAAAGTATTTAGGGTAAATAACCACTCTGTCGTTTCTATATATAAGGCAGTCAAATTGCCTCTGAACAATATGGATCAGAAACTACTACAAAGATATATAGCTGGGGATGCCACGGCCGACGAAAAAGAAATCGTCATGTTCTGGTTGGATGCGAATGAGGCGAACGTGAAGGAATTCATGGCTTTGCGTAAGCTCAATGATATCACGCTTTGGCAGGATAAGCCGGCTGAGAAACACACACAGTCTCGTTCACTGCGCATTACCGGCAGGAAACTATTGGCTGTAGCGGCCTTTATTATCATGGTGTTTTCTGCCGGCTTTATTTTTCAACAATACCTGATGCCCCAGCCGAAGGTGATCATGCAGACGATTCATGTACCTGCCGGACAACGAGCGGAGCTTACCTTGACGGATGGTACTAAAGTTTGGTTGAATGCTAAAACCACCCTGACATTTCCCAACCATTTTAATGGAGATCTTCGCCAGGTGAAACTGAATGGTGAGGGCTATTTTAAGGTGGCAAAAGACTCCGAGCATCCGTTTATTGTGACGACCGAACGGTATAATGTCCGGGTGTTGGGCACGGAATTTAATGTGTTTGCCTATGGTGGTTATCCCTATTTTGAAACTTCGTTGGTGGAAGGGTCGGTGGATGTTTATTCACCCTTATCCAATGATATGCCCATTCGACTCAGCCCTAATACTTATGTCTATCTGGAAAATGGGAAATTGGTTAGGAAGAAGATTGAGCATAATAGCTATTTCCTCTGGCGGGAAGGACTTATCTCGTTTTACGATGCGCCGGTGGCCGATATGATCTCCAAGCTACGGTTGTATTATGACGTGAAGATCATTGTGCATAACGAGAACCTCCTGAAGAGCCGCTATTCGGGCAAGTTCCGGACGAAAGACGGGGTTGAACATGTGCTGAAAGTACTACAATTACGCAATAAATTCACGTATGAAAAAGATGATGAACTAAATATAATCACGATCAGATGATCTGATAGAATACAAACTTAAATCTATATACTGCCTATGACATAGTTACATTAACAAGAAAAACCGGAAAGCGGTGGAGCGCCTTCCGGTTCAGAGTCAATACCAGACTACAAACAATTAAGCAATTTAGTATTAACTGTTAACACTACAAAAGTATGGAAATTATTTCGTACAAGAGGGATTATATCCCATTAAAACCACATTTTAAACATGTACTACGCCTTATGAAGCTAAGTTTTTTGTTCTTTATCTTATTTGCATCCGGACTGTGGGCTGTAGAAGCTAACTCTCAAACGGCCAAAGTGTCGATCAACGCGACGAATATGACGACGCGGAACTTTATTCAGGAAATCGAAAATCAAACGGACTATTTATTTGTTTATACGAAGGAAGACATCAACCTGAACCAGCGGGTATCTGTCACGGCGGAAGACAAAACAGTAGCTGAAGTCCTGAATAATGCATTTGGACAGACTAATATTATTTATGCCATGGAAGGCAACAATATCATGCTGATGAAAAGAAGTACGGAGCTGCCACTGTCAGCACAGCAGAGACGTACGATCAACGGGGTGATAGTCGACGCCAAAAGGGAAGCTATCATTGGTGCCAATGTGGTGGTAAAAGGTACCACTATCGGAACTGTGACTGACTTTGATGGTAAATTTGCCTTGAATGTGCCGGATGGTGCTGTGCTTACGATTACTTATATAGGTTACCTGACACAGGATGTGTCGGTTGGAAGCCGCAATTCATTGAACATTGTATTGGTGGAAGATACAAAAGCCATTGATGAAATTGTTGTTGTAGGTTATGGCACACAGAAGAAAGTCAACCTGACCGGCGCCGTTGAGCAGATCACAAGCGAGGTATTTGAAAACCGTTCGGTTCCCAATGTAACCCAAATGTTGGCGGGAACAGTGCCGAACCTGAACATCTCTCTCTCTGACGGTAAACCGATGCGTACGGCTGATTACAACGTGCGTGGTACCACCTCTATCGGACAGAAGGGGAGTGCCCTGGTGTTGATCGACGGCGTGGAAGGAGATCCCGCCTTGCTGAACCCGAATGATATCGCTTCTGTTTCCGTGTTGAAAGACGCCGCTTCGGCAGCTATTTACGGCGCCCGTGGTGCTTTCGGTGTGATCCTGATCACCACCAAGAGTCCGGAGAAAGACCGGACGTCGGTTTCTTACTCAGGTAACTTCGCCGTGAAGAAACCGACTGTAAGACCTGACCTGGTAACCGATGGTTATACCTTTGCCAAGATGTTCAACGAAGCGTTTATGGCTTACAACGACTATTCGCAGACACCGCAGAACGTAAACAAGACATTGAAGTTCTCACAGGAGTACCTGGCCGAACTGGAACGTCGTCAAGGGCTTGGTTTGCCCGATGTGGAAGTAGACGCCGCCGGCAATTATGTCTATTATGGCAATACCGACTGGTACAAGGAATTGTATAAAGACCAAAAACTGGGAATGGACCACAATATCTCGGTCACAGGTAGCAACGGCAAACTGGACTATTATATCACAGGCCGTTATTATGGTGAAGAAGGGTTGTTCCGTTATAACTCTGACGATTACTCGATGTACAATATCCGCGCTAAAGGTTCTATTCAGGTGTTCGATTGGTTGAAGATCGACAACAATACGGAATATGCCGTGATGGACTACCACAACCCGCTGAACGTGGGTGAAGGCGGTAGTGTCTGGCGTAATATTGCTGACGAAGGCCACCCGGCTTCTACCATGTTTAACCCCGACGGCACACTGACACATTCGGCTGCCTATACTGTGGGCGACTTCTGGTATGGCAAGAATGGTGTGGATACCGACCGACGCAACTTTAAGAACACCACCGGTTTCACGGCTTCTTTTATGCAGAATAAGGTGCGTATCAAGGGCGACTTCTCTTATCAGAGCCGCGACGACGACGAAACCCGTCTCCGTGTACCGGTACCTTTCAGCCGCAAACCGGGTGTGGTTGAATACGTAGGTTCGGGCACGAATGATATCCGTGAGATTGGTAAGACTACCAACTATCTGGCCACTAATATCTACGGTGAATACGAAGAAACATTTGGTGGCAAGCATTACCTCAAAGGGATGTTAGGCTACAACTACGAACAGTCAACCATGAACCGCGTACAGGTATTGCGCAACGGTTTGATTTTTGAAGATGCCCGCGATATCAACATGGCTTTAGGTCAGAACACAACCACAGAAGGGGGCTATGAACGCTGGCGACTGTCAGGCGGTGTATTCCGTGTGAACTATGGATATATGGACCGTTACCTGATTGAAGTGAACGGACGTCTGGACGGTTCATCCAAATTTCCGACGGATGAGCAGTATGCTTTTTTTCCTTCTGTTTCGGTCGGTTGGAGACCTTCACAAGAGGCATTCTGGAAAGAGAATGACATCCTGACCGATCTCAAGATCCGTGCTTCGTATGGTTCGCTGGGTAATGGTAATATTGCCCCGTATTCGTTCCAGGAATTGTTTAAGATCGAACAGTCAAGCCGTGTGCTGAACAATATTCGTCCGCAAAAAACCGGTGTGCCGGCAGTGGTACCTGCCGGCCTGACCTGGGAAACATCGACCACAACCAATATCGGTTTGGACTTCGGTATGCTGTCTAACCGTCTGCGTTTCTCGGGTGATGCCTATGTGCGTAAGACGACCGATATGTTTACTGTAGGTATGACTGTGCCTGATGTCTTCGGAGCCGATGTGCCGAAGGGTAACTATGCCGATATGACCACTAAAGGGTTTGAACTTTCTCTGACCTGGCGCGACCAGTTCAGTTTGGCCAACAAACCGTTCAACTACGAGATCCGTGCTACGTTGGCCGATTACCAGTCTGTTATCGACAAGTACAACAACCCGGAAAAGAAATTCTCTACCAGCTACTATTCTACCACTTATTACGATGGGATGAAACTGGGTGAAATATGGGGCTATGTGACCGAAGGTTTCTTTACTTCCGAAGACGACATCAAGAACCACGCCAAGCAAACGCTGATCAAATCCAGCAGTACAGGTACACTGTTGCCAGGTGATATCAAGTTCAAGGACCTGAATGGCGATGGTGTGATCGATTATGGTAACAATACCGTGGACAATCCCGGAGACAAGAAGGTCATAGGTAATACCACCCCGCGTTATTCGTATAGCTTTAGCCTTAGCGGTGACTGGAACAACTTCTTTGTTTCGGCTTTCTTCCAGGGTGTAGGTAAGCAAGATTGGTATCCGAGTGTGGAATCCGGTCTGTTCTGGGGACAGTATAACCGTCCATACAATGATGTTCCATCGTTCCACTTGGGTAACATTTGGACAGAAGACAATCCGAACGCTTATTTCCCCCGCTACCGCGGATATGTGGCACGTAACTCGGATGGCGAATTGTATCAGCGTCAAACCCGCTATTTGCAGAATGTGGCCTATGTACGTCTGAAAACGCTGCAGGTAGGTTATACAATCCCGCAAACAATCACTACCAAGATTAAAATGCAAAATGCACGTATCTATCTGTCGGGTGAAAACCTGTTCTGCTGGTCGCCGATGTATGATATCGTAAAAGGTATTGACGTAGCCGGTATCTATGGTTCAGACAAGGACCTGACTGAAGGAGAAGACGGACAGGTATGGAACTATCCGATGTTGAAGAGTATAAGTTTAGGTTTATCTGTAACATTTTAATACGATAGCAATATGAAAAAAATAATCTATATATTGTGCGCGGTAGGTATTCTTTTCTCGTGCGACCTGGAAGAGATACCGGTATCCAAAGTGGGGAAAGATCCCGTGTTTGGTAGCGAGAGTGGTTTGGAATTATATGCTAATTCATTTTATGATATGTTGCCTTCCGCATCCGATGCCATTCGTGATGGTGGCAGCAACGATAACATGACTGATTATTCGGCTCGTCGTGAAGTCCCTGACTTTCTGCGGACAGGTGCTTACAGCGCGCAGAAGAGCAGTGGTTGGAGTGGTGGTAGCGGTGGCGACTGGGCCAAGCTGCGCAATGTGAACTATTTTCTGCTGAACTGTCACGACGAACGCGTTTCGGCGAAAGTACGGTCGAACTATATGGGTATTGCCCGCTTCTTCCGTGCTTGGTTCTATTACGAAAAGGTAAAACGTTTTGGTGATGTACCCTGGATCGGTACACCGCTCGATGTAAGTGATCCGGCGCTGTATAATGGCCGTGATTCACGTACACTGGTGATGGACTCTGTATTGGCCGACCTCAATTTTGCGATTGAGAATATTACCGCTGAAAAGGAATCTTCGGCATCGTTGGTGACGAAGGCTGTCGCTCTGGCATTCAAATCACGCGTATGTTTGTTTGAAGGGACTTTCCGTAAATACCATACAAGCTACAACTTGCAACAGACCTCTAATGCCTGGTTGACGGAAGCTGCCAATGCCGCCGAGACGTTGATGAAGACAAACGGTTACTCGATCTATAGTAGTGCCGGTGATAAGTCGTACCGTACGTTGTTTACCAGTCTCAAGCCGGTGAACTCGGAAGTGATACTGGCTTCTGTCAGCGATGCAGCCCTGTCTCGTTTCAACGACGCCAACTGGTTCTGGACCAGTGCTACCTATGGCTCCCGCGTGAGTATGACGCGTACATTCGCAAATACATACCTTAATCTGGATGGTACCCCATTTACTGATAAGCCGGGTTACAAAACGATGGTATTCTCTGAAGAAACACAAGGTCGAGACTGGCGCTTGCACCAGACGATCCGCACTCCGGGTTACCAACGTGTGGATGGTGGTACAGCCGTTGCCGCTCCTCCCGTATTCTCTTATACGTATACCGGTTACCAGCCGATCAAGTATTGTCTGGACGATATGATTTACGACAGTGGCTCGAACAACGTGAACTCAATACCCCTGATCCGCTACGCCGAGGTGTTACTCAACTATGCCGAAGCCAAAGCCGAACTGGGATCGTTTACGGATGCCGATTGGGCGAATACCATTGGTAAGCTCCGTGCCCGCGCCGGTATCACATCCGGTCTAACGACGAAGCCGACAAAGGCAGACCCGTATCTACAGGCTAATTATTTCCCCGAAATAGCGGATGCAACCCTGTTGGAAATCCGCCGTGAACGGGCTATTGAGTTGTCATTTGAAGGCCTCCGTTTCTACGACCTCATGCGTTGGCATAAAGGTAACCTGTTGGAAATGCAGTGGAATGGTTTCTATGTGCCTGCGCTGGACGTACCGATGGACCTTGATGGTAATGGTACGCTGGATGTATGCTTCACCTTTAATGCCAGCCCGGCCAACCCGATCAAGGGTGTAACCTATATCAATGTGGCTGAGATTAAGGGTGGCATCACTAACCCGCAGCAGTTGTCCGAAGGTACAAAGGGCGAACTGATCTGGCTGGACAATATTACGAAGACCTGGGAAGAAAAAAAATACCTCTATCCGATCCCTGAATCAGCGTTGTTGATGAACGAAAACCTGGGACAGAATCCGGGTTGGAATTAATAATCAGTGTACATGATGAAAAGAATTATCACGATCCTGTTGCTCGCCGTTATGTGCGGCGGGCAACTATGGGCAGAAACGAAAGGCAGTCTGAATATCGCTACCTTCAATCTGCGTATGGATACCCCGAACGATGGTGTGAATGCCTGGCCGAACCGGAAAGAAATGGTCAAAGGACTGATCCGCTTCCATGATTTCGATATCGTGGGCACACAGGAAGGTTTTCGCCACATGCTCGACGGCGTACTCGAACTCGACACCTATGCCTGTGTAGGCGTAGGACGTGACGATGGTAAAGATGCCGGCGAACACTCGGCGATCATCTACAAAAAAGACCGCTTCACGATCTTGGATAAAGGCAACTACTGGTTGTCTGAAACCCCCGACCAACCCTCTTTCGGTTGGGATGCCAAGTCGCACAAACGTATCTGTTCCTGGGCAAAGTTCAAGGAAAAGGAAACCGGAAAAGTCTTTTTCTTCTTCAGCGTACATTACGATCACCAGGGTGTGGTAGCCCGCCGTGAATCTTCCAACCTGATGATTGCACGTATCAAGGCCATCGCCGGTGATACGCCGTTCTTCTGCGTGGGTGATTTTAACTCGGGCGATACGGACGAACCGATTGCCATCATCCTGAAAGAAGGTACGCTGATCGACTCCAAAGCCATCTCTCAGCAGCCCCCTTACGGTACAGCCGGTACGTTCCAGAGTTTCAAACTGGATGCTCCCGTGGAGAAACGCATTGACTACATCTTTGTATCGAAAGGTGTATGGGTAAACAAGTATGGTGTGCTGAACGACATGCAATACGGTCGTTTTCCTTCGGATCATTTCCCTGTAATGATAAATGCCGATTTGTAAACAGATGGGCAGAAACAAGTTCAAGAATGGAATTGCCGGCTTTGATGCCGGCAATTTTTTTGTATATATGCCTGATTAACCGTAGCTTTGCCTGTCTAAAAATCAGTGTCTATGCTATGTCTTATCTCTCCCGCCAAGACGATGGCGGCTGCATCATGTGTCAAGGCTCCGGTCGCCACTTCACCTCGCTTCCCTGAAGAAGCGAAAGCAATCGCATGGAACATGGCACAGTTCTCACCGGAAGAATTGGGGAAGCTGCTGAAGATCAACCCTAAGTTGGCCGCTGAGAATTACCTGCGCTTCCAGCATTTCTTCTCGCCCGACAACCAACCCTTGCAAGCATTACTGGCCTATACCGGTGTAGTCTTTAAGAACATGCAGCCAACAAACTTTACGGCAGCCGACTTTACCTTCGCCCAACAATCTCTCCGCATCGCTTCCTTTTACTACGGTTTGCTCCGTCCACTCGACGGCATCAAGCCTTATCGTCTGGAACCTGATGTGAAGCTGCCCGAATTGTGTGACGGCAACATGTATACCTACTGGCGCGACCGGCAAACATCTATCCTGATACAGGATATCCGGGAGGCCGGAAATATCCTGATCTACCTTGCCAGCATGGATATCCAACCCACTTTCCACTGGAAACAGGTGGAAAAAAGCGTCCGCATCATCACCCCCGACTTCAAAGTATGGAAGAACGGTACGCCCCAAACCATCGTAATCTACGCCAAGATGCTCCGCGGACAAATGTGCCGCTACATCATCAAGCACCGGATTACCGATCCCGAAGACCTGAAAGCCTTCTCCTGGGAGGGCTTTGCCTATAATGAATCTCTTTCCCACGGCGATAACTGGGTCTTTATGCAGGAAGGGTAGGAAAGGCCGGAAGGGGTAGGAGAGGTTACGTGCCGAACCGGTATCCGATCCCGGACTCTGTGAGCAATAAGACCGGCTTAGACGGATCGTCTTCGATCTTTTTCCGTAACTGTGCCACATACACCCGCAGGTATTGGCTCTGTTCCACATAGCCGTATCCCCAGATTTCTTTCAGCACATATTGATGTGTCAGTACACATCCCAGGTTTTGGGCAAATAAGGCCAAGAGGGAGAATTCGGTGGAAGTTAGTTTCAGTATTTCTCCCTGTTTTCGTACGATATGATTGGCAATGTCGATCGAGAGGCTGCCGATCTCAATCACCGGGCTATCCTCTTTTGTCTGGTTATGCCGGATAGCCGACCGGATACGCGCCAGCAATTCCCCGCTCCGGAAGGGTTTGGTCAGGTAATCATTCGCCCCTTGGTCTAACGCTTGGATAATATCCTGTTCCGCATTGCGTACGGAAAGGATCATGACAGGCTTGTGGAACCATTCCCGCAGTTGTTTCAGTACATCCATCCCATCCATATCAGGTAATCCCAGGTCGAGGATCACCAGATCGGGCAAGTGATTAGCTGCCATCAGCAAGGCTTCCCTTCCAGTGGTGGCTTCCGTTGTTTTGTAACCGGACGCTTGCAGCGTAATGGTCAACAGACGACGGATGGAAGTCTCGTCGTCAACAATCAAAACCTGTCCGTTTTTATTCGTTTGTGCTTCCATAAGTGATCTCTGTGGGTATTTGAAGAGTGAATCGAACGCCACCATGTTGTCGGTTTTCAGCGGAGACAGTTCCTTTGTGTGCTTCCACAAAGCCTTTGACGATAGATAAACCTAATCCAAGACCTTCGGTCTTGTTGTTCTTTGCCCGGTAAAACCGGTCGAACACATGCGGTTGCATATCCGGTGGAAACCCTGGTCCCCGGTCCATCTCCTGGATAACAAGATGGTTACTGTCGTAAAAGGCCTTTAACCGGATGGTGGTACCGGGGGAGCTATACTGGCAGGAATTATACACCAGGTTGAATAATGCCTGTTCCATCAATCCAAAGTCAAGCTTGACCAATGGCATGGAATCCGGAACGATCATCTCCATACGATAGGACCTTAACTCTTCCTGTAGGTTCTCCGCCACCCGGTTGAACAGGTCGTGTATATCACACCAGTCCAATTGAGTCGCGATACGTCCCGATTCCAGCCGCGACATATTCAGTAGGTTCTCGATCAGCCGGTTCAGCCGTTTCGACGCGTTGAATATTTCGGTATGAAGCTCCAGCTTCACGGCCTCCGGATAATCCGTCGTCAGTAATGTATCGGATGCTCCCATGATTGTTGCTACCGGAATCCGCAGTTCGTGCGAGATGGAGTTGAATAATGTCTTGTACAGCTTGTCTGACTCATCCAGCAGACTATTCTTCCGGGCGATTTGACCCAGGTATTGATGCTCAATGGCATGTGATATCTGTGTCAGGAAGGTTTCCCAGAAGATACCTGTTTCCCCTTCGAACGCCTTGCTTTGCTTCACCGCCACCACGCCCGGCTTGGTGCGTATCCCTTTCAGGGGATAGTAGGTATATTCGCCCGACGGCAAGGTGTCGGTAAATCGTCCGGCCATCCGTGTATGTTTGTATACCCAGTAGGCAATACCCATCTCCGCTTCCGGGAATACCTGTTCTTTGGGCAGGTACTTCCTGTTCGTCAGTTGCCCGTTCCCATCCTGAAGAATGAAAAAAACATCAACAGCAAAATGCTTCCGTATGTCTTGTATACCCGTGTCGATCACATCTTTCACGCTACCGGCATTCGACAAACCCTTTGTTAATCGGAATAGCGCATTGGTGCGTTCTTCCCGGCTGATAGCCAACCGCTCCTGCTTCTTTACCCGCGATGTCATGATCCCATTGATAAAAGCGATGATAAAGAACATCAGAAATGTTAATACGTCGGCCGTTGTATAAATATGCAGTGTAAACTGGGGAGGAATAAAGAAGAAATTCCACACCAGTGCACTGCCTGTGGCCGCCAGCAGCACCGGTCCTACCCGTAAGACAGTGGCCAGGATAGACAAGACGAACAACAGGATAAAGGAAACAGACTGATACCCAGTCTCCCCGGCTAATGGGCTGCATAACAATGCCGTCGCACCTATGGTACCTATGGCCAGTGCATATTCCCTGATTCCGGAAGTGAACCGGGGAAAATGAAAGTGGCTTTTGCGCTTATATTCAGTTCCTTCCGAACCAAGTACATACACATCAATATTCCCGCTTTTCTCTATCAACTGATCCAGAAAGCGACTCTTTCCCGTATAGGTCGTGAACCGGGAGTCCTTTCCCGGTTTTCCGACTACGATGTGTGTAATATTCTCTCTTCGCGCCACGTGCAGGCAGGCTTCTACCAGATTGTTTCCTGAGGCCGAAAGGACATCTCCCCCCAGTTGCCTGACCAGGTCGATATTTTCGGCCAACTGCCTGCTCTCTTCCTCGTTCAGCAGGTACGATGTCTTTACGTGCAAGGCCATCCAACGTGCATTCATGGAATAAGCCATCGACTTTGTCCATCGGATCAACTGGGCGGAGGTCGGGCTGGGACTGACCATCACCAGCAGGTGTGCGCCCGACTTCCACGGCCCCTGTATCCGTTTTTGCTGCATATAGCTTTTGAGTTGCTTATCTACCCGGTCGGCAACGATTCGGAGCGACATCTCGCGCAGCGCTGTAATATTTCCTTCACGGAAGAAATTCTTTACCGCTTCTTTCGAGCGTTCGGGCGTATAGACCTTCCCTTCCGCCAGGCGGGTAAACAATTCTGTCGGTGTGATATCTACCAGTTCCACTTCATCCGCTTGTTCGAATATTTCATCCGGAATCCTTTCCCGCACGGTGATACCAGTGATCTGGGCGATGGTATCCGACTTGCTTTCCAGGTGTTGCACATTGATGGTAGAATAGACATTGATGCCGTTATCGAGCAATTCCTGCACATCCTGAAACCGTTTCAGGTGCCGGCTACCCGGTGCATTCGTATGTGCCAATTCGTCGACCAATACCAGGTAAGGATGTACTTCGAGGATGGCGTCCAGATCCATCTCCTCCAGTACCGTCCCTTTGTATTCGACCTTTTTACGCGGGATCACTGTAAGCCCTTCCAGCAGGGCGTTTGTTTCCGGGCGATGGTGCGCCTCTACGTAACCCACGGCCACACTCACTCCTTTGGCTGCATCGGCTTGTGCTGTCTGAAGCATGGTGTAGGTTTTTCCCACACCGGGGCACATACCGAAGAATATCTTCAGTTTTCCTTTGCTTTTATGGCTCTCTTCCTGTTGAAGCGATGCGAGCAGTTCATCGGGATTTGGTCGGTTCTCTTCCATGGCGTTTGCTATTTCAGTTCATCCAATCGCAAATTTAGCGATAATACATTGACTACCGGTTCACCTAGCAGGCCAAACTGAGGTTTTTCAATGCTTTCTTCTACTAACCGTTCCAAGGCCTGCTTTTGGGAGTCCGTGAATCTCCTTACTGTTGCAATCCGGTTGATCTGTAAGCGGGCAGCATCCGGCGATATATGCGGGTCCAGTCCGCTGGCTGATGCAAATACCATTTCCGACGGGACGGCCTGATCCGGCGATAACCGGTTGTCTGTCCTGAACATTGTTTGCCGCTCCATGACCTGGTCGTGTAACTGTTGGCTTGTCAATCCCAGGTTCGAAGCTCCCGATGGCAGTGTATGATATTCTGTGGCGGATGGGCGGGGCTTGAAGTAAGCTGCATCGGTAAACGCCTGTCCAACCAGTTCGCTTCCGACGACCTTCCCTTCCTTTTCTATCAGTGATCCGTTCGCTTTCTTCGGAAAGCACACCTGTGCTACTCCGGTGATCAGCAACGGATACACAATCCCGAGCAGAAGCGTCAAGGCAAGAATCATCTTTAGGGCAATTATACATTGTGTTTTCATATCAATTATCCTTTCCTTTGTTAGCATATATTTAATACCATATCAATCAGTTTAATTCCGATGAAAGGGGTGAGCAGGCCTCCCAGTCCGTAGATGAACAGGTTGCGTATCAACGAGGTGGAGGCCGATTCTGTCCGGTATTTCACTCCCCTCAGCGCGAGCGGTACCAACAGGATGATGATCAGTGCATTGAATATCACGGCGCTCAATACCGCATTCTCGGGTGATGAAAGCTCCATGATGTTCAAGGCAGAGAGTACGCCCGTTCCGGATGCTCCGGCATACAGCCCGATGGCGATAGCCGGAATAATAGCGAAATACTTGGCTACGTCGTTGGCAATGCTGAACGTGGTCAGTGCCCCGCGTGTCATCAGCAGTTGCTTGCCTACTTCCACTACTTCGATCAGTTTCGTCGGGTTACTGTCCAGGTCGATCATATTCCCTGCTTCCCGGGCGGCCTGTGTCCCGTTGTTCATGGCAATGCCCACATCCGATTGTGCCAGTGCCGGGGCGTCGTTTGTCCCGTCGCCTATCATCCCTACGAGGTGTCCTTTGGCCTGCTCGTCGCGGATGCGCTGTAGCTTATCTTCCGGCTTGGCTTCGGCCAGGAAGTCGTCCACGCCGGCCTCGGCGGCGATGGCTGCTGCTGTCAGGGGGTTATCTCCGGTGATCATCACCGTCCGTATCCCCATTTTTCGTAACTGGGCAAAACGTTGCTGGATACCTCCTTTTACGGTGTCTTTCAGGTGGATGATGCCTAAGACCCGGTTGTCTTCGGCTACGACGAGGGGAGTCGCCCCCAGTTGAGCCAGTTCATTCGCTTTTTCCTCGACCTGTTGCGGGAAGAAGCCGTTGTTGGTGAGTACGAACTTACGGATCGCTTCTACGGATCCTTTCCGTATATGGTGCTGTTTTCCGTCTGTTATGATATCTACCCCGCTCATCCGTGTCTGTGCCGTGAACGGTATGAAGTCGGCATCTATCTTTGTCAGGTCGTGTTCCCGCAACCCGTATTTCTCTTTCGCCAGTATCACGACCGAACGTCCTTCCGGCGTTTCATCGCTTAGCGACGACAGTTGGGCGGCTTTGGCCAATACCTGTATATCGACTTTTTCGGCCGGGATGAATTCGCTCGCCATCCGGTTCCCGAAGGTGATAGTTCCCGTTTTATCCAATAACAACACATCCACGTCGCCGGCTGCTTCGATGGCTCGTCCGCTGGTGGCGATCACATTCCGTTTCATCAACCGGTCCATCCCGCTGATGCCGATGGCACTTAACAATCCGCCGATCGTAGTCGGTATCAGGCATACGAGCAGGGCGATCAGTACCGGAAGCGACAGGTTGTCGGAGGCCGGCAATCCCGATGCTTTCAAACTGTATCCGAAGAAAGCGGGTAGGGTAGCCACTGCCAGGATAAAGATCACCGACAACGCAATCAACAAGATGGTCAGTGCTACCTCATTGGGCGTCTTTTTCCGCTGAGCTCCTTCTACCAGGGCGATCATCTTGTCGATAAACGTATTCCCGGCATCCGAAGTGATCCGGATCACAATCCGGTCGCTCAGCACCTTTGTTCCTCCGGTCACTGCATTCCGGTCGCCACCGCTCTCGCGGATCACCGGAGCCGATTCGCCTGTGATGGCCGACTCGTCCACGCTGGCGATCCCTTCGATAATCTCACCGTCTGAGGGAATGGCGTCGCCCGCCTCGCATACCACGATGTCGCCTTTCTTGAGTAACTGTGCGGAGACGGCTTCCTCTTTGCCGTCTATCAGTTTCCGAGCCTTTGTCTGCGACCGGTTGGCCCGGAGGCTTTCCGCTTGCGCTTTTCCCCGGCCTTCGGCCACCGCCTCCGAGAAGTTGGCAAACAATACGGTTACCCACAACCAGATCGCCAGTTGCAGATGGAAGGAAGAGTACGAACCGTTAATGAGATCGCAGCCTACAATAATCGTTGTTACCAATGCGCACAGCGCCACAATAAAGATCACCGGGTTCTTGATCAAATCTGCCGGATGTAACTTTACAAATGAGCCCTTGACAGCTTCTCTCAGCATCTGGCCGTTCAGCCATGTATGATTCGTTGTTTTCATATACGTATCCGGATTAAAATAATACACCATTTTGTAACAGGAAATACTCGGCCACCGCACTCAGCGAAAGTGCCGGGAAGAATGTCAGTCCACCCACGATCACAATGATCACAAGCAGCAATCCTACAAACAGCCAGTTGTCTGTCCGGAAGGTCCCTTGTGAGGCGGGTGTTATCTTTTTCTGCGACAGGCTACCGGCTATTCCAAGCACCGGAAGAATGACGCCGAACCGTCCGATCAGCATCCCCACGGCGATCAGTACATTATAGAAGACCGTCGATGCATTCAGTCCCCCGAAAGCACTTCCGTTATTTCCTGCTGCCGAACTGAACGTATATAGTATCTCCGACAACCCGTGCGGTCCTTTATTTCCCAGGCTCGCCAGCCCGGCCGGTAACAAGCTCGCCAGTGCTGAGAATACCAGTATGACCGTGGCCGGTGCCAGTACAGCGATCATGGCCATTTTGATCTCGAACGCTTCTATTTTTTTTCCCAGGAACTCCGGTGTACGTCCCACCATCAGCCCAGCGATAAAGACGGTCAGTATCACGTAAATCAGCATTCCGTACATCCCGGCGCCCACGCCACCAAAGACCACTTCGCCGATCATCATATTGAACATCGTGACCAATCCCGCCATCGGTGTCAGGCTGCCGTGCATGGCATTGACTGCTCCACAGGAAGCCGCCGTTGTTACTTCCGACCATAGCACACTTCCCGCCACTCCGATTCGGGTTTCTTTTCCTTCCATATACGCCAGTTTATCCCATACGCCGACCGAATGAGTTTCCGTATACAACCCTACGGACAGCCCGACTATAAGCAGGATTGCCATCGCTGCAAATATACTCCAGCCCTGTCGTTTCGAACCGACCATCCGGCCATACATAAATGTCAATGCCACCGGTATCAGGAAGATCGATAATAATTCGATTAGATTTGATAGTGGCGTCGGGTTTTCCAACGGATGAGCACTGTTTGCATTAAAGAAACCGCCACCATTGGTTCCCAACTGTTTGATGGCAATCTGTGATGCGGCGGGTCCCTGCGGGATAACCTGTGTAGCCCCTTCCACTGTTGTTGCCTCTGTGTACGGATGAAGATTTTGTACCACTCCCTGCCCAGCCAGTGCCACCGATACCACGATCGACAGCGGTAGCAGTATATATAATGTAGTACGTGTCAGGTCTACCCAGAAATTTCCGATCGCCCCGGCTGTCTGTCCCGCAATCCCGCGCACCAAGGCGGTAAATACAGTGATCCCCGTAGCTGCACTCACAAAATTCTGTACCGTTAGCCCGGCCATCTGGCTGAAATAACTCAGTCCCGTTTCACCGGCATAACTTTGCCAGTTCGTATTCGTCACAAAACTGATGGCTGTGTTCAGTGCCGTATCCCATTGCATGGCCTTTATCTCTTGCGGATTGAACGGTAACCATTGCTGTGTCACCAGGATAATGAACAGTAACACAAACCCCAATAGATTGAATAGTACCAACGCCACTCCATACGTCTTCCAGTTCATCGTCTGCCCGGCATCTACACCCGAAACTTTGTAAATCCCTTTTTCCAGCCAACCCAACACCGGCTTCATGAAATGCGGGAACCCACTTAATACTTTATAGATGTAATTGCCTAAAAACGGGGCAATTACTAATAGTAATAAAAGGAATGGCAGTACTGTCTTGATTGTTTCCATAGCTTATAAATTGTAAGTAATACATCGTTCTTTTACTACTAACAAAGATCGGGGTTACTTTGTGTAGATTTTATAAAGATATAGCCTAGTGTATAAAGATTTTATAAAGAACGATCGCCTGTGTTGATTCTCTCAGTATCAACGAAACCGATTTGCAGATTTGGGAAAACGGGTTGGTGACCTTGATGAAACCAGGCCTGCGCCTCACCTTCGCGAGGCCTGCATGTCAGCCTGCTGGCTTGTGCATCCCAACCCACTGAGGCCTGCGCCTCGATTCATCACGTTCCGATTCGTGCAAACTTGAGGATAAATTAGTCGTATGGCAATCCGGGTTACTCCTGCATAATTTCTTCGGCCTCGGCTTCAGTCGTAGCGGTTTCACCTTCGATAGAGAGTGAAACCATATACCGGTTAGCGCCCTTATATGTGCGTAGCGAGTCGATGGATGTTGACTGGATGATGAACAGCGAATCGGCCAGTCCGAGGGTTGTCTTCAGATGGTCGGCCATTAGGGTATTACGGGCTTGCATACGTTCTGCCAGTTTGTTAGCAGCTGTCTGGGTGTATAACTCGCGGGCTTTGGCAGCTAGTTCTTTTCCGATCGGCTTGCCCGCTGCGGTGAGGAGGGAGTCGGCGAATTGATTCAAATCCAACGACCGGCTGTCGACTGACAGGGCGGATTCCTGTTCCAGCATTTCGAGCGACATGGCTGCTTTGGCGGGGTTGTTTTTGAGGTAGTAGGCCAACTTCAACTGTGCCATGGTTTCGTCGGAAAGCGCTTTGTCGTAGTTGAAATAAGGCGAAAGCGATAACCTGAGTTCAGGCTTTTCCTGCAACATCCGGTCGAGGGTGGCCATTTTGTTGTATTGCTCGGAGGTAAAGTCTACCCGGGCAGGATCGAAGTCGATATACTCCATCTGATCGGCTGCCAATCCCATAGCCGATGCAAGGCTTTTGACGGGAGAGAGGGTGACTTTGACCAAAGTGTTGACAATGGCTTTGATGATAATATGTTTGTAGGAGAATTCCGGCGAGTCGATATCGCCTGCTACCGGCAGGTCCATCTGCATCCGTCCCGAACGGTCGGTCAGAACATACAGGCCGGTGCGCAACGGAATGTTATATTCGGCTTTGATCTCTTTGTTCTTTTTGTCCACCTTCGGCGTGTATATATCGAGGTGGTTGGTACCCTTTAGCTTTCTATTTTGAATAATATTCTGTCCAGAGAAGGAGAGGGTGCCCTGGGTGAACGGATAACCGAACATCGACAAGGTATAGGGAGAGAAACTCGTCATATTTACATTACGCAGTTCGATGGTGAGGTTGTGGTAACTCATGTCGGAAGGACTTCCTGTCCAACGGATACGGGCGGTGCCGGCATTGTTCAGTGTCGCTTTGGCGGTCAGTGAACAATGATTGGCTAGGTCGATCTGGTTGGCGTCCATTTCGATGTGAGTGATGTCATAATGGAAGGGGGTATAGGGCGTATGATCGGTCATGGAGACTTTACCGTTCCTTAGCGCCAGGTGATCCAGGCGGAAGGTCATGGGGACTGTTGCTGTATCCGTAGCGGTAGCTGTCTCTTCGGCTATTTCTTCGGAGAAGAGGTGGCTGAAGGAATGGGTACTATCGGCGTACAATTCGTATTGGGTATTCAATCCGTAGATACTGAGGTCGTTCAACAGATAACGCGATTGGAGTAGGTTGACTTGTTCGATAGCGATGGTTACACTGTCTATCGCGACAACCGGTTTGTTTTGGTTGTCGGTCATGCTGAATCGGTTCAGCCAGGTCTGCCCGCTCAGATCGGAATTCAGTACACTGCTGGTTTGTCCTTTGATGCGGACGTCAGCTCCCAGCAGGCCGTCGAGTGATGAGATATTCATCGACTGGCGGAAATAGGGGAGTAGTCCGGCTACAGTAAAATCGCGTAAGGAAAGCGCCAGTTCGTAGGTGCCGGCCGCATGGTCGTAACCGATGTTTGAGGCGAGCGATCCTCCGTCGGGAAAATCGAGTTGGAGGCCTGCATTGGTGGTCTGTCCGCTCAGGTAGAAACCGGGAATGTCGAGTGTGATATTGTCCATGTTCCAGTGTCCGCCCATGGAGAGGTCGTTGTAGGTCAGTTCGGTATTACGCAGGCTGATGTTGTAAATCCCGATCGCCCAATCCGAAGGTTCCTCGGGCGTAGTAGCCTCTGTGGTGTCGCTGGAAAAATGGGCGATGATATCGTCGAAATTAAAGGTATCGCCTTGCTGGATCAGGCGGGTGGTCAGCTTATCGAACGATATACGTTTGATAATGAACTGCTTTTGTAATATAGGGAGTAGGCGTATCTGGGTGGCAAATTCGCCGCAGGATACAAATTCTTTCTCGCCATCGGCCTCATAGACGGCAATCCCTTTCACATCGATGCTGGCATTGAAAAGGTTGATAAACAAATTATGTATTACGATGCGTCGGCCGATCAGTTCCGGACCATGGGTGTTGAGGTAATTCTTGACAATAGGGGATACGGCTACTTGTGCGATAATAACAACAGCCGCAATAACCGATCCGATTATAACCGCAATTTTAATGATTTTCTTCATATCTATAACGTATTTCAACATAACACATTCAACCTGTGAGGGAGATGATTCAACTGACTACAAACATACAAAAAAAGGATTAATGTTGTATCACGACTGTTTTATATCCCGTTTATTCCGTACTTTTGCAGAAATTATCTCGCCATGACTGAAAACAGGGAAGAAGATATACATAAACATTTACTGGACAGTATTCAATACCCGTCGGACTTACGGCAATTGTCTCCAGACAAGCTGAAAGAAGTATGTGATGAACTGCGTCAACATATTATTGATGTGTTGAGCGAGCATCCCGGCCATTTTGCTGCCAGCCTGGGGACAGTGGAACTGACTGTCGCTCTTCATTATGTGTTCAATACACCATACGACCGGATTGTGTGGGACGTGGGGCATCAGGCCTACGGACATAAATTGCTGACCGGGCGGAAAGATAATTTCCATACACTGCGTACATTTAAAGGGATCGGCGGTTTTCCCAATCCGGCTGAAAGTGAATACGACAGTTTTATTGCCGGCCATGCCTCTACCTCCATCTCAGCGGCAATGGGTATGTCGGTTGCTTCGGCGTTGAAAGGCGAAGTGAACCAGCATGTAATTGCTGTGATCGGCGATGGCTCCATGACGGGAGGCTTGGCTTTTGAAGGGTTGAACAACGCCTCCGCCAATCCGAACAACCTTCTGATTATCCTGAATGATAACGATATGGCAATCGACGAACCAGTCGGTGGCCTTAGTAAATACCTGGTGGATATCACGACCAGCCAGACCTATAATAAGGTACGCTACGATATCTACAAGGGTTTGAAGAAACTGCGGCTGATCAACGACGAACGGCGGGAGAATATCCTTCGTTTCAATAACAGCCTCAAAGCCTTGCTTACCCAGCAACATAATCTTTTCGAGGGTTTCAGTATCCGGTACTTCGGGCCGGTAGACGGACATGATGTCAATACCCTGGTGAAGATATTGAACGATATCAAAGATATGCAGGGACCCAAGCTGTTGCATATCAAAACCAAAAAAGGGAAAGGTTTTAAGCCTGCCGAAGACTCGGCTACGGAATGGCATGCCCCCGGACGCTTCAATAAAAAGACGGGCGAGCGGATCATCCCGGAGAATCTCGATGAACCGCAACTGTATCAGGATGTTTTCGGACATACACTGGTTGAACTGGCGGAAGCCGACGAACGGATTGTGGGTATTACCCCGGCCATGCCTTCGGGATGTTCGATGATCTATATGATGAAAGCTTTCCCCGACAGGGCATTCGATGTGGGTATTGCCGAAGGGCATGCGGTTACTTTCTCTGCCGGATTGGCGAAGGAGGGCATGATCCCGTTCTGTAATATCTACTCTTCTTTCATGCAACGGGCCTACGATATGGTGATCCATGACGTGGCGTTGCAGAACCTGCATGTGATTATGTGTCTTGACCGAGCCGGATTGGTTGGTGAGGATGGGGCGACCCATCATGGTGTATTTGACCTGGCCTATTTACGTCCGATTCCCAACCTGATCATCGCTTCTCCGTTGGATGAGATCGAACTGCGCAACCTGATGTTTACCGCCTATTCGGCAGTCAACAGCCCGTTTGTGATCCGTTATCCCCGTGGAAAAGGAGAGAAGAAAGACTGGCGAAATAAAATGGAGGTCTTGCCTGTTGGCAAAGGTAGAAAAGTACGTGACGGGAAAGAAATAGCCGTCCTTTCCATCGGCCCGATTGGGAACGAAGTGAAGAAAGCACTCGACTTGGCAGCTGGAGCAGGCGTATCGGCCGCCCACTATGATATGATCTACCTGAAACCTATCGACGAAGAACTGCTACATGAAGTAGGGCAAAATTACCGACAGATCATCACTGTAGAGAATGGTGTGATACAGGGAGGTTTGGGTAGCGCCGTGATTGAGTTTATGTGTGAGAACGGATACATGACACCGGTAAAACGCATCGGCATCCCCGACCAGTTTATCGAACAGGGCTCTATCCCCGAACTGTACAATCTATGTGGTATGGACGCCGAAAGCATTAAGGAGCAATTGTTGACTTTAAAATAAGAGCGTATGAAAAAGATGATGATGATGTTTGTCGTGTTATGCTTTGTTGTTCATGCAACAGCGCAGGATATTGTAACTTTAAAGACCGGCGAAGAGATTGAGGCCAAAGTAGAAGAAATCGGAAAGACGGACGTGTGGTACAAGAAATACAGCAATCCGGATGGCCCGGTATATTCGCTTCCCAAGACAGATATTTTTATGATCAAGTATCAGAATGGAGAAAAGGATGTGTTTAGCGCTGTCAGTTCTGAGGAGCCTGGCCGGGTGATTGTAAAGAAGAAAGAACCTTGGGTGTCGTGCATCCTCTCTTGTGTAATACCCGGACTTGGGCAGATGTATAACGGAGAATATGCGAAAGGCGCTATTATGGGCGGGTTGTGGCTCGGGTCTATTGTTGGAATGGTTACTGCAGTAAACGAATCCTACTTTGATCATGATCATCTTGGATACTATCGTGAAAGAGACTATTCGGGATTAGCGGCTGCCAGCCTCCTCGTCTTCCTCGGGAATGGGATCTGGTCGATCATTGATGCCCCGATATCCTCCAATAAAATTAACAGAAAGAACGGAGCGTTGAGTTGGCAGGTAGGTAAGAATAGCTGTTTATCTGTTAAGCCTGATCTGAGCATGACTACCCATACGCCTATGGGTAATACCCTGTGGACGCCATCATACGGAGCTAGACTAAGTTTGAACTTTTGATGTGACATGAAAATAATTATTGCCGGTGCCGGCGAAGTAGGCACCTATCTGGCCAAAATGCTATCCAAGGAAAAACAGGATATCGTTTTGATGGATCCGAATGAGGAACGGTTGACATTCTCTCGTTCGTCCATGGAGATACTGCCGGTTGTAGGTAACCCAACCTCTCTCCGCGACCTGGATGAGGCCGGTATCCGTAATACCGACCTGTTTATCAGTGTTACTCCCGAAGAAACAACCAATATTACTGCTTGCGTTTTGGCCCGTAGTATGGGAGCGCATAAGACGTTGGCGCGCATCAATAACTACGAATACCTGTTGCCGAAGAATAAGGAATTTTTCGAGAAGTTGGGGATCGACTCGATGATCTATCCCGAAATGTTGGCGGCGAAGGAGATTGTGACGGCTGTCCGTCGTCCCTGGGCGCGCCAGTATTGGGAACTTTTCGGTGGTGCTATCATACTGATCGGTGTGAAGGTGCGTGAAAACTCGGAGCTGATCAACAAGCGGTTGTACGAACTGTCGAGCGATGATAAGCTTTATCATATTGTAGCCATCAAACGCCGGAATGAAACGATTATTCCGCGAGGAGCCGACCGGATCGAACCGGGCGACCTGGTCTTCTTTACCTGTACGAAGGCACATATTGAAGATGTCCGTTTGCACTGCGGGAAAAGCGATCCGGAAGTGAAGAAGGTTATTATCATGGGAGGTGGCCGTATTGCTATCCGCGCCAGCCAATACCTGCCCAGCAATATCCGGATCAAGATTATTGAAACCGACAAAGAAAAGAGTCACCGCATTGCGGAGATAGTTCCCGGCAATGTGCTGATCATCAATGGGGATGCGCGTGATACCGAGCTGCTGATGCAGGAAGGGATCAAGGATGCTCAGGCATTCGTGGCCCTGACGGATAACTCCAGTACCAACATCCTGGCCTGTATGGCAGCCAAGCGCTTTGGGGTATTCAAATCGGTCGCCTCGATTGAAAATCTCGACTATATTCCATTGGCCGAAAGTATGGATATCGGCGCTGTAATCAATAAGAAACAGATCGCCGCCAGCCATATCTACCAGTTTCTGCTGGATGCCGATGTGTCGAATGTCAAATGTCTGGCTTTTGCCAATGCGGACGTGGCTGAACTGGTGGCACGCCCGGACTCCAAAATTACCCGGAAACAGGTGAAAGACCTGCGCCTTCCCCACGACATGACGCTGGGCGGACTGATTCGTGGTGGCGAACCTATGATGATCAACGGGGATATGCAGATACAGGCATACGACCACGTGGTGGTATTCTGCCTGGATTCAGCCATGCGTAAACTGGAAGACTACTTCAACTAAATGATCAATTTTCGCTTTATAATCAAGATGCTCGGCCTGATGTTTCTGCTGGAAACATTCTTTATGTTGGCATGTACCGGGGTGGCCTTTTTTGATAAGGGAGACGATTTCATTCCTTTCCTTCTTTCCACAGGTATCTTATTCGGATCAGGACTGCTTTTTTATCTGGTTGGATTCCGTGCGAATGAGTATGCTGCCGGACGACGGGAAGGGATGCTGACTGTTGCGCTGACGTGGGTATTCTTTTCCCTCTTTGGAATGTTGCCTTATTATTTCGGAGGATATATTGAGACGATCAGCGATGCCTTTTTTGAAACCATGTCGGGTTTTACTACCACGGGGGCTTCCGTATTTAGCGATATCGAATCGTTGCCAAACAGTATCCTGCTTTGGCGAAGTTTATCGCAATGGCAGGGAGGGATCGGGATCATTGTATTTACCGTTGCGTTGATGCCTATCTTCGGTGGAGGGGCTACGCAGCTCTTTGATGCGGAAATCCCCAGTATCACGCATGAGCGCTTTAAGCCGCGCATTGCACAGGTGGCTAAGCGGATATCAGGCGTATATGTTTTTCTGACCATCTTGCTGGCCGGATTGTTATGGGCCGGTCCCATGAGCTTGTTTGATGCGATTAATCATGCACTGACCACTATATCGACGGGAGGCTGTTCGACGAAGAATGCCAGTATAGCCTATTTCCAGTCGGCCTATGTTGAATATATGATCATGATCTTCATGTTTATCGGATCGACTAATATGACGCTTATCTACTTCTGTTTCAACCGCCAGGGTAAGAAGCTACTTAACGATGAGGAGTTCAGGTGGTTCTTTTCCTTTATTTTATTAACTTCGGTTCTCGTTACGATCTGGCTGTTGGTCAATGGAATGGAGACCGGCATCGAACAATCTTTCCGGTCGGCTGCTTTCAATGTGGTCTCCCTGATCTCATCCACCGGCTTTATGACGGTTGATTATCTCGCCTGGGGGCCATTCTTTGGATGGATTGCGATCATCCTGATGGTTATATGCGGCTGTGCGGGCTCTACCAGCGGTGGGTTGAAAATGGGACGGGTGGTGATCCTGTCAAAAAACCTGTCTAACGAGTTTATGAAGCAGACCCATCCGCGTGCTGTTATACCGGTACGAATGAACGGGCATGTGGTTTCGAACGATATCGTACACCGAGTATTAGCTTTTGCCTTTGCCTATATTACGCTGATTGTTGTCAGTATCCTTGTACTTGCCGCCAGCGGAATGGCTTTTGAAGAGTCGATCGGAGCGGTGGTCACTTCGCTGGGGAACGTAGGCCCCGGCTTGGGGGAACTGGGCCCGGCGGGTAACTTTTCTGAGGTGCCGGCTGGTATCAAGTGGTTCCTTTCTTTCCTGATGTTGACTGGCCGCTTGGAGGTATTTACCGTTTTGACCATCCTGTTGCCTGGTTTTTGGAAACAATAATCCGGCTACTGGCCTTATTTTTACAAATAAATATACGCTTTTGCCTATTTTTGCGTTATTAGAACATGAATTTACTGCATACCGACCACACATAGTCCCGGTTTGCAGGGATTTTGTGCATAATAGGTAAACAATATAACGCGATGATAGAATATATTCGGGGTGAAATTGCAGAACTTGCACCAGCGCGCATGATCATGGAAAGTAATGGAATCGGGTATGAAATACATATCTCGTTGAACACATTCAGCGCCTATACTGGGAAAAGTAGTGGGAAGATCTATGTTTACGAAGTGATCCGTGAAGATGCCCACCTCTTGTTCGGTTTTGCTGAGAAGTTTGAACGTGAATTGTTCCTGCAACTGACATCCGTATCGGGTGTAGGGCCTAATACAGCCCGGATGATTCTGTCTTCCCTGTCGCCGTCTGAACTTGTGCAGGTGATCGGTTCGCGTAATGAAGCGGCATTGACGGCCGTTAAGGGAATTGGAGCTAAAACAGCACAGCGCATCATTGTCGATCTGAAAGGCAAAGTGAAAACGGTAGAAGGAATCACCGATATGTCGCCTGTCTCAGGCAATGACTCGATTGTGGAAGAGGCGGTAGCGGCGCTTACCATGCTCGGTTTCCAGAAGGCGGCCTCACAGAAAGCGGTTACTTCCATCCTGAAAGGTTCGCCCCTGTTGTCGGTCGAACAGGTGATAAAGGCGGCGCTTCGTATGTTGTAACAACTAATGACCGGTTGAGACGGACGGGATGAAGAAAAGGATACGCAAACATATTCTCTGGTTAACACTCTTTTTATTTGGCATCGGCATGTATTCGCTGAATGCCGACTTCCTCTCGTATACCAAACAAACACCTGAACTGGAACTGCTGGATGTGCCGCAGGATACCGTTCCCCGTTTCCCTGTATCGAAGACCAGCCAGCAGGAATACTCGGATATAAAAAAGGATCTTCTCCAGCAATCACCTGCCGATCTGCGTGATCCTGAAAATGTCAATACGTTTGTGGAATATGATCTGCTGACCAATTCGTATCTCCTACGTACCAAAGTGGGAGAGATGGATGTCTCGACCCCCTTGAAACTTACCCCCGAAGAATACCAGGACTATAGCCTCAAACAATCCCTCCATTCCTATTTCCGGCAGAAGAATGCGGAGGAATACGCCAAGGAAGGCGACGGAAGCATCAACCTTACCGACATGCAGTTCGGTATCGGTCCGGCTGAACGTCTCTTCGGCCCCGGTGGTGTACGGGTGCGTACACAGGGATCGGCCGAGATTACCATGGGGCTGAAAAACAATAAGATACAAGACCCTTCACTGCCCGAACGTGCGCGTAACCGTACCTTCTTCAATTTCGACGAAAGTGTACAGTTAAATATGCAAGCATCGGTAGGGAGTAAGGTAAACTTCAACATGAACTACAATACCCAGTCTTCGTTCGACTTTGATTCGAAGAAGTTGAAACTGGCGTATACCGGCGAAGAAGATGAAATTATCAAGACGCTCGAAGCCGGTAATGTAAGTATGACCACCAGCAACTCGCTTATTAATGGCGGGGCTGCTCTTTTTGGTATGAAAGCCGACCTTCAGTTTGGGAAGTTGAGGGTCAATACGCTCTTCGCCCAACAGGAGTCCGAATCCAAAACGGTTAATTCGAGAGGTGGCGTTCAGACTAAACCCTTTGAAAAGACGATTGATAAATACGACGAGAACCGCCATTTCTTCCTTGCGCATTATTTCTACGACCAGTATGATAATGCCATGAAAACGCTTCCGTTCGTCAATACCCCTGTCAATATTAGCCGTGTGGAAGTATGGATCACTAATAAACGGGCGAACTTCGACCAGGCGCGCAACGTTGTTGCTTTCACCGACCTGGCGGAACATGATCCGGCGGATATCGGCAATGATGCCTTTGTTACCCCTACCGGCTCCAGTTCCCTGCCTTACAATGATGCCAATAACCTCTACAAGACGATTGTAAATAACTATCCGGATGCTCGTAATATCAGCACTGTCACCCAGGCATTTGCCGGTGTGCTCACAGGCGGTACGGACTATGAGGATATCGAAAGCGCCCGCCGTCTGGATGAATCGGAATATATCGTCAATAAGCAACTCGGCTATATCTCATTGAAAGCGCAGTTGCAGGCAGATGAGGTACTGGCGGTGGCCTATACCTATATGTACAATGGGCAGGCCTACCAGGTGGGGGAATTTTCTACCGATAATACTGAGAACACCTCCAATTGCCTCTACGTCAAACTGCTTAAAGGTACGGTCATGTCGCCCAACCTGCCGTTCTGGAAGTTAATGATGAAGAACGTCTATTCGCTGGATGCCTTTGCGGTACAGAAAGAAAAATTCCGGTTGGATATCCTTTATCAGAGTGATACGACAGGGACTTATGTGAATTATCTCCCGGAAGGAGCTATCAAGGATACGATCCTGCTGCGTGTGATGAATCTCGACCGTTTGGATGCGCGTAATGAAGCCCGTGCCGACGGTTTCTTCGACTTTGTTGAAGGCTTTACCGTTCAGGCGGAGACCGGCAGGATTTTCTTTCCGGTGGTCGAACCTTTCGGGGAGCATCTTCGGAAGAAGATCGGAAATGATGCCATTGCCGAAAAATATGTTTTCCAGGAATTGTATGACTCTACATTGACAGTTGCCCGGCAGATCGCCGAGAGGAATAAGTTCCTCTTCCGGGGTGAATACAAAGCCTCTTCGGGAGCCGAGATCGACCTGGGTGCTACCAATGTGGCCCGCGGTTCCGTCCGGGTAAAAGCAGGTGGAGCGCTGTTAACAGAGAATGTGGATTATATTGTGGATTATACGGCTGGCCGGGTTACCATCCTCAATGAAGGGATTATCTCCAGTGGTACGGCTGTCAGTGTATCGCTCGAAAACCAGGGTACATACGGTATGCAACGGAAAACCATGATGGGGCTTGATCTGAATTATGCGTTCAGCAAGGACTTCAATTTTGGTGTGACGATCATGCATATGTCGGAGATGCCGCAGACAGTCAAGACTGCCTGGGGTGACGAATCTATTAAGAATACCTTGTGGGGTGTCAACACTTCTTACAAAACCGAGAGCCAGTGGCTGACCAGTATATTCGATAAACTGCCGCTGCTGACGCTTACCCAACCTAGTCAGATTGCGTTCAATGCCGAGTTCGCACACCTGATAGCCGGTCATTACGAGAATAAAAATACCGGAGGTTATTCTTATCTCGACGACTTTGAATCGACCCAAAGCGGTTTCAATGTCCAGAGTCCGTATGCTTGGAACCTGTCCAGTACCCCGTATGATGATTCGGCCGGTGCGCTTTTCCCGGAAGCAGGTCCCCAGTATGTGAACAAGATCGAATATGGCATGAACCGTGCCTTGATGGCCTGGTATTATGTGGATGGGATCTTTACCCGTAAGAATTCGTCGCAATTGCCTCCGGGTATCACCAAAGACGACCAGTCGAACCACTATGCCCGTGCGGTCAATGTGAGGGAACTATATCCGAACAAGGATACAGGTATAAGCGATGCCTCTACATTACCTATCTTGAACGTGGCTTATTATCCGAACGAACGCGGCCCTTACAATCTGGATGCCGACAACATCAACCCTGACGGCACCTTGATGAATCCCGAAAAGCGTTGGGGTGGTATTATGCGTAAAGTCGAACAGAGCGACTTTGAAACGGCCAATATCGAATATATCGAGTTCTGGCTCCTCGATCCCTTTATTTATAATACCAACGGAAAAGGGGGTGACCTCTATTTCAACCTGGGTGAGATATCCGAAGATATACTGAAAGACGAGAAGAAGTTTTTCGAGAACGGGCTTCCGGTGGATGGTGATACGACCAAGGTCGACTTTACCGTCTGGGGAAAAGTGCCCCGTATCCAGAGTACCGTCTATGCATTTGACAACACAGCCGGCGCCCGCGAAAAACAAGACGTGGGGCTGAACGGGCTTTCGACGAAAGAGGAACAGGGCTATGTCACGTATGTGGAATATATGGATAAACTGCGTTCCCGGTTATCCGGCGATGCCATGGCCAAGATGGCTAACGATCCATTCTCGCCCTTCAATGACCCGGCGGGTGATAACTTCGAGTATTTCCGGAGTGACTACTATGATAGTGTAGGTGCCAAGATCCTTGACCGTTACAAACGATACAACGGGACGGAAGGGAACTCCCGGGAATCCACCGGTCGTTATGACTCATCGGCCAAGAATGTTCCGGATGTGGAAGATATCAACCAGGACAACAACCTGAATAAGAACGAACGGTATTTTGAGTATAAGGTCAGGATCAACCCGGATGCGATGCAGCAGGTAGGTGATAATTACATTACCGAGATACGTACGGCAAAGGTGACATTGGCAAATAACGACACCACCTCAGTCAAATGGTACCTCTTCAAGATTCCCATCAAGCAATACGCCAAATCGGTCGGTGGTATACGCGACTTCAAGACCATCCGCTTTATGCGTATGTATATGACCGGCTTCCGTGATTCGACATTCATGCGCTTTGGTTCTTTCGAACTCGTCCGTGGCGAATGGCGTACGTATGAACAAGACTTGTCCAATCCTGCTGTACTGGCTACCGGTCAGGGAAAGATCGAAGTGTCGTCGGTCAATATCGAAGAGAATGGTGATCGTAAACCGGTCAACTATGTATTGCCTCCGGGCGTATCCCGTATGTTGGATCCCGGTCAGCCGCAGCTCGTTCAGCAAAACGAACAGGCTTTGTCGCTGAAGGTGACCAACCTGGAACCGTTGGATGCCCGTGCCGTCTATAAGAGTACCAACTATGACCTGCGGCAGTACAAACGCATGCAGTTGTTTACCCACGCGGAAGCATTGCCGATGAACGACACTGAATTGCGTGATGGGGATATGTCCGTCTTTATCCGTTTGGGGTCCGACTATAAGAACAATTACTACGAATATGAAGTGCCACTAACGCTGACCGATCAGGGTATGTATAATACCTATTCCAATCTCGACCAGGAAAAAGTATGGCCTTCCGCCAATATGTTGAACTTCAAACTGGAAGTGTTCACCAATCTCAAACTCGAACGGAATAAACGCAAACGCGAAGGGCAAGCAGATGTCTCTTTTCAGAAAGTCTATTCGAAAAACGACCCGGACAATACGCTGAATACCGTCAGTATCGTCGGTAACCCGTCGCTGTCGGAAGTAAAGACCATCATGATCGGGGTACGTAATAATAAAAAGGATGTCAAGAGTGCCGAAGTATGGGTGAATGAGTTGCGTATGACCGATTTCAACGAAGACGGGGGGTGGGCTGCCAATGCGAACCTGAGTGTCCAACTGTCCGATCTCGGCTCAGTCAACATGTCCGGGCGTATTGAAACGGCCGGTTTCGGAGGACTCGACCAGTCGTTGATGGAACGCAGGATGGATGACTATTCCCAGTACGATATCTCGGCCAATGTCCAGATGGGTAAGTTCTTTCCCGAAAAAGCGAAGGTGAGTATCCCGGTCTACTATGCCTATTCAAAGGAGACGATTAGTCCCAAATACAATCCGTTGGATCAGGATATCGAGTTGAAAGATGCCCTGGATGCCGTAGAGACCCAAGCCGAAAAGGATTCGATCAAGAGTTTCTCACAGGACATGTCTACTACCAAGAGTATCTCATTCAACAATGTAAAGGTTGATATCCGCAGTAAAACCCCTATGCCGTACGATCCGGCTAACTTCTCCTTTGGTTATTCCTACAGTGAAAACAATAAGAAGAATCCGGAAACAGAATACGAAACGACAAAAGACTACCGGGGTAACTTCGCCTACAACTATACCCCGTATGTCAAGCCGTTCCGTCCGTTTGCCAATGTCAAACAAGAGAATGGCTATACCCGGTATATCAAACAATTCGCGTTGAATTACCTGCCGACGAATATCAGTTTCCAGACCGCTATGATGCGTAATTACTACGAAATCCAATTGCGCGACCTGAACAACCTCAATACGGGGACCCCCAACAATATTCCGGTCTCGTTTAGCCAGAATTTTATGTGGGACCGTGCCTTCCGCTTGACGTGGAACTTTACCAGTAACCTGACGGCTTCCTTCAGCTCCGGGACCAATGCCCGGATCGAAGAGCCTTATGTACAGGTCAACAAGCGATTGAATCCCGACCAGTATCAGTTGTGGAAAGACTCCGTTACGCAGAGTATCCGCGACCTGGGTACGCCGATGAAGTACGACCAGCAGTTTGCCGTCACCTGGAACTTGCCTCTGCAATATATCCCCGTGCTCGACTGGGTGAATGGAAGCATGGCCTATAACGCGACCTATAACTGGGATCGTGGGGCCAATACCGGCAGTGTCGATATGGAAATCGGGAATACGATCCGTAACCAGCGTATCGTCAATGGCAATGCGATGTTCAATGTCGTGAGCTTGTATAATAAGAATCCTTATCTCAAGAAAGTCAACCAGAAGTTTTCGGATACCCGTGCTCCCGCCCGTCAGGCTGCCGCGAGAAAGACGCCACCGAAGTTTGAGAAAGAGATTACGCTCAATCCCGACAGTGGTACAGTAGTCGACCATGGACTGTTTAATAAAAAAGTACGCGTCGTGGCACGCGGTGCCGACGGTCGCATGTATGGCATCAAATACAAGCCATTGAACATCGGGCAGATCCGGATCGAGAACAAGGATACGGCTACCCTTAAGTTGACGATCACTCCGGGCCCCAAACCTACTGAAAGTGCATTGCTTGGTATCGCCGAACATACGACCCGCTTCCTGATGATGGTGCGCCGTTTTAATATCGATTATTCGATGAATGATGGTATGATGTTACCCGGATTCCGTCCTGAGATCGGAGATATCTTCGGGCAGGAACGGATGGGGAATCTTTGGGCGCCCGGTATCGGATTCGCTTTCGGCGGAGTCAATAAAAGTTATATCACTGATGCGGCGGAGAGAGACTGGTTGGTCATGAGCCAGACCAATGTCACGCCCGCCATGATCAGTAGTAGTAAGAACCTGACGATGCGTGCTACGCTTGAGCCTTTCGTTGGATTTAAGATCGACCTCACGGGCGAACGCAGGGATACGCGTAATACGGAAATTGATTTCATGTATGAGGGTATGCCCGAGCGGGTGGGAGGGCTTTACATGATGTCCATCTCCACCATTAAGACTGCCTTTGAAGGAGCGGGTACGCTGGAGAACGGCTATAAGTCGAAAGCTTTCGATAACTTCCTGGCCTACCGCGGTATCCTGGCCAATCGCCTGCAGGCACGCTATGATAACAGTGGCAACTATCCCGATAACGGATGGATGGCAGGGACATCGTTTGCCGGAACCGAATACCAACAGGCTTACGGTACGGTGAGCCGCAACTCCCCCGACGTGTTGATCCCTGCTTTCCTGGCGGCCTACTCGGGTAAGAGTCCGGATAAGGTAGCGTTGACATCCTTCCCGTCTTTATCAAGCCTGTTCCCCTACTGGCGGGTGACGTACGACGGACTGATCAAGATACCTCTTTTCAAGAAGTATTTTAAGAGCTTTGTGCTCAATCACCAATATCGCAGTATCTATAATATTGGTTCGTTTAATTCCTACCTCAACTGGGCGGATGCCGGCGATGGGCTGGGATATATAAGGAATGTACAGAGCGGTAATCCGGTGCCGTCGTCGCCCTATGAGATTTCGACGGTGAGTATCACCGAAGCTTTCAATCCCTTGTTTGGTGTGAATGCGACCCTGCTGAACAATGTGACCGGAACGCTCGATATACAGAAGTCGCGTACGCTCAGCCTAAACATTGCCTCCTTCCAGATCGTGGAGGGGCTGTCGAACGGCTTCAAAATCGGGCTGGGTTATAAGATGACACAGTTTAATAAAGTGTTGGGGATGAAGGCATCGCAGAACTTCAGCAACGACCTGACCGTCCGGGTTGATTTTGCGTACGACAAGATGCAATCGCTGATCCGCAAGATCGAAGAAAACATCACGCAGGCCACTAGCGGGAACATACGTAAGACAATCATGTTCTCGGCTGATTACGGCTTGAGCCGCGCCCTGACCTTGCGTGCCTTCTACGACATGCAGATTAACGAGCCGTTGGTGTCGAGTGCATCCTTCCCGACCACTAACTCTAACTATGGTGTCAGTATCCGCTTCTCACTGGCGCAATAACCGGATTTGTCATTTTTTAGGGGTAGTTGGTTTAAATTAAATCAATACGCCTTAGGTAAGGGAGAATGCGTTATCTTTGTTGCGTGCTCAATAGGTGTTATTTAAAATAGATAGATATGAAAGGCATTATTCAGTTGACTTTCCTTTTTCTCTGTGTGTCGCAGATGGCGTTTTCTCAACAAGTGAAAGGATATGTATATGATGAAGCGACGCAGGAATCATTACCCGGAGTGAATATTTTCTACAAGGACAATACTGCCGGTTTGCAAGGTACGGTGACCAATGCCGATGGTTCGTATGAACTGAATGTACCTGCCGGAAGTGTAACCATCAGTTATAGCTTTCTTGGATTCGAAACGCAGCATATCCCTGTGGTGGTTAATCGCAACCAGACGCGTACGGTCAATGTGTACCTCAAGATGGAATCCAACCTGATGGATGAAGTCGTAGTCAGTGTCGGCCGGTATGAGCAGAAGCTGAGTGAGATTACGGTTTCGATGGAACTGTTAAAAGGCGGAGATATCGCCCGCCAGGCGCCTACCGATCTCACAGCGGCGTTGAAGACGGTTCCCGGCGTGGAGATCAACGACCGCCAACCCAGTATCCGCAGTGGTAGCGGTTGGACATACGGCGTAGGAAGCCGTTCGCTGATCATGGTCGATGGCCTGTCTGTGCTTACCCCTGCCTCCGGTGAGATCAACTGGAACGTGGTGCCGATGGAAAACGTCGAACAGATCGAAGTCATCAAGGGCGCTTCTTCCGTACTCTATGGCTCGTCGGCCTTGAACGGGCTGATCAACGTGCGCACGAAACGCCCCGCACTCGAACCAACGACCAGTGTCAAGACCTATCTCGGTATTTACGGTACGCCGGATAAAGACAGTTATCAGTGGTGGGACCAGAGCTTCTGGAAAGAAGGCAAATATCCCGTCACCCCGCTTGGACGCCGCAACGTATTCCAGAATATCAAGAATCCGATGTACGACGGTATCGACGTGTCCCACAGCCGCCGGATCGGTAACCTCGACGTGACGGCCGGTCTCAACTACTTTACCGACGAAGGCTACCGGACGGGTAACTATACGAATCGTTTCCGCCTCGGAGGTAACGTCACCTACCACGATCCCCGGGTGGAAGGGCTGAACTATGGATTGAACCTGAACTTCCTCGCCAACGACTATGCCGGTTTCTTTATCTGGCGTTCGCCCGAAGAGGCGTATGTGCAGTCGTCGATGGGGAATATGGGTCGTCAGGCAAATATGTTTGATGTCACCCCTTTCCTTAATTATACCAATGTCAACAACAATACTTCGCATAAGCTCAAGAGTCGTATCTACCGCCAGGGCAACCAGATTGTCCAGGGTACAAGCAGTAAATCCCCCTTGGATATCATCAATAACATGGGCTTCAACTACGGCGATATCACTGAGATAGTAGACCTGGTGCAGAACTGGCAAACCAAACTGCTTCCGATCGCCCTGCCTCACCTCCCGAATGCGTTGAATGGCAACTACTCCGGTATCGTGAAGGAAATCGAAGCCCTGGGTAACCGTTATTTTCCTACCGCCAAGCCGGCCGACTATATGGACCTGATCGGTTGGGTGATGGGGCATACGCCGATCCCTACCACGACTGACGCCCTGATTCCCTGGGCCGTGAACAATATCCTCGGCGAACCGAAGACAGTCACTCCGCCGACCGACTATACCACTTCTTACTATGTAGACTACCAGTTCAGTAAAAAATATGATAACTCGCAGCTTACCGCCGGTACCACCTACGAGCATGTCTTTGCCGATTCGCAGGTTACCGGGCAGCATAGTAGCGACAATATCGGCCTCTTTGCCCAATACGACCATAAGTTCTTCGACCGCCTTAACGTATCGGCCGGCGTCCGTATGGAATACTATCGCGTAGATGAACACTACCGTGAAGCCGAGACCGATATCTTTGGCCTCTCCATGCCGTTCAAGCCTGTTTTCCGTGGCGGGTTGAACTATGAGTTAGCTGAGTATAGCTTCCTCCGTGCCTCTTTCGGACAGGGATACCGTTATCCGTCGGTCGTAGAGAAATATGTATTGAAAGATATCGGTGGTATCGGTGCTTATCCGAACGCCAACCTGAGAGCCGAAAGCGGTTATAACGCCGAAATAGGTTTCAAGCAGGGTTATAAGATCGGTGGTCTGAAAGGGTTTGTCGATGTGGCAGGTTTTTATACACGCTATAAGGACATGATCGAGTTCCGCATCGGCCTCTTCGATAAGCAGACATTTGCCTACCTGACCGGCCTCGAAGATATTATCGGCGCCATCCAGGGTGGTAACGGCCTGGGTATCGGCGCCCAGTTCAACAACGTGGGACGTGCCGAGATCTACGGAGCCGATGTCTCCGTCATGGGGATGTATGATTTTACCCCCGAATCGAAGTTGACCTTCAACCTGGGCTATGTCTACACCGAACCGATCGACCTCGACAACGATGCCCGCAACGCCGTGGAAGAAGCCGATACCGATATCCTCGCCATGCGTTCCAAATCTAACGATTCGAAGTACCTGAAATATCGCCAGAAACACTCCGTCAAAGGCGTGTTCGATTACGAGTGGAAACGTTGGAGCATCGGTACCAACCTGGCTTGGAAGAGCAAGGTGCTGGCCGTCGACTACTTCTTTGTCGACGAACGTACCAAAGTCCGTCCCAACCTGATGGATTACGTCCGCGGCATGATGTTCGGTGACCTTCACGACTACTGGATCGACAACAATAACGGCTACTTCACAATGGACCTTCGCATGGGTGTCAAGCTATCGAAAGTAGTCCGCATGCAAGTTCTGATCAACAACCTGCTCAATACCGAATACAGTTCCCGCCCCATGGACGTGGCTGCCCCCCGTACCTTCGTCATGCAAATGAACTTCGACTTCTAAGTCCTTTCCCTCTATCTGGAATACATATCAGCAGCCAGGTGCGCGCCTGGCTGCCGTCATTTCACCCCTACGGATTCCCACACGCCGTTCCCTATATTCATATCTGTCCGAATCTGAAAGTGGCGAATTGAGGCGCAGGCCTCACCCCGGCGAGACGCACGAGTCACTACCGCGAGGCGCAGGCCTCAGCCGGCTGACATGCAGGCCTCGCGAAGGTGAGACGCAGGCCTGGATTTACTCAGACCAGCATCCGGCATTTCCCAATCGACGAATCGCCACAAAAAAGAGAATGACGTTACTGAACGATTCTCATGGCGTTCGTTCACAAACACGATGACGTTTAAAAAAATCATAACGGTGATTTTTTTAGACAGACCGTGGTGTTTTTACCCCCTCCTCAGCTACTCTTCCTTTTTTTGATTCCAAACTCCACCGCACTGCTTGCCAGCGAATTACGGTGAACTCTATAGAAAAAAACTCCACGCTGACTCCACCGTGTGTCGTCATCGAATAGAGGCCCCGGTATTCACGGGTGAACTTTAAAAAAAACGTGTACACGTTGATAAATCTGCATCTAGATGTTGTTGATGCAACTCTTAGATGCATACCCATGCAACTCTTAGATACTGAGAGACAAATTCTTAGATGAAGAAAGCGGCCATAGGTGAACGTTCCACTAACTACAGCTGGTTGTTCAAACAAATATAGCCAGATGATTGAACACGGTGGAGTCAGCGTGGAGTTTTTTTCTATAGAGTTCACCGTAATTCGCTGGCAGGCAGCGCGGTGGAGTTTGGAATCAAAAAAAGGAAGATTAGCTGAGGATGAGTTGGATGCCAAAACACATCAGCAAAAGATTCAAATATGGTTGGATTCGAAGATAAGGCAGATCCATGTGGGATCATAAAAAAAGAGGACTACTCGCCAGTGTCCTCTTTTTTTACTTTAGTCATCTTATATGCTTACAAACAAATTAGCGTCAGGTTTCGGACAAGCAATTATACTAATAGTTAATATATTGTTTTGATGGTGCAAAGATAGGGCGGTACGGAAGGTGCTGCAATACCTATAAATATGTATAAAGGCGGCAGGGTATACCTACACATGGTTACCGGTTTACATCCACATGGCTACCGGCTTACTTTCGCAAGGCGGTCGGCTGATTTCTGAAAGATATCCGGTGAGGGGTAAGGGTTTATTGCCACGAAATCCTTATTTTTGCATAATGCCCTTCTGACAAGGGCTATGTTTAAATAAAATCCGATGATAAAGGCTAACGTACAATCAGACCTTGCCATGAAGTTGATCCGCAATACCGGCACCAACCTCTTCCTTACCGGTAAAGCCGGTACAGGGAAAACTACGTTTTTAAAACAACTAAAGGAACGGTCGCCCAAGCGGATGATCGTGGTAGCGCCGACCGGTGTGGCCGCCATCAATGCAGGTGGGGTAACGATCCACTCTTTCTTCCAACTGCCGTTCGGGCCTTATCTGCCAACGAACGGGGGATCACAGCCGCAACAAAATTCCTATACCAATAAGTTCGGGAGGGAGAAGATCAATATCATCCGCAGCATGGACCTGCTGGTAATCGATGAGATCAGTATGGTGCGTGCCGATCTGCTGGACGCCCTCAGCGATGTGCTGCGCAAGTACCGCGACCGCGACAAGCCCTTTGGCGGCCTGCAACTACTGCTGATCGGCGACTTGCAACAACTCGCCCCTGTAGCCAAAGACGAGGAGTGGATGCTGCTGAAAGAGCATTACGCTTCACCCTTCTTCTTCGACAGTAAAGCCTTGGCAGCGACGTCCTACCAATGCATCGAACTCACCCATGTCTACCGTCAACAGGACGACGCCTTTGTCGGCCTGCTCAACAATATCCGCGACAACCGTTTCGACGATGCCACCCTGCAAGCCCTGAACCGCCGGTATATCCCGGGATTCAACCCGGACGAGAACGCAGGATTCATCACATTGACGACACATAACTTCCTCGCCCAGCAGATTAACCGCCGGAAACTGGACGAGTTGCCCGGGCAAACGTATTCCTTCGCCGCCGAAGTAAAAGAGGAGTTCCCCTCCTATGCTTACCCCGCCGACGAACAACTGATGCTGAAAACCGGTGCACAGGTGATGTTCATCAAGAACGACACCTCGGGCGAGAAGCGGTATTACAATGGGAAGATCGGTAAAGTGGTCTTTGTCAATCCGGAGAAAATCCTTGTCGTCGATGCCTTCGGCCATGAGATCAACGTCGGTAAGGAGACCTGGCAGAATACCAAATATACCATCGACCCGGAAACACAGGATATCACCGAATCCATCACCGGCACTTTCAGCCAGTATCCGTTAAAGACCGCCTGGGCGATTACCATCCATAAGAGCCAGGGGTTGACATTCGAACGGGCCATCGTGGATGCTGAGTCGGCCTTTTCACACGGACAGGTGTATGTCGCCCTCAGCCGGTGTAAATCGCTGGAAGGGTTGGTACTGAGCAGTCCCGTCACCCGCAACGCGATGATTATCGACGGTCGGATACAGCAATATACCGACGCGCTGCCGGACAAAGAGGTGACCGAAGATTTCCTGATGCAAGCACAGCACTTGTATTTCCTCCGCCTGGTGATGGAACTGTTTGATTTCAGCAGCGTACAGCAACGGATGCAATACGCTTCCTACGTGGTATTCACCCACCTGCAGCGGCTCTACCCCGCCTTCTGCAACCGGTATGCATCGGCACGGGATAGTTTCCATCAGTCGGTGAAAGATGTAGGCGACCGCTTCCAGCAACAACTTCACCGGATGATCTCCGACAATGCCAACTACGCGCATGATCCCGACATCCAGGAACGGATACGGAAAGGCGCCCATTACTTCCTCCAACAAATAGCGTCCATCTGTAACCCGCTTGTGGCACATGGTGATGTAGAGATCGACAATAAAGAAACACGCAAACTGGTAACCAACGCCATCCGCCTCTTTGCCGAAGAACTAACCACCAAGCAGGAAACACTGAAAGCCAGTCAGGGAGGTTTTACCATGGCTGCCTATTTGTCGGCTAAAGCCCGTACCCTGATCGAAGCCGAACCGGCGAAAAAGAAGAAAAAGGGGAAGACGGCCTCTGCCGCATCTCCTGCTCCAACCCGGAAGCAACCGGAAGAAGTAGCCGTAGATATCAATACGACCGACATACAAAACCCCGCCCTCTATGCCCGCCTGCGCCAATGGCGAAATGAACTTGCCGCAAAGAAAGGCCTGCCGGTATATACGATTATACAACAAAGGGCACTGATTGGACTCGCCAATCAAATGCCCGCTACCAAAGGGCAAATGTTATATATTCCCGGCATTGGAAAGAAGGTGGCAGATACCTACGGGGAAGAACTGCTCGCGCTCATCACCCAATACAAAGGGGATGCACCGGATAACGATCCTGTTTAATCATCAACATAAATCCATATGAAGAAACCTATTTTCTTATTTCTAACATGGATGGCATCACTCTGTTGTCCCTCCACGACAACAGCCGCCATCGACCCGGCAACCGTACAAGCCACCATCCGTTCACTGGTGGAGAAAGATGCCGCTAACCGGCAAGGCATCGAGAAAGGCGTCAGCCAAGCCGCCCGCCTCTGGCAGGATACGGACGGAACAGCCGCCGACTTCCAACGCTTCTGTCTCGAACAGTACATAGCCGACCCGGTCGCGAAAAAGGCGGTCTTCGGCAAGATCAGCGACTATATGGAAGGTATTTACGGTTATTTCAACCAGATGTCCGTTCGCCTGCAATGGAACCAGACGCTCGACACCGGTACGCTCTACCCGGTTGACGGTATGTTTGCCGCCTATAGCCCCTCTTCCCACCTGCAAGACGACCTGTACCGTAACAAGATCGCCTTTGTGATCGCCCTCAATTTTCCGCAACTGACCTTGCCCGAGAAAGAAGCGCTGGGCAACGACCGCCTCGCCTGGGCGTATGCCCGGATGGGAGACCTGTTTACCGAACGTATCCCGGCCGATGTATCCCAGCATATCGCTGCCGTAAGCAATGACGCAGACGTGTATATTGCCGACTACAATATTTATATGGGACATCTGGTCAACGCCAAAGGCAAACGTATCTTCCCGGAAAACATGATCCTGCTGTCACACTGGAACCTGCGTGACGAGATCAAAGCCAACTACAACAAAGGCAATGAAGGTCTGGAAAAGCAACGCACCGTCTATGAAGTCATGAAACGGATCGTCGGACAAGATATCCCGAAGGAAGTGATCAACTCCGGTTCACTGGAATGGAATCCGTTCACCAATACGCTGTATAAAGACGGAAAGCAAACGACCGGTACGCCCGAATCGCCCGTCCGCTACCAGAAGTTATTCGACAGTTTCCAATCGATGCTACTGCTGGATAAATACACCGGAAAGACCTATATCGATACAAAGTTCAACGAAGACATGGAGATCTCATTGGCTGAAACGGAAGCTTTGTTCGACCACTTCCTTTCCGCTCCCGAACTGAAGACGGTCGGCAAGCAGATCGCCAAACGGTTGGGACGCAAACTGGAAGCCTATGATATCTGGTATGATGGTTTCAAGCCGCGCAGTAACCTTGATGAAGCCAAACTGGATATCCAAATCCGGGAGATGTATCCCACTGCCGCTGCGATGGAAAAAGACCTCGGTAATATCCTGCAAAAGTTAGGCTTCTCACCGGCACGTGCCGCTTACCTCGCCGAAAAGATCGCCGTAGACGACGCCCGCGGATCAGGGCATGCCTTAGGGGCAGCCATGAAGGGGCAGCCATCACGCCTGCGTACCCGGGTTCCCGACCAGGGCATGGATTACAAAGGCTACAACATTGCCATCCACGAATTCGGCCACAATGTGGAACAGACCGTTTCCCTGTATGACGTGGATTATTACATGCTGAACGGCGTCCCTAACACCGCCTTTACCGAAGCGCTGGCCTTCGTCTTCCAGAAACGCGACCTGGACATCCTCGGCATTACGGACAACAACCCGGAAAAGGCCGCCATGGATATCCTGGATAAAACCTGGAGCATGTACGAAATATGTGGTGTATCCATGCTCGATATCGCCGTTTGGAAATGGATGTACGCCCATCCGGAAGCAACTGCCGAGCAATTGCAAACCGCAGTCATCGCCCTCTCCAAAGAAGTATGGAACACGTATTTCGCCCCGGTGTATGGCATCAGGGATGAAACAGTATTGGCCGTCTATTCGCATATGATCGGTTATCGCCTCTATCTCTCGGCGTATGCCATCGGACAACTGATCGAATTCCAGTTGGAGCAACACCTGAAAGGGAAAGACTTCGCAACGGAAGTAGACCGTATCTACAGCCTGGGGTGCCTGACGCCCAATGTATGGATGAAGGAGGCGACGGGTAGCACCCTATCCGTTGATCCGTTGCTGGAAGCCTTGCGGAAAGTGATCCGCTAACGGCGAAGCGCCCAATAAGACACTAGCGCCTGCGCACCCTCTGCCGAAAAAACAAGATCCGGCTTAGGGTATGCAGGCGTTGATTTGTCATATATAAAGCAGTCTTACTTTTTGATACGACCTTGAATACACATTTAATATTATATTGTACCATGAAAATGAAACAACTGTTTGTATTGGGCTCCCTGTTACTGGCGTTCACCCTGTGTTCCGCCTGTAAGGAGACAAAAGAAAGTGATCTGGAACATTTCCCCGCCGGATATACGCCGGAAGAAATCGGGACGTTACTCACCAAGCGTTTTATCCCGTTGGAAAAGCACATGCTGTATTTTGACAAGTGGCTGCATTATGCCGAAGTATGCACTTGGTATGGAGCCTTGAAGTTTACCAACCTGACGGGCAACACCGAACTGCTCGGCCAGTTGAGAGAGAAGTTCGACCGGATGACGGAAACGGAACAAAACGTCCTGCCGCCGATGAACCATGTAGATTTCAACATGTACGGCTGCCTGCCATTGGAACTCTACCAATTGACAAAAGATCAGAAATACTTCGACCAGGGTCTCCCCTACGCCGATACGCAATGGGAAGTACCTGAAACCGCTACCCCCGAAGAAAAAGCCTGGGCTGAAAAGGGACTTAGCTGGCAAACACGTATGTGGATCGACGATATGTTTATGATCACCATCGTACAGTCGCAGGCCTATAAGGTAACAGGCGACCGGAAGTATATCGACCGGGCTGCCGAAGAAATGGTCGTCTATCTGGATGAATTGCAACACCCCAACGGGCTGTTCTACCATGCACCCGACGTGCCTTATTACTGGTCGCGCGGTGATGGTTGGATGGCCGCCGGCATGACGGAACTGTTGCGTTACCTCCCCGCCGACAACAAAGACCTGCCCCGTATCCGCGAAGGTTATTTCCTGATGATGGAGAATCTGAAGAAGTATCAGACCGAGAGCGGCATGTGGAACCAGTTGATCGACGCACCCGACTGCTGGGCGGAGACTTCCGGTACGGCAATGTTTGCCTATGCCATGATCACCGGCGTGAAACAGGGATGGCTGGATAAGGAAACCTACGCCCCCGTTGCCCGGAAAGCCTGGATGGCGCTTATCCCCTATATTACCCCCGAAGGAGATGTAACGGAAGTATGTATCGGAACCGGCAAAAAGAACGATCGCCAGTACTACTACGACCGTCCGCGTATCACTGGCGATATGCACGGACAAGCTCCCATCCTGTGGTGCGCCTTCGCATTGCTGGAAAAGAACTAAGTCTGCTTAAACAAACTGTATAAAAAAAAGGCTGCCCATTCATTGAGCAGCCTTTCTTATGAGGATAAACGCGGATTACAGTCTATTGCCTGAAGCCAATACGTTTTCAATTTTGTGTTTGTACAACTTCTTAGCGTTGTCACGAGCCGGGCCGAGGTATTTGCGCGGGTCGAATTCGCCCGGTTTGGTAGCGAATACTTCGCGGATAGCAGCTGTCATGGCCAAACGGCTGTCAGAGTCGATGTTGATCTTGCAAACAGCAGAGGTGGCAGCTCTACGCAGTTGTTCTTCGGGGATACCGATCGCATCTTTCAATGCACCACCGTATTTGTTGATAGTTGCCACTTCTTCCTGCGGAACAGAAGAGGCTCCGTGCAGTACGATGGGGAAACCGGGGATTCTCTTTTCGATTTCTTCGAGGATATCGAAACGGAGGGGGGGAGGAACCAACTGACCGTTTTCGTCACGTGTGCACTGTGCCGGCGTGAACTTGTTGGCGCCGTGTGAAGTACCGATAGAGATAGCCAGTGAATCACAACCTGTTTTGGTAACGAAGTCTACTACGTCGTCCGGTTCGGTATAGGTGTGGTGGTCAGAGCTTACTTCGTCTTCCACGCCGGCCAATACGCCAAGTTCGCCTTCTACAGTTACATCGTGCTGGTGAGCATATTCTACAACTTTCTTTGTCAAAGCCACATTTTCTTCATACGGAAGGTGTGAACCGTCGATCATCACAGAAGAGAAGCCCATGTCGATACAGCTCTTGCACAGTTCGAATGAATCGCCGTGGTCAAGGTGCAGTACGATCTGAGGAGCAGCGCAGCCCAGTTCCTTTGCATATTCTACAGCGCCTTCAGCCATGTAACGGAGAAGTGTCTGGTTGGCATATTTACGGGCACCGCTGGATACCTGGAGGATAACCGGTGATTTGGTTTCAGCCGTAGCCTGGATGATAGCCTGCATCTGTTCCATGTTGTTGAAGTTGAACGCCGGGATAGCGTACTTACCTTCCATCGCCTTTTTGAACATTTCTTTCGTGTTTACAAGGCCTAATTCTTTGTAACTTACCATTGTAGTATATCTTAGATTGTTAATGATTTAAAAACCTGCGCAAAGGTACAAAAACTTTCGCCCCGGGCATGTCATAAAACATATAAAATAACACAAAATCAGCACGTCCGGAAAAAATAAATCGAATTTCTTTGTTTCTTCAACTCTAATCCATACCTTTGCATCCCAATTTACCGGTTACCAACAACAGTTTGATTATAAATTAAAAACAGATAAAAGCAATGAAGAAAGGTATTCATCCGGACAACTATCGTCCTGTTGTATTCAAGGACATGTCTAACGAAGACGTGTTCATCACGCGTTCTACCATCAACGCAAGAGAGACAATCGAACTCGACGGTGTTACATATCCGCTGGTAAAGATTGAAATCTCTAACACTTCTCACCCGTTCTACACTGGTAAGGCTAAGTTGGTCGATACCGCCGGACGTGTTGATAAGTTCATGAGCCGCTACGGTAACCGTAACAAGAAATAATCCCGTAACCGATCATATAAAAAGGGCTGCCCGTCAAGGCAGCCCTTTTTATTTATCTTTATTCCGTTAAGATGGAGGAATGCCGTTTTTTGTGTGTAATTTTGCTTCGCTTGGAGAATGATACGTTTTTCTTCCCAGGCGCAACTAAATCTAAATCAACTTAAAAACACAAGAAATGCTTAAGTCTATTTTTATTTATGCCTTGTTGTTCTGCACTGTGGCCAATGTATGTGCACAGCAAACCCCGTTGAAAGGCTTTTATTATTCCCGTGCGGCCAATCCCACCGGGGATGAGTGGCAATCACCCGAGAACCTGGCACTGAATAAGGAACAGCCTCGTGCCTGGTTCTTTTCATTCCAGGATGTAGAAAGCGCCCGTAAAGTATTGCCGGAAAACAGTATATTCTGGCAATCATTAAATGGAAACTGGAAGTTCAATTGGGCACCGGATCCCGATTCCCGTCCGAAAGATTTTTATAAAAATGAATTTGACGTTTCCTCTTGGGATATAATTCCGGTTCCTTCTAGCTGGAATATCTACGGTATTCAGAAAGACGGTAGCCTGAAATATGGTGTACCTATCTATGTGAACCAACCGGTGATTTTCCAGCATAGTGTCAAAGTGGACGACTGGCGTGGAGGTGTGATGCGCACACCCCCAACTACCTGGACCACCTATAAGCACCGGAATGAAGTAGGCTCTTACCGTCGTGAGTTCAATATCCCACAAGACTGGAATGGCCGTGAAGTATTTATCCAGTTCGACGGAGTCGATTCGTTCTTCTACCTCTGGATCAACGGCCAGTATGTCGGCTTCTCCAAAAACTCGCGCAATACGGCTCGTTTCAATATCACCCCGTATCTACGAAAGGGGACAAATACGGTAGCCGCCGAGGTATATCGCAGTTCCGACGCATCTTTCCTGGAAGCACAGGATATGTTCCGCCTGCCGGGGATCTTCCGTACGGTTGCCTTGTATTCAACGCCGGCAGTGCATATCCGCGACCTAACGGTTACATCGGATCTGGACAACACCTATACCAATGGATCACTAAACATCCGTGCCGATATCCGTAACCTCGGCACTAAAGCCGCCAAGGACTACAAACTGGCATACACCTTGTTTGCCAACAAATTATATACCGATGAGAATACACCGGTAAGCGGCGCTGTAGCTACAGCCACTGTCGGAGCCCTGCAAGCAGGCCAGGAATTGGAATCCGGAACGGTATTGAACGTGTTGTCGCCGCATCAATGGTCGGCTGAAAATCCATATCGTTATACCCTGGTAGCGGAATTGAAAGATGCAAAAGGCAAAACGATAGAAACCGTTTCCACCATTGTCGGATTCGTCAAGGTAGAAATCAAAGACACACCCGCTTCGGAAGATGAATTTGGATTAGCCGGCCGCTACTACTATATAAACGGAAAAACCGTCAAATTGAAAGGCACCAACCGTCACGAAACGAATCCTTCAGTCGGTAAAGCGATTACCCGCGACATGATGGAGAATGAAATTAAACTGATGATGCGTGCCAATATCAATCACGTACGCAACTCACATTATCCGACTGATCCCTACTGGTATTTCTTATGCGATAAATACGGTATCTATCTGGAAGATGAAGCCAATATCGAATCGCACGAATATTACTATGGCGAGGCATCGCTCTCCCACCCGAAAGAATGGGAAGCGGCCCACATAGCCCGCGTGATGGAAATGGTTCATGCCAATATCAACCACCCCTCTATCGTGATCTGGTCGCTGGGCAATGAGGCCGGTCCGGGTAAGAACTTCGTTTCAGCCTACGACGCCTTGAAGAAAGTAGATCTCACCCGTCCGGTGCAGTATGAACGCAACAACTCGATCGTCGACATGGGGTCCAACCAATATCCGTCCATCGGCTGGATGCGTGGCGCCGTAACAGGAACCTACGATATTAAATATCCGTTCCACGTATCAGAATACGCCCACTCCATGGGGAATGCCTGCGGCAACCTGGTGGACTACTGGGATGCTATCGAATCGACTAACTTCTTCTGCGGAGGAGCTATTTGGGACTGGGTGGATCAATCCATGTACAACTACGATAAAGTGACCGGAGAACGGTACCTGTGCTACGGTGGCGACTTCGGAGAATTCCCCAACGACGGGCAGTTTGTAATGAACGGTATCGTATTCGCCGACCTGGAGCCGAAGCCCCAATATTATGAGGTCAAAAAGGTGTACCAGCACATTGACGTCAAAGCGATCGACACAAAGAAAGGTCGCTTCGAGATTTTCAACAAATACTATTTCAATGATCTCTCAGGTTACGAGGTGAGATGGTCGATCTACGAGAACGGTAACGAGATTAAAAGCGGCACATTGCTGCCGGAGACGATCGCACCACGGAAAAAGGGGACCGTCACCGTTCCTTACGCATTCGATCAACTGAGTGCCTCCTCCGAATACTTTGTGAAGTTCCAGTTCCTGTTGAAAGAGAATAAACTCTGGGCGGATAAAGGCTTTGTGGTTGCCGAAGATCAGATACTGGTGCAGGAAGCCACAGATCGCCCGCTGATCAGCATCGCCGCCAATGCTTCCGGTAAATTGACCTCTACCGTATCCGGACAGTTCCATACGATTAAAGGCAAGGATTTCGAAGCCAAGTTCGACCTGAACACCGGTTCTGTATATAGCCTGGTATATGGCTCCCATACTGTTATTGCCGACGGTAACGGTCCCAAACTGGACGCCCTGCGCGCATTTGTCAATAACGACAACTGGTTCTACGCTTCCTGGTTTGAGAATGGGTTGCACAACCTGATCCATAAGACGCTCGACAGCCATGTAACCGTCAAAGACAATAAAGCCGTCCTTTCCTTCATCGTAGAATCGCAAGCACCGAATGCCGCGAAGATCCTGGGTGGGACAACGACCGGTAAGAACAGCATTGAAGAGTTGACCGACAGCAAGTTCGGAAACAGTGACTTCAAGTTTACCACCAATCAGATCTGGACGGTTTATCCGGATGGTTCAATCGAACTGGAAGCCAGTATCACCTCCAACAAACCGAGCCTGGTATTGCCCCGCCTGGGTTATGCAATGAAAATTCCGCAAGCCTACTCGAACTTCACGTACTATGGCCGCGGACCGATCGACAACTACCCCGACCGCAAGACCGGACAGTTCATTGAGGAACATAAAAATACCGTAGTCGGTGAATTCGTAAACTTCCCGAAACCACAAGATATCGGCAACCATGAAGATGTACGTTGGTGTGCACTGACGGATCAGACTGGCAATGGTGCCATCTTTGTGGCGACCGATCGTTTATCGGTATCTGCCCTCCCCTATTCGGCACTCGACCTGATCCTGGCACCCCATATCTATCAACTGCCTCCCGTAGGTGATACCTACCTCCACCTGGATGCTGCCGTAACGGGCCTTGGCGGAAACAGTTGCGGACAGGGAGCGCCGCTGGAACCGGATCGTGTCTATGCCACTCATCACCAAACAGGCTTCATTATTCGTCCGGCCGGCAAAGATTTGTCTGTTATCGGTAATGTAAAACCAGCTGGGGATCAGCCTTTCTCCATATCCCGCGACCGTATAGGCAACGCTACCCCTTCGGCTAAAGCCGGGTCAGTACTTTACTATACGGTCGACGGAAATAAAGCCAAAGAATACACCCAGCCTGTTCCGATGCGGAATGGAGGCACTATTACCGCCTGGTATAAAGACCGTCCTGAGATCAAAGCCACGATGACTTTTGATAAGATGGAGAGTATCCAGATGGAAGTTGTCTATGCCAGTAGCCAGGAAACCGATGAGGGAGAAGCCAAATACCTGGTCGACGGTGATCCGAATACAATCTGGCACACCATGTATTCAGTTACCCTGGCCCAGTATCCCCACTGGGTAGACCTTGATGCCGGTGAAGTCAAACTGATCAAAGGATTTACTTATCTTCCCCGCCAGGATGGAGGCAATGGCAATATCAAGGACTACTCCATCCAGGTCAGCATGGATGGAAAAAACTGGGGAGAGCCGGTTGATAAAGGGAGCTTTGCAAGAGGCTCCAGAGAGAAGAGAATATTATTCGCGCAACCGGTGAAAGCACGTTACGTCCGTTTCACGGCGTTGAACGAGCAGAATGGACGAGACTATGCTTCAGGAGCCGAGTTAACAATTCTGGCCGAATAAGGAGTTAAGTTAAGATGATTTATCTATATTTGCGCATCTAATAACCAACTAAATAAGTAGAATGAAGACACAAGAAGAATTAGTACAGATCCTCAGTCAGTTCATACTGGAAGATAATGTCGTATCGGCCGAACCCTTTGGCAATGGCCATATCAACGACACACTAAAGGTGATGACCGACAAGGGCGAAGCCAAGTACATCCTGCAACGGATCAACCATCATATCTTCACCAATGTGGACATGCTGCAACGCAATATCCACATCGTGACCTCACACATCCGGCAAAAACTGGAAGAACGCGACGGTACGGATATCGACCGTAAGGTGCTGACCTTCCTGCCGACGAAAGACGGTAAGACCTATTATTTCGATGGCGATAGCTACTGGCGTGTTTGCCTCTTCATCCCCCGCAGTAAAGGGTACGAAGAAGTGACGCCCGAGTTGTCGTACGAAGCCGGTCGTGCTTTCGGCGATTTCCAGTCCATGTTGTCCGATATCCCCGAAGGGACACTGGGTGAAACGATTCCTAACTTCCACAATATGGAGTTCCGCCTCCAGCAGTTCCATGACGCCGTAAAGGCTAATGCCGCCGGGCGCCTCGACCAGGTGGAAGATCTGGTGGAAGCCATCGAACAACGTGCCACGGCCATGTGCATCCAGGAAGAACTCTACCGCCAGGGCAAGCTGCAAAAACGTGTCAACCACTGCGACACGAAGGTGAACAACATCCTCTTCGATGAAACAGGCAAAGTGCTCTGCGTGATCGACCTCGATACTGTTATGCCCGGCTTCGTACTCTCCGACATCGGTGACTTTATCCGTACCGGCGCCAATACAGGTGCAGAAGACGATGAGAACCTCGATAACGTCGAAGTCAACATGCCCATCTTCGAAGCCTACACACGCGGATATATGGAAACAGCCAAGGCATTCCTCACCCCACTGGAGATATCCATGCTGCCGTACGGAGGCCGTCTGCTGACTTACATGCAGACCGTCCGCTTCCTAACCGACTATATCAATGGTGATACCTACTACAAGATCCATTACCCGCAACACAACCTGGTGCGTACTCGTGCCCAGTTCAAGCTCCTGCAAAGCCTCGAAGCCCACGCCACCATCATGGAAAACTTCATGAAGCAATGGTTATGATCTAACGGCTGCAATACCAGCTACGACCGGCGGGGAAAGGACAATCAGTCCTTCTCCCGCCGGTCTTTTTTGCACCCTTGCGGTGAACCTTTTCGCGCTTATTGCCGTTTTATTAAGAAAACGCTAAAAAGTATTCTGTATGAAACGAAATCGTTTATTTGCCTTTGGGATTGTGATGCTGTTGGCATGCTTATCCCTACCCGTATCCGCACAACAAGTACGTCAACCACGAGCAGGAATGCCCGGTCAGTGGCGGGTGATCGGAACAACAGAGGCTCGGTTTACCGCCGACCACGACGGCATTGTAGTGGCCGGTCCATTTGATAACTTCCGCCGTATCAAGTTTAAAGTAACCGATGCACCTTTGCGACTGGTCCGTTTAAAAGTAACATACGACGACGGTGCCCCTGATGAAATCCCGACAGCCTATGATATTCCCCAAGGAGGTGAAAGCCGTATCATCGACCTCCGCGGAGTGGGAAAACGCAGTATCCGCCGGATCGACTTCTGGTACGACACCCGCGGTGTACTCCGTGGCCGGGCTAATGTGACAGTGTTCGGAATGAAATAAAACCCGGCACCTTTCACTATTGCAGAGGCAACTCCATAATCACAGAGGGAAATAGGCCCAACAGGATGTTCAGTACGATGGCAATTTGCTATTTCTTTTTTAAGAATTTAAGCGACTGGACAGCATGTTCGTTGTCCGGATCAAGAGCGACAGCCTTCTCGAAGTTTTCGATAGCTTTCTGCTTATCCAATTCGGCATAGAAAGAACCGATGGTGGTATAGGCCTCGGCCAGTTTGAGTTTAACGCTTTCTTTGGTCATTTCAGCATCCCCTTTGGCAGCAACCACATCAATGAATTCCTGCGAATAGTTGAGCGTGTTGACCTGAGCTGAATCATCCGTCATAAAACGATTGAGACGCGCCCGATTCAGGTAAGTATCCTGTGTCGTGGGTGATCCCTGGATAACGGCGGCATAGACAGAGTCGGCCTTTTGCAGGATATCCTGGTAACCGGCAAGGCCTGTCGTATCCATAAAGGCAGCGTTGTAAAGTACGGAGTTGGCATAATAAAGCCGGTCCAGCAAGGTACTTTGTGGATTACGGATCAACACGCTGAAGAGTTCGGATGCGTAGTTGAACTGTTTGGCTTTGTACAGGTTCACGCCGATGGCACTGAGGCTTTCGTCGGGCATGGTTTCCATGTCGGCACCTTTATTGAGATAAGCGATCATCTGTTCGAAATGTGTGGCATCGACAGTGGTCGTGTCCGGTGTCTGTATAATGGCCAGCTTGCCTTCCGACTTGGCGAGGTAGAGGTAGTCTGAACCGACAACGCGTTTGCTGTCTACTCCTGCAATAAAGCGGGTAAGTGCTTCGATGGCTTCTTCGTAGTTGCCATTTTCGTAGGCAGAATAACCAAGGTAACGGAGGATACGCGGGTTCACATTGTCGATCTTTTGCATTTCCATGGCTTCCTGTTCGAGCGACTTGTAGTCTTTAGCCAGGATCAGGAAGTCGGCATGACGCATACGGGAACCGAGTGAATAGTCAGTGAGCGCCATATATTTCTTGTAGTTCACCAACGCTTTCTCCATATTGGCATCGTACTTGCTCTTGTCGAGCATCGACCACATATAATACGTCTCTGCCAGTTCGCGGTAAGCAGGACCGTAGTCGGGGTTGAGAGAAGCGACTTCTTCGAGTTCTTTCACAGCATTACCGAATGAACGGGCGTTCTTGGTGATAACAGCCATATGCAGTTTGGCACGCAAGAGACTGTTGTCGAGATCGTAAGCCGTACGGTAGGCGATGTAAGCCTCGCTGGCTTTAGACAGGTTGTATTGTGCATCTCCAAGAACAAGGTAGGCTTCCGCCAGCTTGGAATCGATATCGATGGCTCTTTGGGCATATTCGGCTGCCTTTTGGTAATCGGGATGGAATGACAGGCTGTAAGCACGGGCAATAGCAACCATTTCTTTCACTCCTTTCTTCTTTGCTCCCTTGAGGGATTTATCGAAGAGGGAAGCCGCTTCTGTTACATTATTATCATTGAGGGCGAGCAGTCCGAGACCGATGTTATTGAGGTTGGCGTTGTCTTTAGCCGCCATCCCTTTGTTGAAACAGTCTTTGGCTACGGCATCTTCACCGATGATAAGGTCTAACACACCGAGGTGGAAGTAGTTTTCACCTTCAGTGGGGTCTGTTTTGACAAGGCTCTCCAGGATACCCTTTGCCTTTTCGTACTGTTCGGCGTCGATTGCCTTCTGAGCCGCCTCAAGATCCTGACCATATGCTTGTATGCAGGTTGCGATGGCCAGCAGGACGGTAATTGCTATTGCTTTCATATTACTGATTTATTACGTTATAATTGTTTTCTTACTTTAATCTCACGTTTGGGATAGGTGACGGGCACCAATCCCGATTTGAGTATGATACGCTGCCCGATATCGCCGGCCAGGAAGGAGGCAAATCCTAATCCGAGGCCTGCAGTCCCCTGGCAGTTGATAAGGCTTATCTTACGGATGAAAGGGTAGGTCCCTTCCGCCACATCGTTCTGGGTGGGGCGATAAGTTCCTGTGCAGGTTTGGATAGGCAGTACCTTGATGTTGTCGAGAGCAGCCTTCTGGTTGTCGTCGGGTTCATACAGCCAGTCCACACCGCTGAAGCCGATGGCAATTTCGGTACGTGCGATGTAATCGAGTAGTTCCCGGTTACTCTTGACGGAGTAGGTGTAGGACAGTGGAAGGGTATCGATCCCGGCATATGATTGCATGTATTTGACGGTACTCGACTGGCTGTTATCGAATACAAGAACATACTTTCCAGGATTAGAACGACCGGCCAGCAGTGCCTGCAGGTCTGTTTCGGTTATGACCGGATCGGCAAAAGCTTTACTGACAATGAGGGCGATCGCGTCGTAAGCAATTTCAGTTACCCGCGGAATAAGGCGCAGGTTGTCGAAATAGCTTTGTTCGCCCGGTGTAAGTTCACGTGAGAGGATCGCTATACGCGACGTGTCGGCTGCCAACAGCCGGGCGATCTCCTGTTCGGGACGGGTGATGATATCCAGATGGGCGTAAGGGTACTGGCTTTCGAAGACCTGTACCTGTCCGTCAATCATGGGATAGAACGTTTCGTCTACCAGGATCGTGGCATTCCCGCGGGTAGGTGTTTCTTCTGCTTTCTTGTTAGACTGACAGGAGAAAAATCCGGCGGTGAGCGTGAAGGCTATGATGTAAAACGTGAATTTAGTCATTTTGACTGTCGTATTGTCAGTTGTCAACCGGGTCACTTCTAAGTAGTCGCACCAACCGGAAACCAGCATAGGCGATGAGCACAACCCCAAATCCGATCTTTTGCCAAGGCTGCATATCAAACGGCATGTCCTTGTAAAAAACGAAAAGGAGCCCTAGCGAAAAATAGAGCAGAAAGAAGAAGATCCCGACCGAGAGCAGGATCTTCTCTCTGAGTGTTTTGTCCTTAAAACGAGTCATTTTACTATTGCATACGTATAGTGACCGGTTTGATGTAGGATACGCGTGCAGCTTGTCCGTTGTAGATACCGGGTTTCCATTTCGGTGAATTTTCGAAAAGTTTGACCAGGTTTTTGCCTATAGACGGATATCCACCGTCGCGCAATACTTCCACATGGGTGAGACTACCGTCTTTTTCCACGACAAAGCGGATCTGGATACGGAGTGTGGGTGTTTCTACCATGTCGAGGCCACGGAGGTTACGGATGATGTACTTGTCGAATTCTTCCATTCCACCAGGGTATTCAGGTAACACCTGTATGGTTTGAAAGGAGTGAATTTCGTTGTCTTCCACGATCACCTGTTCGACAGGTTTTTCGTCGATCACCACTTCCCCATCGGCACTACCTTGGATATTGGCGGCTCCGGCATCGGCTTTCTTAAGGTCATCCTGCTTCACCAGCTCTTCAACCACTTCGTTGTCGGGCGCCACGACGGGCGGGGTGAATTTCTTCACGTCCTTGAGCGACTTGATCTCTTTAGGTGGTGGGGGCGGGATGTACTCGTCCAGTTTGTTTTCTTCGGGTGGCGGCAAGAGGTCGACCATCGTGATCTTTTCGTCGATTGTGCGGCGAGCGCTACGATTGTCTCCGATCTGCTTCATAATGAGCGGCGTGCTGACCAGCAGGGAGAAAAGTACAGCTCCGAGGATCGCAGCCCACACAGTGAACCTGGATTCTTTGCTGCGCAGTTCGTATGCGCCGTATTGTTTGTTGCGACCTTCAAAAATGGTGTCGATCCAGTTTTGTCCAAACAGGTCTATCTTAGAGCTTAACATAGTGCTTTGAATTTACTGTTGTGTTAACTGATCTGTTGCATACAACCCATTTTCAACCAGAAATTTGAGGTCGGGGTCTGTCATATCCACAATGGCGTATGTTTTCACTTGTGTGATCACCATTTCGTCGAGAATGTCTACCAGGTTGTGATAGCTTGATTTATTGCAGGGTTTGATGATGACGATCAATCCCTTTTCAGGATCTTGCGTTTGTGCCATCACCTGTCTGGTTTTATCGAGCAATACTTTCCGGATACCGTTTTTGCCGAAGCCTTCCACGGTAGGTCCTTCAGTGGGGGTGATGGTTTGTCCCATATACCAGACGAGTTTATCGCCTTCTCCCAGTACGAGCGTCATTGTCCGGTTCTCGGCCACTTTGGTCTGATTATCCTCGGTGTCGTCGGATTTATCCGGCATTGCGAGGTTCATCGACTGTGGCTTGGACAAGGTGGTGGTAAGCATAAAGAATGTGATGAGCAGGAAGGCCAGGTCGACCATTGCTGTGAGGTCGACTTTAGCGCTCATCTTCTTACTTCTGACTTTACCGCCTTTTTCTTTTCCTTCGTTTGTATTTAATTCAGCCATGCTACGTGTTCTTTGAGGTTAAAAATCATCATTACGCAGACTGGTTACAAGGAAGAAGTTGTTTTTCTTCTGATCCTGGAGGATGTCGATGACACGTTTGATCATCGGATATTCCGTATCTGCATCTCCTTTGATGGCGATGTCGAGGTCTTGCCTGGTGACTTCCTTGGTGGCGAGGCGGGCGAATAAAACCCAATCGGCCAGCTGATTATTAAGGGAGTCGCAGGGGATGCCCGGCTGTACACCTTCACGGTTTCTGTCCACATTGGGCATGGCGACCAACTGCTTCATTGAACGGATATCGACGCCGAAGAAGTCAATGAGTGAGAAAGCGTTGGATTCTTCAGGGGTGAAGTCTACCTTGTATTTCTCTCCCATTTTCTGGAGCGTGATCATACGAACTTCTTTCCCGGTGACGCCAAAGAAGGCTTTTTCCTCGCCTACCGTAATAGTTGCCAGATTTGAGTCGGGCAGCTTGGACTGTACGGTAGAGGCCGGGATATCGACCGGATAGGGTTCGGGCAACCGGGCAGTGGAGGTCATGATGAAAAAGGACAGCAGGAGGAAGGCTACGTCGCACATGGCGGTCATATCGATCCGCGTACTTTTCTTTCCAACTTTTGCTTTTGCCATAATCGTAAATTTTTTATACCAGTAACGGGGAGGCTATTACGCTCTCAGTTTACGGTAGGATTGTACGATGGCAAAACCGGCTTCGTCGATGAAATAAGTCAACGTATCTATCTTGGAGGTGAAATAGTTGTAGGCTATTGTGGCCAGGATGGAGGTGGCTATACCGGTAGCGGTATTAACGAGGGCTTCCGAGATACCGTTAGCCAACTGAGCCTGGTCGGGTGTACCGGCGACAGCCAGTCCGGAGAAGGCCTTGATCATCCCGGATACTGTTCCGAGCAGCCCCAGCAACGTACCGATGGATACGAGGGTGGCGATGATGGTCATGTTCTTTTCCAATGCAGGCATTTCGAGTGCGGTGGCCTCTTCGATCTCCTTGCGGATGTCTTCGGCTGCTTTTTCAGAGTCTACGCCTTCTGCACGTTGATCTTTGTATTTGACAAGTGCGGCGTGAATGACATTGGCTACCGATCCTTTCTGGACGTCGCACTGTTTGAGGGCTTCGTCAATGTTTCCAACGGCGATATTGGCCTGTACGGCGTTAACAAATGTATCAAGATTCGCTTTACCTTTTGCTTTGGAGATCACAAAGAAACGTTCGATGGAGAATACGATGGCCATCAGCAGCAGGCCCATCAAACCGGGGACGATGTAACCACCTTTATAGATCATACCGAGAATATTACCCGGCAGCGGGTGTCCATTGATCGGGTCGCCGCCTTCGAAGTTGAGGGGACTACCCATGACAAGTTTCCAAATCATGAATCCGATTGTTAAACAGATAACAATGGTGAGGCTTGCAAAGATGTTTGAAGCTTTTGACTGTGTTGTTTTTTTACGATTTTCCATAAATTTTTTTGTAGGAGTTAAGTTGTTTTATATTGATATAACAGACCCTTTTGTGTTTTGTTTACAAAAAGTAGAGAGGATTTTCTTTTTAATTTACCTAATGGACTTCAGGATGTTCCTTATTTAGCCTTTAATCACGTAAATTATTTCTGAAAGTTTTGATTACCAATACATTGTTTGCTTTTAGGTTTTTCGATCAATGAAAATATGTAAATTTTTTCAGGGATGGGAAATACCATTTATCAGTTCTATAAACCAGTCTGATATATTCCTTTTCTTTTATTATGGAGAATAGTTGTTCATCATGATGTAGTTGTAATTATTGATTAATTGATTGTGAAAAATGATCGGGATAAAAACGTAATAGTCCCCACCTGTCGGGCAAGTGACAGGTGTACAAAAACAGGAACCCATTTGGGAGAGGGTAAAAAAACGTTTCTCTTTTTCATACGTTGTGCGGGAGAGGGATTCCCACTAAATCGTAAATCGTACATTTTCTCTGAAGTTTTGTTCTGCAAAGGTATGTGGATTAAAACCAGATTTGCAATAGGGATGGGCTATTTTTGCTTTTTTTATGATTATGGATGCGGTAACCCGAAGGATTTGCTATAGCGGCACCTGTTACCTTCCTATTCACAGGCTATTTGCTATGTATTCATTCCGTAGGCAATAAAGAGTGAGTAATAACTATTGTTATTTCCTTTCCTAAATCTAAAAATGCCTATCTTTGCGGCTGAAAAACGGCCGGATGGCCATAGAGATGAAAAATCTTAAATAAACAGACGATATGATCTTATTTTTCAGGTCTTCAACAAAGACAGTGCTGGCAGTTCAGGCGGCACACACATTCTCACCGGAAGATATTCAGAAGTTGGTTTGGGCGTTCAATGAGGCTGTGCCTGTAGAGGCGGAGTCGATGGACGGTTGGTTTATAGGACCACGTCGCGAGATGATCACGCCGTGGAGTACGAATGCAGTGGAAATCACACAGAACATGGGTATCCGGGGGATTAGCCGTATTGAAGAGTATTTCCCAGCGGCTTCGGGCGATGCAGCGCACGACCCGATGTTGCAGCGTATCTACAACGGGTTAAACCAGGATATATTCACCATCAACAAACAGCCGGATGCGATTGTCTGTATCGATGATATTGCTACTTACAACCTGCAAGAGGGATTGGCGTTGAGTGATGAAGAGGTTGCTTATCTGAACGAGGTAAGCGAAAAGTTGGGACGCAAACTGACCGACAGTGAAGTCTACGGCTTTGCACAGGTAAACTCAGAACACTGTCGTCATAAGATTTTTGGCGGAACGTTTGTGATCGACGGGGTTGAACAGGAAAGTTCACTCTTTAACCTGATCAAGAAGACGTCTGCAGAGAATCCGAATAGGTTGGTCTCGGCCTACAAGGATAATGTGGCGTTCAACGCCGGACCGAAGATGGAACAGTTTGCTCCGCTGACGGGCGACAAACCTGACTACTTCCGCGTGAAGGAGATCGATACCGTGATCTCCCTGAAGGCCGAAACACATAACTTCCCGACGACAGTGGAGCCGTTCAACGGCGCTTCGACCGGTACGGGTGGTGAGATCCGCGACCGTCTGGGTGGGGGAAAGGCTTCATTGCCGATCGCCGGAACGGCTGTGTATATGACGTCATATCCGCGTACCGAAGGTGCCCGTGAGTGGGAACAGATCCTCGATCCGCGCAAATGGTTGTACCAGACGCCGGAACAGATCCTGATCAAGGCTTCGAACGGAGCATCCGACTTCGGTAACAAGTTCGGACAACCGCTGATCTGCGGCTCGTTGCTGACGTTCGAACATGCAGAGAATGACAAGAAATATGGATATGACAAGGTGATCATGCTCGCAGGCGGCGTAGGTTATGCCAACCGTCGTGATGCGTTGAAGGGTGATCCCCAGCCGGGTGAGAAAGTGGTCGTGATCGGTGGTGATAACTACCGGATCGGTATGGGTGGTGGCGCTGTGTCGTCGGTAGATACCGGTTTATTCACAAGCGGTATTGAGCTGAATGCCGTACAACGGGCCAACCCGGAGATGCAGAAACGTGCCGCTAATGTGATCCGCGCCATTGCCGAATCGGATGAGAATCCGATCGTGTCAATCCACGACCACGGCGCAGGTGGTCACCTCAACTGCCTGTCGGAACTGATCGAAGCGACCGGTGGACGTATCGATATGAGCCAGTTGCCGATCGGCGACCCGACGTTGTCGGCCAAGGAAATCATCGGCAACGAAAGCCAGGAACGTATGGGCTTGCTGATGAAAGAAGAGGATGTCGAACGTGTACGCCGGATTGCCGAGCGTGAACGTGCGCCGATGTATGTCGTTGGCGAAACCACTGATGATATGAAACTGGTGTTTGAACAGGCGGATGGCAAGAAGCCGATCGACCTCAAACTCGACTATATGTTCGGTAAACCGCCGAAAACGGTGATGACAGACCGGACAATTAACGAAACCTACCAACCGGTTGTGTACAAGGAGTCGAACTTACACCATTACCTGGAAAATGTACTCCAGTTGGAAGCTGTGGCTTGTAAAGACTGGTTGACGAATAAGGTAGACCGCTCGGTAACGGGTAAAGTGGCCCGTCAGCAATGCCAGGGTGAGTTGCAGTTACCGTTAAGTGACTTGGGTGCCGTAGCGTTAGACTATCGCGGGAAGGCTGGTATCGCCACCTCTATTGGTCATGCACCGCAGGTAGCGATGATTGACCCGGCCGCAGGTTCGGTAATGGCTATTGCCGAAGCATTGACGAATATCGTCTTTGCTCCGTTGGCCGACCAGTTGGAAGGCGTATCACTGAGTGCCAACTGGATGTGGCCATGCCGCAACGAAGGCGAAGACGCTCGTTTGTACAAGGCAGTACAGGCTGCTTCCGATTTTGCGTGCGAACTGGGTATCAATATCCCGACCGGAAAGGACTCTCTGTCCATGACGCAGAAGTATGGAAACGAGAAGGTGATATCTCCGGGAACAGTCATTATTTCAGCAGGAGCCGAAGTGAGCGACGTACGGAAGATTGTGTCACCGGTATTGTCGAAAGAAACAAATACATACATTTACTATATCGACTTCTCGTTTGATACGTTGAAGTTGGGTGGTTCAGCTTTTGCACAGGCCTTGAATCGTCTGGGCGAAGAGGTGCCCACCGTACAGGATTCGGAATATTTCCGGGATGCATTCAACGCTATACAGGAAGCGATCGAGAAACGGTTGATCCTGGCCGGACATGATATCTCCGCCGGTGGTATGATCACTGCGTTGCTGGAAATGTGTTACGCCAATGTGGAAGGTGGCCTGGAAGTAAACCTCGACAAACTGGCTGAAGCCGATATCGTGAAAATCCTGTTTGCCGAGAACCCGGGTATCCTGGTACAGGTGAAGGAGAAGAAAGCATTTGAGAAATTGATGGAAGAGGCCGGTGTAGGCTTTGCTGCGGTAGCAAAACCGACTGCCGAGCGTCATATCCTGGTATCGAAAGACGGTGTACAGTATCACTTTGGTATCGATTATATGCGGGATGTATGGTACAAGTCTTCCTATCAATTGGATATCCGCCAGAGCGGAAGCGTATGTGCCGGTAACCGTTTTGAGAACTATAAGATGCAGCCGCTCGAATTCAAGTATCCGAAGCATTTCACCGGAAAACTGTCTGCTTACGGGCTGACAACAGGCGACCGGAAGCCGTCGGGTATCAAAGCGGCAGTCATTCGTGAAAAAGGCTCACAGTGCGAACGCGAATCGGCCTTTGCTTTGTATCTGGCAGGCTTCGACGTGAAAGACGTGCATATGACCGACCTCGCTAGCGGACGCGAAACACTGGAAGATGTGAACTTCATCCTCTTTGTTGGTGGTTTCTCGAATTCCGACGTGTTGGGTTCAGCCAAAGGATGGGCAGGCGGTTTCCTGTATAATGAACGGGCGAAGAAGGCGATCGACAATTTCTACGCACGGAAGGATACGCTGAGTATGGGTATCTGTAACGGCTGCCAGTTGATGGCGGAATTAGAGTTGCAGTATCCGGAGCATGAAAAGAAACACAAGATGTTGCACAATGAGTCGCATAAGTTCGAGTCCGAATTTGTGACACTGGAAGTACCGAAGAACCATTCTGTTATGTTCGGTTCGTTGAGTGGCTTGAAGATGGGCGCCTGGGTAGCACACGGAGAAGGCAAGTTCTCGTTCCCGTACGAAGAAAAGGCGTATCATGTGATTGCTAAATATAATTATGAAGGCTATCCCGCCAACCCGAACGGCTCGCCGTGGGCCGTAGCCGGTGTTTGCTCGGCCGATGGACGTCACCTCTCGATGATGCCCCACCCGGAACGCGCCATGTTCCCCTGGCAGTGTGGCTATTATCCCGAAGACCGTGTGCAGACGGATGAAGTAACGCCGTGGATCGAAGCCTTCGTGAATGCCCGCAAGTGGGTGGAAGACAGGAAGAAATAAGCAGGCGTTTGCCTAAAAAAACAGGGAGAGCAGGATCGACTTACAGGTTGATCCTGCTCTTTTTTTGGTTTCGTTTCATGACAAAAGTCCCATTTCATCGACGTTTTTACATTTAGACAACTTTATTTTATCCTGGGTAAATCTTTGGATGGAACATTTTGCGTCCTTGCGCGTTCAGACGTTAACTGAGAAACGACTTATTTAAACATTTGAACGTATTGCATATGAAACTAAGCTTACTCTCTTGCATCAAGGCCCTACTATTTATTTCACTGACCGTTTTTCATACGGGGTGTAATACCGATGATCCTGCCACCCTTTCTGTTTCCGAAGAAACGATCCAGGTAGGCAGCAATGCACAAGTAGTACCCCTTACCATTACCTCTAATACCAGTTGGACGGCCGAAAGCGACGCACCCTGGGTACGCCTGTCAAGGGCGGCCGGGCGTGGCTCCATCGATATCGACTTGCTGATCGAATCCTGCACAGCGGTGAACGACCGTTCCGCTACGATCACCATTAAGGCGGAAGACAAATCGTCTCTTATCTATATTACACAAAGCGCAACAGCTGGCTTGCTCATTATTGCTCCCGACAGCATGACGGTAGACAACACCGGTGGACAAGTGTCGTTCGTAATCGCGTCTAACAGCCCCTGGACGATCGCATCATCCGATCAATGGGCTGTTCCTTCGGTTACATCCGGCAACGGAAATACGACTGTAACTGTAACTGTCGCCTCCAACGAAAGCCATTTCGAACCACGCCGGGCAGCTCTTGCCATTACCACCGGACAAGGAACCAATGCCATTGCCCGCGAATTTATTGTGAACCAACTTAGCCGTACCCTGCCACACATAACGATAGCTCAACAGGCCGTCACTTTCGCCTGCAATGCGAAGACCGTTCAAACAGGTGAAGTACTGATCCCGATTGTATCCAACATCACAGGCTCCCTCATCGCCCATACCGAATTCAACTGGTGTACACCTTCCATCGTCACCATCCAGGGTGTAAAATATATTCGCATCGTCTGCGAAAGCGACAACACCGACAACAATAACCGTGACTGTATCATACGCATACAGGCACAAGTAGAAGGTGAGACCACCATGGCACAAGTCCGTGTGACACAAGCTGGCCTGGGTTCGCCCGAAGTCATCTTGTTCCGGAACACGATAGCACTCGATTGTAATCCCGCAACCACCATACCGGTCAGTTACTTCTTCCCGAACGGAAAGAATATTACGATACAGGCAGTATCCGAAGAATCACGCTGGATCACCCAGGTGAAGGTAGACGCCGTGAAGAAGCAGATTACCTTTAATGTAGAAAAGAACCCCTCCACCGAAGCACGCGTGGGTACCATTATGGTAACGGCGACATTGGGTAGCGAAACACTGCAGTATCCGATCACCGTCACACAAGATGGTGTAGGCAAAGTCGAGGTGGAAGTGCTCCCGGCAAGCTTGAATCTGGGTGCGGTATTTAACCTCTCGGCCACGGCTACCGTTACGTCGCAGACGGCATACTCCACCATCTCCGCCGTTGCTTCGGATGCCGGCTGGCTGACAGTGACAATGGATAAAGAAACAGCCAACGGAGGTTCGTATGCACAGGCAATCACTCTGACTACCACCCCGAACACACAGTCGGTTTCACGTACAGCCACCGTGACATTGACCGTCAGCTATGGCGACAAGTTGGTTCTCCGCACCATCTCCGTCACGCAAGCGGGTATCGGCTCTCCCTACCTGGTATTGATGCCGCAGGAAGTGGTGGTATCTAAAGAGTCTCACCATGGTGAAGCCAATAATATCAAGATCACGTACCTGGCTCCTGCGAATGTAACAGTCAGCGTTATCAGTACGGCAACCTGGATGAATGCCACCGTGGCTACCAGCCAGACAATCGCCATCAACATCCCGGAATCCAACGAAGACGAAGCCGACCGGGTTGGTATCGTAAACGTCAGCGTATCCCGCGACGGTGAAACCGTGGTCTATCCCGTCAAAGTGACGCAACGCGGCCTGGGTGCTATCGATGTGCGTATCGCACCGGCAATGATCACACTCGATCCTGCCGCAAAGACAGGTGTACAGTTTGTGGTATCCGCCCAATATAGTGGAGCAGACGTTACAGCCGACGTTACAAACGGTAGCGAATGGATACGGAACAAGACCGTGACGTCTGCAATCACCTCTGCCAATGCCGCAACAAAGATTGTTGCCTTCGACGTCACCCCGAACCCCGATGCCGAACCGCGCACCGGCACCCTCACCGTAACCACCGTATGGGGAAACAAGGCGGATGTCCGCACCGTGACCGTCGTTCAAAACGGCCTGGGCGCTCCGGCTGTCTCCACGGTAGCAAACATCTATCTGTTGAGCGATCAGACGACCCATACCCAATCGCTATGGATCGAAGACGGGAATAAGAATAACGTAACCTATCAGGTCACCGGCATATCCTACCAGCCTGGGACGAACAACGTGAAACAGACAGCCTGGATGACCAACGCCCGCGTGAGTAATCACAACCTGGTGATCACCTCCCAACCAAATACCTTCGACGAAGCCCGCGAAGGCGAAATCACCCTCATCGCCACCCGTGGCACCAGCAAGACGGCCTTGACCGTCCACGTCACACAGGCCGGACACAAGACGGCTGGCATAAGCAACCTACCGGCTCTGATCACCCACGACTTCAACGCAGTCATCAACCAGGCGCTGCCATTCGCGATGTTGAACAATTCCACCGTCAAGGCAGTATACACCTCGCATCCAACCTGGCTGAGCGTAACAAAAACGAGCAACAGCAATATTGTATACAGCCTCAAACCATTCGATGGCGGTGAGCCGCGTGACTACCGGGAAGGCACAATCACCATCGTCGTGGAAAACGGCCATGCCAACGTTGCCATCTATACGATTGCCGTCCGCCAACTGGCACCCGAAATGGCCGGTATCCTCCATTTGCAGGAATTGATAACGCGTAGTTATGAAAAGGGCAGCGGCAGCATCACTTTTGCCCTGCAAAATGGTGCTACACTGGGTACGCCCACCATCACCTACTCCGGCACTACATCCAACTGGCTGACGCTGCAAGCGGCGACTACCGCCGATAAGATTACCACGCTCCCCTACTCCGTCGAGGCCTATCCCGGAGGCGAGGAAGGCGGCTACCGCGAAGCCGTGATCACGCTGCCGGTCACCAACGCCCATGCCAACGGCGTATCCTATACGATCCGTGTCCGGCAGTATGCACCGGAGATGCCCGCTCTGCACTTCCTGCCGGAGAAATTTATCCATACCTATGTTGAAGAGACAGGCATTGCCATACCCTACTCCTTGCAGAACGCAACGCAGAATGGTCGCCTGGCGGGTATCGTCGAAGTGGCCTCTTCGGTAGGCGCTTCCGGTTGGCTGAAAGCCGGATTCAACGAAGAGACAAAGACGCTTTGGTATTCCGTCTCGGCCTTCGCCGGCGGCGTGGAAGGGAAGTTCCGCGAAGCGTACATCCATATCACAGTGAAAAACAGCCACGCCAATGCCGCTACGTATGTGATCGCCGTCCGTCAGTATGCGCCGGAGATGCCGGGGATATTACATCTGCCGCCATTAGTGGCACGCGACTTCAATCCGGTGATCGACGGCATACTGTCGCTGGCATTGCAAAACGGATCGAAGGTCACAAAGGTATCGGTGCCGGCGGCAGCCTCTTCCTGGTTGGCCGTTGGTGTGAATAGTATGAACGAAAGCCAACTCGCCTATACGATGACCTCATACAATGGCGCCGCCGGTGACTACCGCATGGCCAACGTCGTGATCACCGTCGAGAACAATCATGCCAACAAGGTGGAATATACCCTACCCTTCTACCAGTACGCCCCCAACAAACCCAGGTTGCTCGAACTGCTCGCCCTGTTGTCGCATCCCTACCCGGCCATCCCGGTGGCAAATGCACAGACGGTTACCGGCATGAAGCTGCTGAACAATGCCCATGTGGTAGATGTCTTCACCTCCGACGACTGGCTGCAGGCCAGCCATTCCGGCGACGTAGTGAATTACTGGATCCCCCAACTCTTTAATGGCTCCACCGGCACCACCCGGCAAGCCTACATCTATATCACAGTAGCCAACGAGCATATCAATTCCATTACCTATGCCATCCCTGTCATGCAGTTTGAACCGCCTCGACCAGGGTTGAGGGATTTTGTGTCGGCAACATATACATATGAGTATTATGATACGGGAACATATTCCTTACCACTATTCCCTGTAAATGACTCTAAGCTAATTATTGTATCACCTTTGGCCGACGACAAAATTGTGAATGCACAGTTGGATGGTAATACTTTAAAATACAACTTTAGAGGTATAAACACGTCTATATCAACACAAACAGTTACCATAAGAATTGAAGCATGGACAGATTACTATTTGGCTGCTGTGTATGAACTGACCGTCAAGCAGAGGGGCAAGCCGTATGTAGCAACTGTTACAACTCAAGATATAGCAGCATTTAGAAGCCAGTCTCCAGGACAGGATAAAAGTGTTAGTCTTTCCCGCGATGTTACCATATCTAACTATCCTATTAATGCACAATTTGTTGTTGTCAAAAAGCCTAATAATTTTTCCGGATTGCATTATGAAGGCAAATGCGGTGAGAAATTAACAATCACCCCAACGATAAATGAAGTTATAACAGGAAGTCAAATTAATCTAAAAATCCTCTATGAGGATAGACGATACAGGCTTTTGGGAGGTAGAACTTGTAACTATTACAAATTTACATATGATACCATGAACTACATATTGGACATTTATGTAGACGGAAATAAAATTGGCGATTTAGAATTTTCAGTATATATGCCATTGGAAGATGGGGTTGATCCTGATGAGGAAGTGGAAGAACCGGAGCCAGAACCAGAACCGGAGCCAAAACAAGAATAAGCGATATAAAACCAATTCGCCACATTTATTTCCAGGGACGATTAATTAATTGACACTGTCTTCATATTTGGTTGAAACTGAATGTCGCCTGTTACCTGTCGCCGGGGCATGTTGGAGGTGTTCCGGTATTGACTCCCGGGAACCATAAAAGGTCTTTTTTTCATCCATAAAGTCGCATAGGGAGGTGGATTTAGTGTATATTTACAGCCCGAACGATGTCTATACGTCCAAATACCGGCAAAAAGCGGTCGTGTGTGTACCATCGGACGGCTATCTATTTTACAGATTAACTTCGTATAGTGCCTATATATTACTAACTAAACATAGATCTATAGAATGAAAAGATTAGTTGCTATTGTACTGCTTGTCGTGTGTTGCGGAAGTTATGCCGTAGCGCAAACGAAGGTGATCGCTCACCGGGGTTTCTGGGATACGGAAGGTTCGGCACAGAATTCGCTGGCTTCGTTGAAAAAGGCCGGCGAAGCCCGTCTGTATGGCTCGGAGTTTGATGTGTATATCACGGCGGATGGGGTGCTGGTGGTGAATCACGACGATTCGATCCCCGGCCACCGGTTGGAAACGGCTACCTACGCCCAGTTGAAGGACGTGACATTGTCGAACGGTGAGAAGTTGCCAACGCTGCAACAATACCTCGCCCGTGGTAAGCGGCAGCCGGGCACGAAACTAATCCTGGAAGTGAAGTCGCATAAACGGGTGGTGAACGAAGACCGGGCGGTAAAGGCCATCGTGGAAATGGTACGACGCTATGGCGTGGAATACCAGGTAGAATATATCACCTTTAGCATGAATGTATGCAAGGAATTGAAACGGCAGGCGCCCTACGCCTCCGTCTCCTACCTGAACGGCGACGTTTGTCCGGCCGACCTGAAGGCGTTGGGCTTTGAAGGACTGGATTACCACTACAAGGTATTGAAGGACACGCATCCCGAATGGATACAACAGGCGAAAGACCTGGGACTGACAATCAATGTATGGACTGTCAATACGCCGGAACTAATGCAGTACTTTATCAATCAGAAAGTGGACTTCATCACAACGGACAAACCGTTGGAGTTGAAAGCGATGCTGGCGGAATAAGTTAGCGGATCACCAACTTGCGGGTGACTTCCCCGATACGGACAATATAGTAGCCTTTGGCAATATTCAACAGATATTCGCCGGAGGCTTCTTTTATTTCGAATTCTTTGACCTTGATGCCGACAATACTGAATATTTCCAGCTTGTTGCCGACGGTAGCATTGGTGACTTTAAGGCGGTTGTCGGTCACGGATATATCCAATTGATTCTCCACATCAGGTTGCTTCGCCACAGTGGTAGTTGTGTCGGTTTTTGCTTCCTGGGCAAAAACCATATTACCAGTGGCGACAAACATAGCCAAGCCTATAATCAAGTGTCTGTTCATCCTATCCAATCTATTCCGCACAAATGTAGGAAGATTTCTGAAATTAAGAAACAACTTGGCCGGTATTTCCATCATTTATCATTTTCTATTACAGGGAGATCACCATACCTTCTTCGGCCGAAAGAGTGTTGGGAAAGACGGCAGAGGCCTCCTGAAGCAGGGTATCAGGGTTCTCATAGCGGGCAGAATAGTGGCCGATGACCAACTTTCCGACCTTGCCCATCCGGGCGATCTCGGCTGCCTGACGGGCAGTGGAATGGAAGGTTTCCCGGCTGCGAGCCAGGTCTTCTTCCCCAAAAGTAGCTTCGTGGTATAAGACATCGACGCCTTCAATGAACGGTACTATTTCGGGAGTGAACATCGTGTCGGAGCAGTAGGCATAGCGTTTGGGCGGCTCGGAAGGACGAGTCAGGCGGGCATTGGAAATACATTGCCCATCGGGAGTGATGTAGTCGGCTCCATTTTTGATATCTCTCATACAACGGACGGGAACCTGGTAGAAATCAACCATCTCGCGGATAATATGCGCCTCTTTCGGTTTTTCGCTGAACAGGTAGCCACAACAGGGTATCCGGTGCTTGAGCGGGATTGACCTGACCTGCACCGAACGGTCTTCCATTACCAATGCATGGGCAGTAGGGTCGATCAGATTAAGGCGTACCGGATAAGGCAGGTTATGTAGGAATTGCTTCATCAGGGGACTGAGATAAGCATCCAGCTCTTTGGGGCCGTGGATCACCAGTTCGCCTGTCCGTCCCAGCAGGCCAAGGGTCGATATAAGCCCGGGCAGACCGAAACAATGGTCGCCATGCAGGTGAGTGATAAAAATATGGGTGAGCCGGGTGAACCGGATGCGCATCTTCCGTATTTGCAGTTGGGTACCTTCGCCGCAATCGATCATGTAAAGTTTATCCCGGAGGTCGATAATCTGGGCAGAAGGCAGGTGACGCGTAGTTGGCAAAGCAGATCCGCAGCCCAGTATGTTGATGTTGAAATTGGCCATATTGTTTGCTGTTCTGCCGGCAAAGATACGATAAACCAAATGATTCTCAGTCTTGTTATACAGACAGTAGTAACGAAAAGAAAAAATAACATATGCATGCTTTTATTAAAATCACGCTGACCGTGATAGCATTCGTCCTATTGTCCATATCGGTTGCCATCGCCCAGGAAAAAAAAGTGAGTTTTCGCGACTCATTAGACCATCAATTCGACATGAGTGACTTTATTATCAACAAGAAAGGGTTTGTGCCTGTGCCGGCAATTATAACAGAGCCTGCGCTCGGGGGATTCGGAGGTGCACTGGCGCCGGTATTTATCCAGCCGAATAAACCGAAGGAGGTGGATGGAAAATTCTATCCCATGGCTCCCAATATTACCACTGTGTTTGGCGGCTATACGCTGAACAACAGCTGGGCTATCGGTGGTGGCCGTGTAGGGCTGATCCCCAAATGGGGAATCAAATACTCCATAGCGGGTGGGTATGCCAATATCAACATGGACTATTACTTCAATCTTGACAAATTGAATACCTCTACTAATTTCGAATTCAACATCAAGACAATACCGATCATGGCATCAATCACGAAACAGTTTAGGGATCCAAGGTTCTCTGTTGGTATCCGATACTTGTTCACACATAATGATTTGTCAGTAACAGATAATAACGGGAATGGGGTCTGGCGGGAGAAACTGGATTCACTGATCTCAGACTACATCAGCGGCAATGTAGCCAAACTGGGTTTACAGGCCTCGTTCGACAGCCGGGATAATACATTCACACCGAACAGAGGGATGAAAGTGAACCTGTCGGCCGACTGGAGTAACCCTTGGGTGGGGAGTGATTATAAATATGCCCAGTTTGAAGGGGCGTTTTATTACTTCCTGCCTATACGGCATAACCTGATAACCGGTATGCGCTTCGATATGCAGCAAGTAGCGGGCGATGTGCCTTTTTATATCAAGCCTTATATCGATATGCGAGGAGTGCCCACGGCGCGATATGCCGGTAAGACAACGATGCTGGCAGAACTGGAACAGCGTTGGGATGTAGTCCCCCGGTGGAGTGTGCTGTTTTTCGGCGGGACAGGGAAAGCGTTCGACCAATACAGTGAGTTCAATGCTGCAGACTGGGCGTGGAGTTATGGTACCGGTGTACGGTATCTGATCGCCCGCAAACTGAAGTTGCGTATGGGTATCGACTTTGCCATGGGGCCTGAAGGCTTTACATACTATATTGTGTTTGGAAGCAGTTGGCTGAGACAGTAAATAGACTTTTATCCGAAAAACGCGTGTCTTTGTGACAATTATGTAGCCATTCAGACGAATTTCTTACGTATGAATAGCTATTTGGACATACAGTGTGCAAAAAATAGTAAAAAAACTATCGTTTGTATAGTGTAAGACAAGTAGAATACCTATATTTGTCAAGTATCTTTAAAAGAAGCAAAAGGCTAAACAGTAAGGATACAAACCTGTAATAAGAAATTATTGAAGAATATACTATACAACCTTAACTAACTTTTTCTTTTTGTTTAAAACGGTTAAATGTAGAAAACGGCCAGACGTGAGTCCTGCCGTTTTCTTTTTATATATCCTGCTTGAGCTTAAGAAGTGTGTGTTCAGGCTTAATAGGTGTGCCCGTCTTCACTCATTTCCTTGCTGTTAATCTTCCGCAGATCCAATGCGCGCCAAGCATAGAAGATATAGATCAGCACGAAAGGAATCAACAGTGACACATAGCTCATCACTCTCAGTGTAAACAGACTGGAGGAACTATTCTCTATCGTAAGTGAGCTTTGCAAATCAACAATGGAAGGATAGTAGGCGGTGTGATTCCAACCGGCACAAAGCAGTAGGGCCAGGACCGTCAGTACGGTACCGCATCCCGCAAACCAGATGCCCTTTCTCCAGACAGGACCGAAGAGCGTTCTTCCGATCCCCCAAAGTACACCTACGACTCCGACAAGTAAGACGGCTGCTACGACCGGCATCTGTATCAGGTTCAACGCATATTTGTAAGGTTCGAGGAACACGATGCCTGATGCTGGATCCACGGCAAATCCATCCGCCAGAAGCAGGTGGATAAGAAAAGCCAGGAAGAAAAGCAGGAACAGTCCGGACTCCGGCTTCAACTGTGCATGACAGCGGACGTGTATGTCATCATCATCAATGTTATTGATAAAATACAGCATGGCCAGCACACGTGCCAGGAAGAACACGGCAATTCCGAGGCATACATTCCAGGGGTTCAAGACAGCTTCCAGCCCATGCCAGGGATTCGCCCAACTGGAGATCACCGGAGAGGCGATTTGGGTAAGCTGCTCTTTGTTGACAAAAAATTCTGCTCCCGTAAAGAATGTGGCGACGGCAGTCCCCAACAGGATTGGACCCGCAACCCCATTAATAAGCAGGAATATCTGATATCCTTTCTTTCCCAGTAAATTCCCTTTCTTGGCCTGGTATTCATAGGAGACGGCCTGGATCACGAAGCAAAGCAAGATAAGCATCCACACCCAATAGGCTCCACCGAAACTGGTGGAGTAAAACAGCGGGAATGAGGCGAAGAATGCACCGCCAAAAGTCACCAATGTGGTAAACGTGAATTCCCATTTCCGTCCGGTGGAGTTCAATAGCATTTTTTGTTGCATCTCTGTCTTCCCGATCGTAAACAACAGCGATTGCCCCCCTTGTACAAATAGCAGAAAGACGAGCAGTGCTCCCAGTAGGGAAACCAGGAACCACCAGTAATGTTGCAGGATTGTATATGTTGTATCCATAGTAATATAATTTAATGTTGATGGTCACTTGTTTCCGGACCTTTCTTGATGGCATTGACCATAATTCCGATCTCTGCGATCAGCAATACGGTGAAAAGGATCAGGAAAAGGAAGAAGGTCAGCTGTACCGACGACACATCCAATTTGGAAATGGCGGCGCTCGACGGCAGAATATCCTGGATGACCCACGGCTGCCGGCCTACTTCTGCCACCACCCATCCCGCCTGGGTTGCGATATACGCCAATGGGATCGTCCAAAGGCAGACATATTGTAACCAACGGGCATCGGCAAATTTCTTCTTATACTCCCAGAACAGGGCAATGAAGAACACAAGGATAAAGAAACCTCCAAGGATTACCATAATGCGGAATGAATAGAATGTCAGGCTAACATTCGGTATTAGTTCCGTTACATCCCGGATATAGCCATAACCGAAGTAGGGATAGTTTTCTTCCAGTGTAGCACGGTGGAGTGCGGCCGCGGCTTCATCGTTTGCTTTCTTGGCAACACGGTAATCGGCCAACGCCTGGATAGCAGTCTGTCCCTTGGTTATCTTTTCGGCGGCCGACAGAGCGACAGTTCCCTGCTTGGTGGTATAACCACCCTCAATCAGGTTGGTGATACCCGGCACATACCCATCCAGTTGCCGTTCGGCCAACAAGGATAGCATTTTGGGAAACTGGATATTAAAGATAAACGGATCAACGCCGTCGTCATACCGTTGTTTTTCCGGATTCAGCAGGGCAATACCTACTAACCCCACACCGTTACCTCCTTCGTACAGCGCCTCCATGGCGGCCAGTTTCATCGGCTGCTTCTGTGCCACTTCGTATCCGGATTTATCGCCGGTAAAGGCGATCAATAAAGCAGAGATAAGACCGAACAAAGCCCCTACCCTGATGCTTGACAAGGCAAATTCCGTATTTCGCTTCTTGAGCAGGTACCAACTGCTGACACCCACTACAAACATACCTCCCAGCACCCATCCGGACAGCACCGTGTGGAAGAATTTATTGATGGCGACCGGTGATAAGGCTACCGCCCAGAAGTCGGCCATTTCGTTGCGCACCGTGTCCGGATTGAATTCCATACCTACCGGATATTGCATCCAGGCATTGGCAATCAATATCCATAAGGCCGACAAGGTAGCTCCGATCACCGTCAGCCAAGTGGAAGCCAGGTGAAAGCCTTTGCTTACTTTGTTCCAACCGAAAAACATGACGGCAATAAAGGTCGCTTCCATAAAGAACGCCAGGATTCCCTCAATAGCCAACGGGGCGCCGAAAATGTCGCCCACAAACCAACTGTAGTTCGACCAGTTGGTGCCGAATTCAAATTCCAGGATCAGCCCGGTGGCTACGCCGATCGCAAAGTTGATCCCAAACAGTTTCATCCAAAACTGGGCGGCCGTTTTCCACCGTTCCTTCCCTGTTTTATAATAGATGGTTTCCATAATGGCCTGGATAATTCCCAAACCTAATGTTAGTGGCACGAACAACCAGTGGTACATGGCTGTGAGGGCAAATTGCGCTCTTGACCAATCAATTAAAGCCGTATCAATACTCCCCATATGTATATTTTTTAAGGTGCAGTGGATCGTTCGATTAATTCTTTAGACACATATTGCCCTTTCCCGGACGAATCGCCGAAAGGCTTGAGAAAGGAAGGAAAAAAGAATAATTTAAGAACGAAAAACATGATAAATAGTTTAATCAGGATGATACACCAAAGCGTTTTACCCAGAGTCATTCCTTTGAATCCTTCCAGGTAAAAGTAATAGGCGCGTATTAGAAAAGGTCTCATCTACTCAATCCTTAATTAATATATAACCATGTAACAGGCAAAAAAGTTTACCGGCTTTGCCAAATATAGAGGTTTTTACTGAATGAAATAAGAACCATCCATCAAATTAATTTATGACCAAATAAATGACATAAATCAAATAGTGTTACCCGGGCGTTAAAAAAGGTTATTTTGGCGTGAGAAAGCGACTTTGGAACTATGCCTGTCACACTGCAATGGCTATATTTGCATCACTTTGTGTGGTGAAGGAACACAAAACCGAAAGAATTATATCATTTTAAGTGCTAATCTATAATTTAAGAATTGCTATGTCAAACATTTCAAGAAGAACCTTTCTTCAAAGAGGAGCAACTGCAGCTGCTGCGCTGACAATTGTCCCGAACACTATTCTTGGTAAGAGCCATGGTTACACGGCTCCGACTGATAAGTTGAACATCGCCGGTATCGGTATTGGTGGTATGGGTAATGCTAACCTGAAAAACATGCAGACAGAAAACATCGTAGCGCTCTGCGACGTGGACTGGAAGTATTCCAAAGGCGTGTTCGAAAACTATTCCCAAGCTAAAAAATATTGGGACTATCGTAAAATGTACGATGAAATGGGTAAATCAATTGATGCCGTCTTGGTTGCTACTGCCGACCATACACACTGTATCATTGCTGCCGATGCCATCTCAATGGGCAAACATGCCTATGTACAGAAACCGTTGACACACTCTGTGTACGAATCGCGTTTGCTGACCAAATTGGCGGCTAAACATAAGGTAGCCACCCAGATGGGTAACCAGGGTTCTTCAGCCGAAGGCGTTGACTTGGTATGCGAATGGATTTGGAATGGTGAGATTGGTGAAATCACCAAAGTAGAAGCCTTTACCGACCGTCCGATCTGGCCGCAAGGTCTGATGACACCGGAAAAAGCCGACAAAATTCCTTCTACACTGAATTGGGATCTGTTCACCGGTCCGGCAGAAATGCGTCCGTACAATGCCATCTATCACCCCTGGAACTGGCGCGGTTGGTGGGCTTATGGTACAGGAGCACTCGGCGATATGGCTTGCCACATCCTGCATCCGGTATTCAAAGGCTTGAAGTTGGGTTATCCTACCAAAGTACAGGGTTCGTCCACACTGCTGTTGAGAGATTGCGCTCCGCAGGCTCAGCACGTAAAACTCGTATTCCCCGCTCGCGACAATATGGCGAAGGTAGCCATGCCTGAAGTAGAAGTACATTGGTATGACGGTGGTTTGAAACCCGATATGCCAGCAGGATGGCCAGCAGGCAGAGACATGAACGACAGCGGCGGTGCTGTCATCTTCCACGGAACGAAAGATACGCTGATCTGCGGTTGCTACGGTGTGAACCCGTGGTTGCTGTCTGTTCGCAAACCGAACGCACCGAAGGTATGCCGTCGCGTGGAAAAAGCTATGAATGGTGGTCACGAACAAGACTGGATCCGTGCCTGTAAAGAAAGCCCGGCTAACCGCGTGATGACAAAATCCGACTTCTCTGAAGCAGGTCCGTTCAACGAAATGGTGGTAATGGGTGTATTGGCCGTACGTCTGCAAAACCTGAACAAGGAACTGCATTGGGATGGTCCGAACATGCAATTCACGAACCTGACCGACACCGAAGAGATCAAGATCGTTATCAAAGACGGCTTCAAGATCCACGACGGTCACCCGAGCTTCGATAAGTCTATGACTGATCCGATCAATGCAAAGCAGTTTGCTGCCGAACTGATCAAGCATAACTATCGTGATGGTTGGAAACTGGTTGACATGCCCAGATAATCATTCATCAATTAATTTATATCTCAAATGAAAAAAGTAATCGTATTAGCAAGCGCAGCTGTTATGATGGGTTCATTGATTTCATGTGGCGGCGGTAGCGGCCTGGCCAAACAAGCCGAACCGTGGGAAAACATCACCATCCAGACACAGGAAATCCCTGTGACTCCGGAAGACACTGTAATCCCCGCTTACACCATCCTGGAAAAGACCCAGTATGACATGGCTAAGTTTGCCATGGACAAGGATGGTTACTACATCCTGTTTGATGGAAAAACATTCAACGGCTGGCGTGGTTACGGACGCGACAATGTGCCTGCACGTTGGATCATTGACGAAGCAGAAAAAGCCATCAAATTTGTCGGTTCTGGTGCTGGTGAAGCACAGGCTGCAGATGGTGGCGACCTGATCTTCGGTCATAAGTTCAAAAACTTTGAACTGTCTATAGACTGGAAATGTGCTAAGGCTTCTAATTCCGGTATCTTCTATCTGGCACAGGAAATCCTGAACGAGCCGATCTACATCTCTGCTCCCGAAAGCCAGGTATTGGATAATGCTAACCACCCGGATGCCAAGATGGGTGTTGACGGTAACCGCATGTCTACCTCTTTGTATGACATGATTCCGGCCAAACCGCAGAACCAGAAGCCGTTCGGCGAATGGAACAACACGACGATCACGGTATTCAAAGGTACTGTATTGCACCAGCAGAATGGCGCCAACGTGGTTGAATACCACCTCTGGACTCCGAAATGGAAAGAATTACTGGACAACAGTAAATTCAAAAAAGAAGAGTGGCCGTTGGCTTACGAACTGTTGCTGAACTGCGGTGGAGCAAACCACGAAGGTTACATTGGTCTTCAGGATCATGGCGACGACGTATGGTTCCGTAATATCAAAGTGAAAATATTGGATTAATCCAGCTTACGGATATACCTCTATTTCTTAGGAAATACCCGAAGCTTGGCTTATCAGTTAAGGCTTCGGGTATTTTTTTTCTTGCCAAACCTTACGACTTGTTACGACTCCGTTTTTTAGACCCAATAGAAATACCCAAAAAGAATGAAAGCAGATTATAACTATTCGAAGGCCCAGTTTACCTGGCTGATGGTACTGCGCCTTTTTATTGGCTGGCATTTCATGTATGAAGGAATGGTCAAGATCATGAACCCGCATTGGACCTCTTTACCTTACCTTCTGGACTCGAAAGGCCCCGCCTCTTCCTTCTTCATCAATCTGACGCAACATGCAGACTTGATGGTGATGGTTAACTACGTGAATGAGTATGCCTTATTGCTGATAGGTTTAGGATTAACGCTGGGATTGCTTTACCGCTTGTCTTCCGTCTGTGGCATGGTCCTGTTGGCCATGTATACCCTGTCTCATCCCTCGTTTATCGGGGCTGTCTATATGATGCCGTTCGAAGGCTCTTACCTGTGGATAGACAAGAACCTGGTCGAACTGGCCGCACTGGGCTTGATGTGTGTCTTCCCGACATCACAGATTTGCGGTTTCGACCGTGTGCTGGGACGTGTATGTCCGTCATTGGTTAAATATAAGCTTATTTAATTATGTCAGAAGAAGTAAAGAATACCCCCGAACAGGGACAGGAACCGGACAAAGGGCGCCGCGACGCATTGAAGGCACTGGCCACCGTACCGGTATTGGGCGCACTCGCTTATGGTGTGTACCAAAAACGTAAAGACGCACTGAAAGACCGTAAGATATCTGATGTTTTCCAGATCAGCAACCGCCAGGCTGCTTACCTGGAACCGAAAGAAGGTGGACAACAGATACGCCTCGGTGTGATTGGCTTCGGTATCCGCGGCAAACAGATACTGCGTGCAGCAGGCTTTGCCGAACCGTCGTGGATCGACGCCCGTATCGCCGATGCCCAAAAGAATAAGAACGACAACCGTTACCAGCAATACCTCGAACAAGACGACTTGAATATCGTGGTGAATGGTGTGTGCGACATCTTCGATGTCTTTGCCGACCAAGCGGTGGTGGCCTGTTCCAATATCAACCGGGAAGGCTCGGACGGAGCCTTCGGCAAAGCGCCGAAACGCTACCGCCACTACCAGGAACTGTTGGCGGCCGACGACATTGACGCCGTCATCATCGCCACGCCCGACCACTGGCACGGCACCATGGCGATGGATGCCGCTAAAGCCGGGAAGCATGTATATGTAGAAAAACCCATGTCGTGGACGGTTCCCGAAACCTATATGATCCGCGACATAGTAAAAGAATCCGGTATCGTTTTCCAGTTAGGACATCAGGGACGTCAGACCGACTGCTACCAGAAAGCCGAAGAGATCATCGGCAACGGATTGTTGGGTAACGTCAACCTGATTGAGGTATGTACCAACCGTAACTCGCCGAACGGTGCCTGGGTATATGATATCATCGAAGGATCGAATCCGACAACGATCGACTGGCGACAGTTTGAAGGCAACCCCGACCGTATCAAGGAATACACAGACTATATGATGAAGTATAACCTCGAACGCTATGTCGGTCCTGAAGAACGCAGCCAGTTTAGCCTCGAACGTTTCTTCCGCTGGCGCTGCTGGTGGGACTACAGTACCGGTCTGTCGGGCGACTTGCTGACGCACGAATTCGATGCTGTCAACCAAATCATGCACGTCGGCATTCCGCATTCGGCCACTTCGTCAGGCGGTGTCTATTTCTTCAAAGACGGACGTACCGTGCCTGACGTGCTGCAAACCACCTTCGAATTCCCGAAAAAGAACATGACCATGCTCTACAGTGCTACGCTGGCCAGCGGCCGCAACCGTGGCAAGGTCTTCATGGGTACAGACGCTTCGATGGAAGTATCGAATATCCTCGAGATCACGGTCGATCGCGACTCGCAACGGTATAAGGAAAAAATCGCCCAAGGAGTCATACCGACCGACAATCCCTTCTACACCTATGTACCGGGACAAAACAGTTCGGATACGGTGACTTCTGCTACTGAGTTGTACTTCGCCAAGCGCGGTCTGCTCTATACGTATGTAAACGGCAAGCGTTACGACACCACCCACCTGCACGTTCGCGAGTGGCTGGAATGTATCCGCCAACAGAAGACCCCGAGTTGCAACATCGACCAGGCCTTCGAAGAAGCCATCACCGCACACATGGGTACGCGCGCCTACCTCGAAGGACGTACTATGTACTGGGATCCTGAAAAAGAAGAGATCGTACGGGGAGAACTTGCCTGATAGCATGTAGGCCTCTTATTATAAAAGGAAGAGGATGTCCGAATATCTTGGGCATCCTCTTTTACTTTCTATGGTGGATGAAATAAATGATGTGTTTTTTGTAACCGGATCGAAACCACCGTTGTCCTATAGGCAGAAGATGAGTATTAACAATTAAAACGAAAGTAAAATGGAAGACGAAGGCTTGGTAGTAGCCATATTGGGCATTGTTTTTTGTATTGGCGTACCTGTAGTATTGGGGGCTATACTGGGATTTACACATCTCCGCGGACGCAACTCCGAACGACTGGCCATGATTGAACGGGGAATTATTCCGCAGGAAATCGAGAAGCCGGAAAAGAAAGCCAACCGTTATCCGGCTTTGCGCAACGGGCTGGTGATGATTGGCCTGGCCATTGGTGTCCTGATTGGTTTCCTGATGAAACCGCTCGTTGACTGGGGTTGGATTGGATTGGTCATTAGCTCCATGGCGATTTTGTGTGGTGGTATCGGTTTTGTGGTCTACTTCTTCCTTTCGCGGAAAATGGAACACGAGGATGATGCATACGAACAAACGAGGCAAAACAACTAACGGTTCGAAATGGACGAGAAGCAGTGGATTAAGCAGATCCTGGCAGGCGACATGCAAAGTTTTTCCTGCCTGGTGGCGAAGTATGAACGAATGGCTTACACCATTGCTTTTCGTATCCTGGAGAACCGTGAGGAGGCGGAGGAGGTGGCTCAGGATGCTTTTGTCAAAATGTACCGGGCGCTTCCGGCTTTTCAGTTTGAAAGCAAGTTCTCTACCTGGTTCTATCGTATCGTGTACCGCACGGCGCTTACGGCTCATCGGCAGCAACGTTTCTTTGTAGCCTATGACGAGGCCGGTGCCGACACGCTGACCGACCATGAGATCGAATCGGCAACCGCTCTGCTGGAACAGAAAGACCGGCAGGCTGTCGTAAGAGATGTACTGAGCCGGCTATCGGCCGACGAGTCCCTGCTGCTCACCCTCTACTACCTGGAAGAATGTTCGGTGGAGGATATTCATCAGATCACCGGCCTGACGGCCTCCAATATCAAAGTGAAGTTGTTTCGCGGACGCAAACGCTTCTACGAGACACTACAACGCATTATGCTCACAGAAACAGTTGATTTAGTATGAAAAGGGATGATAAACAGATTGACAAACTGACGCGGAAGCTGATGGAAGGCTCTGTAGAGAAGCCTTCGTCCGAATTATTGGCTCGTGTCATGAAGCAGGTAGCCAAGGAGCAAGCGGACAGTCGCAAATCGTATAACTTATCTCGTCCGGTTATTACCTGGATGGTCGCCGTACTGGTTGCCTATTTTCTGTTTGCTTTGGGTATGGGCTACCTGTTGCTTGCTCCATCAGAGCCGACTGCCGAAACCAGCCAATTGGTAAAGGGACTTTTCACGCTTATCGTTGCCCTCTCCGTAGGTGCCTCCTTCTTCTTCTGCTGCGCACAGTTAGACAACTGGATGCGATGGAAGGAACATCACCGGTAATATTCCCTGATCAATGACTGCAAACGATTCCTCCTTTAAATAGGACAATCATCAAGTCACTGTTTTTTAGGCGTAATCCGTCCCGGCTCACGTACTTCTTCCCCTCTTCGTCGGGTGAGGTTATCGCCCAACTCTTCCCGCATGCGGTCGGCTATCTGCATCAACTTAGCAGCGTCTTCGGGATACTGCGACAATACATCGTAACGCTCACCCGGATCACGACGCAGGTCATACATCTCGGCTTTAAACAATTCTACGTTTGCCAGTCGGCCCGGTTGCCCGTCATTCCCGGGGGCATAAGCTCCATAGGTAACATATTTATGTGGAAATACCAACTTGAACATCCCGTCGGTCACAGCTTCCAAGTCGTTCTTCTGAAAGTAATACACAAAAGATTCACGCGGATTCGCCGTCTGGTCGCCCTTGATCAAAGGAAGGATACTGACGCCGTCAATCTTGCGGGTGGGAAGCGCCGCTCCGCTGATCTCTGCCAACGTAGGCAACAGATCAATATGTGAAGCCAGGCGGTTGCAGGTCGTACCCGGTAGAGTCTTCCCTTTCCAATACATGATGCAGGGCACGCGGTTACCGCCGTCGAAGGTGGTGGCTTTGGCTTCCCGCAGTCCGGCAGCCGAACCGGCATGGTTGCCGTAGTTTGCCCACGGGCCGTTGTCGGAGGTGAGGATCACCAGGGTGTTTTCTTCGAGCTCCAATTCGTGCAGAGTCTTTAACAGTTCGCCTACACTCCAGTCGATCTCCATCAAAACGTCGCCATAGAGTCCCTGCTCGCTTTTGCCTTTAAACTTGTCCGAGACGGCCAGTGGAACATGCGGCATGGAATGCGCCAGGTACACAAAGAAGGGGTTTTTCCGGTTTTTCTTGATGAAGGCAACCGTACGTTCGGTATAGTCGGTGGTGAATCTGGACTGATCGGTGTTGTATCCGACGATTTCGTTTCCATCGAAACTGGGAAGGTCCGGAAAATTGAAGACTTCGCCTTGTTGCGGGTGGAAAGGCCACATGTCGTTGGAATAAGGCAAGCCGTAATATTCATCAAAGCCGTTTTGCAACGGGAGGAAAGGCTTTGCGTCGCCCAGATGCCATTTGCCGAATATGGCAGTGCTGTATCCTTTCTGCTTGAGCAATTCGCCCATCGTCATTTCGTCGGGATGAATGCCATAATCGGAGTTTGGCCCCGGAGCGCCCGAAAAACCGATGCGATTGGGATAACAACCTGTTAAAAGTCCCGCCCGTGAAGCGCCGCTGATGGGTTGTGCAGCCAGGAAATGAGTGAACCGCATCCCGTTGGCGGCCATTTTGTCGATATTTGGCGTGGTATACCCGTAAGCGCCGTTCATCGAAAAGTCGCCATATCCAACATCATCCAGGTTGATGATGATAATATTGGTGGGCGAAGCAGAAAAACCGGATGCTGAAAAGCCGGCCATCGCAAAGGAAAACAAAGATTTATATTTCATTTTGTGAATATTTGTTCTGACGAAAATAGTAAAAAAAATCATTTCTGCAGCCAATTGATCATTTTCCCGCATCACCGGGTTGTTTTCAAGAGTTGGCATATGTGGCGGTTCGGCCAAACGCCAGGATAGGAATGCGGGCGCAAGCCGGGATGATTGATTACCGGATAAGAAAAATTCTTGCTATCTTTGTACACAATCATTTCAAACCCATCCATCCATGAGAACCTTTGCATTTGTCATTTGCCTTGCCTGTGCGTTTACCATTACGGTGCAGGCCCAGCTCCGTAACCAGGACGTTTACGAGCTGCAGGAATTCAACCAGTCGCGCGTGCGGACTGAAATAGCGATCCCGGGTTTTGCCGGTTATCAAACCTTAAAGTGCGATTTTCACATCCACACGATCTTTTCCGATGGGAAGGTATGGCCGGATATCCGTGTAAACGAGGCATGGCAATACGGGTTGGATGCCATTGCCATTACCGATCATATCGAATACCGTCCCAATAAGGAGATATTGAAGGGCGACCTGAACGAGTCGTACAAGATAGCAAAGAAAGCGGGCGACGGTATAGGCTTTATCGTGATCAAGGGAACGGAGATCACGCGCGAAAAGCCGATCGGCCACCTGAATGCTCTTTTCGTTAACGATGTAAGCCCTTTGGATGTAAGCGATCCTCTGGTTGCCATCAACGAAGCGAAGAAACAGGGTGCGTACATCATGTGGAACCATCCGGGATGGCCTGACGACAAGTCGACCTTCTACCCGGTACACGAGCAGTTGATCCGTGAGAAGAAGATCGACGGCGTAGAAGTGTTTAACCACATGGAGTATTACCCGGTTGTTTTCGACTGGTGCAACAAATACAACCTGGCATTTATGGCCAACTCGGACATCCACAATACGGTAACCGGCGATTACGGCTCGAATATCCGCCCCATGACCTTAGTTTTTGCTACCGAAAAAAGCGAGAAAGGTATCCGCGACGCATTGTTTGCCAAACGTACGGTGGCATTCTTTTACGGGGAACTGGCGGGTAAGCCCGAATACCTGCAACCGCTGGTGTTGGCGTGCCTGACGATACAGCCCGTAACCGATAAGATGTTTGAAATAACGAACGTTTCCGACATCCCTTTCCGGATGACCGGCGATGATGGTAAACTGTACCTGTTTCCTGCTAAGAAAACGGTTCTTTTGGGGTTATCCAAAGCAGGAACGCTCACCGTTACCAACTGCCATACCGGAATGGGTCAGAATCTGACCTTCTCCGCCGAAATGTTTTTCAATCGCAAATAGTCATCAAATAGGCAATACGTTATGTAGTGCCTGCATATCCGACTACACATTGAATTACCGCTCAATTATGCCGCATATTCCGTTTATGGTGAACATCTGAAACACACGATTTATGGTGTTGTGGGAGCGCTATCCATTAAATCAACTTCTGCTCCATTGCAATCTTCACCAGTACAGCCGTATTGCGTGCATCTAATTTTAACAGCAGGTTTTTCCGGTAGTTGTTGATGCTGTCGATGCCCAGGTTCATCTTTTCGGCGATCTCGCTGCTGATGTATCCTTCGGAGATCAACCGGAGCAGTTCGCGTTCCTTGCGGGTGAGGATCACGGCACGGTCGGCTTGTTTCTTGAGCAGCAGGTCTACTTCGTGGCACAGGAACTTTTCGCCACCGGCCACCGTTTCAATGCCCTGGATGATTTCTTCCGGCATGGCGTTTTTCAGCACGTAACCCATTGCGCCGTTCTCTAACATGCGGCTAACTACGGCATATTCGGCGAAACTGGTCAATGCAAGGATCTTCAATGCCGGGTATTTCTGCTTGATCAGCGGACAAAGGTCAACGCCGTTACCGTCGGGCAGGTGGACGTCTAACAGCAACACGTCGGCCTGTTCCCAGGCCAACATGTTCCAACATTCGCGGGCGCTATGCGCCTTGCCGATGATCCTGGCAAGTTCCGATCCGGTAATGATCTTTTCCAGTCCTTCCACAAACATCCGGTGGTCGTCTACGATTTGTACGGTAATCATCTAAGATAGATTTAGGAAGCCTATAATTTAAACTCTACATTTATTTCCGTGCCTTTGCCCGGCTCGGAATACACGTCCATGCGGCCGTTGTATGAGCCTACGCGGTTTCGGATGTTGTTCAGTCCGGTGCCAGAAGTGGCCGCAGCGGGGTCGAAGCCGCGGCCATCGTCCTGCACGGTGATGGATACACGGTCGTAATCCTGGATCATCTGTACGATGATTTCGGTGGCGACGGCATGTTTCAGCGCGTTGTTCACCAGTTCGTGCACCGTACGGTAGATCATCACTTCCAACTTGGAATCCAGGCGTTCGTCAACGCCGTAGTGGCTGAACACCGCTCCGGGGATGCTGTTGCAAAAGTCGCCAAGCGACACCCGCAAGCCGTAACGGGCGAGCGAGTCGGGCATCATGTTGTGTGCCACGCGCCGCAGTTCTTGAATCGACTCGTCCAGCAGGCCTACTACACGGTTGAAACGCACAAGGTCTTCACTTTCAATACTTACTCCATTTTTCATGTCATTTAAATTTAATTTGACCACTGATAACATGCCGCCCAAGCCGTCGTGCAGGTCGCGGGCCAGGCGCGCACGTTCGGTGGTTTCGCCGTCTAACACCGCCTGGGTGGCTACCAGTTGTTTTTCTTTCTCCAGACGGGCGACTTTCTGCCGGGTCAGTCGTTGCCGTACCACTAAAAACGCCAGTGTCAATAAAAATGTTGCGCCTCCGGCAATCCCCAGCCAGATGTACAACTGTTTTTCTTTTTCCAGGACAGATATTTTGAGTTCTTTTTTTTCTGTTTCATATTTGGCTTCCATTTCCGACAGTTTGACCTCCCATTCTTTCGTATTGCCGTTATTGATCTTTTCGTTTTCTATATCCAGGTATTTAAAGGCATCGTCCGTGTAGCCGCCTGCTATGGAAATGCGGAGTAATAATGCCGACAACATATCATCTTTTTCAAACTGCGTGGTGCTTGATTTGAGTAATTCTTCCGCAAATATCTTTGCTTTAGGGTAATCTTTACTATGGTAGTGATAAAATGCTTTGGAATAAGTTACACTCCATTTCAAGTTTTCATTATCCAAACTTTCTGCGATTTTTCCGGCTTCATCCAGATACGCAGCAGCTTTACCGGTGTTACCCAAAGTGGATAATGTATTGGCTGTAGCCAATAATGCTTTAGCTATGTAAAACGGTTCCCCGTATTTCCTGAAACATTCAAGTGATTTTTCACCGTATTGTAAAGCAAGTTCCTGATCCAATTCGTCCAATGTTGACAAATTGTAATACGTGATTCCTTCTCCCGCCACATCGCCCATACGATGTTGTATTTCAATTGCCTTAAAGGAATATTCAGTCAATTTCTTCAGGTTAAAAGTGCTTTTATTTTTATATACCATAGCAATACCCAGATATATGTCGGCCATATTATTTTCATCATTGACGCTTTTGTAGTATTCCAAGGCCTTCAGAAAATTATCGATAGAAGCGTTGAATCTCTGCATGTGCAATTCAGCGATTCCTAAATTGTAGAGTGCTGCTGCAATTTCATTTTTTTCGCCGGTCTGTTCAAATATTTCGAGCACTCGTTTATAGTAGAATAATGCGCTATCGGAAGCGTCCTGACGAAAATGTGCATACCCTATGATGTTGTATGCTTTTCCTTGCCGGGAAAGGTTCTTTTCACGGATTGCCAAGTTAAGATATTTACGGGCATGGAGAAATGCTTTGGGTGGATTGTTGTCACGATAATGCATGGCAAGTTTTTCCAGGGCATTGATCCGTGCATCGGTTGCACCGTTTTCTGCTACTCTTTCCAGGGAGTCCAGGTTTTGCGCCCGCATAGTTGTCCCGCACATCATCAATAATACCAACAACACTACATTCTTATAAAAAGCCTTCAGTTTCATTTTTTAAAATTCAATCGGATTAAACATCAGCCAACTATTAGTCACCCAAATGTACAACAAAATCCAATGCAAAAATAATTTGGACGTCAACTTCAAAAATTACCATTTCTGGTAATTTTCGAGAAAAAGACTGCGCATATTTTTGCATCAACATTAAACGAATGGCGGATTCCGAAAAGCCTTATGAGTAGGAGTGATTTTTATTGAAAAAACAAATGAATAAATTAGTAATGGCGTGTTTAATTCTAAGTTTTGCTGCTTTGCAGGTATCGGCACAAAAAACCTCGTTTGTGCAAAAAGACAATGTAGTGGGGCTCGGTATCGGTTTTGGCGGAAACCTTTATTCGGGTTACTACGGTTCGGGCATCAAGCGGATACCTGCTATTTCGGTATACTACGAACATTGCGTAAAAGACAACCTTTGGGACGAAAAAAGTTCCATCGGCGTGGGCGGTCTGTTGGGCTATTCCTCGGCTAAATGGGATGAAACCATTATGGGTGATAAATACGGCTGGAAAAGCAGTAACATCATCATCGGCGCCCGCGGAGCGTTGCACTACGCTTTTTTGGATAAATTGGATACATACACCGGCCTGATGTTGGGTTATGATATCGTTTCCCAGAAATGGACAGGGAACAAAACAGGCTTAGGTTCTGCTGCCGCCAGCGGGTTCACCTGGTCATGGTTTGTTGGCGCCCGGTATTATTTTACCGATTCGTTCGCAGCTTTCGCCGAATTAGGCTACGGCATTGCCATACTGAATCTTGGCGCGTCATTGAAGTTTTAATTAAATCCTGTGATGTGGATGTTCCTCCATGTCGGTTGACTTAAACGCCCAACAGTGCATGGAGGTTTTCACTTCACAACATACCTTTATTATTCGAAAAATCGCTAATACAATATAAATCAAAAAACAAAACATCATGAAAAGGATTAAATTATTATTAATGACGGCATTAGCCACCTGTATGGTAGTTGACGCAAGTGCCCAGAACAGTTTTTTCCCCACCAAGGCGGGAACCGTGCAGGTATATGCAAACAAAAACGCCAAAGGGAAAGCGGACAGCTATTCGCGGCAAACCGTTCAAGACGTGGAAGGCTCGGGCAGCAACATGTCCATCTCGTATGTGTTGGAATTGTTGGACAAGAACCAGAAACCGTCCGATCCGCCGGTGGAAGTACCCTGCAAGGTCACCATCAAGGACGACGTTGTGTTCATGGACATGAACCAGGTGTTTGCCGGCCAGATGAAAGACCAGCAGATGAAGATGGAGGTCACCGGCGTGCCGATGGAGTTGCCCAACAACATGCAGCCCGGGCAGTCGCTCAAGGATGCGGACATGACCATGACCATTGACATGACGATCATGAAGATGAAAACCGTGATGAAGATGACCGACGGTAAATGCCTGGCCATTGAGGATGTAACGGTTCCGGCAGGGACGTTCAAATGCCACAAAATCACCCAAACCGTTACCACCACTGTCATGAAAAGGGATGTAACGGCTCGCACCGTATCGTGGTATGCGCCCGGGGTGGGTACCGTGAAAACCGAAACCTACAACGACAAGGACAAACTGCAAGGCAGCACAGAATTAGTGGAAATGAAACTGTAAAGTTTAAAGTTCAAAGTTTAATTATAACATAACCATCAAAAGATCATGAATATCATAAATCGTGTAAAAAACATACTGGTAACCCCGAAAACGGAATGGGCGGTTATTGAAGCAGAGCAGCTCCCGAACACATCCATTCTTACCTCTTACCTGCTGCTTCTGGCGCTCATACCGGCAGTGTGCCAATTCATCGGGCAGGGACTGATCGGATATAACGTATTAGGCATTCACATTGGCGGTACCATTGGCTGGGGAGTACGGCAGGCCGTCGTTTCGCTCATTACTACAATTGGCGGCGCTTATCTCACTGCGTTTGTCATCAACCTGTTAGCCGATTCGTTCGGTTCGGCGAAGAATTTCGACCGCGCTTTTGCGTTGGTGGCTTATTCCTACACACCCATGTGCCTTGCCGGGATATTCTACATCATCCCATCATTACGGATAATCGCAACGTTGGCCGGCCTCTACGGCTTGTTTATCCTGTATACCGGCTTGGTTCCAATGATGAAAACGCCCGAAGACAAAGTCACTCCGTATTTCATCATCAGTTTGGTGTGCGTGATTGTGGTCTCTGTGGCTGTGGCATTTGTGTTAGGCGCAGTTCTTCTTGCCGGTAGCGTTACGGGATTGTAAAAGAACAATCATAAAATAATTCATCATGAAGACAACATTCAATATCGATTTGTCGATGATTGTTTTGGCTGCCTTTGTATTTGTCCAAAACAAACCATTCATGAAAAGGATAATATTTTTATTCGTAACCTTACCGCTGATGCTGCATGCCGGCGCACAAACGCCGCAACAAAGCGACGGGAAGCCCAAAACCAAAAAAGAAGTTGAGGCCGAACTCACCAATTTCAGTATCTCGCTCGTTTTCGATGCACAGGGGCAAAAACCCTATCATTTTTACCAGGCACGATGCGAGCAGGGGTGGGCGTTTCGTATGGAAGGAGAATGGGGTAACCAGTCGATTTTGGTTGATGAAAGCGCAGGAAAGGCTTATAAACTGAACGACCGGGAAAAAACAGGCGTGATTCTTCCCTACGATCCAAAGTTTGCATATCGGGGTATTGAACAAATGCTTGCCGCACACATTTTCTTGCATGCAAGTTTCCTGGATGACAGTGGATTTAAGAAAACCGGCAGCGAAAAAATTGCCGGACGCGATGCAACCGTCTACACCTATACGTATGGCGATGGGTTGGGTACATTTTGGATAGACAACAAGTACGGTTTCACGCTGAAATATATCCAAACAGGCACCCATACCATACATACGGAAGTTACCGGATTCAAGGCGGGCGGCGTTACGTTGGCCGATATGGTCAAACTCAGCGAATACCGTATCGCCGAACCCCAATAAATATTCCAATATTCAACAATTCAACAATTCAACATCATGAAAAGGATTCAATTATTATTAATGACCGTGCTATTGGTGGCATCTTACACTACCACGCAAGCACAATTTGGCGACCGGCTCGGAAAAGCCATCAAAAAAAGCGCCGAAGACGCTACCATTCGCAAGTCGGAACAAAAAACCGACCAGGGGGTGAGCAAGGCCATCGACAAAGTGACCGACCCCAATACTTATAAAGATAAGGAAAAAAGCGAAAACAAGGATGAGAGCCAGGAAACGGATGAAGCCGCTAACGCCAACAGCAACAGTCAACCGGCAACGGGCAATACAAAAACCCAAAGCGCCGGCGATAACGGCAGTGGTAGTGGCGGTAATAGCGCTGCAACACCAGCCAAATCGTTAGAAATGGCGTATGCCAAATCTGATTTTGTGCCGGGCGACAAGATTATTTTCGACGATGATGTAACCCGTGAAAAGGCAGGTGAATTCCCCAGTCAATGGGATCTCAAGGAAGGTAATGCCGAAATTGCATCCATCAATGGTGTAAAAGTAATCAACATACATAAACATACGAACATAACTCCGTTGATGGACAATATGAAA